>NZ_SATR01000066.1 GCF_004551525.1 Vibrio ouci | reverse complement strand
GTTCTCCGCGTGCGATACCTTCTAAGATCGCCAAACGGTGTTGCATGAACTCATAGTCCTCGACATTGACCAGGTACGCAGACGGTTTGCCATGCTCGGTGATCAACACAGGCTCTTTGGTATCGTGCAGATCGGCCAAGATTTTGGTGGCTTGACGCTTAAGCGAGGTAACTAGTTCAACTTTCATGTGCGAGACTCCATAACACTAGTAAAAGTGATACTATTCTATCACTTTTAGTATAGCAAGCTGCATCGACATTTACGCTCTAGTTACCTCAACGCCTAAACTTCGCCATTCGTGATTTGTTTAAAGGAGACGATGCAATTCTATCTAATGCTTCACCAATTTTTTTTCTAGCTCCGCATTATTCGAAGACAGCAACATAAATGTTCGTATGTTAGAAGTCAGTTCCTTCCCCTTAAATTGTCTGAATAGCTCTTCAATTTGTTCGGTTGTTAGTTCATTCAAAATTTCAACGTCATCTGGACTCTATCACCTGGGATTGGGCGCTCGTATCTTTGGAAATCTTTTTTGCGTCGGTAAGTTACAATGGGTTCGTGTAAGAGAAGCTCTGGCCAAAACAGTTACTCTGTCTTAGGTCAGAAAGGGATGTTTTCATCAAAATCCATTAGAGGTTCATTATATGGTTCCCAGTCATTTCCTGGGCTCGAAATCAGCACAGGAACCTTTAGGACTTTCCTAGCTCTAATGGATGCGTCTTTGATTCTTTTTACAGCATCTTCTGCCCGTTGAGGTAAGTCTGCCACAGATAACAACTGTCCCACACCTGAGTCAACATCTCTTACCATATGACTCAGTCCTCGCTGAAAATTATCTACTTCAGTATTTAGGTCGTAAACCTCACTGGTAAGGCGTCGAATTTCTTCTTTATAACTACTTATTTCATTATCAATTTTCGCGATTTTCTCAGAATACTCACGCCTAAAGCTAACAACAGTTTCAGACATTTGACGTTTTTCATTAGCCCAAGTATCTAATTGACGATCACGTAACTTCCTGTTTTCGTCTTCATCCGAATCCAGCTTTGCAATTGTAGTCTTCTTTACAGTGTAGTAGTGCTGCTGTAATGTTTTTTGATTGAATGCATTCCTATGTTTATTTACAACGCCATCGATTAAACGTTCATACAGCATGTTTAATATAGGTATAATCAGCAAATAAAGTAGAGTTAACCCAGAAGGAGCAAGCAAGTCATTAGTTATATTAAACTCTATCTGTTCGACGAGTGCTATTTTTTTCTCATTATTGCTTAAAAAGAAAACTATTAAGTCAGAACCATTCCAAATAGTCCAGGAAAAAACGAAAGCTCCAATTAATGGATTTTTTAAACGGTTTGTTGTGTTTTCTTTCAATGAATTAATTAATGTTTTCAATTTGTTATCTCAAAATTATCATTAGCAGATAAAGCAGATGGTAATGCATTCGGGTGGTCATTAATTGAACAGGCACATTCGAATGCTGTGTTGTTACGACATTTCAAATATATCTCATATACTCAACCTGGGTTTTTACTTGAAGATTCCAATAATTGATGATTATTCAAATTAACCTTGTCAGTTTCACTATTCTTTATTATCCCTTGCACTGTTTGACTACTAGTAGAATATTCGTTTAATGATTTGTAACCCAAATGACCAAGTTGACCCACAGTGAAAAGCACTGCAATTAGAGCTAGAATTTTTGCTGGTAGTGACTCTAAAGCTCCATTAAGTTTCGTTGGCCAATTGGAACGTGTAGTCTTGAGCTTTTTTGATTGCAGTTTATGGAACACTGACTTAAAAAAGTATACCTTTGACATCGTAGACTTATGTAACTTGATATACTCTTTTCTCTCAAATGCGGTTACTTCTTCACCGCCAGTTAAAAAATCTCGTGATTTACCACCATTCAATTCCATTAAGTTTGGCATCTTAGGGTGGTCGACATAATCCACTCCATACATTTGAGAAACTAGAGTCGATAAATTGTATTTCTTCGAATCATCAACTTTAGGCGGGACCTTTTCAGTTAGAACACGGTATCGATGTTCTATTGTTTCAAAGCCGAAATTTATGTTAGTCAAGTTCCAATGAAGCCAATAATGGTCTTGATGATCTTGAATAAATCTATAGAAGTCTTCGAGCATTGTTGCTTCTAAATCATCGTAGTGTTGCTCTATATCAGCCCTTGAAATTTTTTTGATTTATGCAATTAAGTGTATAGAAAAGCTATGCATTGTAGAGCTTCCAACATGCTGTACAGCAATCGATGTGATTCTTGGTGAAAAACCTTCATTGTTATCATTAAGGTTCTGACAAGAGTAATGAACAACCAATAGTGAATTGGTGTTTTTTGTCAGAAAATTTATTTGCTCTTTTACGTTCATTTACTTGTTTACCATTTTTGAAACTCAAGTAGTTAAAGTCTTTGACTACCAGTACTCATCAGCATTGAGAGCAGTTTTATACTGCGTATACCAAACGTTGGTAACTTGAATTGTCTAAATCTCATTTAGTTCTAATTTCATTTGTTCTTTTAGTGCATCACGACTACTTTGAACCGCTAGCCCGAAGGTTGTTAACTTTTCTTGGTAAGGTTTGATTATTGTTTGATCTACCCAAAATTCTGATGTTGACATAACATTCAGGATTTCCGCTGAAGAGTCTGTTGCATTTTTAACTGCTACCTCCAGCTCATCTAGTAAAGTGTCCATTTTAGATGAAGTGATTAATCTTATGCTGTTTTGTTCTGTTTTCACTTTTAGGTGGTCTTCATTTAACTCGAAAACTAAAGCTTGAACATCTTCATTGAAATTTATTAGAGCTTGCCTTCTTAAAGACTCTTCTTTTATCAAATAACCAGATAACAAATTTTTCATCATCGGCTGGAAGCGTTCCAAGAAAACAGAGTTATGTTTATTATTGAACTCATCTAATAGAGAGAAGTATTTCGAAAATTGGGCTCGCTTATCCTCATATTGAAACTTTCGCTTTTCGATATCTAAGGCGTGTCGTTTTTTTAACTCTTCTGTTTCGGCACGATA
This sequence comes from Vibrio ouci, assembly GCF_004551525.1. Taxonomy (GTDB): domain Bacteria; phylum Pseudomonadota; class Gammaproteobacteria; order Enterobacterales; family Vibrionaceae; genus Vibrio; species Vibrio ouci. The sequence continues at coordinate 10,316 of NZ_SATR01000066.1, read as the reverse complement.
CTTAGCGATTACTTGTTGTTTTTCTTCTTCCAGTTTATGGTTATCTTCCAATATCGCTTTGTTTTTACCTTTTATTTTTAGGTAAGCGGTTAAGTAGATAGAAAGTGCCCCGGCACCAAAACATACAATATTTATAGCTAGATCCATCGTTCCCCTTCTCCATTTATATTTGGACAGTTCCCCCGTAATATTAAACGCAACACCTAGTAAAAGACCACGCGTTGCGAGTCACTCTTAAACAGATTTGTTGCTCGCTGATTTGCGCTTCTCATCCCAAGTTTCAAGCACAAACATTGCTATTGTGTGTGCAGAATGAATTGCTAAGCGAGCATGGCGTGGCTTTAAATTATACATAACACGCCCCTCACCATGTGCGGAACTAGCATGTGTACGGAACGCTCCAATTCCGTCAACAATTGATAAGATACCGGATAGTACTCTTTTAAGATCATCGTCTTGGACTAATTTTGGGTCAAAGCCTAAATCGCCGCGAACGACTTTCCATACATTTTGTAGGTCTTGCTTCTGTGGTCTATCTAATTGTTCGTCTGTAATATAAACCTTAAAAATGGACTCTAAAATGTTACAAGCTGCCGATACTGATTCTCTTGGTTCGGAGTTGACATTTGCGAGAGCTCTCGTAAATTCAGCCTCAATTGAAGGAATATCTCTACCTTTGATTAAGTCTGACAAGGATCGGCTTGGGGCTGAGCTTCCATCTGAAACAATGCCGCCAGTAAGATAAGTCAGGTTGCATTGTGAAAGGATTGATTCAAGCTTTTCTTTGAACTCTTTTTTATGATTTGCAACATTACTTCCCCATAAGAAGACATCTTCCTCTTCTTGCTTTGGCAATTCCATGTACGTTTCAATCAATTTACCTAGAACTTTAAGTGGTTCAACTGCCTCTTTATTAACGCGTCTCAGCCACGCTTGAACTTTAACAGGTTTTGAACCTTCTGGTGGCTCTCCTGGTGCATCAGCATATAGGAAAAGGTTATCGAGACTTGCATGAGTTTCAAGTACAGATAAATTGTCTGATAGAACCGCTATTACTGGAGCGGGAATGTCCTTTCTCATATAACCTCTTAACTAATAATTTTGATTGCGATAACGCTCTACTAAACCCTTTTTAATGTATCTCACTGTTTGCTCCAAGCTTCCCATGTTAGCTCTGACCAACCTCCCATCGGTCTCATAGGACGCATTGGTCTCATAGGACGCATCGGTCTCATGGGACGCATCGGTCTCATGGCTCTCATTGCCCTCATTGGACGCATAGGGCGCATCATCCCTTCAATCGGAGAGTCAGTACTCCACGCAAGAGGCCGACCAGTTTGATCTAAGCATGTATTCCCGACAACCGGGCCTAGCCAGTTACCCGTTTGTGCTGACCACGCATGATCATTAGAAATGTAAGCCACCCAGTTCATATCAGTATCAAATAAGTGCTGATCTGGATTCATCCAACCTACTAAATTGGAATTTTGATCAAATAAAGCAATCACGTCATAAATCTCCTAGTACAAAACATTTAAGGTATAAGGCTTGTTTCATTAGTGTGGGCGTGTTGTAAATAGATATGTAGCCGTCAATCACGCGTCCATTCTAAACCGAACGCCTCACCTATAGAACTTTAACTTACTGAATAGTTATGTATTTATGATTCAAATCATGAATTCGAGTGCATAATGGGGCGCGCGACACGTTGAACACTAAAAAACCGCCCTATGAAGCGGTTTTCCTTAACGTTTAAGACGCGTTTTGCGTCGTTTGGTTTTGGTAGCTTTCACTACCCGTCCACCTTTTTGCGTGTACCCTTTCTTGAGCTGGCCGCTCTGCTAGCGGCCTTTGCATTTACAACATCGTTTAGCCATGTTTGTCCTCCAAATGAAATTCCCGCCCCACACAGGAAAACAACTCTACCTTTATCTCTTCTCTCTAGAAGCACATCAGGGATATCAGGACTATCAGAATTAAAGCGCATTGATTAACTCTCGGTGTTAGTGATACTTGGGAACCAATAGTACAACTAGTTGTATCACTTCAGTTAACTATCAATCACACATTTTGAACATGCACGCCTGTGAGCCCGGTACATTGACTTCGTGAGTTGTCCTAGGAAATAATCGAACCAATAATAGTTAAGGCTGGCCGATTCAGTTATGATCTTAAATTCGACGCTCAAAGACGGTGTAATGTGGGATAACAATAGTGCCCAAGATTAACTATTGACGCCATAGTATTGTTGAGAGCATGCTAACTGCTCTCTATGATTAAACTGTTAGCAAGATTTGTAATACGACTAATTTTGTCTGAAGGGTTAATCGTATCGCTTAAATCTATCAATGAACCTGACGCCAATCCAACTAACATTGAAGAAAATTCAAGCGCCTCATTAATTTGACGAGTGGAATAATTGTAGGTGATAGACTTTTCTTTAACACATCGCTCTGCTTGTAATATACCTGAATGAGTTAAGCTGTTTAGGCCTTTCCAGGTAGTTGCTTTAACTTGACTAAAGTACGAATCAGTATCTAAGGCTATATCGACAGCATCAACAAGTTGACCGAAGCTGAGTTTACGTTTGTCAGGGCTTAAAATTTCATCGTGATCAATGAAGTGTTTTATTTGCTCATCAGTAGCGCAATTCTCAAACCACGCCGCACGGATATATGTTTCAAAAACTACTCTCAATAGAGCGGAAGACGATGGGTACCCTCTTCCCTCTATCAAGAGTCGAATACCCTGAGCATGATCGATTACTAGTGTATATAAAGCTGACGCCAGCCGTACCCGTGTTCCTGCATCTTTAAACTTTACAGTGGATAACTCTCTTTCGATACAATCCAATAGATTAGTGAACTCAACTATTCTTATTTCCATTTACACCTTTACTTCGAATAATGCACTTTACGCTTATTAGTCGACTAACTGTCATTTTTCGTCGCTCTATAGTGCAGTTTCTTTCATATTAACTCAATTGATAACCAATAAATTAAGGTGATTGTTGGGATGTTAGGTTACAAGATGTCTCACAATTATAAATGATAAATCTCACTCTATTTATTCGGATAGCTTCCGATAGAATAATACGCATCTTAGCTTTTATTGACTTATCACTTTACAAGTACATGAATGCCATATATGGGAATAGACAGAATGGGCTAAATTAATTTGTTAGAACGTACCAAAGCTTTAACTGGCAGATTGTATCTTTAATCTCGAGTACAGCATATCGATATAGCTTAACCACTCACTACCATTTTTATTTTCAGTTCCCGTTCATCCGTTATTAACCTTTTTCCCCTCAAGGTACTCATCAACTTTTGTATTGACATCCGCCGTAACCACACCCCGAACTTCATTGGCTTCTGACTTATTTCGATAAAAAGCTTCTTCATTAAAACCTTGGGTATAATCCAAATTGACAGTACCTTGAATTTGCCTGATACGACGATACATCTCTTCAAATAACTCCCGGTTCGAAGGACTACCATCATCACCATCATTCAATTTTATCCGCAATGCTAAAGTCAAAAGCTGTCTTGTTGCCTCTGCATCGGAGAGGTGCTCTTGATCTCTATACTTGATGAAATCCCGTTCTAATTTACCTCGAAGTGAGCTTTGCAGTGGATAAGAACGTCCCATAATACCCCTCTTCTGTCTCATTGAAATCCATTGAGACTTCAATCATAAAACAGCCAAACTTGAAAACCAAATGTCTCACATTCCTTACCAGTAAAGGGTTCAATGACAATTCAATGAAAACCCATTGAAATCCCATTGAAAACACGCCAATCCATTGCCACTAAAGGGCTCAATGACAATTCAATGAAAATACATGTTTTTTCATTGAAATAAGCACCAAATTTTAGTGAAGAATTTGAAAATTTTTCACGCCTTTTAAAACGTAAGTAATAAAAGCTATATTATTGGTTTTGTTGACTTTATATTTTTACAGACAACCACTCGGATTGAAAATCAATCCGCCGAGGTGTGTGCTATCTTCTGAAAGACGCTACGCGGGCAACGATGGCCGCAAGCCGGATCGCTATTTTATGTGGCGTTTTATCAATCAGTGCGAAGCAAAAGCCGACCGGTGGCGATTGAATCGGGACGAACACGTAGCTCGTATCAGCAGTTAGGGGGGAAGTTTCGTGAAGAGTTCAACTGCAGCAAGTTGGTGCGCAATGAGTTATTGAAAGTTGGGTGAGAAATAAACGGCTTGTACTTTTTTAATGTATATTTGCCTGGCATTCTCGGCGCGCTTGGCAAATCCTGCATTATACGCTCCGACACTATTCCAGTTATAGCCATGACTGGCAAAGTTTGACGCTAATATCCAAGCGCCGAGTGACACATTAAAACATGGCTCATAAACATTGGATTCATTGACATTGAACTCAGCAAGCCGAGAAAACCAGGACGAGTTAATTTGCATAAGCCCATAGTCACGACTTGTTATTTCACCTAATTCGTTTTTATTTTCGTTATACGCTCTAAAGTTGAAGCTGCTTTCAACGTGCGCGATCGCTCTCAACAATTTAGGCGAAATATTATAATGCGCTGCTGCTTCTTCAAAACAAAAAGCTGAGGCAACACCTGGAAAGATGAACAGTAGTAAGCATAACGTTTTCATAAGCAAGAAACGGAGTCCATTAGGACTCCATTTTATCGAACATTGAGTTAGATTAATATTCACTCGGAAGCAAAATCGTGGTGACACTTCTATCTCGCTCGGTAATAACCCAAATACGCTCTCCGCATAATGTATATTCGGATAACACTCGCTCACTGTTTCGAGTGGCTTGATCATTTCTAATCTTATCTTCAATACATACATTGCCCCAGTCACCATTTTGATGACGTATTAGGCAGACGTGTAGACTTGCGCCGATATTCTCTCGTAATAGTACGTCGATACCCTGTGTCATAACCACTTTCCCAAGTTCAAAAGGGATAGCAGTACAAACGTAAGTTTCCGCTTTCAATTGTTCATCTGTTGGGATAGTATTTTCTTCGTTCATAATAAAGCTTCCTACAGTTTTAATTATGGATACGGCCTCAACGTTTTTTGCCGATACGTTGAGGCTTTTTTATTGATGCTTAATAAACCTCTTCCGTTCTCAGAATATGGTTAAACACCTGGTAAATATCGTCGTATGAATAGCCGTACTCTTTGAGTGCCCCCACGCAATCACAAATATCATTGATATAGAAACATTCGTGATTGAATAACTCCCGTCGAATAATCGCCTCTTTTCCATTTTCTGCGATATCTTGTGCTATGCCCTGCTCTTGAATAACGGCTAAGCGCTCAACAAAATCTTTTGCGTGTTGGCTTGGCACGATTAACCCCATGCCCAGAAGTACATAGTTAACGCCTTCTTTTTTTGCCTCATTGAACTGCTTATCAGTAAATGCGAAGAATGCGCCAAGTTCATCAAATAAATCCGTTTGCGCTTGTTCGGTGTAGTCAGATAGATATTTCATGCTTCAATCCTCTGCGTTGAATTGAGCGGTGGTGTCCATCAATGTGGCGCCAAGCGCTTGCGCTATTGCGTCACACTCTTGTTTAATAGCTGAGATAGAGAGTTGCGATGGTAAAAAGTTTTTGACGTGTTTTTCGTTGCCATTTGACTCAATAGCCATCAGCATAAATCCCGCTTCCCACTGTTCACGAGGGGTATCCCAGGCCCCAAAATACTCCCCACGTATTTCGACGCTAACCACTTTTGACGGATCAAGATAATTCGGTAGTCGTTGCACCCAGTCACTAGAGCTATCATTTTTTGGTGAGCTTTCGGGGTCCAGCGTCGAAACGCTGGTTGCTGAGTTCAATTTAGGGAGAGTTGGGATTGAGTATCGTTGTGCCATGATGTGTTTCCTTTCTGTTTTGAGTATCACTTTTATGGAGCCGCTTGGCTGTCCCACGCCTCAACCAGGGTTCTTCTTTGCAAGGGCGCGAAGCGTTCATTTACCCTTGCAAAGAGGGTTCTGGATGAGGATGGTCAACAGCCTGCGAGCGCCATCAGGTGATGCGAGTGGAAAGGAAAACGGGCACATAAGACAACAAGCCCTTACTCGAACTTAATGGAAGTCAGTGACATGAAGTTGCGTGAGGAGGCACGACGAACGGCAACGAGGAAGGATGACGAGGCGCAGCGTAGCGAAGAAAAGGGAGCTCGCGACCGTGCGTTAATGATTGAAGCGGTATCCTTTCAGAAAGGCGCTTAGAATTCCACGCTTTTGGAAGGCACTGGTGACTTCCCAATGCGATGAAACTCTTAGTTCTTAGATGAAAGATTCAAGTGGAATGTATGACCGCTTGCGGTAACGCCCTCCCTGTCCCCTTCTTACCGTCAAACAGACAATCAAAGCCGTTATGACTCTAACTCACCCACATCCAAAAAAGGAAAACCTGGAAATCGATAAAACCCCTTTGGGCAAAGCTGCCCGTTAAAACGGGCAGCTTTCAAATCGGTAGATGGTTTGATGAGTCGTCGATTCATCGGTCGCGATGAAGCTACTCTTCAGAGTGCCATCAGAATAGTACTGTCGGATGCGTTGTCTCACCTCTTCCGGGCCGGCAGGAAAGAAGTGCCCTCCCCGCATAGTAATTCCCGCCTTGGCTAAGTCCTCAGGTCGTATATTCTCGTTCACCCAGGCCCCCTCTGACTAATTCACAGTGATAGACTGAGGATTACGCAAAAAAGGAGCCCGACAAAGTCGCTTGGTAATTACGGTACGACAGAATCGCTTGGTGATCACAGGAGCTAGCCGATGCAGATAGCACGGAATTGGACACGTTAGAGTAACAAATCTAACGTGTTAAGATCGGATTAGAAAAAGTATCTTGAAATCTTAAATGTTTGTTAACTTTTCCATTTCCCCTGAATTTCTTGCTTGTCTAGCATGTAGAACAACCACTCTCGACCTTTTTTTTGCTTACCAAACACTCCGAGGTCAACCAAGCCGTTCAGGGTTGTTGAAGCTGTATTATACGAACAACCTAAGTTATCTTTCACGTTCGCAGCAGTAAAGTATTTCGCTGTACCATTCTTAGCTACTTGGAAAACAACTTTTTGCTTTTCTGATAGCTTCTTGTATAAGCCAGACTCCCAAATCCAGTTATTAAAAGTTTCAATGTCGTTTAGTGACTTTTTATAGGCATCTTTGAAATTACTGATAGCCCTAAGAATTACTCCGCATTGATATTCAACGAAATAGGTTAAATCCATATCATCTGTTTCAGTGTACAAATAAGACTTTCCATATTTAATTGGTGCTGCCTTCAATAATGTACTGATAGCGATATACCTAAATGCTGCATAGTCATTTTTGAACATGTACCAGTAGAACAAAGATCTTGCCACACGACCATTTCCGTCACGGAAGGGATGTTCATACCCAATAGAGAAATGCAAACTTATAGCTTTGATCATAGGGTGAATATATTCACTTCCGTCCGCATCATCGTGATAAGTATTCGCCCAATCGACAATTTTTCCAAGCCTTTCCTCGATATGACATGCCAATGGAGGGATATGCACAGGCTCACCTTCTGCATCAACAACGGCCACATCATCACTTTGTCTAAAAGAACCAGGAGTATATTTGTCATTTTCAATATCATCCGTGCCTTCACGGTGCATTTCTAAAATCAAATCTATACTAAGGGGCTTGTTTCTATTATCCCATGCAAACTTCATCATCTTGAAGTTTCCAAGGATCATTTTCTCATCAGGTGTGCGAGGCTTACGCTTACGTTTGAGCATATCCTTAGCGATTAGCGTAGTTGTTGCTGCCCCCTCGAGTTGACTACTACTTATAGCCTCATCTTCGATTAGGTCATTAAGCAGATACTCAAAGTGGTTCTCTTCGCCAATCTTACTACTCATCCATTCTAAAGCGCCCGTAGTAGCATGCCTGTCCGCATGAGATACAGCTTTTTGAATCATTGGAGTAAGCATAAAATTACACTGCGAACCATCATCCCCTAAATGCAACAGTTTCATGTATTGAGATGTTCTAGAAACCTTAGTCATTGCCCATGCAAGTTCCACTTCAAGCCCACTATCTACGCGGTACTGAAACTCATCATAAGGAAGGTAACGACCTTTACTATCAACTGGTTGATAGTACTTAAGATACATTCCAAGCTTCTCTGGATGTTTCTCGTTAATCTGTTCAAATACGTTACTTAGTAACGATTCCTTTTTAGGCGGTCTCTTGGTCACGTCTTTATCTCAATATCTCTACCATTTGAAATAACGATACTACACACCAAAGAGTTTGTCTCAATATTTTTATTTTTTGAGATAAGAGCTTCATAGATGCTAAATGAATAAGTTAACGCCCTGTTAAGGTGTGAGCAACGCAATACCGAACCTCCCGCATACCACCTTAAACACTAAAACCAACGCATAGTAAAAATGCCACGCGTTGCGAATCACTCTTAAACAGTTTGTTAAGCGTATAATTTATCGAACGTTTTGCCTTTGAAATACATCCAAAAGAAAGAAAACTCGTTCATTTACGATTTGAGTTAAGCGAGTCATATAGTCCAAACTTTCATAAAGATATGTAGGGAAATCCCCTTGTGCTACGAAACTATGGATAAATGCAACTCTCTCTGATGCTGTCGGATGAGAATCTGAGGTTATGGTTACGTCCGGGTTAATAACATTTTTTACTTTCTCGCACAGCTCTAGACTACTAAAAAATAGCAGCGGACCTAATAGATGACTGGCATAAATGTTATTTTTTTCAATACCATACGTAGTAACAACAGCTAATGCCATTGCGTCACAAAGTTCTTCTACGTCTTTTTCGGTGTGATCGGGTGGTATTCCATTTGACTCAGGATACTTTTCCTCTAAGTACAGATGGTAAAACTCGTGGGCTACAATGAACACTTCCATTGAATGAACTAAAATGGCTCTATCTGCATGCATTTCTTGAGGCTGTTCTAAACGACCAAAACCCCTTACCGTTCCGATATATCCGTAGTGCACACATAAGCGAAAAGCATCAATTGCAATATTTAAATCGGTTATTGTGTCGTTTACAGCTGCCTCCTCAAATACTGACATACCTCGCTGTGCTGCACCCAATGAAATAGTCGTGTAGATTTTCGCCCAATAATTGCAAAAAGACGTTGTTCCCGCACCAGCAAATATGGCATGCCCATACAATGATGGTCTTGCATGTGCTCCAACGGTCATACTAGGTGAATTATATAGTTCAACTTCTACGTCTAAATTAATTCCAAGGTTAGCATAGATATTGATTACATCTTCCAATACTTGACTAAATATCTCTGAGGGAAAAAAACTATCGTACTTTGTAGCTGGTTCAAAGTTGTCTAACCGAGAAAGCAGCGCATTTTTCTTGTGACTTCCATCTAAATCATTTTCAGGCACTTTATCTTTTAGTGCTTGTTGTAAAGTGGTTCGACTTTTTATGAACCAATCTCGCTCACCGTTTAGAAATGGCTCACTCCCCTCTGTCACAAGCTGAGTTTGAAGATATTCCACATATCTTAATAGCTCATTATCAATTATATCTGACATGTAAAATACTCTCTTTATACGCTTAACGCCCAATTAACGTGTGAGCAGCGCATACACTGAACTTGGACATTGCGCCGTAAACACTTAACTCAACTCGAAGTGAGAGCGCCAAGCGTTGCGAATCACTGTTGAATTGTTTGTTATGTTTTACCACAAACACATGATTTAATTGAGAAAGAACTGATATTTCTAACTAGTTTTCGGAAGCAAACCACAAGGCTGAAACCAACTTGGCTGCCAAAGGCGACCAACCAGAAACAAGTAATTCCACTTCCCTGCCCAATGAGGCAACCCGACCAAGGAACAACTAGCGCCCTATCTTTCCAACCAAAGCGCAAAACAGTGTTGAATTGCCGAGGCAACTGCCAAGCTGAAACGCTAATTGACTAAGAACCTAAAAGCGACTTTGAGCCAGTTACACAAGAAGCCAACCGCCACGACCTGACAATGAAGCAACCCGCGAACATTGGTATGTTTTACGGGCTGAGAGATTCAAGAACTTAGTCGACAATGCGGATTTGCTGAGTCTACTAGGGACGGATTGCCAGAGGGGCAAAGAACGAGAACCTAAGACCTTTAAACCTTTGAATTACAAGTAAACATAACGCCCAATTAAGGTGTGAAGCACGCAACCACGACACTTGATTTGACCGCCGTAAACACTAAGCTCAACTCAAACGAAAAATGCCAAGCGTGCTGAATCACTCTTAAATTGTTTGTTAGGTGTTACCACCCAGA
>NZ_SATR01000065.1 GCF_004551525.1 Vibrio ouci | reverse complement strand
CGATTAGGTGGCTGGAAGAATACTAAGCGAACGGATCGCGCTTCTATAAAGACGTTATGGCAAGGATGGTTTAGGCTACAAACCATCCTTGAAGGGTATGAACTGGCTAAGTCTCTTGATTCACTAGACTTGTGATCAAGAGACAGGCCAATAGGCCGCCTTTTTTGTGTCACTTTTATTCAATACTGAAGGCGTTATACTAAAGCTAATGATGTTTTATTGTTCAGAGAGTTATGAAGCAAGAGTATGCACGTTTAGTCACGATGGCCGCTTGGACGGCAACCATTGTGGCCACGCTATTGTTAGTCGTAAAAGTCGGTGCTTGGTGGGTGACGGGGTCAGTGAGTTTACTGGCGTCTTTAATCGACTCAATGCTGGATATTGCCGCGTCACTGGTTAATTTAATCGTGGTGCGTTACGCCTTGCAGCCAGCCGACAGAGAACACACCTTTGGTCATGGTAAAGCGGAGTCTCTCGCTGCACTGGCACAAGCGATGTTTATTTCTGGTTCTGCTGTGTTTCTGATTCTTAACGGTATCGAGCGATTCTTTAGGCCGCATGAACTTCAGTCACCAGAATATGGTGTCTATGTCAGTTTGTTTGCCATCGTGGTGACCTTTGGTTTAGTGACATTCCAAAAGCATGTGGTGAAACGTACCGGCAGTCAGGCAATAGCTGCAGACTCGCTGCACTATCAATCTGACTTGTATATGAACGCTGCCATTATGCTCGCCTTGGGTCTGAGTTGGTTTGGCATCACTCAAGCTGACTCGGTATTCGCGGTAGGCATTGGCGTATATATTCTTTATAGCGCTTTCAAAATGGTGCAAGAAGCGACGCAAACTCTGCTGGACCGTAAATTGCCAGATGAAGAGCTTAAAGCGATTCGTGAGACTTGCGTAAAAGTGGAAGGGGTATTGGGTGTACACCAATTGCGAACTCGTATGTCCGGTCCAACTCGCTTTATCCAGCTGCATTTAGAATTGGAAGATAATATGCGCTTGCTAGAGGCGCATCGAATCTCTGATGAAGTAGAAGCAAAATTACTTGAGCTTTTCCCTCATTCAGATGTATTAATCCACCAAGATCCTTATTCTGTGGTGTTGGGTGCAGAGAAAGCGCAGAAGTCTCAAGATTGGTAAGAGGGCACACAGACAAACCGCAACTTATTGACTATCTTTTCAGCGTTACGACTTTTAACTGTGATCCTGATATGTATCAATTAAGTGAAATAGCAAAGCTGTAATACTCTTACATAAGTAGAAAAGTTACATAATTTCGTGCAAATAAAAGTAGTATTCCTGATTAGGAAAGGTAACATATTGCACAGTTAAAGGAATTAAGTCAGTGACTGTCAATGAAAGTGGCTGACGTAAAAATTGAAATAAGATTCCCAAAAATCGAGGGTGAGCATGATTAAGAAGATCGGTGTCTTGACTAGTGGCGGTGACGCACCAGGTATGAACGCAGCAGTTCGTGGCGTGGTACGTACAGCACTATCTGAAGGTTTAGAAGTTTACGGTGTGTTTGATGGCTACTTAGGTCTTTACGAAGATCGCATCGAAAAGCTAGATCGTTCAAGCGTTTCTGACGTGATCAACAAGGGTGGTACATTCTTAGGCTCTGCACGTTTCCCTGAATTCAAAGAAGTGGAAGTACGTCAGAAAGCGATCGAAAACCTACAAAAGCACGGCATTGAAGCGCTAGTGGTTGTTGGTGGTGACGGTTCTTACATGGGTGCTAAGAAACTGACAGAAATGGGTTACCCTTGTATCGGTCTACCAGGCACTATCGATAACGATATCGCAGGTACGGATTACACTATCGGCTACCTAACAGCACTTAACACTGTTATTGATGCGATTGACCGCCTACGTGATACTTCTTCTTCGCACCAGCGTATCTCTATCGTTGAGATCATGGGCCGCCACTGTGGTGACCTAACGCTAATGTCTGCAATTGCAGGTGGTTGTGAATACATCATCACTCCAGAAACGGGTCTAGACAAAGAAAAGCTTATCAGCAACATCCAAGATGGTATTGCGAAAGGTAAGAAGCACGCGATCATTGCTCTAACTGAGCTTATGATGGATGCAAATGAACTAGCAAAAGAGATTGAAACGGCAACAGGTCGTGAAACTCGTGCAACGGTTCTTGGTCACATCCAACGTGGTGGTCGTCCTACGGCGTTTGACCGCGTTCTAGCATCACGCATGGGTAACTTCGCAGTTCATCTACTAATGGACGGCCAAGGTGGTCGTTGTGTTGGTATTCAGAAAGAGCAGCTAGTACACCACGATATTATCGACGCGATTGAAAACATGAAGCGTCCAGTTCGTGAAGACCTATTCAAGGTAGCGGAAGAGCTATTCTAAGCAAGCTTGCTTATTGTTTTAAATAGAAAGCCAGTTGGGAAACCAACTGGCTTTTTTCGTTTTACTTGAGGTAATTACTGATACTAGTTAACCAGCATGGTTGAGAGAACATAACCAACCGTCGTTGCGCTAATCACGCCAATAAAACCCGGTAGCAAGAAGCTGTGGTTGAGTACGTACTTACCAATCTGAGTTGTACCAGAGCGGTCAAAGGTAATCGCCGCTAAGTCACTTGGGTAGAACGGGAAGAAGAAGTAGGCATAACACGCAGGCAGCACACCAATCAGTACTGGTGCAGGAATCCCCATCGCAAAGCCGAGCGGTAGCATAATGGTTAACACCGCAGCTTGGCTTTTCAGGAACACTGACACCACGAACATCGCAATGGCAAAGGTCCAAGGGTGTGCCGCGACGATATCACTAACTAAGCTAATCAGATACGGCTTGTGGAAGCCAATGATGGTGTCACTCATCCAAGCGATACCAAAGATGATGATCACTGCGGTCATACCGGCGATAAACACATTGCTGTGGACGATCTTCTTCGGCTCAACCTTGGTCGTTAATAGAATCAGCGCGCCGACAGAGAGCATCAAGAACTGAATGGCTACCGACATTTTCACGCCGTCTGGCAGTAGACCTAAATCTTTACCAAACATCGCGACAAAAATAACCGTCGCAATACCCGCAAGGAAGATAGTTAACCCTTTCTTCGCCATGCCTTCATGAGCTTGGTCATCTTCATCATCACTGGTGGCATCAACAAGTTGTGCTTTGAACTCAGGATCTTGGCAGCGCTCAATAAACGCAGGGTCTTGGTGGAGTTCTTTACCGCGTTTCAAGCTCCATAGACAGCCAACGAGTACGCCAATTAAGGTCGCAGGAATAGTCACTAGCAGTACGTTGACCAGTCCAATGTCTAAGCTGTTATCTGCCGCGGTCGCCATGACGACGGCAGCAGCAGCGGCGATTGGGCTAGCGGTAATACCCATTTGCGAGGCAACCGTTGCCATCGCCATTGGGCGCTCTGGTCTAATCCCTTTCTTATAAGCGACGTCGTAAATAACAGGCAGCAGTGGGTAAACCGAGTGACCGGTACCAACAAGTACGGTTAAAGAGTAGGTACACAGTGGGCCAAGGAAGACAATTTGACTAGGGTGTTTACGTAATAAACGTTCGGCAAATTTAACCAATAGCTTAAGGCCGCCAGTGGCTTCTAAGGTTGCCGATGCAGCGACCACCGCAAGGATAATCAACATCACGCTGATTGGTGGCGAGCCTGGTGCGATACCAAAAACAAAAGTGAGGACCGAAACGCCTAGGCCCCCGAGTAGACCAAAAGCAATACCTCCGTGGCGGATACCGATAAATATCACCGTCAGAAGCAGGAGCATATGCACGTAAAACATAACTAAACCCTACAATGGTAATGAAACTATCTGTACATTACCCAAAAGTGGTAGGGGTTAATGTGAGGCTTAGTGCTTATATCGTGACAAGCTTTTGTTTTCGAACGCTTCTTTGTTTTTCATCAAGATGCGGCGCTGTATCGATAGATTTGTTTCGATTTCGCCGCAATGATCATGGTTTTGGACGAGAGACTTTGCGGCTGTGGAATTTTTGGTGAACACCACGGCGCAACGCTTTGATTCTATTTTCTGCTCTATCTACCCCAAGCAGGACACTTAATACCAGCAGAGTGATGACAACAGATTGTTGTAAGTAGCCGAGTCCGATCATCATACCGAGTGCAGCCAATACCCAGATAACGGCAGCAGAAGTCACGCCATGGATCTTACCATCTAAGGTCATCATGACACCGGCACCTAAGAACCCAACACCGGTAATGATCTGGCCGAGCACACGCGCTTGATCTAGGGTATTTGGTGAAAGAGAGACCGCCATCGACATAAAGAAATAGGTGCCAGAGATGATCAAAATTGAGGTTCTGATACCAACAGGTTTACCACGAGTCTGACGCTCGACACCGACCAAAATGCCATTGATTGCGCAGCAAAGTAGAGCAGCCCAGCTAAAAGGGCCAAGGTCGAGAAGTTGTTCGATAGTTGGTTGCATAATGACCTCCAAAACGTCGGAGTATGCAGATAATAGACCTGTCTATCGAACAAAAGATTTTTGTCTTGATGATAAAAGCGCGCGATCAGCAACCGTTGGTGGTTAAGGTATAATTTGGTGGTGCGGTTGATGTCGCTTCATCGTATTGAAGAAAGCAGTTTAATCCCGCTTGGCGACGGCTGGCGGGCATATAAAGAATAATGCCATCGTTTGGATTGGTATTGCTGAAATACCAGTCCGCACCGTCATCACCCCATGTCGCATCATCGATATTGGCATCAATGATTTGCGCCCACGCACCAGCGTTATCTGCACTGGCATAACCAAAAGCAATATCGACGTTATCACCTTCAATGTTGACCGATGCACTGGCAGCGGTATCTAACCCTTGTACCGATGAGATACCAATCAATTGATCGTTGGCTCCCTGCATCGCTCCTTGCAGGCCGTTTAGCGCCGAGATACGAGCATCGCTCTGTAGGTCAACCAACCTTGGCATAGCGGTAACGGCAAGAATCGCCAGTATGACAATGATGATAACGAGTTCAATTAAGGTAAAGCCTTTCGGTTTCATAGTTACTCTAAATGTAGATCGAGTGGTGTTTTACTGGCTCTTCCGCCAATTTCACGGGTTAATTTTGGCACTAGGTAGCCGGAGACTTTTTCCATCACACTCGCCATGATTGTTTTGGCTTGCTGATCTGAAATAAAGAAGTGCGCCGCACCTTGAACTTTATCAAGCACATGCATGTAATAAGGCAGTACGCCCGCATCAAACAGCGCTTGGCTCAAAGCAACTTGATCATCAACGCTATCATTGACGCCTTTAAGTATAACTCCCTGATTTAGAAGAGTAACACCCGCGCGCTTTAGCGTCGTTAAGCTGTCTCGCAATTCTTGATTAATCTCTTGTGCGTGGTTGATATGAGTGACCAGAATTGTTTGCAGACGGGTGCTTTCCAGTAGATGAGCCAATGCCGGAGTAATACGAGCTGGAATCACCACTGGCAGCCGTGAGTGAATGCGCAGTCGTTTGATATGTGGGATATCGGCGATGTGATTGACTAGCCAAGTCAGTTCTTCATCTTTAGCCATAAGCGGGTCGCCGCCGGAAAGGATGACTTCATCGATCTCTGGGTGTTGCTGAATATAGTCTAAACTTTGCTGCCAGACTGATTTCGAGCCTTTGTTCTCGTCATAGGGGAAGTGACGTCGAAAGCAATAGCGACAGTTGATCGCGCAGCCGCCCTTAACGATCATCAAGGCGCGGTTATGGTATTTATGCAATAGCCCCGGCACCGCATTGTTCTGTTCTTCTAGTGGATCGGTCGAGTAGCCAGAGTGAATCTCAAACTCTTCGCTCAGCGGTAGGACTTGGCGTAAAAGCGGATCGAAAGGATTGCCTTTTTCCATTCTATCGACAAAACTTTGCGGCACACGCTGCGCAAAAAGCTTACGAGCGTCAAACCCGTTTTGCCAAGGAGAAGGATCAATTTCGAGCTCCTCAAGCAATTTTGCGGGATCAGAGATCCCATTCGCTAGCTGTTTGAGCCAGTTTTGCTCAACAGAAACAAGTTTTCGGGTTATGATGTGCGGCATTGAATTTAGCTCTAAGAATGTAAGAGGAAAAAATGGCTACTGTTAGCACCAATGAATTTAAAGGCGGTCTAAAACTAATGCTTGATAACGAGCCTTGCGTTATCTTGGAAAACGAATACGTTAAGCCGGGTAAAGGCCAAGCATTCAACCGCGTAAAAATTCGTAAACTTCTTTCTGGTAAAGTGCTAGAGAAAACCTTTAAGTCTGGTGAAACTTGTGAAGTTGCAGACGTAATGGATACTGACCTAGATTATCTATATAACGACGGCGAATTCTACCACTTTATGAACAATGAAACGTTCGAGCAAATCGCAGCAGACGTAAAAGCTGTTGGTGAAAATGCTAAGTGGTTGGTTGAAAACAACACTTGTATGCTAACGCTTTGGAACGGCAACCCAATCGTTGTTACTCCGCCAAACTTCGTTGAGCTAGAAGTAACAGACACTGATCCTGGCCTAAAAGGTGACACTCAGGGTACGGGTGGTAAACCAGCAACGCTTTCAACTGGTGCAGTTGTGCGTGTTCCTCTATTCATCTCTATTGGCGAAGTGATCAAAGTTGATACTCGTACTGGTGAATACGTAGGTCGTGTAAAATAAGCTCGATTTATGTCAAGTTTTAGAAAAAGGTCACTTCGGTGGCCTTTTTTTGTTTTTCACCACCCCCTTTGATGTGCCACAATTTTAGTTTGGCCATAGGTAACTACACTACTACACATGAAACAGTCTCTTAGAATCTGGCTTGATGCCGCTCGCCCAAAAACTTTGCCATTGGCATTGGTCTCTATCTTAACTGGTAGTGTGTTGGCGTACTCTACTCATCAGTTTTCTCCCGTAGTTGCACTATTGGCATTCCTTACGGCGACCTTACTACAGATATTATCCAACCTTGCCAATGACTATGGCGATGCGGTTAAAGGCACCGATAACGAAAACCGCTTGGGCCCTGTCCGCGCAATTCAATCAGGCGCTGTGACGCAACAAGATATGAAACGTGCGATGGTGATTAATATCGTGCTGACCATGGCTTCGGGCTTAGTCTTGGTGATGTATGCTTTGGAAAGCTTGCAGAGTATTTTGGCCTTTATTGGTTTAGGCGTGTTGGCGATCATTGCTGCGATCGCTTATACCGTCGGTAATAAACCTTACGGTTATGTCGGCTTGGGTGATATTTCCGTGTTTATCTTCTTTGGCTTGCTCGGTGTGGCTGGAACTTATTTCCTTCATACGGGTATTGTCGCGCCACAATTGATTCTTCCCGCTGTTGGCTGTGGCTTGCTCGCGGTGGCAGTGCTCAATATCAACAATATGCGCGATATCGAAAACGATGAAGTGTGTGGCAAAAGAACCGTTGCGGTCCGCTTAGGGCAAAGACGAGCGAAACAGTATCACTTTGCTTTGTTGTCTGGTGCGGTTCTCGCATTTGCGGCTTACTTGATTCATCAGCCAACGCCGTTATGGATTAGCTTACCGTTTTTACTTAGCCTGTTGGTGACTTATAAGCACGGTAAGGCAGTGTGGCTAGCGGATAAACCAGCTCAGATTGCACCAATGATGCCCGTAATTGTTAAGTGCTCAATGGTGACAAATTTACTATTTGCGGGTGTGGTTATTGCTCAAACTCTAGTGAGTTAAGTGATGCATGTCATTGCATTGACTTAATGACCCTTTATACTCGATTAAGAAACCAACGGTATGGGAAGGAATACTATGGAATACAATACTTCTGCTTTGTGTGACATTTACTTAGAGCAAGTCGATGTTGTTGAGCCTATGTTCAGCAATTTTGGCGGCAGTGCATCCTTTGCGGGCCAAATCACCACCGTTAAGTGTTTCGAAGACAATGGACTGGTTCGTGAACTGCTAGAGCAAGATGGCTTAGGTCGAGTACTGCTGATTGATGGTGGCGGTTCCTTACGTCGTGCATTGATTGATGCTGAATTGGCGTCACTTGCTGAAGAGAACGAGTGGGAAGGTATTGTCGTTTATGGCTGTGTGCGCGAAGTCGACGAGCTAGAAGATATGAGTATCGGTATTCAAGCACTGGCATCGATTCCGGTTGGAGCAACAGCCCAAGGTGTTGGCGAAGTTGATATTCCGGTTAACTTTGGTGGTGTTACCTTCCTACCAGAAGATTACCTCTATGCCGATAATACAGGTGTGATTCTCTCTCAAGAGCCATTGGATATTGAGCTCGAAATCGAAGATGACGCAGAAGATGCTGCTTAATTAAAGCACTTCCGTATTACGAAGAGGTTGCTGGTGGTTTAAACGCCTAGCAACCTCTTTTTAGTTTGAGCTAGACGCCAGTTCAGCCAAGTATTTCTGACGCAATCTTAGTGCGTAAAGGTAGCCCATTACCCCACCCATAATATTGCCGCAAGCAATACCAATAAACAGCCCCTCAATATCATACAGCTGGCTGCCGAACCAAGCGCAAGGCAGGGTAAATAAGAACAATCGCATAAAGCTCCATTGGAATGCCTTGAGTGGTTCATGCAGGGCATTTAACCCAGAGACCAACATCATCATTACCCCTTGAAAGCCATAACTGAATGGCACCACCAGTAGGTAATGCCACAGCAGATCTTTCACCGCTTGCTCTTGAGAGAATAACGCCGCCAAAGGAATACTCAGCGGTACCATCATGATGAAAATACCCAGCTGAAATACCATGGAAAATCTCATGCTAATAAACAGCCCAGAAAAGCTGCGGCCGGGGTTATTTGCGCCCATATTCTGGGCAATAAAAGGTGTTAGCGCTGAGGTGAGTGACATCAAAACCAATATCAAAATTGATTCAACTCGCTGCGCAGCACCATAAGCAGCGACCGCGGCGGTGCCATGCGCAGACAGCATTACCATGAGCAGTGCGCCAGAAATAGGAGTGAGCGCGTTGGATAGTGCGGCTGGCGTGCCAATCTTTAAAATCTGTCGCCAATCAGAAATGAGGGTGGTTAAGCAGGGTAGCGCAATTAATTTTTCGCGCTTAGCCAAGACATAAAGTGAACCACATAATGCGCCCAACCAGCTAAACGCACTGGCGATTGCCGCGCCTTGAATCCCTAGCTCAGGAAAAGGGCCATAACCGAAGATGAGTAGTGGGTCGAGCATGCCGTTGATCATACCGGCAAGCATCATGATTTTGGCTGGTGTCTTAGTATCTCCTGTCGCGCGAATAGCCGCGTTGCCCGCCATCGGGATCACCAACAGAGGAATGGTGAGATACCAAATATCCATATATTGGTGAATGAGCGGCAATAGCGCACGATCGGCACCAAGTAATAAAAACAGTGGTTCAATGGTTGCTAAACCGAGCATGGATGCGAGCGCGACTAAAGAGACCGCCAATACGAGGCCATGAGTGGAAAAGCGAGCTGCGTCTTGGGCGTGACCTTGACCAAGCAATCGACCAATATTGGTTGAGAGCCCCATACCAATACCCATGGTAATACAGTTCACCGCGAAGGTGACGGGGAAGGTATAGCTGATCGCTGCCAATGCTTCGGTGCCGAGCAGGGAAATAAAGAAGGTATCCACTAGGTTAAACATCAAAATGGCCACCATGCCGAAGGTCATCGGGACGGTCATTTGACGTAGTACGGTAGGGATGGAGCCAGTTAAGAGGCCATGCTTATCCTGCATCGGGAACAACTAAGTTAGTAACAGAACGAGTAGGATACTTGATTGAAGTGACAGACACAAAAAAGGCCAGCCGAAGCTGACCTTAATCTGTCGTATTTTTCGATTAGTTGAAGTTGTAGCTAGGCGACTAGCGAACGAAGCCCCTGAGCATAGGTTTCCTATGTGATGGGGTGAGTGAGAGCAGTCAACAACGCTACAACGATAACTAAGATGAAAAAATTAAGCTTTTGCTTTAGCTGCTGCTTTAGCAATAGCTGCAAAGCCTTGAGCGTTAAGAGCTGCGCCGCCAACTAGAGCACCGTCGATGTCTGGTTGTGCAAAGTAAGCTTCAGCGTTTTCTGGCTTAACAGAACCGCCGTATTGGATGATTACTTGCTCAGCAACTGCTGCGTCTTTTTCAGCGATCATTGCGCGGATAGAAGCGTGGATGCGCTGTGCGTCTTCAGCTGTTGCTGCTTTACCAGTACCGATAGCCCAGATTGGTTCGTAAGCGATGATTGCGCCGTTAAGAGCTTCAACACCGTAAGCGTCGATAACTGCGTTGATTTGACGTGCACATACTGCTTCAGTTTCGCCAGCTTCGTTTTGAGCTTCTGATTCACCGATACAGAAAACAGGCTTAAGACCGTTCTCTTGTAGGAACTTGAATTTCTTAGCAACGAACTCGTCTGATTCGTTGTGGTATTCACGACGCTCAGAGTGACCGATGATGATGTGAGTAGCACCGAAGTCTTTCAGCATCTCTGGAGACATGTCGCCAGTGAATGCACCGCTGTTGTTTAGGTCAGTGTTCTGTGCACCTAGGATGATCTTGTTACCGCCTTCAGCGATTAGACGCTCAGCAAGGTCGATGTAAAGTGCAGGTGGAGCTACTGCTACGTCAACACCTTCAACGCCTTCAAGTTCTGCATTAAGACCAGTTAGCAGCTCAGTTACCATTGCTTTGCTACCGTTAAGTTTCCAGTTACCCATCACTACAGGACGACGCATAGGAATATCTCCGTATTTAATCAGTTAATGTAAAAAATCTTCGTAAGAATATAACAGATAAAATTGACCAGATCATGATTACCGTCATGTCTTATCGGGATATCATCGATTGGTTGGAGCAGTCAGCCCACAGATATCTCTTTATTATGTGGTATATCAGTGATCCATTGAACAAATTGGCGGAAACCGTCTCGGAATTCAGTATAGAAGTTGTTAATAGTGGGGGTTCATTTTTCCTTTCTTATGAAATTCACTTACATCTGAGGATGACTATGCCGAACCTAGTAATGGAATACTCCAACTCTGTTGATGAGCGCGTTAATGTACAAGGGCTGTTAGAAGACTTACATCAAGTGACACTTCAATGTGGCTTGTTTGATGTTGGATCCGTAAAATCGCGTGCATTGCGCTGTCATAACTGGTTGATCGGTGATGAGGGCGATAGTGTCGATTTTGTTCATATTAGCTTTGAATTACTTGCAGGGCGCAGTGATGAACAAAAGCGCGACCTGTCGCGTCAATTGATGGATGTGCTACAACAACAAGCCAGTCATGTGCGTAGCCTGACGGTCAACATACGTGATATGGATACAGAATGTTTTCAGAAGGTGATCAATTAACTTGAATACACCGGCTGCTTTTTTATTTGGTAATAAAATTTAGGTAATGAAGGATGTCGATTAAAGAATTGCTATTTTCGTTTCAAGGTCGAATCGGACGTAAAGTCTATTGGATTTGGAATGCGGTTTACTACTTGTTGATTGTGGGTTTTGCAATGGGAATGAATGTACTGTTCCCGTCGCTGGCGCACTTGATTCTGCCTGTGTTCCTGATTGTTGTCCTGATCCCTGATTTAGCGATTACCGCCAAACGATGGCATGACCGTGGCAAATCAAGCTGGTGGTTATTGCTCAATATCCCGTTAGTGATTGGCCGAATGACAGTGCCAGTTGGCGATCCTGGTATCGCGACAGATACAACAATGCTTCAAGCGGTTAGCTCTTTTGCTGCGCTAATCTGTGGCGCTTGGATTTTGATTGAGTGTGGCTTCCTAAAAGGTACTAGTGGCGACAACCAATACGGACCAGAACCAAAGTAGAAAGTGGAAAAGGGGTTCGTCTTTGTAGAAATTAGCCGTCATTCCATAGAGTGACGCTGGAGCGAGTAGGGAATCTCGTTGAGTTTCCAGTTTGCTTTGAGAGATCCTGAATTTACTCGTGCCTTGCTCTCGGGAATGACAGCTTGGCCATTAAAACAAAAAAAGGGTTGGCACCAGTGCCAACCCTTAATTATTTCGAGCTTGTCGTTATTTGCGCAGAAACACTTGTTCGACTTTATGACTCTGACCTTTCTTTAAAATCAGGTGAGCCCTGCCTTTGGTTGGCAGAATGTTGGCATCTAGGTTTACACCGTTGATCGATTGCCAAATGCTGTGCGCCTTTTCGATCGCTTTCGGTACAGTTAAGCGCGTGTAGTGACTAAAGTAAGAGCCTGGTTTGGTAAAAGCACCCTTGCGAAAGTTGAGGAATCGCTCGACATACCATTGCTCAATGACATTACTCTCTGCATCGACATAAAGAGAAAAATCCAAAAAGTCAGAGACGAAAACACGGTGCGGGTCGTGTGGATAGTCCATACCACTTTGCAGCACGTTCAAGCCTTCAATAATCAACACATCCGGTCTATTGACCACTTTGACTTCATCGGTGATGTCGTAAGTGATGTGTGAATAAACCGGTACTTCCAGATTTGGCTTCGCGGCTTTAACGTCTGAGACAAACTGCACTAAACGCTTAATATCATAAGATTCAGGGAAACCTTTACGGTGCATGATGCCGCGTTCATCGAGGACTTTCTTTGGATACAAGAAACCGTCAGTCGTCACTAATTCCACTTTAGGGTGGTTTTCCCAACGAGACAGCAGGGCTTTCAGTAAACGAGCTGTGGTGCTTTTGCCTACCGCAACACTACCAGCGATACCGATAATAAACGGAGGCGCACTCTCTTGGTTACCAAGAAAGTTGTTTAATACCGTGTTTCGGTTTTGTCTTGCCGCAATGTAGAGGTTGAGTAAACGCGATAGCGGCAGGTAAATTTCTTCTACCTCATCCATGGTCAGGCTTTCATTGACGCCTTGCAGCTCGACCAGATCGGTCTCGGATAATGTCATTGGTACTGAATTGCGTAATTCAGCCCATTGTTGACGATTAAAAGAGAGATACGGGGTCATAGTCATCCTAACTTGGTTTTACGATAGAGTAGCGAAAATACAACAACCAACAAATATTGCAAATGACGGATACGACATTAGGCGCTTTTATAAATAGAATTGCGTGAATTTTCAGCAAACAAGCAGAAACTTTGTAAAAACAGAATTTTTTTTAAATTTGCTATTGCAAGGTAGAAAATCATTCAATAGAATGCGCACCACTTATGCCGACTTAGCTCAGTAGGTAGAGCAACTGACTTGTAATCAGTAGGTCACCAGTTCGATTCCGGTAGTCGGCACCATTTCTCCGCTTATCTCTTTTTAGAGAACGAGAGACTTGGAGTAAAAATTTGGAGGGGTTCCCGAGTGGCCAAAGGGATCAGACTGTAAATCTGCTGGCACTGCCTTCGATGGTTCGAATCCGTCCCCCTCCACCATATTCTTAAGGAAATAGCTCACAGAGTTACGTGTTGCGGGCATCGTATAATGGCTATTACCTCAGCCTTCCAAGCTGATGATGCGGGTTCGATTCCCGCTGCCCGCTCCACTCAATAGTGATGCTGATATAGCTCAGGCGGTAGAGCGCATCCTTGGTAAGGATGAGGTCCCCAGTTCGACTCTGGGTATCAGCACCAGCTCTCAAGCACACTTTTCCTTTTGATACTTTCTTTCGACTAAACTACGTTTAGTGATTGAAGGTAACTATATCACCAATACTTTTTTGGTTGCGTGGTCATCAAAGCCACCTAAATCCGTACCTAGAGGGACAACTCATGTCTAAAGAAAAATTTGAACGTACTAAACCGCACGTTAACGTTGGTACTATCGGCCACGTTGACCACGGTAAAACAACTCTAACTGCTGCTATCTGTACTACACTTGCAAAAGTGTACGGCGGTGTTGCGAAAGACTTCGCATCTAT
>NZ_SATR01000064.1 GCF_004551525.1 Vibrio ouci | reverse complement strand
ACAACTGGCTTACTGACATTGAATATGGAGGCAGTAGCTTCTTCAATATGGCTTCTTTTCTTTCTGCTGGAATACGAGACACAATTCATTCTTACCGCCCAAACTGGTTAAATTTTAACAGTGACAACTATCCTGCCAGAGGGGGGTTGGTTTACATTAAAAGAAATGCTGCACGAGAAAGAACTTAAAGTGATTAGTCTGGATTTGCCAACCAGTCATATTGCCTTCTCGCCTCAAATCACCGATGAATTTACTGGTTCGATGATAAAAGCAATAAATAGCATGATGATGGATATGTTAGCCGCTATCGCGAGAAAAGATTACCAAGATCGCCGTCGCCGACAAGCCGAAGGTATTCAGAAGGCACGAGAAGAGGGAAAGTATCGTGGACGGCAAGCTGACCTTGAGCTTCACGAGAAAATATACCAGTTAAGAGTCATAAATGAGTTAAGCATCAGTGATACCGCAAAGTTGACAAACGTGTCCACTCGAACAGTGATTCGAGTGGCCAAGAAACTAAAAAGCGAGCGTTTAGGACTATAGGATTGAAACACCGCACCTGGCCACTTTGAACACTGAGGTAGCCCGATAGCTAGCTCGTTTTTGGACAAAAACGATTTAGGGGCCTTGCACTAAACCGTTTCTATCAGATTAGAAAAAGTATCTTGAATGCTTGTATGTGTATTTCGCTTCATCACGTTTCGTATGGCTTCCGATTTTAGATCTGTTAACAAATGTAATAAACATTTTTTAGTAGCCTTGAGGACGCTGTCCAATCCCAACAACTTCTAGTTGACCAAATGCATTGTAATAAACATGCAACATTCGTCCACCGACCGCTTGAACGTTAAAGTGAGCAATCATTCCGTGATTAATGCCATGCTCCATCGCCCAAGCTTCAAACCCCAGATGCCATTGTCCTATAATTTGATATTGGCCTTGTTGGATTGGGGGGAGGTTTATTATTTGATTCAACAACTGAGGAGCCACTGGGGTACCATTAGCGATATGCGGTTGTTGCCCCTGAAGGACAAAGGCTGGAGCGTTAGCATCTAACCCTTGTGGCGGTTGCTGCCCCCGAGGGACAAAGGCTGGAGCGTTAGCATCTAACCTTTGTGGCGGTTGCTGCCCCTGAGGGACAAAGGCTGGAGCGTTAGCATCTAACCYTTGTGGCGGTTGCTGCCCCTGAGGGACAAAGGCTGGAGCGTTAGCATCTAACCCTTGTGGCGGTTGCTGCCCCTGAGGGACAAAGGCCGGATTTTCTTCGCCGCTAGCTTGCGCAGCATGACTAGCGACATTTTCAGCTTGGGTCGACAGGTTCGTAGAGTGGTACAACAATGAGCATAAACATCGAGGCCTGAACTACGTGACGCCATCAGAAAGGCATGCGGGTAAAGATAGTGAGATCTTACAAAAAAGAGCGGCAGTCCTAGAGGTACGCCGAGAGCAAAATCCTGAACGTTGGTCAGGAGAAATCAGGAACTGTAAACCAGTTGGTGACGTTCATCTAAATCCAGAAAAAGAGGTTGCTTAATTAATAGGCAACTAGTGACAACTATCTTGAAAAACGCTGCTTACCCCAACGTTTCGCAATATCTTCGAATTTCCAACCCTTTTTATTAGCAATACGTTGGAATTCA
Organism: Vibrio ouci; assembly: GCF_004551525.1. GTDB lineage: Bacteria > Pseudomonadota > Gammaproteobacteria > Enterobacterales > Vibrionaceae > Vibrio > Vibrio ouci. The sequence continues at coordinate 12,251 of NZ_SATR01000064.1, read as the reverse complement.
GTAATGATCTAGAAGCTTCAATAAAACGAGTTGTGTGCTTAGTATGACGAATACCAAATAAGCGATTACTTTTAAGCCCTTTCTTATAATCTTTTATATCACTATCAGACATGCTATGACTATGGTGTTTAAGCAACAATCTAACTCTTTCCTTGTAAATATCATTGACTTTGCTTAACAGTTCTACTGCATCATAAACAATCTTATTAGCTACCCAATCGAGTTCGATCACTCCATCAGTAGTTTTTGATAGCTGGCTTTTTACAGTATAAACTTCTTCTCCAGTTTCGACTCTGCACGAATGGCAGTGATTTTTGAGCGCGTATGCCTCATTATCGCGCATTCCAGTAAAAGCCAATACTAACGTATAAACGTGAAGGTTTAATCTGCTTATGAAGCTGTAGGTTACGTCTAATTCATCAAGTGTTTTGTAATTGGCCGTTACAATCGCAACACGGTGATCTTTTGTTTTACTAAGTTTTATTCGACTGTTAGCAGTTGAATGGGTACGGACAAAAGCATCAAGGTTATTCTTCGCTACTTCAACATACTCTGTTGAAGCTCTAATAACAGACTTCATGACGCCAGTTGGAATAATCGAGTGTTTTAGCCTGTGTTCGGCTTCATGTTTGACGATCTTTGTAATGGTAAGTTCATCAACTAACGTTGCTAGTAGGTCTTTACTAACTACCCCAAAAACATACAATAATATTAAGGCTTCGCGAGCAGTTTTAGCGGAAGAAGTGTATTTACTTTGATCCATACCTCCTTGGTGCTTTGGTAGGAGCAAGAAATCATTGAGGATATTACGTAACTTAATCTTGGGGGTATTATTCAACTCTCGGAAGCTTGTATATTTCTTAGCTTGAAGAAAAGCACAGAATCTTATTAATGTTCGAATGCGGGTAACAACTGACTTCCATTTATACGGTGTGCCTCCTTCAACTGTGCCTAAATGTAAGGCTGCAACCATAATTGCCTTTAATTCGTAGTCAAACACCGATGAACCAGTTTTAATTATAACAGCTCTCTCTCTGGCGGTTGGTTTAAAATAATTGCCTCCGAATGTCATTGGCTTGTTATCTGGAGTCATCTTATCCCATACAACTAGACCCGATAATTTGCCTATTGCACTTTCTGATAATGCTTTAATCTCAATACTGTTATTGATGGTAATAGAACAAGAAATAATTTCGTTAGTATCAGCCATTATCACTTTCCTTTAACCAGTGACATAGATGGACAAGCAAACTCCCAATCAGGATGGATGCCATGCTTATCTAGTAAGTCAAATCCATCATCCACCGCCTTATTATTACGCTCACATAAGTTGGCGATAATGTCATCCACACGCTGCTTTAGAATGTTGATACTGGTGATTTGATGGTTGATATCATCAAAGTCAATAACTGACATTTCCATATCCTGCAAGATATAATTCTTGTAACTTAATAGCTTCCAAACATGTTCGGCATCAACAACTACACGAAAGTACTTACACCAAATACAACTTAAAAAATCTGCACATAACTTACTGTCTGTATCACCATTGGCTTGATGGAGTTTTCGGTGCTCTTTATCATAGCGATTTGCTTCATCACTATTAGCTTTGGCGGTACAAGTGCCTGTGGGTACGACTTGGTGTTGACTGGCTGATACATCAGTAATTATATGTATTTCAGAAGATATTTCTTTGCCAGTAAAGTAATCGCTCATTACCTTTGTTGCCTGATTTAATGAGTAACGAGACTGGTCAGGATCAATTACTAAATAGCTGGACTCAAATACATCAAATGAATGCTTAACTGTGTCGGTGTACTGTTTGATGTTTTTTTGCACCTTGCGGTAAATATGATTAACACCTCCTTTGCGGATCTTCTGCGCCACAAAGGGTATGCGACATCCCGCATTTTTTAGTACAGTCGATAAATGTTTTACAGAAGAATATTCAAGCTTTAAAACGTCACCGTTGCGTGGATAGATGAACACAAAGTTAGTATGCTGTGTTTGTTCTCTTAGTTCCTTAGTTAACTCATCACGAACGCTCAGCAAATCGGTAATCGCACTTTTTAGTGTACCAGCTTTCAAATCGCTTTTATCAAAAGAGTATGTATCGTTGCGATAACCAGCTCTGGCTTTTTGAAGCACCACCGCATATTCGGTTTTATTGGTGATCGGAGATTCTAGCTCAACAATATCATTGCATTCTAAATTAAGTAACGGGCTTATATTCCAACCAGTTTTCAGAATCACCTTGCCAAAATTCAACAATACCTTGTGGTAAAGGCTGGTGTTGCCGTCACGCAGTAACATTTCAATGTAAAAGGCCAACTCTCTACACTGGCTCTCAGTGTAGAAGTCGTCCGTATTAAGGCGTTGATTATGTTTAGCTGTCTTAGTCTGTTTAATCGGGTACACATCATTAAATGGGATGTCGAACTCACGCATTAACCATGCAAAGCTAGAACGGTATGTTCTAGCAGTCAAACGGTTAAATAAATCATAATTCACGCTTGATTGTAATTCTGCTAATAAGTGTTTTTGCACGACCCCATCGCTAACCTCGAATCCTTTGATGCCGTGATGCCTCAAAATATCAAGGTGGGTTTGAGTGAAGGTGGCTTTGTACTTATTGAGTAAAGACTTAACTTGTTGGTAGTTGTGATAGACGCTCACCATTGAGTAGTTTTTTTGTTCGATGTCCTCTTTTCGGTCATTTAAAAAATGAACAAAATCATCATACATGCATTCGGAGATTGCTTTCACGGAAGTAAAATCACATTGAAGTTCTCTATTTTTGTCAATGTAAGGGAACGACAATAAGTTATCTCTCAACGAAAGCAGTTCTGGTGTTTTATCAGGATAAACGCATTGGCAGATCTCATGGAATAACAAAAACACCCAATTAGGTAAGTCCTTATCATCATGCAACTGCTTTAGTAATCCATCTTTTTTGACCAGAGACTCAATACCGTCTTCAACTAGGGATTTACTAAGTTCAATTGATAGGTTTGATTGAAGTATAGGTAATGCACGTTTAAAACCCGAAAACTTATCTCTTATACTATTAGCTTTGAGGTGTGCACTTACTGTATGGCCTATTAGTTTTGAGTAACACTCAATATCACTAAACAATACGGGAGATAAGCGATATATATCGGTAAAGTCAATTTCATAGCAGTCTTTTACATAGATAAATTTTTGTTGAAAGGTTTTGCTGTCATAGTGCGATAACATAAGCTGAAAGTGAGATGCTACATATCTGTCTATCTTGTTAGCTGCATTGAATAATTCAATATTTACCGCAAAGGCTCTTAATCCATATTTAGCAAGAAATTCTCGATATTCGTCATTTTGTATTAACTTGGCAAGTGTCGCATGGGTGCTGCGCTTAATGTCCTTTAGGCTCTTTTGCGATCTGTCGCTTTCTAGCAGGTGCGATAAAAAAGTGTGGTACTGATTAAGCAATAAATCCGAAGCACCATAGAGTTTAGCAATATCCGTCACATAGCCTTTAAGGTCTACTTTGCTTGGTGACTGTATCTCAATATCGTCATTAAAAAGCCTTGCAAGCATAAGAAAGGCATTTTTGATCTCTTTCCCTGCGCGTTCACACGTTCTAATTGCCGCGTATTCTAGATGCCTCCATGTAGTAGTATCTTTTAAAACAGCAAGTCCATAAATTTGAAGGGATTGCAAAGAGCTGTGTTCAAGTAGTTTAACTAACCCATTGAACTTGGACATAAATAAACGTATCCGAGTAGCAAAGGTATTTTCAGTTATTTTCCACTTTTTCTTGTCACTCATAAAAGTCTGATAACAAGAGTACACATCTTTAGCCAACTGCTTACTAAATACAGATAATTTATTAAGGCGTATATTATCTTTTTCATAAAAAACCAACAGCAAACTATTTACCCCCTACCTGTAACATTGTTACTTCAGCACTTAATTCTTGATCTAAGCCACCAAAGACATCATCAACCCAAGATTTCATTCGTTTGTCATAAGTAAAAGTTCGCGCCAGGTCAATATACTTCTCCGTAGTTGAAAAATTGGAATGACCCAATAACGACATCAACTTGTACCTAATGAACCCTAGCGGTAAATTATTCCCCAACAAGAAACGCGCCAGTGACGTGGCAAAGGTTGAACGTAAATCATGGAATGAGCGCTCAAATTTAACTTTACTGCCCGAAAGCTCGGTAGCTGCAATTGAAGTGATGTTGGTGATCGAGCCTTCATTTAGCCGATGACCAGAACGATTGATAAACAATGGCTTGTCAATTAAGCTGTGCTTGCTATCCCATCTAGCCGAACGTTTTAAGCGTTCAGCAGAGTTTTTGTAAGTCCATAATCGAGCCATTAAAGAGCGCGACACTAGTATTTGTCTGTGTTTGTTAAATTTACCAAGAATGTTGACACTATATACCTTGGTTTCATCCAAGCTAGTATCAACGATTTCTGATTCGTTCAGCAATATAACTTCAAAAGCCCTTAAGCCACACAATAAAGACAAGTCAGCCCATAATCTTCGGGATTCTGCTTGCATATAACTGGTTGAATATAGGTGCTGTAGCTCTTTTTGACTAAAGGGAGATAAGCCATCATTTAACCCTATTTTCTTTTGTTGGAATTTTTTTGGGATGGTTAAATCATTGGTTTGAACGACCATACCCCGATTATTACTAAACGATGTGAATATCAAATCAAACTCAGCGTTAGAGCGTTTTTTCTTGATCACTTTATCAGTGTATTTAAACGGTAGCTTTTCAATACGTTTTGTTTGCCAAGCCCATTCATATAATTGCCTAACATGTGAGATATATAGGTTAGCGGTATTTAGCGATAAATCATTTCGCTTAATACGGTCAATCAAATGAGCTCGATACCGATAAGGCGGTAGCCATTCTTTAGCTTTTTCGGAAGCCGATGTCGCATACAGGTCTTTCCACTCGATTCCTTCATCTTCTAACCACTTCAGAAAGATTTTAAGTGAGTTGGCAATACTCTTGATGGTTTTAACGGTTACACCGCCTAACAGGTTTTTCTGACCGCCTTTCTTGGGTCTAAGGAATTTGCCTTTGTATCTGTATTCAAGGAACAAATTTACTTCTAAACAATCTTTAAAGCGAGTATCACTAAATAACAAAGGAAATTTATCAACTATGTGTGGACGTTGATAATCAATTGCGCGAATTTGGCATTTGCCAGCTACTTCAATCAGCTCTCCATCAAATGATGACATAGAGCCTAAATTAAGCTTGGTCTGAATGATTGATACTGTCATAAATACCTCGGCATTAATCGATTGTTGGACAGTAGGAAACTATCCGTATTGTTAACACAAGACTGTAACACAACAAAGAAAGAACTTAAGATGTGATTAGCACTTATAATTTAAAGATGTGACTGTCTGTTTGAGTATCACTTTTATGGAGCCGCTTGGCTGTCCCATTCCTCAAACATGGTTCTTCTTTGCAAGGGCGCGCAGCGGCTTCGCCCTACCTTGCAAAGAGGGTTCTGGGTGAGGATGGTTTACAGCCTGCGAGCGCCATCAAATGATGCGAGTTGAAAGGAAAATCGGCACATAAGACACCGAGCCCTTACTCGAACTTAAGCGAAGTCAGTGAAAGGTTTTTACGTGAGGAGCTACGACGAACGGCAACGAGGAAGTATGACGAGGCGCAGCTACGCAGTAGCGAAGGCGTTGGGTGATTGTTCACAGGAACTTAGCGCCACATCGAGCTTGCTCGATATTTGTGGCTCAAGTTATCGGGGGAGGAGCGTAGCGACGGAATGAACCGACCGAAGGGAGAACGCCCTAGAAGAAATTTTGCATGCAAAATTCACAAGGCAGATTCAAGTTAAAAAATGGCAACTACTCATCCAAACCAAATAAGAGCATGCCTTTCTGACTAAGACGATAAAACACAGAAACATTACCACGGAAAAATGCAGAATCGGTGATCACCTCATCAGCACTAGACACCACAATCCTATCTAGAAACTCGGCATCACATAACGCACTCAAACCAGTTTTAGCATTACTTATCGTCTTAACATTGGCCATGTATTGCTTCAGACAACGGAATTGATAATACACTTTACCATCATGAACTCGCGTCCCTATGGAACCGCCATCGAGCTCTCTATGACACATTTGGATCAACGTTAAAATTTGAAAACAAACAGATTGGCGGGGCAGTTGGCAAAGTTCAACCAACACTTCGCTACGTTCAGGAAATATACATTTGTTCAATGTTTACACTCCGACTTCAATCAAAAGGGAAGGGGGCTCAATTGTTCTCATTGTTGGCTTGTTGAGCAATGGTTAGCCATACACCTAACATCGCGTTCCACTCTTCAGTAATAACGCGATTGTTCAATAGCAAGTACCTTGCAGCGATGGCTTTGCTAGATTCGTCCTCTGGTTTCCATTGGTCGTCGATTAAGAAATCAAAAGCCGAACGACACGCCCACTGGGGAGCATTGTTGGCCGTGACCCAAGACTTTAAACACTCGCCCGGGGGTGCTTTTCTTGGTGAAACATATCCTTTCTCAATCGCCACTTGCGTCAAGTACTCTATGGCTTGGGTACTAGAGCCATCAAACCGATAAGAAAACCATTTAATGAGATTGACTCGATTAGAGTTAACTATTCGAGCCAATTGTGTTTTGGCGGACATATCAATTAGTGTGATAACCGATCAATTGAACATCTGAAGCAAGTAAGCTGATAGACTGAGCGGAATCCTCAAGCAATACAACGATCTCGCCTTCTTTCGCTTCACCAGTTATATCGATAACACCAAAGCCCTTAGCGGTTTTGACACGGATACTCTTAGTTACAGACTTAGGCTGACGGACTTTCTTGCTTGGTGGGGTGCTCTCGTTTTTACTCGTTTCAGGAGTTCCCTTATTACCACTCTTAAGCTCTTTGGTTAACGCCTGGGCTTGTTGACGAGAAACACCTTGAGAGCTCGTGAGAAGCTGCTCAGTTGATTTAGGATCTAACTCATGAGCAATACGAAGGGAGTTAATCGAGTCCACATCACCAATCACGCCGTCGTTATAAGCTTTTTTTACGACATCAGGCGCTTGTGTTGCTTTAATAAACGCGCTCACTTTTGACGTAGAGATACCCAGTCGTTTCGCAACACCTTTATTATCCAATTGATGTTGCTCTTTCCCTTGAACGATGGCCATGCCCACTTCAAACGGAGTCAAATCTTCGCGGATAATGTTTTCCGCCAGCTGACCCCAAATCGTGCCTTTTGCACGAATAATACAATCTAAGTGGGTGATGTTTTCGTTATGCATTGCACCACGCCAACGTCGTTCACCTTTTTGGATGCAGTAGCCACGCGGGTCGCGTTCGCTAACAACAATAGGTTGGATTTGTCCTTCAGCTTCTAGGCTAGCGGACATTTCTTCAATGCTGGACTCATTGAATTGCTTACGAACTTGCTCGATGCTGTAAATTTCAGATTTTGGGATGCGAAAAATTGTTTCACCTTGGGTGACTTCAACATCTGACTCATCAAGTAGATCAAGGTCTGCTAAATTACCGGCTCTATTACGCAAGCTCATGAGTTCACCTCCAAGCGAGTCAAAAACTCATCAGCGAACGCATTGAACCCAAACTTTTCGGCGTGCGAAGGCGCGTACTCGACAAGAGCTTGGCCATTCTCTAAAGCTTCAGATACTCGAACTGTCTTATACAGTTTGCTTTCAAAGACTAGGGAAGGGTAGTCCTTACGAAGTTCCGCTTCTTTTTCAATCTGGTTTTTCGTTTCAGGACGTTCAGACAAGTTGATAACAATACCCACAACTTCCAATTGCGGATTCAAACGCTTTTTGATTTGGCTTTGTGTTGTCATCAGCTTATGGACACCTTTAATAGATTGCCCTTGAGCTTGAGATATAATGAGCACTTTTTCAGACACAGCCAGAGCCGTATGTTGAAGAGCACCAACGCTAGGAGGACAATCAATAAAAATGAAGTCGTAACGATCTTTAATTTTGTCGAGGCTATCGGCAAAGTCAAAAATATTATCTTGAGTCACGTTAGCGAGTTTTTTAGAGCTACCCATGACATGAATGTTTTCAGTCACAACAAAAGGTTGCGCCTCAACAATGCCACTGAACATAAAGAATACGTTGCTAGGGTGATCTCCATTGGCAAACCCCTGCATTGAGGCAAGTTCCGGCGCCAAAGCATCCCCTAAGTTGTTTTGAGGGTCGAAGTCTAGGAACAGACAACGTTTACCCTGGCTGGCCATGGTTTTACCAAGGTTGATTGTTACCGAAGTCTTACCAACTCCACCTTTTTGGTTGGCAATCGCAATAATTTTGCCCATTTCAGTTCTCCTTTGAGAGTGGCGTTCACGCCGAATAGATAATTGCCTCTAACTTTAAAATATTCACAAATAATGTCAATAAAAGACTATGTGATTTTGCATGCAAAATTTACTTGTGGGTCTTTGATTATTGCTTGATGAAATCGTTAGTTGTAAGAGCTTGACCTATAAGACAACATTTAAAATGAAAAAGCACCGTGTAGGGTGCTTTGTAGAAAGTAAACGGAAGCTATAAAACGTCTCGAAGATTTTTTCGTTCTTGAATTTCTTCCTGATCAGGAATGGTTCCTGCCAGTGTGATTGATTTAGGTGCTGCCTTAATACTGGAACTGGTTCGGCTAGCTCTTTTCACTTTCAAACTGTAAACGTCGGGGTTAATCGTTAGTCCTTGTCTAATCTCGACAGGGAATTCATGATTCTCACTCTCTGGCAAATAGTTACTTTTTAAGTATTTAATGGAAAGAGATTCATTATCTCTTTTTAACGTAAATAGACACTTAGTTAGACGCATTATCGAGGTCAAGCCCGCACCAGACGCCATAGTAATCTGCTGATTGCCACGAATTTCGTCTTTGTTTACATGGTGCACAAGCAGCAAGCTCGCACCTGAGTCTTTGGCTAAAGATTGAAAGACATTTTTAATCAAACGATCATGTTTTACTTCTTCACAACGGCCAATAGATTCTGTCACCGTATCGATAATGACTAGATCAAATTGGGAAAATATATCAGTCAATTGTTGCAAGTACTGCTTGTGTTCAGCTTGTTCTTGCGAGGAACTATCCGGAGGAATAACAATAGGATCAATATCTGTTAGAAAATGTAGATTACTATTTAACTCATTTTTGAGTGCTGGAGTACAGTTAGCAAGCTTCTTTTTCATGCGATCTTGAATCACGCCACTACCATCTTCTGAGCTTAACACTAAGGTTTTAGCTGGCCCACTTGCCGTAGTCATACCAACCAAGGTCATTGAAGATGCATGCTCCATCGCGATACACAATGCCAAATGAGATTTACCAATATTTGGAGCAGCGATGAGCATTCCCACGTGGCCTTTCAGCAAACCTTTTAGACTGAAGTGCATTTCTTGATTCGCTTTAGAGGTCATAAGAGCATCAAGAGATTGAGTATTCATTATTCATCTTCTCCGATATAGAAGATTTGCATGCCATTCCCTATATCTCGAAATTGTAGGCCAAAATCCTTTTCTATCTGTACAGCATTAGCGATCAAATCTTTGCGTAGATCACTTCGAAAACTATGACTAACTTTTGATGCTATGGATTGAATATAGCTATCTAACGCCCACTCGAATTTCTTGTTGTGTAAGAATGCGGCCTTGTGAGTCGTGATGTATTTCAAAAACGAACGAACTGACGGTTTGCTGTAGTTAGTCATTTTGTGTTGTTCTAGACGATAGTAATAACCGTGATCTCTTATCGCTTGTAAAAGGCGCATATCAGGAACCAAAAACACATGGTTGGTTAGATTTTTGGATGTTTTCCGGCCAGTTTTAAATTTACTGCGATCGCAGTAGAAACGGTAATCTTGAACAAACTCTAAAGGCTTTTTACCTACAACATTTTGTTCCTCATCAAGCTCATTTATTATTAGGTGAGCAGTGGCCAATTGAGTAATACGCCTCTCAATTTGGTCATAGTTTGCTCGCGTAGTCGCCATTCCCATTCGTGTCGCAAGTTCGTACATACTCATAGAAAGCACTGTCGCGTCTCTATCAATGAACGAGTCAAACCCGTCTTGCTGAGTATCAGAGATATCACCTTCGGTAATTGTCTTGTAAACCTGTGACCAGGTTAGTCGAGCGCCATCTTCATATGAAGCGTCATCCAATTGGATCGTTTGCGCATAAGCCAACATCGTTTCTAAAATATCACGGTGGGGTTGCAGCAAGTAATCAACATGTAAGTCAACGCGGAAACTCTTTCCGTAACTATTAATATTAACGCTTTCCAGTGGGTGATTGGGGTCAGTACCACCACTTTGAGCTATCTCTATCAACTTAGTTTGCATTGTTGACGTTAGTCGAGATGCGGGATGAAAAATAGTTGCCCGTGAAAACAATATAGATGAGATAAATCGATTCTTTCGATCTTCTTCATTGGTGACTGTCAGGCTAGAGCTGGGAGAGGAAGTCATGATCATTACCTAAGAGTGTGATGTTTTCATTCTAACAGAACCTATGCTCCCACTCATTACTTTCGGTAAATATTTATATCATTTCGGTAAATATTCATACCAGATCACACTTACTAAGTATTAACATCGGTAAAAATCTATCTATATTCGGTAAATGTTTACATATATTATTTTGATCTCTTCGATAAATTATAGGGCTTTCAACACCCTTTTTCGGCTCATTTTCAAGAGATCCAGAGTAAGTGATCCTTTAACAACAAATATTACGATCATCTTAGTGTTAATTTCGGTAAATGTTTATACCTGAAATTTTTAGATCGGTAAATGTCTACATATGAGATCGCTAATTATCTACTAGAATTCGGTGGATGTTTATATTAAACCGGTAATAATTAATATGATATCGGTAGATATTGATAATTCGACGTAAGTATTAAGAAACTAGAACCTTAAGGATCTAGTTTCAAACAATCCCAACTTCACTGAGGTTCAGTTGGTAACTTATTGTAAATAACAAACCTCTAGAGAGTTTTGTCATCTACAATAAGTTTCATTAAATACCAAACACTTACGTGATTTTTGATCTAGCCATTTGGTTCATGTTGATGATCATGCCTACGGGTAGAATCAAAGACGAAATTCATCTTAGAGCATCACTATGTAAAAGGAGAAAGCCCCGTTCAATCTGGCTTAGTCGGTTAGCAAAGCAAATGATCCAAGAATGGATTTACTACCGACAATCTCGATGTTGGGGGACTACTTTCGATGATAGTTATCAGGGGCTAAACCCGTTAAGCAAACTCGTTCTCAATAATAGAGGACGTAGCTATTCGATGAAACGTAAGACAAGAGTAAACCAAGCGGGTGAACAGATAGATTACAAGGCTTGTGATGTACTTGAATTGATGATCAGGAATATCTATTTGCGGTGTGGCATGAAAGGCTGTAGTAGTCACACAGGGCGTAGGACATATGCCAGTACAATGAATGCTCAAGGTATAGCGTTAAATACTATCCAACGTGCTCTAGGACACTCTGAACCCAGCATGACATTAGAGTACATTGATGTATCTGACGAACAACTAATGAGTGCTTCTGCAATTGCGTTATGAGTTAGGGTGTAGGACAAGGTGCGCCTGATATGTGGCCTCGTTCCACTCCTTCATTTCAGCCGAGAACCAACCTTGCTGTTTGATAATCGCTTCTAATTGAATACCTTCCCCAATGGAACTGCTCAGTTAACGACAGATCAGTTACTATCAAATATATACAACTCATTGGAATCTATACGCTTAATTAGAAATCGAATTGCACATCATGAGCATCTAATTAATCGTAACTTGCACAATGATTACTCAGATATTATTCGATTGATATCTTATCGTTGCACCGATTCAGTTAATTGGCTTAAGTCGATTGAGCAACTTTCATTACTGCTTTCAAATAAACCAAATAGACAATCAATTATGCGGCCTCTACTAACTGGATGCCATTATCAACCAGTTCATAGGCAATTTGACTAGACATATTTGACAGGTTTTGAAAAAGAGATATAGTAGACATATATGACGGGTAGAAATAAGAAGTGGACCCCAATGGTTGGACACATAAGCTAACTTCTTAAGTGGTTGATCCAGCTCATGCAGCGTATCTCTGCCGACCAAAGTAGGCTTCATCAGGGGTGAGGTCATTGAGTCCCTGATGGTTACGCTCCTCATTATAAAACAC
>NZ_SATR01000063.1 GCF_004551525.1 Vibrio ouci | reverse complement strand
TTTGTGTTTGATGATTGGATTGCTAGTATGAAGCATGAGAGTTACCTCTTATTGTCTTTGATTACGGATTCAGCACCTTTAATCAAAGTGGGTAACTCTCTTCTTTTCAAATTGAAGTGTCAGATCTAGTCGGAACTAATACACTTTAGGCTAGAATCTTCATTTAACCTGATTAACAGACAATTTGAAGAAATTTCTCTTTTAATATTAAACTCAAATGGACGTTATATTAGAGAAGCAATAAACTTGTTGAAAACCGAGCCAGCAAATCATTTTAGATTTCGAAAAACATTAAGGAACGATATCATCGATATAGTTGACAGCTTCAATAGCTTATCTGAATCGTAGAATCTTCAAAATTTAGGCGCCGAGCCTAGACTCGGCGTTTTTCGTTAGTACGGACTTCTCGCCTGATACTTCTCTAGCACCGTCCTGATGTTCTCCCACAGTTCATTTAGGTCTCGATACTCTAGGTAGAAACCGCTGTCGATGAACTCGGAGCCGCTGGATTCAAACCACGGCTTATCTTCACCTTTGCCCCCTATTCCTAATTCAAACTTCACGCAGAACTTCCCGCCTTTTGGTCTTATCTGAAACTTAATGTGATATGTCCAATGGCTTTCTGCTGGGCAGCGTTTGTAGAGTGCCGGTAGCCAGCCAGAGTCGTAGAAGTTAGGTAAACAGGTTTCGGGGAGTTGGTATAAGCTTCTTTTATCTGCGCAGCCCTCTTGCCAGTGAATCCCATAGGAAGATACAGCCATCTTTGGTCATTTCAAACATGGGGAGTTTTCGCCCGATTCCGTCCCTATATTCATTAAGCGTAAAATTGCGCTCAATGAAATCACTAGAACATTCTAGATTCTTTAACTTACGAGCTACGTCTTTGTGTTGCTTGTTGAATCTCTTCCCAATGATATCGGCGTACAGGCCTAAAGATAATACCCACTCATCTATCAAAGTAAGGAGAAGAAGATGAAGAAGATCGTATTATCTGCGTGTGTGCTACTCAGCCCCTTAGTCCACGCCGCGTCCACCGGCGATATGTTGGTCGGGCTTGAAGTATTCCACGGCAAACGCAGTCTGACGAACAATATCTCCAACCAGGAGGTGACCGACAAGTTGAACCGAATGAGTGGAGCCCGTCTTCAATATGGGTACTATGTCTATGAAGATGTTCGTGCGTATGGTTTTGTGCAGCGCAACACGACGCAAAAAAAACAAGTGGACGATAAGCACGTCAAATACGGTGGATACCAATTTGGTGGTGGCGCGGATTATTTGTTCGATTTTTCCCCAAATCTCTATGGGTACGTGGGTGGTGAGTTGAGTGTTATGAAAAACAGAGTCACCTATAACCTAGAGGAATCCGGAAAAACGAAGAAGACCTCAGTGGTCTTCGGTACTAAAGCGGGTCTGGGCTATCAGTTCTCCGACGCTTTCACCATCGAAGGGGGGGTGAAATTTGACCATCCTTCGAGCAGTCAGATTAAACTGGGCAATGAGTCATTAAGATTGAGCCACGGCGCAGCGGTATTCACCTCACTCAACTACCGTTTCTAATCATCAGGTATGATGATAGCCCATGGGCACTCAACCTAAGCGTTGAGTGCCTGAACTCAGCCTAAAAGGTGCCTGCCCTCCCTTAGGGACTTGAATCTTGTTTCTCTCCATACCCTTTCCCGAGCGGGGGTATGGCTGCTCTCTAACGCTCTCCTACCGAAAAGTAGTCATACCGTCATTGTTTTCAGCATAGGCGAGCCTTAACACACATTTTACATTGTAAGTGACAAGGAGCACACAATGGTATATGAAGACACGTTTTATACGATGGACAATATTATCGCTTACTCTGGTAACCCCAACATCCTACCGACGGTGTATTTTCGGCAGGGGAACCGATTTGGCCACATTACTCAGGCACACGACAATCCCACACATGTTGGCCGCAGTCTGGTCAGAGAGTTCGACGATTATCGCCTCTACAACAACCATAACGGTATGGCTGAGGAGTTTTACGATGGCGCTGTGCGTTCTATTGGTCAAGGCCCTCTGTTTACGATTGCCGGGGCAGCTAATGACTGGCTTCCATTTTTGCTTTCCACCTCTTTGCTCAACTGTACCTGCCTTAAGATCAAAGACACATAGCTCACTGCATTGTGTTTATCCTGAGACGAAAAGCCCGCAAACAAACAAGCCCCGGGGCTTGGGCTTGTTCAGTTTGCTATGTGTTAGTTGATCAGAGACATGGTCACAAAATCTTGCAGGAAGCTTTGAAAAGCCTGGCCTGAAAAGTCATTGTGGTCGGGTATCAAGCGCTGATCCACTTTTACTACCAGATAGGGCACTCTTGCCTTTAATCCCGGCCGTCTTTTCAGGTCGGCACTAGAAAACTGAATCACAGACAGACCCTGTTCCCATTGTTTCATCGAATATCGGGCTGACTGGAGACGGGTTAGATGTTCCTGTCGATCAGCAAACGCGGGGGTCAGGCTGTGAGTCCGATAGGGTTCAAAGTGGCCAATCGCAATTCGCCCTGCGCTGCTTTGATTAACTAGGACTGATTCGTGTCCGACTCGGGTTTTCATATATCGTTTAGCTTCAAAACTTCGAGTCAAGGCATTACCTATAGGGAAGGCATAACGCGTCGCCCAATCACTTTCAGAGGTGAAAATAGCTAAAATGGGTTTCTGCCCACCAAAAAAGTGATTATAGCGATCTTGCATATCATGGAAATGGGCATACTTGAGCGCATCGAACGCGGGATTGATAAGAACGGTCAGGTCGCCCAGTCCTTTCGCCGAAGCATCAAATGATGAATTGTTAGACGAATCGACCAGTTCTTGAGCCAGAATTTTATTGATGGCTGAAAACACTATTGCCCCCCCAAAGCTATGCCCTAATGTGATGACCCTTGTATCGGTGATACTCTGTTGCTTAAGGACGTTCAGATAACTAAACAACTCGACAAGACTCCCATCAGCGACACGTTTGGCTGCACTCTGCCGATCCCAGAAGGTCGAGTATTCCAATAGCGGTAAGGTGACTGAACGCCCACGCCAGCCGACATAAATGCCCAGCACAGACCAGTCTTTTTCTGGCAACTGAGTGGAAAGACTGGCTAGGTGTTGACGAAATTGTTCCACATTACTGTCCTTTGGGTTGGCATTATGCTGCCAACCATGCACATAGACATAAATCAACGTGTTTTGCTTTCGTGTTAACGACTGGGTATAGGTTTTGACTCGCTCTAACTGCTCGCGGTCCCAAAAAACGCCTTGATCATCGACCTCAATGTACGCGAGCGCATAAGGGTTGCCTTGCGCAGGTGGCTCTATCGAGCCTGTTGTACACTCTGGCCCCGAAGGGCACTCAAGTGACGCGTTCAGATCTACCGAATGATAGGTTTTTTGGTCCAGGCAGCCGGAAAGCATCAATAAAATGAGGCTGCCTCCTACTTGCCATACTTTCATAGTGTTCTCCTTATTGCTCTATGACGGGCCATAGTAACCACTCAATCCGGGTTCGCGCTTTAAGGAAATGTTTCCCCCTGAAAAGTCTGCCAATGAACTTCACCTCGGGTTTCCCCTAACCTAAAAGGCTTTTGAAACTCTGGAGATTAACCATGCATCTTACCCTCTTCCGTTGCGGCTTATTATTGTGTTTATTCCTCACTCTACCTCCATGGGTAAAGGGGGACACTTTCGCCCCTTCCAACGATGTTCTTTCTACTTTCCCGCTAGTACCCGCCGATACGCGATCACCCTATTCGACCTACACCAGCTTTTTACTGCTGATCAAAGAGGCGAGTGAGAAGCTCAATAGACTCTACGATCACGGAGCTCGCTCTGACGCAGAGCTGGTCGCCGAAGCGCAGTATATAGAGACACTTATTGAACGTGCTAAAGCGTGCTTTGATATATCTGGCTATGCGCACACCACCCGAGAGCGCGTCGGACTGGAATCTGTGTTACTCATGGGCGAAATTCTTAGGCGAACACCGCCAACTGATCTGCGTCATATCCCTGGGTATGACCCACGCTCATCTGTGCCACTGCCAGAGAGATGGACCATTCCTAACACGCAATTGACCCTTGAGAAAATGGCAGATGGTCGCTATCTCTTTTCAACGCAGACCGTTGAGCAGCTGAGAAATTACTATCGACAAATTGAACCTCTGCAGGCACATGATCCCGAGGCACGCGATCTTTACCAATATTTTGAGGCTAGCCCAGGTGCTTTAATCCCTCCAGCCTGGTTTAGGCTATTGGCTGACCTGCCCCCAGCCTTTTTTAGCCTCTATGCGGATCAGGCCCTGTGGCAATGGCTAGCGATGGCGTGTCTAGCCCATATTTATATTGTAATTTTACTCGCGCTAGGATACTACACAAAGCTTTTGCGTACCCGAGTATCAGGACCATGTGTCTTGGCATTGAGTCTACAAGGTGTGTTATGGCTTCTCGAGCAACAAATCAATCTTGGTGGTCGCCTGATGCACAGTTTGATGGTGATCTCAGAGTTAATCATATGGCCGTTACTGGCGCTCGCCAGTTATCAGGCTATCTCGAGCATCATCAGTTACTTGGTCGTCAAAAGTGTCAGTGATTCGTTAAAACAGAGCATGGCAAAAGTCGTCAGCACTATGGTAAGCTCATTGACCGCCATCATTGTACTCAGCTATGGTGCGACGAGAATTGGAATTCCGGTTTACGGTATCGTGACCAGTCTCAGCCTAGGGGGAATGGCCATTGCATTGGCGATAAGACCCACTCTGGAAAACTTGATTGGCGGTGTCATCCTCTATCTCGATAAAGCCATTCAGGTCGGAGATTATTGTGAATTTGAAGGGACTTCAGGTACGGTGGAGGCCATCGGGATCAGGTCGACTAAAATCCGAGCCTTAGATCGCACTTTGATCACTATTGCTAACGGACACATGGTTCGTATGAAGCTGACCAACTACAGTCGGCGGGACAAATTCCATCTTTGTACGACCTTGTCTGTAACCTATGACACGCCCGCGGAAGCGATGTCGTTAGTCATAGAAGATCTATACGGCTACCTAGAGCAACACGCTCAAGTTGCCAAGCAACCGCTTCGGGTCCATTTTGCACGTTTTGCGCCTTCATCCCTAGACATCGATATTCATGCCTATGTATATGCACTTGATCGCACTCAATTTCTAACCTTTCAGCAACAAATCCTTCTGGATATGGCGCAGATCTTAGCACACCGCCAAATCGTGTTCGCTTATCCTTCTCAAACCCTCTATTTACAGAACCAACCCCGATAATAGTCTCAGGGGCCTTGTTAGGCCCCTGCATTTTCATGAAAGGTTTTTCGATACTGCTTATATCGTTCGAAGATCCGACGGACATATTGTTTTGTCTCACTTCCTCGGCAATATCCATAACGGACATACGATTGAGTATAATACTCTTGCTGTTCAAGTTTGACGATATAGTTTTCTACACTGCCAAACCAGACGTTGGGATCAGCATTGTCGCGTAAAGCGAGACGCTGTGCATCCAGTACATGACCCACACCAGAATTGTAGGAGGCAAAGGTAAACGCAAGTGCATTTTCCGGTGTCAAATGTCGCCAGTAAGTTTTGTACAGCCAGTGATTGTACTTGGAGCCACCTTGAATGCTCTCCGCAGGGTCGAAAACATTGAGTACCTGCATATCTACAGCCGTCTCCGGCATAAGTTGCATCAAACCTTGAGCCCCTTCGGGTGACAGCGCCTGAGGATCAAACGCCGATTCAGAGTTTGCCTGAGCAGCGAGCCAGAGCCAAGTAAACGGTGGCTCCGCGTATTTCTGAAAGTAGTGATCCCACGCACTCAGTTGACGGCGTGATTTTTTCCCCTGATCGCGAAACTGCTCATGATAGGCGTCAATGATAGTCCTTGCCTCCGCAGAACTTAGCCACTGGTTGAGTCTGATCAATAACGTGTCAGACGTTGGCGCCAATGCAAAGGCAATGCTTCTTGGCTCACCAAACACTAGAGGCGGAGCAAGTGTTGCAAATTGGGCGTTGGCACTGCGAGCGATATGTTCATCCACCACGGTATACGACCACTCACCGTCAGCGACCCCTTGTATGATTTCAAGGGTCGAGTCACGTGATGGCAGTAACTGAGAATAAACATTGACACCAGCAGCAAGTTTTTCGACCTCTGCTTCGTAAGTCGATCCCCTACGAATTGAAATGGTTTTCCCCGCCAGTTGCGCCCAATCGTGGATTTGGTTGTCCTTGCGTTGAATGAGTACTTCGCGAGTCTGTAAAATGGGTTCACTGAAGCGAACGTTTCGTTCTCGTGTTGAGGTCGGTGTCAGATCGGCCGCTACGATATCAACTTGGCCCGCAGTTAATGCCGCCATCATGCTATCCAAATCAGAACGATAAAGGACCTGGATATTGACACCAAGATGGCCGGCAAACGCTTTTAGCACTTCACACTCATGTCCTCTGAGTTCACCACGTTTATAATAACAGCCGACTCCGTTGAGCCGGGTCACGACGCGCAGCACTCCGCGCTGCTTCACACGCTCATAACTTGTTACACTGTAACTTTGTGAACTGGTATAATAAATTACATCCGGTTCAAACACGATCGGGTAAACCTCCCACAGTCCAACCCCCACTAAGGCTACCAATACGGTAAGCCATCTTTTTTTCCTCATCATTGATGTCCTCATATAGCGAATTGTCCGCTACTGTAACCGACAAAAAAAATGGCGGGATTGGGAAACGTTTCCTGCTGCAATGGCTTTTTCAGGCTCTGTATTGTGAGACCACTTTCAACACATAAGGGCTGAACACAATGGGGATTTTTAGCAAAAGCAAACCAGTCTCACCACAACATTTGGATGGGATTGTCCGTGGACTCAACTACGTCGCCAACTGCGCCAGCGACATGAGCCTGTCACATTATCAGAATCTGATCTCTCAGTATTTTGATTACGACGAAACCGAGTCGATTTTCACCCCCAAAGTGGTACGACTTCAACTCGATCCGGAGCATGAGATTACGATGCCGCTTATCGCGGTGACTGACGCCAAAGGTCTCTATCTGGATGAATTAGAGGTGGATTTTTCGGTTCGTGTAACCGGCATCGAGCCGCACTCCCTGCAAGATAGTTTGCAACAAGATTGCCCAAAGCTAGTCGTGGATATTGCACCAAGACAGCGAGAAACTTCCGGTCGAGACAAAGATGTCATCGACTTCAAGGTGAAGTTCAAATCGAGCGAGGCGCCAGAATGTGTGATGAAAGTCATCGACAAATACAACACGCAAATAACCCCCCAAGAAATTACCCTGAATGATGGAAAAGACTCATCCATTTCGCCATCAGAGATGGCAACTCCCGAGGCCTAATGCCTCATTCAACTCAAAAGGAAATACTTATGGCTTTAGAAAACATTAATAATCACTTTAGCGGCCTTCCAATGGAAAGCTTGATTGGCAGCCCGCTTAAAGCGGCGTGTGATGCACAGGTCATGTTGGCGCGTTCGACCGTCGACTTTATCAAGGACGTAGGTTTTGACGGTGAAAAAACCCGTACTGCTGATTTCTCTTACACACGTCATGTCGTAACGGGCAAGGATGGCTTGGGTAACGACATCATTGAGCAAGAAGATGTTGGCCTGGAAGTTCCGGTTCTCGCTATTGTCAATATTCCCAATTTGATGGTCGATGAAGTGGATATTACCTTTGACATGGAAGTCAAATCTTCAGAAGCCTCAATCGAGAAGAGCGATAGCAAGGGCTCATTCTCAGCAAAAACCAAAGTGGGCTGGGGCCCGTTGAGTGTCACTGCCAATGTTTCGGGTAGTGTTTCTGCGCACAAAGAAAACACCCGTTCAAGCGATAACTCCGCGAAATATCACGTTAACGTTCACGCCTCTCAAGCGGGCACACCAGAAGGCCTATCGCGAGTTTTGGACATTATCCAGGATTCTGTCGCTCCTAAATCCGTTGATGGGCCTAGCCAGAAACTGGCGCTAGATTCAAATATCACTAAATTGGCCGATGATGTCGTGGCTGACCGCAAAGCGCTTGAGTGTGCGAAGTCTCAGTTGACTCTAGCGAATATGGAGCTTGAAGCGAAGAAGCTACAGCTTTCCAATGATAACCAATCAGACGACAAAGTGGCATCCGATCAAGATGACAAGTCACAGACTGTCGATATGAAACTTGAGGAAGACAACGTAAATAAAGCGAAAAAAGTGGTAGTTGAGAAAGAAATCACACTACAAAAATCGCTGAATATACTTGAACAAGCAGTTAACGGCATAGAAGTCAAAGCTGAAGAAAAAGAAACGTCTTAGGGGGTAGACGATGAAACACAGCGGTACCAGTGACACTTTAGATCTGTCCGATGTTCGCCATATTGAGCGCATCGTTATCGGGCGTTATAACCCTAATAACCCTGATGATGAAGGGCACATGCAGCGACAAATCGAAAAGCTCAATCAATGCCTTTCTGCCAGCCCGAAAGGAGTCCTGATAGGGAAAGACACCGGGTTCACCGTAATCAAATTTGGTGAGAATACCGTTGTGTCTCAGCAGATCGCCTACCATATCGGTTTTAAGCGTAAGCCAACTCACATATAGCTGTGACGAACTTACCGTTCACGACGCATAAGGGCCC
This sequence comes from Vibrio ouci, assembly GCF_004551525.1. Taxonomy (GTDB): domain Bacteria; phylum Pseudomonadota; class Gammaproteobacteria; order Enterobacterales; family Vibrionaceae; genus Vibrio; species Vibrio ouci. The sequence goes on along the minus strand of NZ_SATR01000063.1, from coordinate 5,516 downwards.
AATTAATTGGGCCCTTATATTGATGACGAACCCCGCTTTTTCAAGCGGGGTTCTTTTTGGGAAGCGGCCATAACGATGGCCATGGTGCTGTAAAGTATCCCGCGTCCAGTCAACCGGCGGTCGGCCGTTGTCTTACCGTAGAGGAGAGCGACCTCACCTCGAATGAACTCGAAATCGATAGCATTATCGAATTTACGCACTAAATGGTCTTTAGGAACTCACTGTTCCAGCGTAACTATTTCCGGTTCGTATTGTTGCGGACTAGGTTCTTGAAACATATCGGAGTAGCCATATTTCGATATTCCTATTCGATCAAGGGTCCAGCTTGAAAGCTAGACCTTTGTCAGCAGTCTGACTTTTTCCGACTTTAAGCTATACCCAAGTAACCTCGAGATGCCAGGTTCAGCAAGAATGGCTTGGTTTGAAGGCGAGGCAACAATTTGAAGATCGAGTGGGTCTAAATCAAAAATGGTTAACAAAGCATGCGAACCAAGACAACTCGCCCTTTGGGAGCGTGTCACTGAAGCCATTTCATCGTCAAACCACTTGGAAAGAGCCAGCTATTACACGGCGTTGTTTTCCTTGAACTTGAGTCAGTGACAACGCTCTGAATCCTGCATCTTGAAGTCACTTGGGTATAAGACTTTACAATGTTTGGTTAATAGCCCTTATTCAATTCAAATATCATTCCATAAAACTTATAGGGGTAACATTTCCCAATAGAATTTCGTTAATAATATGAGTTATATCTTAATGCACATTAACAACGTTGGTGAAATATTACTATGCATAATCAAGTTACAATTAACGAAGTAAATAAAAAATTAAGTTCCATTAACACAAAAAAACTTCCAGAGAGAATTCAATTCCTCATTGACCTTGTCGGTCTCAATGACACCTATCTTTTTGTTTCAGCCTGCAGCGGAAAAAAACTCTATATTCCTAAAAACCCGGAACGAAGCAAATTGAGAAAAATCGTCAGTCAACACGCACTAAATATTATTAGTCAACATTTTTCAGGAGAAATCATTGAAGTACCTAAGGTTGAGAATTTTCATCGACTTATACGCAACCTGATTATTTTTGACTGGATTGAACAAGGTCGAACCAATGGGGAAATTTCGCATGCATTTGAGCTCAGCTATAGGCAAGTCGTGAATATAAAAAAAGAGCACCATGAAAACACACTGGGAATAACTTCCTAATTAATACAGCCAGAATAATAGATATTATAACAACGAACAACCGAGCTAAACAAATAACAACCTCACTTCATAGAGATGAAAACATGATAATTTTGTTTAGCAAATATAATTGTTCTTTAGTAAGTTTGTTTAAAAACTAAAATATCAATCACTGTAACGTTTCATAACAAAATAAAACGTACTCAACACAAACAAGGTATATAAAATGAAAAAAGTAGACAATTTAATTATTTTCGGCGACAGTCTTTCCGACATCGGCAATAAACGCAGTACTGCCGAAGGTGTTTTTGCCCGAATATTTGGGATGATGAGGACCAATGAGGTAGGACGTTTTAGTGACAGTAAAAACTGGACAGATTTTATTTGGGAGTGGTCAGGAGGCACATCGATGTTTCAGAAAGACGCCTCGACAACGCGAGATATCACGAAACTTCACCTTTCATTAAATGACAAAAATAGAGACAAGGAGACTTTTTCGTATGCGAATTACGCGGAAGGCGGTGCAATGGGCGCATCAGACCGTTCTAAAATAGGCCTCGGTACTTTCAAAGAACAGAAAGAGCGCTTTTTGAAGGACGCCAAAAAACAGAACATTAAAGATCAAACGAATGTGTTCCTTATTTGGTTTGGTTTAAACGATTTGGTGACTAATGGCCGTAACGAGAACAAAATGGTCCCAGTTGCAGATGAAATCTGTGATTTATGCGACCAATTGTTGAAGGAATACCCGAACTCTTACTTTCTTATCGCCAACATTCCCAATCCGCAGACCGCGGTTCGATATGTTGGAAAAACTGAGGAAAAAGAAGTAATAGCTTTCAATGACGGTGCGCTGCAATTTTCTGTAGCACTGGCTGAACGTATCAATCAGCGACCACATGCACATTTGGTTGATATACGTACGCCAACTGATGACATTGATGAGAACATTGAAAAGTATGGCTTGGTCAAAGGTGCCCAACCCAAAGGTGAGAAAGTCCGCTACGACGGAGAACAGGCAAACAAACACTATTCGACCACTAGTGATAAGGCTCACCCGAGCGAAGCGATCTATCAGCTGATGGCCAATGTCTGGGCTAAGGAAATTGTACTATTTCTGCTGTCGCACGAACTTGAGCTTGGCAACCTAGCACAAAGTGGAGAAAGTGAGTTTATTGTACGAAATTAAACACTTCTAAAACCCAGTCCTCCGGGGGTTACTCGGAGGATTTTTTGCCAACATTTAAAAACATTGTGCTACGTCATCGCTCAAATTAAACTGTATGTACATACAGTTTAATTTATTTTGCTATGTCTATCCGTAACTTAAAAGATGGTTCCAAAAAGCCTTGGTTATGTGAGTGCTACCCAAACGGTCGCACTGGTAAACGTGTTCGCAAGAAATTTGCGACTAAAGGAGAAGCTGTTGCTTTTGAACGCTTCACGATGAAAGAGATAGAAGATAAACCCTGGACTCGAGATAAGCCTGATCAACGAAGGCTCTCGCAGCTTATCGAATTATGGTTCGATCACTAAGGGGCAACCCTCGCCAACGGGCCAGTCATTAAAAGCAAATTTCTAAAGATGGCTGAAGCTATGGGTAACCCTATCGCTTCTACAGGTGTATTCAGAGTTTCGTAGCCGTCGTATGTCTGGTGAATTTATCTTCGTTGATGCACGTTGGCAGAAAGGTGCACCGAGTATCGCAACCTTAAACTCTGAACTTGCAAGGTTTAAAGCGATGTTTAGCAAGTTGAAAGAACTTGGGGAATGGAAAGGTCAAAAACCATTAGAGGAAGTTAAACCTTTTGAAGATCATGAGCGTACAATGGCATTCCTGCAGAAAGAGCAAATATCCCTTTTGCTTGAGCAAGTCGAAGGTCATCAACGTACGGATATGCTCAAAATAGTTAAGCTTTGTCTGTCTACTGGCGCTCGCTGGAATGAAGCCGCCCAACTTAAAGGCTCACAGCTAAGTAAGTTCAAGGTTACTTTCACGAACACCAAGACGAAAAAAAATCGCTCTGTGCCTATCTCTGAATCGCTTTACAACGAAATCTATAAACCAACATCAGGAAAGCTGTTTGAAGAGTACTACACGCCCTTCTGCTACATTCTGAAGAACAAGCTCGGTGTTGAACTGCCTTCTGGTCAAGCTTCGCATGTTTTACGCCACACGTTCGCTAGCCACTTTATGATGAACGGTGGCAACATTCTTTTGCTGAGAGATATTCTATGCCATGCCGATATCAGCATGACGATGCGTTACGCACACTTTGCACCCGATCACCTTTCAGAAGCAATCACTCATAATCCAATCACTAATCTGTAGTTTGTCGCCACTTGGAGATTTTCAGACAAAAAAAGAGCCGCAAAATGCGGCTCTCAATAATTCGTATTTTCCGAATAATCGTCAGATTACTCTTTACCAAACACGTTGTTCTCTTGCTCTTGTACGCGGATGAAAGTCGTACGCTTAGTTAGCTCTTTAAGCTTTGCTGCGCCTACGTATGTACACGTTGAGCGAACACCACCAAGGATGTCAGATATAGTGCCGTGAACAGAGCCACGGAATGGTAGAAGAACAGTTTTACCTTCAGCTGCGCGGTATTGAGCAACACCACCAGAGTGCTTGTCCATAGCAGACTGAGATGACATGCCGTAAAATTTGACACAAACACGCAAAAGCCAATAAAAACAAAATCTTAAACAAATAAAACTGTATGTAAAAACAGTTAATTTTCCGACTTATCGCGCATCAAACCGCCCTTTTATTAGCCTTGGAGCACGATCATCGTTACATTCAAGTGCTTTTCCCGATAGACGAAGGTACTAAATTCAACCGACATGCTCCTATAGTTACTCAATCAGACCGAGAATATTTTGCTGGCTCTCTGGAACTTCGTAATGTTCACTTAAAAGCACTTGATCTGCTGCTTGAGTTTTGGGGACTTCAGCGAAACGGATCAGAAATATATTCTGATCTACCTCTAAACCCAGTCAATCATGTTTGGCTGAAAAATCATGATCATAATCAACTAAGATTGACACGCGTTATTCGTAGTTTACATTTATTGGGTAACGAAAGTATCGCTCGCAATTTATGCGCCTTTTTAATTGAAGTATCAAATGAGTTTGACTCTATATCCGATAAAACAGTTCAATTCTGGCGAAATGCTTTAAAGGGTTAGCATTTATCCGCAATACTCTAGAACCAACATTATCTAAACGCTTCCCATTTTTATTAGTTCTTATAGGAAGTGGCGAATTCGAAGTAAATGCAGCCACGATGCAACAAACTTGGATTGTGCCCTAATTGTCACTAGAGAATGCACATCCTCAACGAAAAGTCCGTCGTGAACAAACTAACCAAACGAGCCTTAGCTTATGCGAGCAGCCATTAACGTAAACGCCGAGCCACAACTCGGCGTTATTCATCTACGTAGCTACCCAATCACATCACCCAATTCATCAAAGAGTTATGATTGCGGCATAGTGCCATAACATCTTCGACTAACTTTTCAATCTGCTGATACTGTATCAGCATTCGGCCTTGAAACGCTTGGTACTCTTGTTCGTCTACCAATGATAAGCCATGTTGTTTGGCTTGTTGCTTAAGCGACTGTAACTCTGGCGACTGGGTTCGCAGTTCGTTGACAAGATCTTGTTTAAGGATCCGTTTGGCCAGTGCATGCTCGAATCCTTGTTCTTGTGACCAGGCATTAGTGTTGAATACCGAGTTGTAATGGATGTGGATGTTTTGTGTGGTGACGTTCTTCGCTTTGGCGAGTTCGTAGATTAAGTCATTGAGGGATAGGTCGCGTGAAAGTGTTGCACTTGGTAGCTGTGATACTTGGTCAATGGCCATGCTATCAAAAGCGCGGATGACGTTAAGGTGGAATTTAGGGCTAATCCACATTGCGTATGAGTAAACCAGTTCTTTGCAGACCCAAGTACCGGCATTGCGACCACCACGTTTGGTGTTTACAGCAAAGTAAGAATTCTTACTTTGCTCGATTTCATTAATCAATTCTTGAGTTTGCTTGTTCTTAAGAAAATGAATTGGTTTATGGTTTTGTAGTCCACCACTCGCTTTATGCAGGTCATTTAACGAGTACAAGTTATCAAGTAAACGGATGTTTTTGGAAAGGATCGTTAGATAAGGCATGATGGCCTCCTTGAGATCTAGTGTTGCTAAATCACCACTCAAAGGTACCAATCTATGGGTGGTGAACTGAACAGGGTTGGTACTACCGCTCTCAAGGACACGGCGCGCCGAAGCGCCCCCGCCCAGCCCACCATAATTTAGATAGTACAATTCCTAATCGAATC
>NZ_SATR01000062.1 GCF_004551525.1 Vibrio ouci | reverse complement strand
TCTAGTGTTGCTAAATCACCACTCAAAGGTACCAATCTATGGGTGGTGAACTGAACAGGGTTGGTACTACCGCTCTCAAGGACACGGCGCGCCGAAGCGCCCCCGCCCAGCCCACCATAATTTAGATAGTACAATTCCTAATCGAATCGACTATGTTCAGGTGTGCCGAAGCCGCACATAAAAAAACCAGCAAAAAGCTGGCGTCTATGCGCCTTGAGAAAATAAAACGGGGTACCAATCCCGACACTGGATTTTGCCAGTGCGTGAGTAGGTTAGCGTAGGTTGTTGAGAGGTGTCAATTGGTTATAGTCGGCTTATGTCGGTCTTAGTCAGTTCAATAAATAACCAATAAAGTTGACAGATTCGTCAGGTTCAAAGAAAATTAAGGCGTCTGTAAGACTCACTGATATGCAGTTAGATCAAGCAGACACGAGAGTTACCATTTTAACCGAAAGGGTACTGATAATGGCAATAAAGAGTAGTACATTCGGGCGACTAGAGCTTTCAGGTGAAGATGCTAAGCAATTTGCAAAGCAAGTTCGCGAAGCAAAAGTTAACCCACATGCAAAGAAAGCGCTAGCACGTAGTCGTGAAGCCTTAGCTAAAATGCGCGCTGCGCAAGCATAGTAGTTCCCTGCCATACGGGAACTACTAACTATTCTATTCGAAAACTTTCCCCTTCTGATAACTGCAAAAAGTTTCGTTCTGGCGATCAAGCCTTCGCTCCTTTAAAGACCTTCCTACAAAAACATGCTTGTAACTTTCAAGAGTCGATGATTGGCATTAGTTATGTCTGTATTGAGCGTAATTATGACAATGAAGAGACGCCTACATGACGCTGACAAGCTGTGAGATAGATCTTGGCGATGCATACGCTGTAGATGATTGCCCAAAGGCTAATCGATATGCCACTCTACCCGCTTTAAAAATCACGCGTTTAGCGGTCGATGCCAACCAGCGCGGAAGCGGCCTTGGTTCTGTATTGGTCGATATGGCGATCGCGATTGCATTGGATGAAATTGCTCCAGCGATAGGTTGTCGCTTTTTGACTGCAGATGTGAAGACAGAAGCGGTCGATTTCTATTATAAGAATGGTTTCAGCTTCCTAGATACACTAGAGAATTATGAAACCGAACATCCCGCGATGTTTATCGATCTTAAGACCTTAGAAGCATTTTGAGTCAATCGCCGGACAAAACCAGTCCCGACACTGGATTTTTCCAGTGCCGGGAAATATCTAAATAGATTTCGATATCAAATCTGCTTTAAGCAACCCACCCTTAGTTAATAGCTTCGGAGAGAAGTTAGGGTTACGGCGTTGTTTATACGCGGCTAGTATTTTTTGAAGCCCAGCAGCCTCCAATAGAGAGATGTTAATTTCAGTATCCATATCAGCCGCATCAATAAAGTCTTCAGAGAATTCAGGTGCAACGATTAATACCTGAGCAACTCGATGACCATTAGCTTCGCAGCGTTTAACGTATGCTTTAACTTGTCTTGATGTGGTGGAGTATTTAGCAAACTGTCCATTTTTAAATGACTTAGCTTCACCAACTATAACGTCATCATTTTCTAGGGAAACAATAATATCGGCTTTATCTTTCGCTGTATTAATGTCCTTTCGTAGATCTTCATCTACGTTCATTCCTAATTGCTCAAGAATAGAACGAGTCGCTTCTTCGAACTTAACGCCGATATCACTTTCTTTTATGTCAATTCCTGCGGCTTGTAACCCTTGAAGGTCGCGACAGGCCAGCAGATGGTAGTTTTCTATTAACTTATCATTCGCGCTGGCAAAGCTATCTATAATCTGACTGCGTGGATTTCCTCTCCTAGCCAGCCCCATATCATTCCTTATGGTCTTGATTTCATCATTGCTGTAGAGATATAGGATATCGAGCGGTGTTATACTCAGAGCCTTCAATCTCTCAGGGTCCAGTGTTTCCTTGTTCTCGATTTCAAAGTCAGCTCTTATTCTTTCCTCAACATTTGGGGCAGTTTGGGATAACTACTCCAATAGTTCCTTATAACCACTGACACTTAATGCGTTGAATTCATCTTCTTCAGACGTTTTCAGATAATCGATCAGTACGTCAATTCTGTCATGCAGGCGCGTACCAATACGAGTGATATCTAAATCCATATCTTCGATTAGAAACTTGATGCGTTCTTTTCTTTGATTCTGTGTAGCATCTTCACTGTGTATATCACTCATCAAGATATTTCTGATTGATAGACCCGAGTGAGCGATTGTAGATATCTTGTCTTGTCTCTCAATACCTCTTGTTTTGTAGCCATGATTTTTGAGGATATTCGACAGCTCAGCATCAGAAAGTGATCTTAAAATTCTCAATACGAACTTATCGTGAATTTCTTTACCCAGCACTTCATGGAGAATTTCTACAACTTCATCGGCCACCATAATTTCTGAGCGTCGACGGTTAATTAGAATAATGCCATTTTCTCTTAAGTACTCTAAAGCTCCTTCAATACCGAGCTCTGGTATTGGATCAACAGAGTGCTCTATGGCGTTTACTTCTTCTCTGGAAAGACCTAATCGCTGGGATAGTACATTTAACACCCCGCGCTCATCTTCGGAAATCTTTGCCGTTCGATTAGATTTGAGGTCATTGTTAAAAGCGGTGTGCATACAATCACGATAGATATCGAGTCGGGTTAATCTGTCATAGTCGCTCGATTCATTTGCTTTCATTTCCTCAACTAATGAACTCGCTAGCGTATTTATTTCTGCATACTCTTTAGCGTATAAGCTTTCAATCCAAGGAATCGTCGCTATACAGTTGCCGTCGCGAGCTAGGATGTTTATTAGTAGTGAGGCTTGAGGACCTCCAATAGCGACTTGTTCGACGATATGCTTCTTGAAATGCTCCTTAACGAGACTAAATAACTGATTTATTTCGTTGCCTGATGCAGCCTTTAGTTGGCCATCAATCTTATCGAGTTGCTTAGCTAGTTGAGGATCACTTTTGTTATCCTGACAAAGTTTGTCAATACAGTTAATGAACTTTGAACGTTCAACTTGGTTGGTGTGATTCAACACTTGATTCAGTTTCATAATTGAGAAACCCCATAAATAATACGGAAGACGGTTAATGGATAATAACTCTGAGCATTTTCAAGAAGCATGAAATAATATGAAACTGTTAACTATGTCACCCGTAGAATATTCAAACTAATAACCGTATCTCAACATTCCAAGTCGGTAAGACTTTATCTCACATCACTAAGCTACAGAAAACGTTTAATAATTTCGCCACAAACAGCATTTCTTACTGCTTATGTTGTTATCGTTACTCAACAATTTGCTTTTTGAATCACAAAGAGATGCCGATCTATAGGTAGTGTTGCGCGCTGATTGACTCGCAAGACGAAAAGTACTACTGTCTACTCACAACTTCCCTCCTTCGGGCGAGATTAAATTCGACACTCGATGCGAGGACCTATTAAAAAAGCCGCCACTTCATGTGGCGGCTTTTCTATTGATATTGTCGTTGGCCTTATGCAGGCACAACACGCAGCCACTGATGATTTTGCACCTCTAAGATAACGTCGTACATCATGGCTTCCGCTTCACTATCTGCGAGTTTCTCTAGTAGGAACCTTAAGCTACTGTCTTCATCTATCGACTCTAAAAACAATTGTCTCATCAGTAAATCGACTGTTTTAGGAATGGCGCTTTCGCCCTTCTCCCATCGACCGACAGTTTGCTGATCTACTCCCATAATGTCGCCTAATGCGCGGCGAGAATGGTTAAAGGTCTCACGTAAAAATCGCAGTTCTGCGCCTGTGAGAGCCTGTGGTTTTGTCGCTAAGTTTGATCCAATCACAGTGTGCAGGGCATTCATATCATCAATGCTCAGGTACTCTTCACCTTCAAATATCTCTAGAGTGTAACCATTTTTCAGATACACATTAGGCAAGCCACACTCTGTGTAATGATAACCTGTGCTCATTTTATTACCTCACTTGCTACTAGCCTGATAATGTCGGTGCCATTATCGTCAATTTTTTTATAGTTTTATCAGCGTCAACACAAAAACCGTCGGGTCACTTTCATGCCTTCTCAACACTAATGGCAATCTAATCGTTGAACCAGATGCCACCCCCTCGATATTCATCTGCCAGTTGCTATCAGGCCGTTCGAAAGGGGATTCATGAAAGCGATTAGAGCGACTTTTCAGTACGTTCATCACTTGCAAAATAGTGATTTACCGTTCATTCATCCTTTCTCGCGCATGTTTTGATATCTTGATTCTCCCTGTATGATTCGTTGCCAAATCACATACAATACGCCTTGCCGTATTCGGTGTTAATGGAAACTCGGCAACAACAAGAAGTTGTGTACCCTTACTCATAGTCAATTTACCTTTTAACTACTCAAGCAAAACAAAAAGTTGCGCCACTCTAAAACACATTGAGATGGACTTATCGCTAATCACTACCTTGTATCAATTTGATATATAACATTGCTTCTACGCTTCACAACCAACACCTCTAATAATCGCTCCACTCTGCCCCCTGCAAGATGAACTTGATAAATGCTCTCCTCCTGTTCGTTGTGCGTTTACGCTCTTTTCGCACATTGCTCCTATTTCTCATTCCACCATACTGACTCCGTTGATATCGCATTGTTAGAGCTTCGAAGCGTCACGTCGACGCATTGCATCTTTAACTTCTGCACATAACAACATCTCGAGAGTTGGCTGCTCTCACTGCTGAAGGCGCCACAGAAGGGCGCAGGCCAGCGTAAAAATCACCTAACCAAATACAGGCGCCTGTCGATGAGGCGCAGACCAATGCCCATGTTCTGGGGGTGCATGCTCGCATCATCATCCGGTTTGTGGGAACTAATTGGGAGTATCATCGAGCCCTTTTTATTAAAAAGGCGAGCGCGACTACACGCGCTCACAAGCCAGTTTGTAGCACGAGCTCTGGGAGGGGCTCCTTCGTTTATCTGACTTTACTGATTCAGCAACACTCTACCCTGAATTTAAGGAGGACATATGAGGATTGTTTACGGGATCTGCGGTAGCAACATCGCCGAACTGATTGGTCAACCGATTGACACAGAGAGCACCATTTTGAAGGTCAAAGCGTTACACCGTATAGGTGAGCATCTGATCTTTGCCGCTCTTATCAACACCACTGGTTCGATTTTTCAACCAACGGTGCTACCACTATGCGTCATTGTCAAAAATCAGCCCACTGTTCACCGAGCAGGCACGTTGCCATCCGCGAACATTGATGCTCTCAAAGGGCGACAGCGCAAAAAGTACCTTAGAAAACTCAAAAAGTGGCAACCACTGACTCCGGAGAACTGGACGCTGCACATCAGTCGTAAACTCGCGATCAAGTGCGGTTGTAAATTCCTCGAAGCCTGACCGGGGGAGCTCTCCCATAACTCATACGCGGCGCGATTTTTGAGCGCCCTTAACCCATGAGGTACCGTTGTATGCCAACTGTTAACTCACCCATAAGCCGCCAGATGGTTCTACTCCTTTTCGCTGTGGTCCTCTTTGGAATCGCGGCTCCCTCCTTATCTGCCGATCTGTTTAGTGCAGGCAAGGAAACGATCAAATCCACCGCGGGCGACGGCTCTGCAGCCGAAATGGCCATGCTCACTGCTGGCGCATTTGGTGGCGCCGTCACCGGATTTGCGACGCGAAACTGGTTTGGAGCCATCGGAGGATTTGCCGGCGGCATGATCTTCTGGGAAGTCATCAAGCCGCTGGTCGGACTGTCATAAACAGGAGCTACGTCATGGACAACCAACGACTGTTTTACTCGATCCCCAAGCACATCAATAAAGGCAAACGGATCTCCGGCCTTCCGAGAGATGAAGTGCTCCCGAGTACCTTTGTGTTTGTGTGTTTTTTCATCATGGGCAAGTACCTGATTGGCTTCATCCTGGCCGCAGTTTGGTTCGCCGGACTGCGTTATATCAAGGTCCAGTATGGGGACAACATCATTGCCTTAACGTTGTACTGGTGGGGCAGCGCTTCTCTCAGTCAGTACATCTTCCGCCATACCCCGCCAGCGCAGTGTCGCTACTGGCTCGCATAGAGGGAACCGTCATGGACAATCAACACCAAGGCCACCTACTCGCTCTGAGTAAACTGCTTAACCTTCTTCTGGTCTTTGGGTTTCTCGCCATGACTGTGGTCAGTCTGGTGTTGGGACTGAGCCTGGCAAAAGCTTCATCTGAAAAAAGCCGAACGCTGGTGCCACCCACGCTATCACAAGCCTTCACGGTGTCAGATACCGCGGTCGATGCCCCTTATCTTCACCTGATGGGGGAATACTTTCTCAAACTCAAGCTCAATGTCACGCCAACCAATGTGACTAGGCAGTACGGCTTGCTGCTCGACTATGTTCCGGCCGAGAACTGGGCCTCTATTCAGCCGGTACTCATCGAAGATGCAGAGCATATTAAAAAGTACAACACCACCAGTCGCTTCGATGCCCTTCCGGGCAAAACTCACGTCTCTCTGCAGACGATGCAGTTCAAACAATCGGGCCATCTTATCAAAACGGTTGGCGACCGAACGCTGCCGGCCGAGCTGACCACCTATGTTGTCCAGATGGCTTATCGCGACGGTGTCATCGAGCTGATTGGGATCAAGCAGCAAGGAGCAAAGCAATGAAAATTTATACATGGCTGATGGGAGCGCTTCTTACCTGCGTGAGCCCTGTTGGTGTCACTGCAAATGTGCAAAAAGCCACGGTTGCGTTTGCTGATGGCGATACCATCCCCATTCAGCTCTCTTCGGTGAACATCAATCGCCTGTTGGTCGAAAGCGACAAGATCATGAATATCACCTGCCCGCACGGCTTTTGCACCACAAGCGGCGTTCAGAAAGACAAGACAGGCTCAATTTCACTGAAAATAAACGTCGCGCTTCCCTTTACCGCGCACGTATTAACCCAGAAAGGGCGCCTATTTGCCTTATTCATCACTCCAAAGGCAACACCAGGCATCATCACGGCCTTTTCGCCCACAGATCGCCACCTCTCAAAGCCATCCGTATTTGAGCGTGACTTTGATTATCCTTCTGCCATCGCCCAATTCACCAAGACGATGATGCTATGGAAAAGACAGGGGACGGCCATCGAGGGTTTCAGCGTGCATCCTGTGGATCCCAAAACTCTGCCCAAGAAGGACACCTCACTGCCCGTCACGCCGCAGACTGTGTTCGTAGGCCGCGCTTACTCGGGCATTATTTATCAAGTAAAAAACATGTCGAGTGACAGTGTCACCCTTACTACCGCGCAGTTTTACAGTTACGCCGCGCGCAGTGCCGCTCTGGATGAGACTGAGCTCGCACCGGGTGAGGCCACCACCCTGTACCTCGTTACTGGTGGAGGGATCAATGATGTTCGCTAGTTGGAAGAAACGCGTCTTGCGTGATGCGCAAGGCGAGTTCGAACAAGGCGATGATATCAATCGTCATACCGCTTTTCGTAACGGTGCTCTGACTCTGATCGTAGTCATTGCTCTACTCATTTGCGCGTTCGGGCTTTATCAGTACACCCGGCCACCTAAGCCAGACAAATCGAGCCAGAGCTCTGAGCCCGCCGAGTTTGGTGCCATCATCGAACAAGGGTTTGTTGAAAAAGACAATCAGTCGGCCCTGACACTGCAGCAACACACCCTGTCGAGTCTGAGAAAGCATGTCGCGGATCTGGAAGACAACCTGCGTACGTTACAAGAAGAGACTCAGCGCAATCTCGAGCGGGCTAAAAAAGAAACCACGCGCCTGGTCGAAGATAAGGTCCGCAAGGAGTATCGCGAGCGAGAGGCTGAGCTGGAAGCTCGCATTCAGGCCTTTGAACAAGCCGAGAAAACTCTTTTAGATCCAATGCCACACTCAGCCACTGACGCTCAGGATGCCATCAATGAGCCGGAGGTGTTCGGGACGCGGCCACTCCCGCCTCGTCCGGCGGTAAGCGCCAGCCACAACCCTGACATCGCGCAGATGCAATACCCGGCCTCTGATCAACGGCCCTTCAAGCGTAGCGAGTTTGACAGTCATGACTTCATCTGGGACACCCAAGACGAAGAGAGAGATCGCCGAACAACCGACAACTATGTTCCAACCGGAACCTTTGTCACCGCAGTCGTCACCGGAGGAGCCGATGCCAATGCTGGCGTGCTGGGTCAGGGCGACACCACTCCGGTGGTGTTTCAAACTGTGCATGAAGGCATCCTGCCCAATGGCGACAAGTCGAGGCTCAAAGACTGCACCATCACGGCGGCCGCTTACGGCGAAGTGTCTTCAAGTCGCGGCATCGTTCGCACCCACCGCATCAGTTGCATTCAGGACAAGGGGCACATCTTAGATGTGGCCGTTAAAGGGACTGCCTTTAACTTTGGTCGCAACGGGATCCGAGGTACCACCATTTTAAAAAACGGTGACATCGTTCAGATGGCGGGCATTTCAGGGATCCTGACAGGTATCGGTGAAACGGGCAAAGCCCTGTCTCAAACCACGACCACTTCCCCACTCGGCTCGACCACCACCCTATCGGGAAAAGATTCTGCGCTCAATTTACTCGGCAATGCGACCGCCAGTGTCGGCGCAAAATTGTCCGACTATTACATTGGCCTCGCCGAATTGTATCACCCCATCGTCGAAATCAACCCGGGCGCAGTGGTCAATATCGTCTTTCTCGAGGGCTTTCCCCTCGATCCATTAAAAGCCGAAGACTATGAACGCGCCCAAGCACAACAGCAGATGAGCAGCCAGTCGAACCAGATCTTGGATGTCATCACCAATACGCCACTTAACCCGCTCGCGGGACAACTGTCAAAAGAGGGCATTGACGTGCCTGCAACCCCTTTTGGCCGCTGAGCAAGGAGACCGTTATGTTAAGAATTGCATTCTCATTAGGCTGGACACTGCTGTTACTGGGCTGCGCCGCGGGTTTGGAAGAAGACTACAGCTGCAGCCAAGTAGGCGGTACGCCAGGCTGCGTCAGCATGGATGAAATCCGGTCCAACCTAAAGACCTATGTGCCCTCTGGCTCCTCGGCCACACCTCATCCGACGCCCCCTGTGGTCACGGACTTTACGATTCTGCCAAGGCGCAACCGACACGGCGAGCCCAGCCGAACCGAGGACGTGGTTAAAAAGATCACCATTTTTCCGTTTATCGATACGCGCGGGCACTACGTCGATACCACCGACATCTACCTGATCCTCGATGACAGTCGCTGGACCGGGCGACCCGCAAGCGCCATCTGGGAGGACTGACTATGCGTATTCCTTATTTCCTGAAATCGAACGCGGGCACACTCAGCGCGTTCTACCAGGACGTCAAAAAGCACCAGAATCATTTTCATCACGAGTTGCCCTACCGCACCTTTGATTCGGACAACAAGATTTTCTGTAACCGGGCCTCACACGGGATAGGATTCAGGCTCAGTGTGAGCGCCGGCGCCAATGACGAGTTGGTCCGCTCGCTCAATAAGATGGTGTGCGAACTGCCTCAGGGAGACAAATGGGATTATCAGTTGTCCCTGTTTGGCCATAACCGCATTGCACACTATCTGGAAGCCAACCAGCAGCGTCTGAGTCAGCGCGGTGGCATCTGTGAAACTCTGGCCAAAAAAGAAGCGCAGTACGCACAGTTTGCGGCGACGCAGGGCTTTTTCCACAAACATCGCCATCGCTTTGATTTACGTGACTATGACGTTTACTTCTTTATCTCCACCCCGACCAAAGACAACGAAGCGCTGCTCGACTTGAGCGCCATAGTAGAAACCGCGTTAAGTCAGTTAGGCATCGATACGCAAAAACTCACGCCTAAAGGGCTGATCACCTTTACCGGCGATGTCTTAAACTTTGATGCGCTGCAGACGCGCCCTACAGAGCGCAGTTATAACGGCTACGATCCCATCAATCAGCAAGTCATGTCTCCCGATACCGAGCTGCTTGTCCACCGTGAGCATATTGCGTTTCGTCATACCAACCACGATGGAAAGGAAACCGAGGGACTCACCGTGTGCATGGGGCTCGCCCGAACCCCGAGCGATTACCGGCTCAATATGCTGCCGGAATGTTTTGCTTCGATTCGAAATATCGCCCGGCATGTCACCTGCCCTCATTTGCTGACTTTAAACTTTCGCCAGCAAGTGACCGGCAATTTTGAGCATGACAATAACCGTAAGATCTCCGATCTGACCAAAACAGTCGGCTCCCCACTGTCGATCATCATGCCCACAGCAAAAGA
Source organism: Vibrio ouci (assembly GCF_004551525.1). GTDB lineage: Bacteria > Pseudomonadota > Gammaproteobacteria > Enterobacterales > Vibrionaceae > Vibrio > Vibrio ouci. Next base: position 4,576 of record NZ_SATR01000062.1, on the reverse strand, counting down.
TGAGTTAGAAGAGCGCAAAGAACTGCAGAAGGGACTTGGCGATAAAGAGTTTTCCATCAGCTCGATGGTTCTCAACCTGACCCTGTTTACCAACACGCGCCAGCAACGTCGTGATGTTCAGGCGGCGAAAGAAGCCTTTTCTGCAACTGGTCTGGATATACGCCGCCAGGTGATGCTGCAGGCGCAAAGCCTCCTGACCGCCTTGCCCTTCACCATGAGCGAAGGTCTGTGGCGCGACTGCGCGCTCGCCGGTAAGGTGTGCTCGCTCAAGAGCTCCAATCTGGTCAACCTTTTTCCCATTGTGCTCGATATCAAGCGGCTTACCGGCGGACTGTTGCTGCCGACAATGCGTGGCCAGCTTTCATTTTTTGATCCATTCTGCTGCGGAAGTGACAACAAAAACATCGCCTTAACCGGCGGTTCGGGCGCCGGAAAAAGCTTTTTTGTTCAGAGCATGGCGAAGTCAGTCTACGCGTCCGGTGGCCAATGCTGGATCCTCGACAGAGGCGCCAGTTACAAAAAGCTGACCCTGATGCTTGGCGGAACCTACCTTGATCACCGCAATATCTATTTAAATCCGTTCACTCATCTGGGCAAGATGATGGCCAGCGCCAAAGCAGCCAAAGAAGAACTGCACTATGTCAACGATGAGGGGCAACAGGAGCACGTTGATCCGATCAAGGAAGCACTGAGTAACATTACCGCCCTGTTTGCGACCATTGCTTCACCGTATCAGGCTCTGGAAAGCTACCAGCTCGCCGTCCTCGGTGACGCCATCATTCACGCCTGGGAAAGTAACCAGACCGAGACCCAAGTGGACGATGTTCGCTCCGCTCTGTTTAAACTGGCGAAAGAGTACAACGACGACCGCCGCATCCATGACATTGCCGTACAGCTCAACAAATACTGCAGTGACGGTATTTTCGGCGATACCTTTAACAAGCCGTCAATGCTGGATCCCTCGGTAGACATCACCACCCTTGAGTTAGATGGCTTTAATGAAGATGTGCTGCGCCCGGTGATCTTCGCGTTAATCGTATCCATTAATCAGCAGATGTACCTGTCAGGCTCTCGCTCAACACCGAAGATGTGCATCATCGAAGAAGCCTGGAGCCTGATGAGCGGCGCCAACGCTCAGGCACGCTCTTTCATCAACACCGGTTATCGCACCGCCCGTAAGTTTGGCGGCTCTTTTTGCACCGTGACACAGGGCATCATCGATTTCTTTGCCAATGAGGAAGCCCGGGCCAGTTACGATAACTCCGATATCCATATGGTGTTAAGGCAAGGCGATGGCTTTGATAAGTTCCTGACCGACAACCCGAAAGCCTTCAGCGAGTTGGACGAGCGGATCATAAAAAGCTTTCCACGCGCCAGTGACGCCGGATACAGCTGCATTCGGATCAAAGCCGGTGGCCATATCTCCTATCATCGCATGTTCTCTGATCCATTTTCCCGCGCCTGTTTAAGCACCGAGCCTCATGAGTTTGAGTACTGCGAAAAGCTGATGAACCAGGGTATGCCATTAATGGACGCCATCAATGCCACCGCCGAGCATTTTTACGGACCGGAAATCGTTGCCTTCGAACGTGCATTGCGCTGCCAGGAGGGAGAGTGAGATGAAGACGCGCCTTTTACTTACCCTATTCAGCGCCAGCCTGCTTTCTCATGCGCCTCTGATTGCCAAAGATCTGGGCCGCATTGGGGCGACCTTTCCTATCGGAGAAATCGATATGCTGATGTGGATAGAGCAGCGCTTAAAAGGCTTTGAGCAAAGCGGTGAACTGGCGAAGATGCAACAGGCGTTTGCCCGGCGCGTCAGACAAAGCGTCGAGACTCCGCAGCCACTGCCCTTAACCACGACCACCTCGCCCGATACGTTCAGGGTCGATCCGAGTCTCACCCTGGCCACAGATCTGAAAGACGCCAACGGCCAGGTGTTTGCCAAAGCCGGCACGCGGATCAATCCGTTTGATGCCCGGACCTGGCCGGAGCAAAGCCGATTGGCACACCAGTTTGAATACTCGCATGTGCTGGTGTTTATCGATGGCCGAGATGAAAAGCAACTGGCGTTTGCTCAACGCTTTCAATCCGCCAAGCCCATTAAATGGATCCTGACCGGAGGGAGCCCGAATACCCTCTCTGAGCGGCTGAGTCGCCGGCTCTACTTTGATCAGCAAGGCAACCTGTCACGCAAACTGCGCATCAAAGCCGTGCCGAGTCTGGTTGAACAGTCGGGCACCCAGTGGCAGATCACCGAGTTTGATGTCAGTAATGAGGAGAGCAGACCATGAAGATCAACGCTCGCGTAACCCTACTCATGAGCCTTTTCCTGTTGAGCCCAGTGGCACAAGGGGGAGCCACCTGCTCAGGACAGTTCATTAACCCGATGAAAGACATCTGCTGGAGCTGCATGTTCCCGATGACACTGGGCTCTGCGCCTATTGTGCCGTCCCAGTACCCTGATACCCGCAATCCGTCGATGCCAATCTCCTTTTGCCCTAAACCACCCCCAGTGTTTATGCAGATAGGGTTAAACATCGGTTACTGGGAGCCGTATGCCCTGACGGATGTGACCCGAGTGCCCTACTGCATGGTCAACATGGGTATGCAGCTTAGCGGCGCCAATATGCAGCGGATTGGGGGGCGAAGCAGTGCCAGAGATTCAGGCAGCAGTGACGGCGGGTTCTATCACGCCCACTGGTACAAATACCCGGTGATCTACTGGCTTCAACTGATGCAGTCCACCGCCTGTATGGCCACCGATGCCTTTGATGTCGCCTATCTCACTGAGCTCGATCCACTTTGGAACGATGATGAACTGGCGTTCGTTCTCAACCCGGAAGCGATTTTATTTGGTAGCCCTATCGCTCAGTTGGCGTGTATTCCAGAAGCGATCGCGACCAGCACTAACACCGCACTGCCCTTTGATGCACTGTTTTGGTGTTTGGGCTCGCAAGGCAGTGCCTACCCCCTAACGGGCAACACCAATTACCGCGATACACCAATCCAGGCTGGCACCCTCATCATGGAGAGGCTCAATTACAAGCTGCACAGGCAAGGCATTGTCTGGGAGACCAGTGGTGAAGATGGCGCCGTCTGCTACCAGTACCCGACCCCCATTCTGCCTAAATCCCGTTACCGCTATCAGATGAGCGCGCCGTCCCCGGATGCCCAGTGGTGTCACCCCTATACCACCACCACCGCGATATGGGAGATGGGCCATGACAATCCAACGACCGGCGATAACTTTGGTTATGTCCAGTGGCGCAAACGCAACTGCGTCTTTTTATAGGAGAGCGGATAGATGATGCTACGCACCAAGCCTTACTACCGGGTAATCTGGCTACTGCTCTATCACAGTATGGCCAGTGCCAGCAGTGGCTATAGCCCTGATGAACTTAACGCGCTGGCCGGGCGTGAACAACGCAGCCTCAGTGCTCCGCCTGCCTCAATACAAGCGACTCTGCCTGACGAGCGTCCCTTTATCGAAGCCGCCCGCGCTCAGGGCCGCTTATGGCATAAGCGGCTAACCCCTTCAGCGTTACAAGGGTTCGCCTCACCGCAACAGTTCAACCCCAACACGACGCCATCAGGGGTGATGGTGTTTGTCTCTCTGTCCATGCCTGACAGCAGTCTTAGAGCGCTACTGAAACAGAGCGAAGCCTGGCAAGTCCCTTTGGTTATTCAGGGCGTGTTACCTGAAGGATTTATGGCCACGACCGACAAAATCCAGCGCTTACTCAAAACGAGCAAAAAAGACACCATAAACAGTGGGTTCACGATCAGCCCTGAGTGGTTTCAAACCTTCAATATTGTCGATGTCCCAACGTTCGTTGCGGTTAAGCCCGGACGATGCTTACCCAAACAACCGTGCGGTGAACGCGACTACGACATCGTAAAAGGCAATGTCTCCATCGCGGACGCACTGGCGCACCTTGCTCAGGGAGATAACCCCGATGTCGTGCGTCGCCTGTTAGAGAGGAAACACCATGAAAACGACGAGTAGTGCGTGTCTCATCCTGGCTCTCAGCTTTCACGCTTTCGCTTCTGAGCGGTCAATAGCCGATCAACAAAAGCAATATCAGGATCACCTCGACTGGGCCAAAGGTGCCCAGCAGGCCATCCCGGAAAAGGCTAAAGACCAGCTCAATCTTAATGATTACTGTGGTAGCGCCGAGTGCATTAACCAAGTTCACAATCCGCCGCAAAAAGCGCTGAATGACGCCACCATAAAGCAGCAAAAAGCGCGCGAGTTTCTGGCTGATGAAAACGCCAATGCAGTGAAATCTCAGTTCGACAAAGGACGGCCCGATATGAAAAGTGATCCGGCGACCCGCTTTGCTTTGCTGGGGCAAGAGCAGGCGTATGCCATCACGCATGGCATCTCCAATGCGTACGTAGATTGTAATAGCGGCACTCAGTGCCAGACCGAAAACCATCAACGGCGTTGCGCACAGCCCACCCAGACGCCCGTGATTTGTCATGAGACACCTGTCGTAGATAAACAGGAAATCACCACGGGCAGCGTTTCCTTTCGTTACAACGGCTTTACTCCTGTGCGTTACACCTTACC
>NZ_SATR01000061.1 GCF_004551525.1 Vibrio ouci | reverse complement strand
ATCAAGCTCAAGCAAATGCGAGAAAGCGTCAGCCATTTCATTTTACCAGACAAAAGAAAGGACCGAACGTTTCCACGTTCAGTCCTCTTTGTTCCGGCCAAATATCCGTTTAGGTATAAGCGTTAGCGCTTATCCGAATGGCATTAAGACATAGCGTCTGGCTTTTTTAAGTTTATCGGTTAGTGCGGTAATTAGATCTCTTCATGTTTATGCACCAATCCAAAGTCAGCCAATACGGCGTAGGCGGCAGGGATCATAAACAGCACCAGCAGTGTCGATGCAAAAATACCAAACACAATCGAGATGACTAATGGCTGAATGACCTGAGCCTGCAAGCTGGTTTCAGTAAGTAGCGGTAACAGGCCAGCTGCAGTGGTCATTGAGGTTAGAAATACCGCTCTAAAACGCTCACGGCTGGCTTTGACTACCGAGTCATGCACGCTATCGCCATCATCGACATGGTGGCGGATGTATTGCACCAATAAGATTGAATCGTTGACCACGATACCTGCGAGCGACACAAAGCCCATCATACTCGGCATACTGAGTGAGTGACCAAGTAAGATATGGCCCCAAACGACACCAATAAAGGCGAGGGGAATGGCGAGCATGACGACAAAAGGTTCTAGGTAGCTGCGGAACTGATAACTGAGTATCGCAAACACGCCAAATAGTCCAAGCAAGAAACCTTTACCCATTGAGGCGCCGGTTTCTGCTGCGTCTTTCGCTTCACCTTCAAAGTCGAATCTTAGCCCAGGATATTTGGCCATTAGCTTAGGCGCTTCTTCTTTTTGGAATTGAGTAATCACCGCCGTTGAGTTGACCTTGGTATTATCGGTATCACCAAATACGCTAATGGTTCTCAGGCCATCAATACGCTGGATTCGAACATAGTTACGTTGGAAATCGAGTGTCGCTATCGTTGCCAGCGGAATCTGGCTACCGTCAGGCATGATAATTGGGAAGTTGGCCAGTTGCTGTAAATCGCCAGCTTCAACCTTATTCAAACGTACCTCAATCGAGATATTTTCTACCCCAATCTGAATCTCATCGGCGGTTTGGCCGAAAAACGCGGCGCGAAGTTGGTTGGCGATAAGCTGGCCATTGATGCCGTAGGTTTCTGCCCCCGGGCGTAGTTTAACCAGAACTTCTTCTTTACCCATGCGCATGTCATCTAGCACGCCGTGGATTCCATCGAACTCGTTCAAGTATTGTTGAATATCAATCGAAGCCGCTTTTAACGCGTCTAAGTCATCGTGTTTGGCACGAATTTCAATCGCACGTCCACCCGGTCCCATAGTCGGTTGTTTAAATACCAGTGAGATAGGGTCAGCAAGTTCGCCAATGTCAGCGCGCCATGCAGCGATGAAGTCATCGATTACGGTGTTTCTGCTTTCTGCGCCAAGTAAATCAAGCCTAACAGTGGCAATGTGCGGCCCTGATTCATTAGCGTCAGCATTGGCGTTAAACTGGCTGGTAATGTGTTGAACCAGTTGGGTGCCGTTCTCTACCTCTTTACTCCATTGCGTGTCGAGCTTTTGCGCTGAAGCAACAATTCGGTCAACCACCGCTTCGGTTTGCGCTAAAGAAGAACCAGGAGGAAGGATGATACGTGCCTCGGCAATATCACCGTCGAGTTCAGGGAAAGGCTGAAACTTAAGTAACCCACCTGCGATGGTTGCCACAGAGATTAACAATAGGGCGACAACACCACCTAAAAAGGCATAGCGGTACTCAACCACTTTCTCAACAGCATTAACCAGCGTGGTATTACGGAAATTTTCAAAGCTATCCAGTAGTTTCTGTTTAAATTTCGCTGGTGGCTTTTCTCGTTTTTCCTTATGCAAAGAGTGAGAGAGGTGATTCGGCAAGATCAAAAATGCCTCGACCAAGCTCAGGGTTAATACAAGGATCAACACTTGCGGCACTGCTTTTAATACCGCACCCATTTCGCCTTCAAGGAAGAGTAGGCTAGCAAAGATACATACTGTGGTTAGGAAGGAGGAAATAACACCAGGTAAAACCTTTTTAACTCCTTTGATCACGGCGTTATCGACGTCTTCCCCCCGATCAAGGTGAGACGCGATGGATTCGGCTATCACGATCGCATCATCCATCATGATACCGATGGCCATAAGCAGGCCGACCAGCGACATAATATTGATGGAAAGGCCAAGTTGCGCCATCAAGAATAAACCGCCAAGGAAGGCGACAGGTAGACCTGCAGCAACCCAGAATGAGTAACGTAAGCTAAAGAACAGCCACATGGTCGCAAAGACTAAAACGATACCTTGCCACCCGTTGCGAACCATCATGGTGAGTCGATCCCACAATACCGACGATAGGTCATTGGTGAGCTCAAGTTTAACGCCGGTTGGGGCTATTGCTTGTTGGTCTTCGACGAACTGAGATACGCGATCTTTAATCCGCAGTGCGTCATCCTCTTTGTTCTTACTTACTTTAAGTAACGCTGAAGGATGACCATCGAAAAGGACTTTTTGTTCGTCCAACTCGAAACGGTCGGTAATCGTTGCGATATCGCGCAGGCGGATGATCGAACCATTAGGCCCAGAGCCAACGACGATGCTTTCTAGCTCTTGCGGCGTGGTGCGGCGCTCATCAAAACGAATCAAAAAGTTTTTGTCAGGCGTTTCGACGTTACCACTTGGTAGCTTGATATTTTGGCGACCGATTTGATCTGCAATATCACCGACGCTGAGTCCCAGTTGTCGCATAGCTTGTGAATCAAGTTCAACGCGATATTGATGATCAGAAAAGCCCGCAACATCAACCAAAGAGACATCATAATCAAGCTTTAACGTTCGTTTAAGCTGCTCTGCATAGGCTTTAAGTTCAGGCCATGTGGTATCCGCCGTGATGGCGACGTCGACAACAGGTTCGTTCCAATCTAACTCTTGGACGATTGGGGATTCAATCTCTTGAGGAAAATCGTTGATGGAATTGATCTGAGTTTGAACATCAATCAGCATGCGGCCAATGTCAGCGCGCTCGTTAAGCTTTAAGATTAAACGTGCTGAGCCTTCAATCGCCTCGCATTGGGTTTCTTCAATGTTGGCAAGGCCATCTACTGCGTCTTCCATACGAACACAGATACTTTCCTCTACCTCTTGTGGCGAGGCGCCAGGGTAGACAACGCCTGCCATAATGTACGGTGGATCGAATTCAGGAAACGTCTCACGCTTAATGTTGGGTAGGGAAGTTAAGCCCAATACCAATAAACCAAGCATCAAGAGGTTGGCGGCGGTGGGGTGCTTAGCAAAGAATCGAATCATTGCGCAGACTCCTCTGAGCTCGACTCTTTGAGTAACATACCGTTAATCGCAGGCAGTAAATCATTTAAGATCAGTTTGTCACCTTGGTTTAAGTCGCCGTCAATCACCACTTGGTTGTCTCGGCGATATTCAACATTGACCGTCTTGATTTGCAGTTTGCTCTCGTCATCCATTAAATAGATTTTGTCGCCATGCAGTGCTCGCTCTGGAATTACCCAACTTGGATTGGCTTGGCCTTCGATTGAGGCGCGGACAAACATGCCATTCACCAGTGGCGGTACCGAGGTTGGATTCAAATTGCGGTAATCTTGCTCTATCTCTAATATCACTCCGGCAGTGGCTTGATTTGGGTCGACAGTTTCACTGATACGACTTACTTTCGCAGGCCATCTAGCTTTCAAATTACCACTGCTTAGCTCAATACTTGCTTGGATTGATGATTTGTTTGGCTGAGGAATCCCGGTTTCATCACGAGCGAACTCACCTAAGCTAGATGCGAGAGTTTGCATGTCATGGATTGACAGTTGTGCTTCGACTTCCATCACGTCCATACCGTGACCAGTGACCATGGTCTGTTGCAAGTTAACAACTTGGTTTTGCTCAATCTCAATATCTGCGATACGCAGGTCGTAAGGCAGCGTAATAATGGTTTTTTCCAGTGAGCGTTGGGCTTCTTCAACCTTGGACGTATTCACTTTAACCAGAGCTTCAGCGACACGTTTTTCATCAGGCATCAGACCGATTTGGTTTTCGATATCTAACATCAATTTACGCTGTGATAGGGCACTTTGCGTTTGCTGATCAACATCCGATTGTGACGTTAACCCTTTCTTACGCAGGTTCTGTTTTCGTTCCAGCTCTTTATTAGCGATCACGAGACGGTTTTTCTCGATTTTCAGCGTCTCTTTTAGATTTGACTCTTCTTGGTTCAGCTTAGCCAAAGAGGTTTGAGCAGATTTTAAATCGGCTTGAGCTTGTACCAGTTTGAGTTCGTAATCGAGCGGGTCGATTCGCAAAATCTCGGTTCCTGCTTGGAGTATTTGACCTTTCTCAAGTTGTGGGTGGCGATAAACCACCTTTCCGGTGACTTCCGCAATTGCGTTCCATTCGATTTTCGGCGCGACTTTACCAAATCCAATCGCCAGAGGGGCCATCGCCTTTAGCTCTAGCGGTACCGTGTCGACCAGCCTAGCGCGATCACTGGCAGGTTTGACGGGAAGGTCGGGTTTTAGCTCCACAGCCACAATGAGTGAGATGACTCCAACGGCAAGCGCTGGGAAGAACAGTAGTTTCTTATTTATTTTCATTATCGTTAATCCTGCGATTCAGTTGGTTGCAAAAAGCCGTGGGTCATAAGCTTGATGTTGTGTTCAAACAACTGGTTTAGAAATTCTTCGTTAAGCTCAATACCATGAATAGCCAGCATTGCGGGTGGGGCAATAAACGGAAATACCATCAAGCTAATGTAGGAGACTTTACATAACCTAGGATCGGCATCTGGGCGTAGAATGCCGCTCTCGACCAGTTTATCGAACATGATTGACTGCATTGGCTGGCTGACGTCCGTAAACACTTTTTCCAGTAACTTTCGCTGAGTTTCTGAGCTGTCCATATTCATGACCTGTGCGATCAATCGAGGGAAGAGTGGCACTTTGATCATTTCGCAGTAATAGGTACGCATAATGTCGAGAAAATTTTTCTGCGAGCTGTCTTTGACCATGCGCTGCATTTGAATTTTCATCGGCTCGATGGTTTCACGTAGCATGGTCTCAAATAGGCCTTCCTTATTGCCAAAATAGTAACGAATCATCGCGACATTGACGCCAGCGTTACTTGCCACTAAGCGGGTAGAGACTTTGTTGTAGGGCATAACCGTAAAGAGATCGCGTGAGGCATCGATCAGTGCTTGCCGCGCATCGATGTCATCACTGGGACGTCCGGCTTTCCTAGCCATATTCATGTTGTCGTTACTCTCGTTTATTAAACGTATGATTAATTATAGGGTGACGAAAATATCTTCGATATAACAATTATTAATCACTATTTAATCAAGTGATTAATTAATGGCAATTGAAAGTGAGAAATGTGATTTGTGACATCTAAGATGATGGCGAATGCTGTTGGCAATGCCGTCGTGAGATAAAGAAAAGCCCGCGTAGTAGCTAATTACGCGGGCGAAAGGGACAACAATTATTGTCGCTATTTGGAGATTGTTGGTCCAGCATCCTTATCCAGACTGTTACGAGCTATTAGACTTTATTAGTAGTTCTTTATAGCTGTGTAACCAATGAACAATAAAATAACACTTTTGCTAATAACGCTTAAACATCGAAAAATGAAAAGATAAGTTGCATTTATGCAATGAATGAGTCGGTGGTGAATTGAATCGTTTTCGCTATGGAAAAGCCAAAATAATTCAATTCATAAGGGAGAAATAGGTGCAATCAGCGCAAGATCAGATAACAAAGTCGGACCCTGTGTCCGCGTACTTACTTGCTAACTGATCGATCGGAATCGGGCGCTCAATCAAATAGCCCTGAAGAAGGTCACAGCCATATTTAATGAGTATCGCTCTTTGTGCTTCTGTCTCAACCCCTTCAGCTACCACGCGCATGTTTCCTGAACGTGCGATAGCAAGGATCGCTTTTACCAGCGAGTCACTCTGTTCTGAGCTCAGCATTTTATCGACGAAAACTCGGTCAATTTTTAACTCGTCTAATGGCAAGTTGCTCAGATAACTGAGTGACGAATAACCGGTACCAAAGTCATCTAACGCGACAGTAAAACCCAGCTGTTTGACCTGGTTAATGATGGGTTCCACTTTAGGCAAATCGTTGATCAGCACATTTTCGGTGATTTCTAATGTGATGCGATGACTTGGCAATTTATGCTTGGCGGTAATGCTCTTAAGCTGAGGAATAAAATTGTTATTCATCAGTTGCATTGGCGAAATATTGATTGAAAGAACCAAGTCTGATTCCGGAGACGGGAATACGTGAACAAATTCTTCGCAGGCTTTATTTAAGACAAACTCGCCAATCTCACTGATCAAGCCGATCTCTTCTGCCAGTGAGATGAACTCAAGCGGTGATACCTGACTCAGTTGTGGGTTATACCAACGCAGTAAGCTTTCAACGCCATGTAGTGCGCCTGTTTCGGCATTTACCTGCGGCTGATAGTGAACCGTAAACTCACCTCGGTCGATTGCCTCTCGAAGTTCGCGCTCAAGAAGGAAGTCGTATTGAACTTGCTGATTGATGGAGCTATCGAAAAACAGTACGTCACCTTTTTGTCGTGCTTTTGATTTGTACAGCACAATATCAGCCTTGGAAATCAGCTCTTCAGGGTCATCGCCATCGGAAGGGTACATAGAGACACCAATCGAGCAACTGGCGAAGAGTACTTTGCCATCAATAACAAACTGCTGCTTAAATACGTTTTTAATTTGTTCTACCTTAGATTCAGTTTCGCTGAGATTCTTAAGGTTAGAAAAGCAGAAGATGAACTCATCGCCACCAAAGCGTGCCACGTAGTCATTTGGGCCTAAGAAAGCATCGAATTTTTTGCCGATTTCACTGAGTAATCGATCGCCAGCACTGTGGCCATAGAGGTCGTTAACCTTTTTAAAATCATCAAGATCTACAAACATAACTGCCAGTTGGCAACAGTGCTCAGCGGATAGCTCGATACCTTCAGTGATATGTTGATGGAGTAGTGAGCGGTTCGGCAGGCCAGTCAGTTCATCGTGACTCGCCATATATTCCAATTGATCTTTGGTGTGTTGCAGATTTTCAAAATCGTAGTTAATGCGCTTTTCAAACTTTTTAAAACGATTGGCGATTAAGCGGCTTAATGAATATGAGAATAGGGCGACAATGATGGTGGTGACAATGCCAATAAGTAACAGCTGTTGCAGTGTTTTTTGCTGTTCTTCTTCAGCGGCAACTTCACGCTCTTTAAAGTATTGCTCGCTAAGCGCATCATACACGCCAGCTCCAATAGTCCAGCCCCAATTTTGGTCTTTAACAACATAACTTGTTTTGGAAAGACTCGCGACGTCGTCTGGGCCTGCAGCAGCAATATAATTTACGAATTGTTTATCTGCCTCCATGATACGTTGTGACGCTTGCTGGTATTGTTCATCACCAATAGCAAAAGTATTTTGTCCAATTAAAGATTCGTTGATGTGAGAAAGAATGGTGCCATCGTTAGCAAGCACAAAGACATAACCATAATCACCAAATCTAAGGTTTCTCAGCCATTTTAACGACGTTTGTTTAATGTCATTTTCAACGTCAACAACGTAATCGCCAGTTCCGATGAACCAATCGTATGGCGCGAAGTATTTACCAAAGCCGACTTTCTCGAACTCTTTATTACGATTTTCTGGCTTAACAAACCACCAACGATAGAAAGCCTCATCTTCTCTTTTTACCAGTTCACCCATTTCACGGACAATATAGCTACCGCGAACATCCTTGAAATCCCACAAAGAGGTGCCTTCAACTCGTGGAAGCAGGGGGTGCATGACATTCATGCCATCAGTTTTGTAGATGAAAAAGTAGCCACGCCCCTGATTAAAACGGATGTCTCGTAATGCATCTGTTATTAACTTGGTGACTTGTTGTTCCGGAAGATGTTTATTGCTTTCGTACAGACGGGTTGCAATCGCATGCGCTTCATAAATATGTTCTTGGATCGTGTCTTCCAGTTTGTCTTCCACTTGAGTGCGAGAAAATTGGATTTGTTCAAGAACGTATTCGACGCGATTGGTTAATGTGGCCAGACGTCGTTGTTCATATTCATGTTTGAGGTAGTCGAGCTCTTCTCGTGAACTAAGAATGGTATCCCTAACGGTTAGGACCACCCACAACAAGGTAAAGACGGCGACAATGGTAGCAGGAGCATAGGTGATGAGATTAAGCAGTTTTTTATCAGTTAGCTTAGTCATGCTGCTCCTTAGCTAAATATGAAAAGAACAGTAATTATAGCGGCCATATTTTTCGAACATTGAACGAATAACGGAATTTTATAGAATTCAGTTAAAATATGAGAACCCAACATGTGCAACTGTTTGCTTTTCTGGGCTTTTTACTAAGTCGCTTGCCTTTCTGTTTCGCCAAGATCATTAAGTGCGTGCTGCAAATGAGGAATATGTTTAAGTAATGCAGAACGTATTTTTTTGGGTTCAACCGGCTTGGTTAGAAAGTCGTTCATTCCGGACTGGTAGCACAGTGCCTTATGTTCTTTCATGACATTAGCGGTGACAGCGATGATCGGAACCTCACCGCGCCAATCATCATAACTGCGTAGCATCCGTGTCGCTTCATAACCGTCCATGATGGGCATATGACAGTCCATCATAATTGCGTCAAATTGGCGTGTATGACAAATGTCTATGGCTTCTTGGCCGTTATTGACGATGGTTGTATGGATATTGAGTAGATTGAGCATCACGCTAATGATTTGCTGATTCACTCTAGTATCTTCGACAACCAAAACGTTAATGTCGCTATCGACTTGGTCATTAATCAACGTAATCTCATCCTGAGAGTACTTTTCAGTGAAGCTGACTAAGTTCCGTTTGACCGGAGGGGACTCTTTCACGTCGGAATTGGTGATGTTCATTGGAATGGTGAAGTAAAAACTGCTACCAAGCCCGACTTGACTCATTACTTTGAGTTCACCCCCCATCATCTCGATGATTTTTTTACTGATCGCTAAGCCAAGGCCTGTACCTCCATATTTTCTTGTTGTACTGCCGTCCGCTTGCTGGAATTTTTCGAAGATAGAGGAAAGATTCTCTTGGTCGATGCCAATACCGGTATCTTTGACCTCAATGTATAAGTGAGGGTGTTGCTCAATACGTAACGAATTTACTTTAAGTTCGATATGTCCTTGCTGAGTAAACTTAAGCGCATTGCCGATGAGGTTATTTAGCACCTGCTTTAATCTTACTTGGTCACCGTTAATTTCATTAGGTAAGTTGGGTTCAATATTGCATTGGAACATCAGCTGTTTCTGCGCAGCTCGAATGCTGTATTCATTGGATTGTTGTTGAAGTAGTTGACGAATATCGAAGGATTCATTGCTCAATGAAAAGTGTCCCGCCTCAATCTTTGAGAAATCAAGAATGTCGTTAATGATATCAAGTAAGGTGCTTGATGAGCTGTTAAGTATATCTAGGTAGCTTTTTTGTACCTCATTTGGATCTGTCTCTTCTAATAGGGTGGCAATGCCAACAATACCATTCATAGGCGTTCGAATTTCGTGGCTCATATTGGCGAGAAACTCGCTTTTCTTAACATTGGCGACTTCAGCTTTTTCTTTGGCTGATTTGAGCTGTTGATAGTTAATCTCTAGTTGAGCAATACAGGTGTTGTATTTTTTGATTAGCTGCGTGATTTCATCATTGAACTTACGGGGATGGCCAGTAATCTTATTGGGAGTAAAGCTACCTTCAAAGTCTGACATTGCGCGGGAAACATTCTGGATAGGCCGCACAATCATGGTTAACACGATATAAAGTAAGCTCGCAACTATGATGCTGGTCTGGAGTAGAGTGACTGATAGCAGCCACAGAAAGTCGCGCCATAATTGACTATGTAGAGGAGCAATGTCGGTCTCTATGGTGAGAGTGCCGATGGTAAATTCCTTATCACCAAGTGAATGGGTGATTGGCCATTGATGGACAATGATATGCTCACTGTCGACCTGCCCTGCGGAGGCCATAACCTTAGTGCCGTCTTCAAGTGTGACAGAATCTACATAAGGGAGTTGGTAGATCCCTTTTATTTGAGTCTCAATTTGCTCGGTGTCAACCACCCATAGACTGGCACTGATGCTCGCAAGAAAACTCTCTTCCAATTGATGTAATTTTTGATCAATGGAATCCAACTCTGATCGATAGCCATGATAAAAATTTATTCCGGCAATGATGAGCGCCAGTACTACACTTACTGTCACTATGGTGATTACAAGCTGCTTGGCAATACCCCAATTCAATTGCTTCATTGGTTAACAGTCCATATCAAATGTGTCTTGTTGCTTATAATTAGCCTAGTATTAATATCGATAAAGTGGGAAGAAAAATTACAAGGAGTTGGCGGTGAAGCGGGTTAGGTTACTAAATTCATTGATTGCACTGGTTTTTAGCGTTAGCACGTATCAAACAATGGCAAGTGATGTCGTTAATTACTATGTGATTGCAGGGCAGGCGCAGCCATTTCAAATTGAGGAACAAGGCAAGAGTCATAAGGGTATTGTTTCAGATATTATTGCCGAAGTATTTGCCGGAAGTGATTATCAACTCAATTATCACACTTACCCTTTCAATCGAATGATTTCGACACTTGAGGCGGGCGGTGAACAAAACTGGGTTACGTATGGGAGTCCAAACTGGGGGCGGGTTCAATCTGAACACCTATCGGATTTACCGATTTATCAGGTGAAACATACCTTGGTAACCAGTACGAAAGCGTCTTTTCATTATGAGGACCTTGGCTCAATTAAAGGGAAAGGCTTGGTGTTACTACTAGGGTTCGACTACGCAGAATTAACCCCTTATATTGAGCAGGGCGACTTTAGCGAGATTCGGGTTAAAAACTATCAGGCTGCGTTTAGCATCATGGAGAGGTTGCCGAGTGATACCGCGTTTGTCGAAATGGAATCGCGCGTAAAATACCATTTAAATCGACTGGGCTTAACGGAGCAGAGTTTCCGTTTAGAGGCGTTTAGTGATGTTATTGCTGATTACCCAATTCATTTGGCATTTTCTGGTGAGATGAAGCCAGAAATTAGGCTGTTTATCAATCAACGCTTAGCTGAAATGAAAGCCAATGGGGCGTTGCAGGAAATTATTAGTCGGTATATCTAATTAACCTGAGCCATACTTTTAACACAGTTTTTTGCAAGGTGGACAATTGTGAAAAGAGTGATGATATGGCTTGTGGTTTTTACTCCGGCAATAGCTTGGGTGACGCTGTCGTTTTATGAGACGACATGGTGGGTAGAAAATATCGTTGCTTTTCCTGCGCTGTTTTTGATCGCGTATTGGGCTATGAGTGCAGCGTTACTGCTATGTCGCCATTGGTTTGCTGGTGTAACTTGTCTGCTGTTATCTTCTGTATTTTTTATGCTTGCACCAAAATCCCACCAACAGCAAGTAAGTAACTGTGTTAATCCAATCACCATAGCCCAGTACAATCTCTATTACGCAAATGATGATGTGAATGCTTTTATTAATTACTTAATGTCTGCGCCTAAGGATCTCGTTGTTCTTCAAGAAGTGGCCCCTGAAGTGGGGGAAAAGCTACAAAGCTTAACGGATATCTATCCCTATTATTATGGCGGTCAGGAAGGGGTGGGCTACCCTTCAAGTCAAATGATATTAAGCCGTTCGCCATTAACCAATATGTCGGTTTATATGACGCCAGATCAACAAGCGATCATCCGTGGTACTTGGCACCCCAATAAGCATATTGCAATGACACTGGTTGCGGCTCATCCTCCTTCACCAAGGACAAAACCTTTATGGTACAGGCGTAATGCTTTAATACGTACCATCGAATCTCTAAACGAAATCTACCCTGACGAAGAAGTGTTAGTTGTCGGTGATTTCAACTTGTCTTCAGTCAGCTTAAGGTTTGGTACGCTGTTTCCGAGTTATCAGACCCTTCCTGTCGCGAGTTGGCCAAATTGGGCAAGTGACTTTTCCACTCCAGACTTCTCAATGATTGCGATTGATCACTTGTGGCTGAAATCGGCGGCTAGTGGTCGGCGAATATGTGAAAGGCAAAGTGTTGCGCGTCCGAATGGTTCAGACCATAAGATAGTTATCACCCAGATTGGCTATTGATACTGATTCTTATTTGATGTGAAAATGGTAGGCATCGGTTTAAAAAAGGAACGCACATGGAAATGACTCAATACAGTGATGAGCAGTTGTGGGAAATTGGTAATGGTTTAATGGATAACTTGATGCAAGCATCAACAGAGATTGACCATCAACGCCATGTTCAGGACTTTACTCAACGCTTAAGTGACATTGTTCATCCTGAATACTTTGAGCGTGTCGTTAAGAAGTACCAACAAGAAAAAGGTTTGTTCACTGAGCGAACTCCTGTCGAGATTTTTAGACGCGAAAACTCCATCGCCTTCGTCTGGAAGCAAGGCTTTAGCATTGCAAAAGGGGAGTTTGTTGCTGAAATGGTGATGATGAGAATTGACGGTCGTTGGCTGGTGGATCATGCCGCCGTGTTTTAAGTTGCAGTTGGATTAGCCAATCGATAGAATTGCCGCTCCTTTCATTGCTGTAAATGTGTGAGGACATATGAATAGCGCGCAAGTTGCGGCGTCGTATTCGACAGTAGCAACTTCACCGAAACGTGAAGTACTACTAAGAGAAACAATGGCGCTAGCAAAAATGGCTTCAGTAATCGCACTGCCATTTTTGTTATTGTCTCTGGTTTGGATTTAATCCAGAGCACACAGCACAAGGATGTGTGCTTTCAAGTTTTCATCCCGCTCTATTAATCCGCAATACCGCCTTCGGTCAGTTTTACAGGATCCAACAATCTTTCTAGTGTCGCTCGATCTAACTCCGTCTCACGCTCGGCTACATCAATAATGGCTTCACCTTGTTTGTAGGCTTTCTTGGCGATCTCCGCCGCTTTTAAATACCCAATGACAGGGTTTAGTGCCGTAACAAGAATAGGGTTTTTAGATAAAGCCACACTGAGGTTGTCTTCATGAACGGTGAACGTCGTAATTGCCTTATCGGCAAGGGATGTTGCGCTGTTTGTCAGCAGTTCTATACTCTCCAATACGTTGTGTGCGATTACTGGTAGCATCACGTTAAGCTGGAAGTTGCCGGACTGTCCTGCAACGGTAATGGTGGTGTCGTTGCCAATGATTTGAGCAGAGGCCATGGCTACCGCTTCAGGTATCACTGGGTTTACTTTCCCCGGCATGATTGAAGAGCCTGGCTGTAAACCTTGAAGCTCTATTTCACCTAAACCTGCCAATGGGCCGGAGTTCATCCAGCGTAAGTCATTGGCAATCTTTAACATTGCCACTGCGGCGGTTTTTAGCTGGCCCGAGAGTGCGACAATCGCATCTTGGCTGCTCAAGTTATAGAAAAAGTTATCACTGCTAGTGAAGTCAATTCGTGTCACTTGAGCTAGTTTATCGGCAAACTTAGCGGCAAACCTTGGGTCGGCATTGATTCCTGTCCCAACTGCCGTCCCACCTTGGGCAAGCGCCTTAACCGCGACAAGTGAGTGTTGAATACCGGCCAGAGCTTGCTCAATTTGATATTGCCAGCCGCCCATTTCTTGGCCGAAAGTGATTGGCATAGCGTCCATCAAATGGGTGCGACCTGTTTTAACCTTTTCGCCAATTTCCTTTCGTT
This sequence comes from Vibrio ouci, assembly GCF_004551525.1. GTDB lineage: Bacteria > Pseudomonadota > Gammaproteobacteria > Enterobacterales > Vibrionaceae > Vibrio > Vibrio ouci. The sequence goes on along the minus strand of NZ_SATR01000061.1, from coordinate 1,356 downwards.
TAGACTCTAGCGTAGCAACAAGATGGTTTAACGCTGGGATAAGCCGAGTTTCTGCGACAATGGCAGTGCTGACCTGAATCGCTGTAGGGACAACATCGTTGCTGCTTTGACCCATATTAACGTGATCATTTGGGCTAATCGGAGCGCCAAGTAAATTAGATGCCAAGGTTGCAATCACTTCATTGGCGTTCATGTTTGAACTGGTGCCAGAGCCAGTTTGGAATACATCAACAGGGAATTGGTTGATGTGCTCGCCGTCTATGATGGTTTGCGCAGCTTCGTTAATCGCTTGTGCTATATCGCCTTCAAGCAGGCCTAAAGTTGAGTTGGTCAACGCCGCACTCTGCTTAATGTAAGCAAGCGCCTGGATAAAAGGCACCGGCATGGTGTGAGCACTGAATTTAAAATTATCGACCGCGCGCTGAGTTTGAGCTTGATAAAGTGCATCCGCTGGGACTTTTACTTCACCCATACTGTCTTGTTCGGTACGAAATTCTTGGGTTGTAGAGCCTAAAGTCATATCTCGATCCTTTTGAAATCTAATCTAATCTAATGGCGTTTGTACGCGTTGTAATAATTGTTGTAGGTATAAAAACTTAATGTCGCCATCTTCCCATTGGTAATAGTGGCGCTTAAGACATAGAAGGGGCGTGTGTATCGAATCTAAACAGACGCGTCTGAACGTGCGGCTTCGCACAGGATCCTGAATGGCGTCGATAAGATGATAATAAAGCTGGCGCAAAAAGAGTTCGTAAAGCAGCGGGTTTTCATCGTCGCAGCCATTCTCGTACAACGACGACAACATCATTCCAGAGTGGATATAGTCATGGATGATATCAGGCTCGAAACCGTTTTGCGTATACCGCTCTAAAAAGCGATCTTGCGCTTTGTAAAACGCATTGTAGAGAACGTTCTGGTTGTCCATACACACCTCATAAAACATGTAATGATAATTATTATCAAATGATAGAGTGTGGATCAACCATAGATTTAGTAGGTAAAGCTAAGCGGACGACATGAAAAATCCCGCTGATATCAGGTATTAGCGGGATTGATAAGTGGTGATGAAACAGATCATTTTGTGAGGCGCTAATTTAAATTGTTTTTTATCAGTTGGTTAGGCTGGTGTTCGTCTTTGAATGGCGACAAAGTGGCGATGGTTCGTATTTTCTCGGATACCCAAAGATAATTTAGGGCATCTTATCGCCACTTTTCATGTCTAGAAATCACGTTCCATGAAGTCCTTTAGCTCTCTAACTCCTTGATAATCTAATGCCATGCCTTTGTAGAGGTGGATGTGATTGACGACATCAAAGTCCCCATCCAGTTGGGATTGAAAGTGTTTGAGGTTTTGTT
>NZ_SATR01000007.1 GCF_004551525.1 Vibrio ouci | reverse complement strand
CAGATGTGGATGAGGGCGATTCGCTTACTTACAGCATTACGACCAATGTAGAAGTGGACGGTTTACCACTTTATCGTATTGATGACACGTCTGGTGAAATTTACCTCACGGATAAAGGTGTCGAGGTCTTTACTAACGATTTCGAAACTGATCCGAACTTGCACAACATTGTGGTGACCGCGACAGACAGTGGTGGCTTAACCGCAACCATCAATGTGAATTTACAAGAAACCGACGTCAATGAAGCACCAACGTCCAATGAGCCTGATGGTGGCTATGTCTTTGAGTATGAGGAAAACAGCGATACTGAAACCTTGCTCGGTACTGTGTCAGCATCCGATGTGGATGAGGGAGATACGCTCACTTACAGCATCACGACCAATGTGGAAGTGGACGGTTTACCCCTCTACCGTATAGATGACTCCTCAGGTGAAATTTACCTKACAGATAAAGGCGTYGAAGTCTTTACTAACGACTTCGAAACCGATCCGAATTTGCACAACATCGTGGTGACCGCGACAGACAGTGGTGGTTTAACCGCAACCATCAATGTGAATCTACAAGAAACCGACGTCAACGAAGCACCAACGTCAAATGAGCCAGACGGCGGCTACGTGTTCGAATATGAGGAAAACAGCGATACTGGAACTTTACTCGGTACAGTGTCAGCATCCGATGTGGATGAGGGAGATACGCTCACTTACAGCATCACCACYAATGTGGAAGTGGATGGCTTGCCACTCTACCGGATAGATGACACCTCTGGAGAAATCTATCTCACAGACAAAGGTGTTGAAGTCTTCACCAATGACTACGAAACCGACCCGAACTTGCACAACATAGTGGTGACCGCGACAGACAGTGGTGGCTTAACCGCAACAATCAATGTGACGTTGCAAGAAACCGATGTCAATGAAGCACCAACCTCAGATGAACCAGAGGGTGGTTATGTCTTCGAGTACGAAGAAAACAGCACTACGGGAACATTATTAGGCACCGTGTCAGATGTGGATGAGGGCGATTCGCTTACTTACAGCATTACGACCAATGTAGAAGTGGACGGTTTACCACTTTATCGTATTGATGACACGTCTGGTGAAATTTACCTCACGGATAAAGGTGTCGAGGTCTTTACTAACGATTTCGAAACCGATCCGAATTTACACAACATAGTCGTGACGGCCACAGACACCGGTGGCTTAACCGCAGCCATTAATGTGAATCTACAAGAAATCGACGTTAATGAAGCGCCAGTGTTTAATGAGCCAGAAGGTGGTTATGAATTCAGTTACAACGAAAACTCGACCGATGACTATGTCATTGGGGTTGTGACAGCTACAGATGAGGATGCTGGTGATGTTGTTAGTTATAGCATCAGTGAAAACATCCAATTCAACGAACTGGATCTGTTTGCGATAAACAGTGAAAGCGGTGCTATCTCGCTCACTGAGGCGGGTGTAGCTGCGTTTACCAACAATTTCGAATCTCTTCCTAATGAGCATACCATCACGGTGGCGGCTACGGATGGCGAGTTAACGACCTTCGTAGACGTTGATCTGTCAGAGTTAGACGTGAATGAGTTACCCGTTACTGAAGACTTTAACGTTGATGCCGGTGACGCGATTATTGTCCCAATTATATTCGACTCTGATGATGAATCTTTAGACCATATCTCAGACGAAGATGACGACTTTAACGGTATCCAACTCAATATCATGATCACCTCATTACCTCAGTATGGCACCTTGCTCTATACCGATGACTTTGGTGAAACTCGTGTTATTACTGAAGCTGATTTGCATGTGCTAAGTGAAGAAATCGATCCAAATAAACTTTTTGATCCTGACAATTTTACCTATGTGCCGGGCGTTGGTGACCCGTTTGAAATGGGGCATAGCGGTGATCCCGCGGATATTGTTCTTGGCGAAGATGGTTTTTATAACTGGGGTGAGTATGTCAGTGATACTGAAAGAGTCATTACTTTAGAAAACGGAAATACCATTGGGGTCAGCATTACTGATAACAATGACAAACCACTGAAACAATACACAGGCGGCCCTGCCCATGTAGGTTGGGGTATTGGTGATACCGATGGTAACGGTATGAACAAGCAAGAGACGCTAAACATTGACCTTAGTAACAATCCTCTGGGGGTCGTGACCTTTGGTCTAGATGGTATGGGCGGTGCGTTTACAGCCAATAGTAATGTTTATGTAGAGGTAACGTATACTTTCGCGGATGGTACAACTCATGTAGAGCAATACCAAAAAGACGTAGGTGATACTGGTAATGACCAGATCCTGTACGAATTTAGTTATTCCTCTCCGGATAACCCAATAGTGTCGATGGAGCTTACTGGTTCAGGGGGTAACTGGGAGCTACGTTATCTATCAGGTACAGAAGATATCACCGAAGACGTCACATTTGATTATGTTGCGGTCGACTCTGAGCTAGCGATAAGTAATGAATCAACGGTGACGATCGATGTTGATGAGTCACCTGAATTTGAAGTCCTATCAGCAGAACTCGGTGATTCACTAGATGCCGATTTGGGTAACCAAATGATGTTGGGGGATGAAAACGCTAACATCTTCACATGGCTAGACTCGACATTGGACAACGGTACTGATGTGGTTGATAACTTTGAGTTAGGTTCAGATCTTCTCGACCTAAGAGGCATCTTAGAAGAGGATGATAACGTACTGGTTGGTGATTTGATTGACTCAATATCAGCGGAAGTTGATGGCGATAACGTTGTGATGACGGTGACGGATGATGGCCGCGAACAGACCATTATCCTAGAAGGTGTGACGGAGGCTTTCGAAGAAGCCGGACTCATTACCGACAACACAATTACCAGTGAATTAGAGATGCTGACTCAGGTGCTCAAAACCGACGTCGCATAACATCAACAAGTAGAATATTAGGCCAGCCAAACGGTTGGCCTTTTTGATATTTAAGTCATTATTTGGGCGTCATTGATGAAAAAATATTGCCAGATGATTTCAAATTATGATAATTTTCGCCGCAATCTCGGAGGAGAGTCGAAAAATCGATATTCTGGGGGATACGCGTAGCAAATATTCGGGCTGAGTATTTTTACGTAGGGTAGGTATCAGCAACCTCTTGTTGTTGATAGACGGGATACTAATGTCACTTGGTGACATGTAAATGGGAAACCCAACATGAACTCACTTAACAAACACACATTAATCAGCTTAGTTCTTCCTCAATGCCCTGTTTTACAAGACAGTTGCATTACTGAACCTTGATCTAACACCTGACATGTAGTCCATCAGTTTGATGGATCGATTTGCTGTACGCGCTATTTAGAAATAACGCGGAATGGCTTGTTGCACCTTCTTGTTCGCAATTTGGCGAAAGAGGGACATATTACATTTCAAGGGATTAAATCATGAGCACAGCCTTTGAAGTCGATAACGCAGTAATCAATGCGGACATCGCAACTCCATTTTTAACTCAGATTCCAGTGGTTGAAGGCCTATATGACCTAACACCGGATCAAATTCTACTCGATCAAGAAATGCACGAATCTGAAGTTCGTTCATACCCACGTCGATTGCCGATAGCAATTAAGCAAGCTTATGGCGCATTGGTTGAAGATACACGTGGTCAGCTTTTCTTAGATTGCCTTGCTGGGGCGGGAACGCTCGCTTTGGGTTATAACCACCCAGAGATCAACCAAGCATTAAAAACGCAATTGGACTCAGGTCTTCCGTATCAAACACTTGATATACCAACAGAAGCAAAAACAACTTTTATCAAGTCTGTGAAGAACTTTTTACCGCAAGAGCTTGCTGCAAATAGCGTTATTCAATTTTGTGGTCCTTCTGGCGCAGATGCAGTCGAAGCGGCGATTAAGCTGGCAAAACAAACCACGGGTCGCAATACCATGTTTGCCTTCCGCGGTGCTTATCATGGCATGACCAACGGTACCATGGGCATGATGGGCAACTTAGGCACCAAAGCGCGCCGTACCGGACTGATGTCTGATGTTCACTTTATGCCATTCCCTTACGACTTACGTTGTCCCTTTGGCTTGGGTGGTGACGAAGGTGCTAAAGCGGGTATCCGCTATATCGAGCGCCTACTCAATGATGACGAATCTGGCATCATGAAACCAGCTGCGATGATTGTTGAACCAGTACAAGGTGAGGGTGGTGTTGTACCAGCTCCTGCTTTTTGGCTGCGTGAATTACGTCGTATCTGTGATGAGCACGGTATCCTTCTGATTTTCGATGAAATCCAATGTGGCGTCGGGAAATCAGGCTACAACTTTGCGTTTGAAGAAGCGGGCATTGTTCCTGATATCTTGTGCTTGTCGAAAGCGATTGGTGGTGGCTTGCCGATGTCTCTATTGGTTATCAATAAAGAGCACGACACGTGGAAGCCAGGCGAACACACAGGTACCTTCCGCGGAAACCAATTAGCAATGATTTCAGGTGCGAAAGCGTTAGAGATCATTGAGCGTGACGACTTGGTTGGTCACGCGAATGTTGCGGGACAGTATTTACGCCATGGCCTAGAAGCAATTCAAAAGCGCGTTAACTGCATTGCAGATGTACGTGGTAAAGGCTTGATGTTAGGCGTTGAGATCCGCAAGCCGGGCACTGAGCTGAATAAGTTCGGGGAGCCTCTCGCAGATGGCGAGCTAACTCTTAAAATTCAGCGCGCTGCATTAGAACGTGGCTTGATGGTAGAGAAAGGTGGTCGTGACGGTTCTGTTATTCGTTTCCTACCTCCTTTGATCATTTCATTTGAGCAAATTGATTTTGCCCTTCGTGTTCTTGAAGACGCGATTCTTGCCGCTGGTGGACAGCGAGTAACACAAGAAGAGTCGAACGAAGCATGGAAACAGCACTTTATTCATGCAGGCGAAGCGGGCAGTGATGAGTTCGCGAAAGTGATGAATCACGCTACGGCGGCAATGAAGTCGGTATTCGAGCAAGTTGACGCGCCATATTCTGGCTTAGAGCCTAAACAGCTAGAGCAAGCGATTAATGCCGTTGACCTAGACAACAAAAATGCTTCACTAGTGGATGTGATTGGCGATACCGCAGAGCTTGTTGCTAAGCATTCCATCATTGTTCAGCACCCTGATTGTATTGCGCATTTACACACACCTCCGTTGATGCCTTCGGTCGTGGCTGAAGCAATGATCGCCGCGTTAAACCAATCAATGGATTCTTGGGATCAAGCGTCTGCTGCAACGTATGTTGAGCAGAAAGTGGTTGATTGGATGTGTGACAAGTATGATCTTGGCACTAAAGCGGATGGCATTTTCACCAGTGGTGGCACTCAAAGTAACCTGATGGGTTTACTGTTGGCACGTGACTGGATTGCGGACAAAGTCGACAATCATTCGATTCAAAAGCTTGGTTTACCTGAATACGCTAAAAATCTCCGTATTCTATGCTCTAAAAAATCCCACTTCACTGTGCAAAAGTCAGCATCTTTGTTAGGATTGGGCGAAAGTGCCGTATGCTGTGTTGATGCTAACTCTAACGGTACAATCAAAGCTGACGCACTTAAAGTTGAAATCGACAGACTTAAGTCTGAAGGTTTGATCCCATTTGCGGTCGTTGGTACTGCTGGTACGACGGATCACGGTGCGATTGACGATCTAGATGCGATTGCTGATCTAGCGTCAGACAATGAACTTTGGTTCCACGTAGACAGTGCTTACGGTGGCGCACTCATTCTCAGCAGCCATAAAGATCGCTTAAAGGGCATTGAGCGTGCGGACTCCGTGAGTGTTGATTTCCATAAACTGTTCTATCAAACAATCAGCTGTGGCGCTGTACTGCTAAAAGATAAAAGCAACTTTAAGTATCTGCTGCATCATGCCGACTACCTAAATCGTGAACATGATGAACTGCCTAACTTGGTCGATAAATCAATCGCAACGACTAAGCGCTTCGACGCTCTGAAAGTCTTTATGACGATGCAAAGTGTGGGGCCATCAACATTAGGTGAAATGTATGATCACTTGCTTGAGCAAACTCAGCAGGTCGCATCTCTAGTGCAGGACCATGAAGGTTTTGAACTTCTCGCGCAACCATCACTTTCTACAGTGTTGTTCCGCGCAACAAATTCTAATGATCAATTAGGAAACAGCGTCACGGACTTAGACGAGCTGAACAAAACTCTAAGATTAGAGGCGCTCACGCGTGGCGTTGCTGTGCTTGGAGAAACAGTAGTAGACGGTAAGTCTGCACTGAAATTTACTATTTTGAACCCGTGTTTAAAGATTTCGGACTTCGAATCTTTGCTAACTAAAATCCATACACTAGCGGCTGAGCTAGCAAAATAAAGGTAACGAAAACGATGGCAATTCTACAGATTGGTGCAGGTGGCGTAGGTTGGGTAGTTGCACATAAAGCAGCACAAAACAACGACGTACTAGGTGATATTACAATTGCATCACGTACAGTGAGTAAATGTGAAAAGATCATCGAATCTATTCAGAAGAAAAACAACCTGAAAGATGCATCTAAGAAACTAGAAGCTCGCGCAGTCAATGCTGACGACGTAGAGGCACTTGTTGCTCTTATTAAAGAAGTTCAGCCAGATCTAGTGATTAACGCGGGTCCTCCATGGGTAAACATGACTATCATGGAAGCGTGTTATCAAGCTAAAGTCTCTTATCTAGATACATCAGTAGCGGTTGACTTATGTTCTGAAGGTCAGCAAGTACCGCAAGCGTATGACTGGCAGTGGGGTTACCGTGAGAAGTTCGCTGAAGCGGGTATCACAGGTATTCTTGGTGCAGGTTTCGATCCAGGCGTTGTGTCAGTATTCGCTGCGTACGCAGTTAAGCATCTGTTCGATGAGATTGATACCATTGACGTAATGGACGTTAACGCGGGTGACCACGGTAAGAAGTTTGCAACTAACTTCGATCCAGAAACCAACATGCTTGAGATCCAAGGTGACTCTTTCTACTGGGAAAATGAAGAGTGGAAACAGGTTCCATGTCACTCTCGTATGCTTGAGTTTGAATTCCCGAACTGTGGCTCTCACAAGGTTTACTCTATGGCGCACGACGAAGTTCGCTCAATGAAAGAGTTTATCCCTGCGAAACGTATTGAGTTCTGGATGGGCTTTGGTGATAAGTACCTAAACTACTTCAACTGTATGCGCGATATCGGTCTGCTTAGCCCAGATCCGCTAACACTGCATGACGGTACGGTTGTTCAGCCTCTTCATGTACTAAAAGCACTGCTACCTGACCCAACATCTCTAGCACCAGGCTACACGGGTCTAACGTGTATCGGTACTTGGGTTCAAGGTAAGAAAGACGGTAAAGAGCGTAGCGTATTCATCTACAACAACGCTGACCATGAAGTGGCGTATGAAGATGTTGAGCACCAAGCGATCTCTTACACAACTGGTGTACCAGCGATCACGGCTGCACTTCAGTTCTTCCGTGGCGAATGGGCAGATAAAGGCGTGTTCAATATGGAGCAGCTAAACCCGGACCCGTTCCTAGAAACGATGCCTAGCATTGGTCTAGATTGGCATGTTCAGGAGCTAGAAGCAGGTCAAGGTTTGCCAGTGATCCATGAGCTGGATAAATAAGAACTGACCTTTGGTTTGATTACTTATTAAAGGGGACAAGGACTGTTCCCTTTTTGGTGATGACTACCTTAAAGTGTTGGTATTATTTAGTTTGATTTTGTAACTCACTGCGTTCGAACAGGACAAAATCAAACTAAATCACACCAACCATATAATTTTTTTCCATCTTTAGATGCTGCTTGAGTGCGTATAGAAATGACATTTAAGAAAGAAGAACTTAAAACCCCATACTTTATGATCAACGAAGATAAGTTGATTGAGAACCTAGAGAAAGCTAAACAGCTCAAAGAGATCTCTGGCGTTAAACTGGTGCTTGCACTGAAGTGTTTCTCGACTTGGGGTGTATTCGACATCATTAAGCCGTACTTAGATGGCACGACAAGTTCAGGCCCTTTTGAAGTAAAACTTGGCTATGAGACCTTTGGTGGTGAAACTCATGCGTATAGTGTTGGTTACAGTGAAGGCGATGTTCGTGAAGTGGCGGAAATCTGTGACAAGATGATCTTCAACTCGCAGTCTCAGCTAGAAGCTTACCGACACATTATAGAAGGTAAGGCATCAATTGGTCTGCGCCTTAACCCTGGTGTGAGCTATGCGGGGCAAGACTTGGCAAACCCGGCGCGTCAGTTCTCTCGCTTAGGTGTTCAAGCTGACCATCTCAAACCAGAAGTATTTGAAGATATTGATGGCGTAATGTTCCACATGAACTGTGAAAACAAAGATGTGGATGCGTTTATCGGCTTGTTAGATTCAATCTCTGAGCAGTTTGGCCAATACCTAGATAAGTTAGATTGGGTCAGCATGGGCGGCGGTGTGTTCTTTACATGGCCGGGCTACGATATTGAAAAGTTAGGTCTAGCACTTAAACGTTTCTCTGATAAACATGGTGTTCAAATGTATTTGGAGCCGGGTGAAGCGATCATCACTAAGACAACTGACCTTGTGGTGACGGTTGTTGATATTGTTGAGAACGTGAAGAAAACAGCGATTGTTGACTCAGCGACAGAAGCGCATCGTCTAGATACGCTGATTTACAACGAGCCAGCATCAATCTTAGAAGCATCAGAAAGTGGTGAGCACGACTACGTAATTGGCTCATGTTCTTGTCTTGCTGGTGACCAGTTCTGCGAAGCAAAGTTTGAAGCGCCTCTAAAAATTGGTCAGCGCTTACATATTCTCGATAGTGCAGGTTACACCATGGTTAAGCTCAATTGGTTTAACGGATTACGCATGCCATCGGTCTACTGTGAGCGCTCAAATGGTGATATCCAGAAGCTAAACGAATTCAACTATTCAGACTTTAAACGTTCACTGTCACAGTGGTCAGTTGAGTAAGTTGCTAATAAAGAATAAGAACCTCGCCATGTGCGAGGTTTTTTTCTACCTAGATTTGAGTATTTTTATCACTAATGTCTAGATATGCCGTATAAAAAGGAAGCGATTGTTCGATTAGTAACCGCATTATTGTCAAGGGATTGTGATGTTTGTTATAGGTGCTTGTTTGGTTAATGAAAGTGATTAATATTGTAGGATAAATATTACGGAAAGCTGTTCTCTATTTGGCCGTTTTCAATGCTTTACAGTGGAATGATAGCGTTGGGCGGTAGTGGCATGGAGAGATCGCTGGTTTGCAAGGAGAGCCAATGAACCCGATTTTATACATTGAAGTAGGTGGAGTACTGTGGCAAGTGCTACCTGACGGTACTTGGCAAAGGATTCCGAGTGATTCTGTAAAAGAAGAGGGCGTCATTGTCGTTACGCAAAGTAGCGAAGCCGATAACGCTGAATTGACTCAAGAAGAAGTTGAAACAATAGAAGAGCAACTTGAGCAAGTTGTCGAACAGCTCTCTCAGTTTGTCAGTCGCCCTCAAGGTAACTCCTCCTCTGATAATGTCGATAGCCAAGGCGCATCTTTTGTCGAATATGTTCAGGCGACCCTCGATGAAACCATTGCTCAAGCCGGCTTTGATACTCGTCCGGATTCTCCTTTCGAAAATGATGACAACATTGATACCCCAGAAGTACTCGACATACTAAGCCAAAATGCTGAACTGACTGTCGATATTCTTGATGGTGGAGATGGTTACGAAAACCGATTTGAAGTCCCTGGTGTCACTATCCAAGGTACGGCTCTTGATGTTAGAGATGGCCGTATCGTCAATCTTACTATTACCGATGTAAATGGTAACAGCGTAAGTGTTACTGCAATTACGCAAGATGAAGCTTATCAAATCGATGGTGTGAACTTATCTAGCCTTGCTGAAGGGCCGTTGACGGTGACCGCAGTGATTGCCGATAACTTTGGCAACAGCATTTTGGCGCAAGATACGACGATTAAAGACACGTTGGCCGAAATTGAGGTGAATTTCGATGGTTTTGGTGATGAGTACTATAACCAGTTTGAAGTCTCAGCAGGTCGAATCGAAGGCACTGTGAGTTTTGTTCAAGATGGTCAACCGATTACCATCAAGATTACTGATAAGAATGGCCAAGTTTTAACCTTCTCTGCTGTCGTCGAAGGCAGCAGCTGGAGCATTGAAAATATAGATTTCTCCGCGTTTGCTGATGGGATACTGACTGTTGAAGCCTCAACCATTGATATTGCCGGCAACCCTGCAACTTACTCAGATACCATCGTAAAAGATGTTGTTGCATCGATCACTGCACAAGTGGAAGACGGCGGTGATAACGTACTTAACTCCACAGAAAAACAGTCGGCCACATTCCGTGGCGTGGTGACTGATGTTGAAGATGGACAAAGTGTCACTGTCGTTATTACTGATAGCTCTGGTGCGACATTGCAGTTTGAAACGGTCGTCGTGTCGGGCGTTTGGGTCGTTGAAAACGTTGATATTAGCGCTTTCGCTGATGGAGTCGTCACCGTAGAGGCTTCAACAGTAGATATCGCAGGCAACCCTGCAACGACGACAGATACCTCTACATCAATTGATACAACGGTACCTACCATTGATATCGATACTCTGACGGGCTTTAGTATTTTAGATTTCCGTACTGGTAACCTGACAACTATGCAGGGCACTACAACAGGTGTTGATGAAGGTTTACCTATCTATATCCATGTTAGCGATGGTGCTAAAACACTGGTCTTTGAAGGTGTTGTTGACGCTTCTGGTAATTGGACCATCACTGACATTGATATCTCTTCGCTTGATTTGAGTAATGCGTGGACGATTGAGGCTCAGGTGTTCAATGCCATCGGTAATGAAGCGATTGACGATATGCCAACCATTGTTTTGCCAGAGTCGCTGTCGTTTGCCGAAGCTGTGGTTGGGATATTTGGTTCTGAGTCTAAAGATTCTGATATCAACGTTGAATTTGCTGATTTTCAGTTTTATAGCGATCAGTCGTTAATTGAAGGGCTGACTTCAAAAGGTTTGGCGATTACGGTTACAGTTGCTGTTGATTCGCAAAGTTTAGAAGGGCGAGACTCCGACGGTAACTTAGTCTTTTCTGCGGCGATTATTGGCGACCAAGTTCGAGTGAGTTTCTTCCAAGCCATCGACCAGGTCGATGGGTTAGACTCGATTCAAACTGCTATTTTGGTGGAGGGTACCCAAACCGATGCGGATGGCACCACTGAAACTGTTATTGCTCACTTGCCTATTACAATTAAGGATTCAGAGCCGTTAGTTTTCGGTGAAACTTATCAAATGGTTGAGGGTACGACGGCGTCAGGCAACTTACTCAATAATGATATCGATCTGGATGGCGATTTGTTTGTCCGACAGGTTGAAGTGGACGGCACGACTAAAGCGGTGACAGAAAGTCAACCTGCCACATTTACCTTAGCAGAAGGTACTTTGACTGTGTTTGCCAATGGTCACTGGACGTTTGTCGCCAATCGAAATCTTGATCACAATAGCCTGCAGAATGTGACGATTAATTATATTGCAGGTGACGCAAGCAATGACTTTGGTGACGCGACCGCTGTCATTAATATTATTGACGGTGAGCAAGGAGCGATTAACGGTGGTAGCACGGTCTCCACTGAAAATAGTCTTGCCGACCGGGACCAAACGCTAGATGCCACCTTCACCGTAACCGCTGGCTCAGATAATCCTGATCCTGCTTCACTTCAGTTTGATGAAAGTACGTTAGCCTTGCTCAATTCGCTAGGGCTAGAATCAACCTTAACACTTAACTCTATCGACTTTGCTTTAAGTGCCGGCAATACCGTTATTACCGCTACGTCCAATGGTAACGTTATCTTTACTCTAACGCTAAGTGGTGTGGCGAGTGGCGATGATGTGACGGCGACTATACAATTGGTACAGTCTGAGCCTATAAGTCATTTACTTTCTAGTGACAACGTCACGTTACCGTTAGTTATTACTGGCAACGATCTGGATGGGACTGAGCTAGACAGTGGCCGCTTCGAGTGGACGATTTCAGACGGCGATGACCCGTTACTGTCCAATGGCACCTCTGTTGCTATAGATGAAACTGAGCTTGCAGCAGGTTCGGTAAGCAAAATAGGGCAGTTCTCGCTAGAGATTGGCAGCGATTATTTAGATTCCGTTTACTTCGATATTGCTGACCAACCAAGCTTTACCAGTGGTGGTATTGATATAATTTATGTGGTCAACGGTGATGGTTCACTCTCTGCGTATACCCAAGATCCAAATGATGCGACTCAACCAGACATTCTTGTATTCACCGTCAGTTTTAGCCAGCCAGCGAATGACCAAGATGCCACGGTTGACTACACCTTCACTTTAGAGCGAGCGTTTGACCAAATTAATGGCACGGATCCGCTACCGATCGTCGTTTCTGCTAAAGATGCGGATGGTGATGTTACCAAGCTAGAGCTAGATATCTCGATTACTGATGGTGGTGATTCTTCAATTGGCACAGGTACGGTGGAGCTCTCGGAAGTGCCTATCGTTGACGGCGTTGCAGCGGGCCCAACCGCTGAAGTCAGCTTTGATGTCAGTTCGGCGTTCGATCCGATTGTCTTCCTCGGTCTGAACGTGGCCACTGGCGATGCAGTGTTAGATTCAAACGGAAATCCACTTACTCAAAACGGTGTTGCGATTACGTGGCGTGACAATGGTGACGGAACGTACGATGCAGTATTATCAAGTGGTGAAGCTGTATTTAATATCTCGCTTCCTGCTGATTTCTTACTCGACCCAGACTCAACCGCTACGATTACCGTCTCGTTAGAACTATACCAGTCTATTGACCATATCGGCGCAGGTAATGATACCGAGTTAACCATCCCAGTACCTGTATACACCGTTGACTCTGATGGCAGCGAGAATGAAGTGACTTCCAACATCAAAATATACGATGGTGTAGGACCGGAGATTAACATTGTTGGCTCGATCTCTGTTGATGAAGATGGATTATATAAAGATAACGAAGATGTAGGCGTTGAAACAACCGCGCCTTCAATTGAGTTCATTGAAGGTTCGGATGATATCGTTTCGATTGATGTCGACTTAACTGCCTTCAATGCGAAAGGCTATACCAGTGGTGGCAGCGCGATCACGTTATCTGATGCCGATGTTGATGGTTGGTATTTTGGTGTCGATGCGTCAAGTAACCCAGTGTTTCAAATTAGGCTTGGTCTAGATGGTAGTGTTGAGTTTATTCTACTTGCACCGCTGGACCACCCAACAGGTCTTGGTGAGAACAACCTTCCGCTTGAATTCCCCATTTCAGTAACCGATGCCGATGGAGATGCCTCTCCATCTGTTGACTATATCGTTAATGTTACCGATGACGTTCCTACGACCGTTGACTCGGATGTTGCCTTGGTAGAGGGGGAGTCGTTATCGGGTAACCTGATCACTGCGGGGAATCGTGTTGGCGCTGATGGCGGTAAGCTTGTCAGCCTAGGGTACGATAGCGATGGGGATGGTAATCCAGAGACCTTCACCTTTATTGATGATGCAACACCTGTCGTCATCAACTTATATAACCCCAATGACACGAGTAATAGCTACGGTACTTTGACGGTCTATCAAGATGGTACCTATACCTTAACAACTAACGCCAGTGTGATGGCCGACCCACAAATCAACGATTTGTTGAATATGACTATCGAAGATTTTGATGGCGATATTGCTTCTAGTGAAGTGACGTTTGTTCTTGGCGATAATAACGGTGTGATTCGTGTTGAAGACGTTGAGATAAGGGAGGATAACTTAGCCACACTCTCAATTACTGTATCAACGGGAGATATTGACCAGAACGAGCAAGTCAGCCAAATCACGATTAGCGAATCTTCACTGCAAGGCGGTCAACTGTTCCTTAACGGTGTACTGCTCGTTGCCGTAAACGGACAAATTGTTTTATCAGGCAGTCAACTTAATGCGAGTAACCCAACGTCAATTGTTCCGAATGGCGATTTAACTTACCTTCCGCCAACTCATCAATCAAACACAACCATCGATATTACCCTTGATGTAGGGGCGACCATTACCAGTGACACGGGTGATCGCGACCTTACGGAAACCATCGAAGTATCGGTACTGCCTGTCGCCGATACACCGGAGTGGGGCGACTCTGTCTTTACCTATGAAACCATTGAAGATGCCGACAGCAGCTTAACGTTAGATATTGCAGCAAACTTGGTGGATGTGGATAGCTCTGAAACGTTGAAATACATCATCAATAATATTCCTGATGGTATTACGATTTTGTTAGATGGCGTGCCGATCACCGAAGGAAAGCAATACTCCCAAGGCAAGTTAAACCAAATGGAGATTGTTGCTGATGCGAACGTCGCAGGCCAATTTACCTTTGACGTCACGGCTGTAGCCATTGAAGATGGAAACAATTTCGCCAGCAATGACGACAAAAAAGCCGATACCACAGAGCAAATCACGGTCAATGTTCGCCCAGATGCGGATGCGCCAACGTTATCGGTTAAAGATATTAAAGGATTAGAAGATGAGGTAATCAACCTTCAGGATTACATCTTCGCTCATCTCACCGATACCGATGGCTCTGAGTCTTTATCTCTAATTATTGAAGTCCAAGACGGTTGGGAAATCGTTGGCGGCTCACTTACTGGCACGAATACCTATGTAGTATCAGCGCAAGATATCGCTGACGGCAACGTGACTCTAATACCAAAAGAGGACATCAGTTCTTTCACCGAAGATTTAGAGATCTATGTGACGGCAATTTCGACCGAGTCGACACAAGATGGTCTTCATCCGTCTAACCCTCAAGCATCAAGCCCGAAGGAGACAATTACCGTCTACTTAAAAGGCATTGTTGACGAGCCTACTGTCGTTGATGGAGGCCAAGGGCGCTGGCAATACGATGATGCTACTAAGGTCATTAGTAACCTTGCAGATCTTTTTGAAGACGAACTGATAGCGCTCGACTTCCTTGTTCAAACTACTGACGATGATGTCTCAGAAGAGATCAACATACTGATCACTAATATTCCTGCAGGCACGGTTCTAGTCGATGCGGCAGGCAACCCAGTTGTTTTGACCATTGCGAGCATTAATGACGTTACTGGACCTGTTTATCAGGTTAGCAATGAAGAGTTAGCGAACCTTTATCTTAAGCCTGTGGGCGACTTTAGTGGTGAGCTTTCATTTGATGTCATTGTTGTTTCTACTGAACCTGATGGTGATTCGGGAGAGTTCCCCCTAACAGTCGAAATGGAAGTGCTGCCTAAAGTAGATCAAGAGGACGGTCAGGTCATTGCGACCAGTGGTGCAGAAGACAGAAGTATTGGCTTAAACCTTACCCCATCAATCAACCAAGACGTCGATGGCAGTGAATCGCTTACCGGTTATACCATCGTTTCGTTAGACCCTGATTTAACGCTCTATTTCGATGGTTCACCGATCACGATTGATGCGAGTGGATTGGATCTCGCGACGTTACTTGATGCGACATCACCGACCTTAGCGGACCTATTAAATAGTGGTCGTTTAAGTGTTGTCGCAACTGAAGATTTAAGTGGTGTTTTCAACATTGGTATTCGATATGAGGTAACGGACACTTCTCCAACCGGTGCAACTGACGTTAAGCAAATCGATGGCTCATTGAGTGTGACAGTCAACCCTAAAGTCGAGCTGGATACGCGTTTAGAAGGCTCTGGCGCTATTTACTCAAGCGATGATGGTTCTGCTGTTGATATCTCTGATGCGGTTACTTTTGTTGATGCTGATTTAGATGGCTCAGAATTCCTCGACTACATCATTATCGTGGTCCCGGATGGCTATAACCTGATCGTTCATCACCCGAATGGCGCGAGCCAAGATGCGGATGGTAACTGGATCATCCCAGCTGATGGTTTAACCAGTGATTCAATTAAAGAGTCGTTCGCACTGATACTCAATGGTGCAACCATCTCTAGTCCACAAGATACGCCGTTACTCGATATTGTCGTGAAAGCGCGAGTGCTTGATGGCGATGACGCTCGTTTTATTGATGCGACATTCCAACTTGAAATCACCGGACATGGTGGCGGTGGTGGTACGTGTTACCCAGTTGAAGCGCCTGGTGACATTCAATCTGGCGATATCAAACAGCCTGAAGGGGATGAAATCGATCTCTCTGGACTGCTTGATAGCAACGTAGCTAGCGATCCTGGTAACGAGCTTTCTTTCTATATTCCAGCAGATTCGTTACCAGAAGGCGTTGAAATCGAAGGGGACGGTGTAACCGCAGAATACGATCGTCTAGGTAATGTTATTGGCTACTCGATCACCGGCGCTGCATTGGAAAACCTAAAGTTAACCGGAGTTGATGAAGATTTCGCTGGTTGCTTAACATTTACGGTGCAGGTAATTGAAACATCGCCGTGTAATGGTAGTACGTTAACGACGGATCAAACCATTACGATTCAAGTGACACCGGTTGTTGATGACATTACGGTTTCGACTGACTCCAATACCATTAAAGAAGATACCGCAACAGATCTAAACCTTGAGTTGATCCTAGGTGACAGTATTGAAGATGGTCAAACCATCACCGGAGAAGGGAACAGCGCAACGGGTAAAGAAACACTGAATTCGTTGACGGTTTCTTTGACGGCTGGAGCAACGTTGGCTGGGCCTGCCGATGTACTACAAAATAACAATGACGGTACTTGGACCATTCTTGACCCAACGCGTTTAAATGAAATTCAGCTGGTGCCACCAGAGCACTACAGCGGAGATATATCGATGACATTTACCGCGAATATTACCGATGCCGCGGATTGTGTTTCTGAGACAGATACACAAGATAAATCGACGACTGTGGTGATTAACGTTGAACCTGTTGCTGACATGGCCGATTTGGTGACTAGCGACGTTTTAGGTAACGAAGATGAATATATCTATCTTGGTTCGATGACAGCGTCACTGGTTGATCAAGATGGCTCTGAGAGTATGTCACTGAGCCTTAAAGGAGTGCCAGAAGGTGCAGTTGTTGTTTATAAAGTGGGCGACAGTTATGTGCTTGCTCCTAACAACGGTGCTGACGGTGGATCATTTAATGGCAAGAGTACCTACGAGTGGCAGCTAGACAGTAGCCGTTTAGGTGACGTTTATATTCTTCCACCGCGAGATTTCAGTGGTGATATTCCACTCTCGTTAGAAGCCATCACCCAAGAGCTTGAAAATGGGGATTTCAATTTCACTCAGTCAGACTTTATTGTCGGTGTTTTGCCAGTGGGCGACAGAGTAGAGTTAGTGGACTTACCTGAGACTATGTCAGGTGAAGAGAACGATGGCTTGCAAATCACACTAGATGCTTCGAGCTTTGAAACATTCAGTGATGAGTACCTAATCATCTCGCTTACTATTAATAACACCTCGGATCCTTCGGCGCTAACAGGACTAGATCAGATTCGTATTGGTCTACAAAGTGGTCTGTTCATCATGAATATTGATGGGAGTGCGACCGCGACCGTCTTAGTTAAAGTGAGTGAAGTGGATAAGATTACCTTCTTCCCAGGTGATGCGTTTGGCGATATGGACGTTACGATAACGGCTGCTACGTATGATGAAAATACGGTATTAGGTAACCTAGAAAGTGATATCGGCGATCCTGTCAGTGAAGACTTAGTCATTACCATTACACCAGAGCCAGATGAGCCGATTCTAACGACTGAGTATGAATCGATTATTGCTGAAGCTGACGGAGATATTCCGCTCGGATTAAGTATGAGTCTGATTAATCCCGCTGATAACGAATCTGGCTTTGTCACTATCTCAGGCCTTCCTTCTGGCTTGGTGCTAAGCGCTGGAACCTTATCTGACGGCAAATATACGGTTTCGATTGATGAGCTGGAAAGCTTATCAATAGTTGATGGGTATAACGGTGCAGTAGATTTTCAGTTGACGATAGAGCCAACGGCGACAATTGGGTCTGCTGAAGCGGCAGGGATCGCGCAAGTTATTGATGTGAGCTTACTTGATGTTACCGACAACACCTATCAAGGTTCGAATGGCGTTAACGATCTCTTTGTGATTAGCAATTCGTCGGGTTCGGATACGATTACCTCTTTTGATTATTCACCAAATAGCGATGCCATTGATATTAGTGCCATTGTTGACACCGTTACGGATGGTGAGCTAACCGATGTTCAGCTTGATGCGCTCATCGATATGAATGACGACAGTGGTAGTGTAACCATACAATTGAAGCCTGATGGTGCAACAACTCAACAAGAGATCGTTTTAGATGGCGTTACTCTTGACGATTTATATGGTGCAGACAGTTCTGCTGCCACTGAAGCGGATATTCTTCAGAAAATGATTGATGACCAAAACCTTATTCTGCAGTAAAGGGATTGAATAGATTAGATGGAAAATGAATACAGGGACGACCCTTGGTTGACGACATTAGAGTGGTTGGGAGACCACTTTAAGAGTCGTTGTCACCGAACGCATCTTATCAATGGATTACCACTAAAAAATGGCAGCTTTGACCGTTCACTATTTTTGCGTGGTCTTGAGAAGTTATCGCTCCAAATCCAGATGGTAAAAAAAACGGCTATTGACCAAACAATAGTGCCGCTTGTTGCCATGGATATGAAATCAGGCGAGCCTATTTTGATCATATCTGTTGAGCAAGGTGGGGTTAGGGGAATAAGGCAGGGAGAAGAATTTTCTGCCCCTTCTTCTAGCTTTCTATCAACTATTGAGTCAAACGTATGGCAAATCTCAATGCCAGCTAAACTTGACTCTAGAGTTGATGTTGTCGCGGATAAGAAACCAAGTCATTGGCTTTGGCGTACCGTTAGAGAAGTGAAACCTTGGTACCGTGATCTGCTAGTCGCTTCATTGATGATCAACGTATTGGCGCTGGTTGTGCCGCTATTTACCATGAACGTGTACGATCGCGTAGTGCCCAACCAGGCGTTTAGTACGCTTTGGGTTCTTGCGATTGGTGTCGCGGTTGTTGTCGTGTTCGATTGGTTACTTAGAGAGGCACGCAGTTCGGTAACAGACGCCGCAGGTCGCTATATCGATAATAAGCTTTCTGCAACGCTGTTTTCTAAAGTACTCGGCATGAAGCTGGAACAGCGTCCTCAATCTGTTGGTGCGTTCAGTCGCCAAATGCAAGAGTTCGACAGTGTCAGAGACTTCTTCACCTCAGTGACGCTAACCACCTTGGTGGACTTACCGTTTACACTTTTGTTTCTGCTGCTTATTGGTTGGCTTGGTGGTCCGCTGATGTTCATTCCTGTGTCGGTCATGTTGTTGCTGATCGTGTTCTCAATGGTCATGAAAGACAAGGTTGAAGGAACGCATGTAGAAACTGCGCGTTTATCGACACAAAAACAGGCGCACTTATTTGATGGCCTGACCAATATTGATGAAATCAAACAGAATAATGCTCAAGGCATGATGCAGCAACGCTGGGAACAACTGTCCAGTGCATTGTCAGATTGGCAGATACGTTCACGCCACTACTCGAACTTGATTGCTCACACGATTCAATCAAGTCAACAAGTGGTCACCATTGGCTTAATTGTTTTGGGCGTATACCAAATATCGGAAGGCCTACTGAGTATGGGCGGTCTGATTGCGATTGTGATGCTAAGTGGACGCGCTGCAGGCTCAATTAACCAGCTATCTATGCTGCTACTGCGCTACCAACAAACCAAAACAGCGGTAGACAGTCTGACGAGTATTATTGAGTTAGAGCAAGAAGATCAAAACAGCTCATTACTTTCTGATGGAGAGTTCCAAGGAGCGATCAAACTCGACGCCATTTCTTACCAATATCCAGAGACCCCAACGATTTGCTTAGACGAGATAGACCTTACTATTGCAAAAGGTCAACGAGTTGGAGTTATTGGCTCAGTAGGTGCAGGGAAATCGACCCTTTTATCCATTATCGCTAAGCAATTGAATCCGACTGGCGGACGAATTTTTTATGATGAAATCGACAGTCAGCTATGGCCAAACAGTTTGCTGCGCTCAAAAACGGGTTGGGTAGGGCAAAGCACACAGCTGTTGTTTGGTAGTGTGGTTGAAAACATCACTCTAGGGCATGGCGACGTTGATCAAGATAAGTTAACTCAAGCCGTGAACCTGTCAGGGTTAAATGCGTACATGGATCGGTTTAACAACGGACTGGAAACTCAAGTCGGTGAAGGCGGGCGATTCTTGTCTGGGGGTCAGCGACAAACGGTGGCATTGGCAAGAGCGCTGTATCGCGATTCGAGCCTCATTATTCTTGATGAGCCAACCTCTTCGCTGGATAAGCAGTCTGAAACCCGATTATTTAACAGCTTACAGAGTTTACCAAGAAGTAAGACGTTGATTATTTCATCCCATAAACCTTCTTTCCTAGCTTTATGTGACCGCATTATTGTGATGGACAGAGGCAAGGTTATTGCTGATGGCACACCGGCTGAAGTATTTAATCAAACCAACAACAAGACAGCAAAAAGCCGCGTGAGATCGGTTTCCGTAGTACGAGGAGGCCACAATGAGTAGTACTGCATGGAACAGCGTTCACTTAGCGCATCAGTCGAGAAAATTGATTTGGATGACAGCAGCTTGTATCACCGCGATTATCGTTTGGGCGTCGTGGGCAAAGCTTGAAGAAGTCGTGATTGGGGAGGGTAAGGTTGTACCAAGCTTATCGGTTCAGACAATTCAAAGCTTAGAGGGCGGGTTAGTCAAAGAGCTATTGGTAAGACAAGGTGAGCGCGTAACCAAAGGGCAACCTATCGCCGTGTTAGATGACACTCGCTTTAGAGCCAGCTATCAGGAATCAACTCAACAAGCTGAGTCACTGCAGGCCCAAAAGATACGGCTTAGGGCAGAGTTAAACTCGATTGTAGTCAGAGACTCTTCGCTACCTTGGCAGGAACATATCGTCATTGAGCCTCAAACTATTGAGGTGACAGAACAAAGCCATTTAGCTTTGATTAACGCCAAAGCGAACTATTTGGCAAGGCTTGGCAAGTTACGTTCCGAACTTGAAGAGTCGACACTCAGAGTAGAGCAACAAGCTCAATCCTATAGCGATACAGTACAAAATATCAGGACTTTGCAAAGTAGTCTCAAAATTGTGTCAAAAGAAAGAGATATGTTAAGAGAGGTGGTTGCCACCGGGGCCGTTGCTGAGGTAGAACTATTAAAGCTCAACCGTGATGTGATTAAGTTACAGGGCGATTTAGCGAGCGCTCAGACGGTTGCCCAAAAGCAAAAAGCCGCATTCTCTGAGTCGATTTCGGATAGACGCAGCACTGCACTTGAGTTTCGGACTAAAGTGCAAGGACAACTCAATGAAGTATCGGCCAAGTTAGCTCAGCTAAGTGAAAGCCGCTATGCCATTGCTGACCAACTGAAGCGCACCCAGTTGCTGGCGCCTGTCGATGGACGAGTAAAGGAAATCTTTGTTAGGACAATTGGCGGGGTAGTAAAGCCGGGTGAGCCGATTATGGAGTTGGTACCGGAAAACAGTAACTTGATTGTGGAAGCAAAAATCGCCCCTAAAGACATTGCGTTTGTTAAAACTGGGCTATCCGCGACAGTAAAATTTTCAGCTTATGACTTTGTCATATATGGCGGTCTTAAAGGGAAAGTGACTTACGTGAGTGCAGACGCCTTACAAACGGAAGAGGGTCACGCTTATTACCGAGCACACATTGAGTTAGGGGAGGATGTGAAAAGCTCAGGATTTACCATTATCCCGGGTATGCAAGTGGCAGTGGATATTTTAACCGATGAGAAGACAGTTCTTAGCTACTGGTTAAAACCAATATTAAGAGCAAAAGAAAGTGCTCTAAGAGAACGATAATAAAAGGAAATAGAATGCGTTCGAAAACAATGATGTGGATGGGGATTCTGTTCTCGACGACAACCCACGCTATTTCTCTGGAGGAGTCGGTTGCTTTCGGCATCGACTATAGCCCAGAGATAATGGCGCAGTATTCAAGATTTCAATCAGTCATCCGAGATAAAGATGCCGCGAGCGGACTCTACTTACCGCAGGCGAACCTCTACGGTGCAATAGGTTACGAAGAAACGCGCTATAACAGCGGTTCCTATATAGATCCAGAGGACAGAGGGTTAACAAGAACCGAGCTGGGTATTAAAGTTTCGCAGCTAATCTTCGATGGGTTTTCTACCACTTCTAACGTTGATCGTTTGGGTTATGAAGCAGAAGCAGAGCGACTAACGCTAATTTCTCGTGCAGAGAATGTATCTCTCGATATTGTTCGGATTTACCTTGAACGACTCAAAGCTCAAACCTTACTTGAACTCTCTGAGAGAAACGTCAAAGAGCACCAAGAAATTTATCAAGACGTATTGGATAAAAAGCAACAAGGACTCAGCAGTAACTCTGATTTAGCGCAGATATCTGCTCGTGTTGCTACCGCGCAGTCTTCATTGATTGCGTCTCAAAACAATCTTTTCGATTTAACTGCACAGTTTAATCGCTTAGTTGGCCAGAAGCCAAAAGGCTTGGTTCACCCTAACTTTGATGGTGCTTTACTACCAAGCTCGGTTGACGTCGCTAAATCGCAAGCCATTGAAAACCACCCTGAGATACTTGCCGCTATGCTCGACTTGGAAGCGGCGCGTAAAGAAGTCCGTCGCGAGAAAAGTGGCTACTACCCTGAGATCAAACTTGAGCTTCACGCGAACAAAAATGACAACGTCAGTAATGCGGAGGGTCCTGATGAAGACGCTCGCATTATGTTAACCATGGACTACGACTTGTTTAATGGCTTCTCTACGGATTCCCGAGTTGAGTCTTCCGCTTGGCGAGTAGAAGAAGCGCGAGCTATCCGAATTCGAACTGAGCGAGAGGTAACAGAAGGAACTGAGCTGGCGTGGAACGCTTATGACATGCTCGATAAACAAAAAAGTCTTCTTCAACAGAATGTCGATGCCGCTAAAATCGCTGAACTTGGCTATATCCAGCAGTTTGCCGTAGGCCGCCGGAGCCTTCTCGATGTATTAGACGCCAAAGTCGAAGTGTTTTTAGCGCGTCGTAACTATGTAAATACCAAATTTGATCATACCTTAGCGGCGTATCGACTATTCAACGCGATGGGGATTTTGACCTATGCGTTGAGGGTAGAACACCCAGAAGAGTGGCAAGAGGAGGTTAAATAATGAAGTTTAAAACTATCGCACCTGTGCTCCTTGCCCTTATGCTATTAGGCTGTGCTCAAGACCCGGTAACGCAAACGAAGCGTCATCAAATTGATGATCTCTCCGATGATGATAAGGATGGAGTGATTAATCAACGTGATCGCTGTGAGAACACGCCTGCTCAAGTTGATGTTGATCTTGAAGGGTGCACTGAGTGGCAAATTAATGAGAAGGCGAATGTGATCAGTTTCTTCTTTGAAATGGATAAATACAAAGAGAAAGCCGATCACCAGCAATCATTAACGGAGCTCGTTAAGTTGCTTTCTGAACACCCGCAATCATCGGTTGTGCTGGTGGGCGATACCAGTCCAGAAGCGAGCCTAGAGTACAACAAGGCATTGGCTCAAAGACGAACCCATACTATTCGAGACATGCTGATTCGAGAAGGGATCAGTGAAGAGCGCATTTCGGAGCAAGAGTTTACTCAAGTGACCGTAATCACAGAGCAACTTCACGCTCGAAAAAGACGTGCTATCGCTATTGTTATGACCAAAGCAATGTCAGTAAAGCCGACATGGAATATATTCAGTTCAGAACAGAATTTAAGCCCTAATTCGAATGTGGAGGTGTCAAATGAGCAATAATTGGAAACCTCTGGTTGTAGTGAGCGCAGTTTGTCTTTCAGGTTCAGCTCTGGCGAGTAATCATGAACGTGTTTCGAAAGTTGGAGTTGATAGTCATTTGATGCCACTCGTCTCTGAGCTTTTGTCTGAAGATGGTGAAAGAACGGAAGTTGCGGTTATCGATAACATCCCTCAAGCGATGATCGACAGAGATATCCGCGTTGGTATTAGTGAGCGTAAATGGACGGACTTTGAAGTCGCTCAGTTTGAGAGTGAAACGGGCTATCGTCCAACCGAGCTCTATTTTACTGCCGATGTCGTGGCTATCATTGCCAATTCCGACAACCCAAACGACAAAATTACTATCGATGAAATTAAAAGCGCCTTCACATGCAGTGAGGAGTTGAGTCCTGTTCGATGGGGAAATTGGGAAAATGATCAGAAACCGGTCATGCAGCCTTACGCGGTTGATCAAGGCTTAAAGCGTCACCACAAGTTCAGTCAGTGGGTAGAGTGTGGGGATGGGACGTACAGCGCAACGCAGTTTGTTGCTGATGAAGAAGAGCTCTTCTCCAAACTGGAATCAAATGCAGAGGCGGTGAGCTACGCGACGTATTCAGATCGACTTGATGAGTACAAGCTTTTGTCTATCGTGGACAAAATTGGCGTCACTTACGACTTAAACAAAGAAACTATATTGTCCGGGCGTTATCCATTATCAAGCGTGTATTACATGTATTTAGATATCCCTCCGCACAGAAACTACCTGAGTGACGATGAGAAAAGGTTTGTCTCGCTGGCTCTAGAGCAAGAGTACAAAGAGGCGTTCAATAACTTTGGTTTTATCAGCTTACCGGATGAAGCGATTCATCGAAATAAAGTGCGTTTAGGCTTAGTTGAGCCTATCGTCGAAGGTGGCTATAAATAGCGCCATAGATTGGCCACTAATTAACTTAAAGCCAGACACATATTGTCTGGCTTTTTTGTTAAACCAAGAACTGAGTGCCCACGGCAACAAAGGCGTGATCGCTTGCTTGCTTATCTTTTTGATAGATAGGGTTAATCAGGTGCTGATCTTGGACAAGATAGCTGATTACTTCTGCAATAGAACGTTGGGAGTCAGGCTGAAACTCTTGAGAGAGGAGAACATAATCGAGCACGTTTCCTTTTGAAAAGTGGTAATGAGTCGCTACACGAGCAGGGAAAGTGTCCGAGTCTTTATAAGCATTCCAGCTATCGGTTAGAACTAAGGCTTCACCTTCATCATCTGTTTGCTGAGTAAGTAGCCCTGTGATGTCACTAGTCAGGGGCTGATTCATGTCCCCTAGCAGAGCGGTAGGCATTGGTGACTTCTGATACTGTTTATCCATATACAGTTTAAGCATCACCGCTTCCCAGCCTCTTAGTTGGCTTGATAGCCACTGGCCAAGGAGCTGACTTGTCTCGCCTTGCATTGCGGGTTCTGTTGCGCGTTGAGATTTCAAATGACACACATACACCGAAACTTCGCCAATCGTTGGCACTTTGATAACGGCGTGGATAGGTTTGCGACTAAATTGGGGTAACTCAATCTGATAGGCCTTAGCCCATTCGTCTAAAGGTTTGACAGCCTCTGCGTGAATAATCGGATACTTTGACGCAAGAGCGACGACGGGGCGAGAATAAATATAATCACTTTCTGATTTTGGCGTATCGACAGTAACGAAATAGGGGAAACCAGATTCCACGAGAAGCTGTTGTGTGGCCTCGATACTAAAGACTTCCTGCAGGCCAATGATATCAGCGTTTAGCTGAGTAATTTGCGATTTTGTCCACTGGCACTTAGCTTGCCATTCTTGTTGTTCATAGATATTAGAAAACTCATAAAAAGCGTCGGGCGGCTTAAGGAAATTGAATAAGTTGGCGGTGGCAAAAGTAAGTGTTTTAGTTGCGTTCAATGCGGATGCCTTGCAAAGGTAGACTGACTACTAAGAGAGTAGCAACTGTTAAGCCGTAATTGAACAGATAAGCGTGAACAGCCATCAATAGAGGTACTGATGGCTGTATATTGGCTAAGCTTCAACCATCACGCGTGTATCTTCACTCAGAGCTTCTAACTCTTTGGCGACATCGTCGATTAACACTTCCGTCGGAAGGCGCATTGCTATGTTGGCCGTAAACAAGCTAGAGCTAACGCCACCACCACCCGCAATGAACACACGTTGGCAATCCATATCTAAGATGCTAATGCCTTGTCCATCTAGTACGTGAGTAATTTCATTTACGATACCTGCTCGGTCATTGGAGTCGAGTCGTAACTGGTAAATGGTATCTGCACTGTGGCTATGCAGATCAGAGTCTGTAATCTGCACCAGCAAATCTGGGTGGGAAGAAAATGCATCTTTTACTAATTGAACGTTATCAGCAGGTAATTCGACTTTGATAACTGCTGCAACCTGATCTTCGATGAAGTTGACTTTACTAATAAGCCATTTGCCATCGTTTTCATGTGTAATGGCAGCAAGTTGCTTGATGGTTGCTGGGGTTGCTTTACCGACAAAATTTACAATGAATGTGCTGTTCATATTGGGCCTCCTAGCGCTGAGTAAGGCATGACTATTCAATCTCTACAGCGATGAAAGACGAATCGGTGCCTAAAATCAGTTTAGGAAGCGCAGGGGATTTAGGTTTGAGCCAGGTCAACTTTTGGCCCTAATCTATTGTTGATATTACGGTTATTTTAACGAGAGCACAAAAAAAGCGACGTATGAACGTCGCTTTTTCAAATAATGTGAGCGTGTTAGAAGCTGATCTTCATTTCGACGCCGTAGAATACGTTGTCATAGCTTGCGCCCGCGTCCATAGCGAATTGCGCGGCGTCTTGGTTACCGAACCATGGAGTGCTGCTGTATTGGAACTCTGCACTGCCGCCCCATGCATCACTTACCCAGCCATGAATGTGGCCTACTGGGTTCAGGAAGAACAGAGTTACGCCACCCATAGTTTCAGAGCCCATGACTTCGCCACCGGAAGCGACGATGTCTTGCTCAGCTTCAAACATCATTTCACCAACAACCGCACCGAAGAACGGAGTAATGAAGATATCTTGCCAAGATGGTACTTCAGCGAAAGCTTCTACACCGTATTCCCAGAAGAAAGTCGACATAGTGGCAGAGTAAAGGAAAGACTCAAACTCATTAAAGCCAGCATGGCGCGCAGCGGTATAGTAAACACCACCAAAGTATGGGTGCATAACGTAGTTTAAGAAGTGCTCATCACGGTCCCAAACTGGACCTGAAGTGACATTGTCCTTCCATTTTGAGCCTAAGCCGCTTAAGTTACGATCTTCCTCATCCCACTTAGTGATTGATTCTGGTAGTAGAGTCATTAAGCCTACGGTCGCTACACTCAAACCAAGAATGGTGTAAGTCTGGCCCATTAAGTAATCCCAATCTTTTTCACTTGAAGCTGTAAGGTATTTTGGTAAACCTGGGTCTTCTAGCTTTAAGTTGTCTTCAGTAAGGCTTAATGAATACGGGTCTTGAGAGGTGTACTGATAAGAGTTGTAAGAGAGCGTGTCGAACTCAGCTTGGTCTACAGTGTACGAAAATTCAATATGCTGATTTGAGTCATAGATATTGGCGTTGGCACATGCAGATGCTGACATCAATAAAGCGGCGATGCTTTTTTTAAACACGGAAAACTCCACAGTTATTATTTTTTAATGATCGGGTTCACAATTATCTATTAAAGTCAGAGTAATGGGAACCAGTATTTGTTCTAAATTAGAAACTTAGACGTTTTTTACCGGATTGCCATAGGAATTAACGGTAAACTCATCAAATGTGTGACATTTCCCACTAAGGATAAACGATGTTGAAAATTGCAATGCTAAGCACTGGGGAAGAGGTCCTCCACGGAGATATTGTTGATACCAATGCCGCTTGGCTGTCTCAACGTTTCTTTGAGCATGGTTACAGCGTGACCAAGCGTTCGACGGTAGGTGATGAAATGTCTTCGCTAGTCGAAGAACTGATGATGCTGAGCTTTAATTGTGATGTCGTTGTGGTCAATGGTGGCTTAGGGCCAACGGCTGACGACCTGAGTTCTGAGGCGGCGGCTGTTGCTGCAGAAACGGAACTGACTCTTTTCCCTGAATGGCAGGCTCGCTTGGAGCAATTTTTTGCTGCTAGGGGAGTCACAATGCCAGAAAGTAATATCAAGCAAGCGATGCTACCGAAAGGGTCGCAATTACTTGATAACCCAATAGGTACGGCTTGTGGCTTCAAGGTCACCTTTAATGACTGTGATTTCTATTTTACGCCAGGTGTGCCGAGTGAATTTAAGTTAATGGTAGAACAGCAAATTCTGCCAGATATTAAGCGTTGTTACCCAGACATTATCGGTCAGGAGTGTAGCAAGCTCTACACCTTTGGTACTTCAGAGTCAGCGCTGTCAGATAAGCTCGATAAAATGCAGCTTCCTGAAGGGTATAGCTTAGGTTATCGTTCATACCTTCCCTATATTGAGGTTAAGCTGTTTGGGCCAAAAGAAGATCTAGAGAGACGTGTAAAGCTGCTTCAAATGATTTTCAGCTTAGTGGAAGCCAACGTCGTGAGCATTGATGAGTCTATGCAAGATCACGTTGCCCATTTGATTTTAGAGAAGCAGCAATCAATCTCGACCGCGGAACAATCAACCTATGGCGCGCTATCTCAGTGGGTTCAGTCTCATGAAGGTGCGGCAGAGTATTGCGGTCACGGCTGGGTACTGGGTGAAAAAGTCGCTTTAGCGGAAGGCAGTGAAGATGCGTTAGCTTCGGTACTCGCGTTATCTGGGGCGACTAAAGAGAAGTGCGCCACTGATATTGCCATAGTGACAGGGAAGGTGGTCAATAAGACATTTTCAGTTGCTTTAGCGACCCCTGAAGGGGAGTGGGGACAGACACTCACATTTAATCGTGATTACTCGCGCAAAGAGCGCACTCTTGTGATCACCACGATTGCAGCGGATATGCTTCGACGTTACTTGAGCACTAAGCCCATGTTTGCAAACTACAGCTCATTAACTCGTGAAAAAGAGATGTTTATTCCAAGAAGTATAATTGGTGCATAAAAATTCAATGAACTGACTATTTATATTTGTCAATTCAGCGTCGGTTGGCATTCTGTAATAAGCAAATGAATGCACTTGATATTTCATATTCATCAGTTAAATATTTTTTTATAGCGTATTCATATATGGCTTAACTCAATGATTTTAAATAGAAGCCAAAATTGTCTCACTTTTGGTACTTATTTTTGTTGGAGAAGAGGATAAACTGATTACTTGAATCGCTATTTTCACGGAGGGGTTAGTATGTTTAGTCAGTCAAAAATCCTTGTATGGTACCAAGTTGCTAGTCAAAAAGTTATTTTGGGTGAAGCACTTAAGGATGAACGTCAGGATGTAATCTCTTTGTGGCGACAAGCACCAAAAGAAAAAATCGTTGGGGATAGCTTAGGTTATCATCTTTCGCTTTTTGATGATGATGGTAGAGAGATCGGTGACAAAGCCGTGTCTATGCTGACCGCTGATGCATTTTTGTCACGTGAGCCAGCTAAATTAAATGCATAAAGGCTAACGCGAACCTTAGTCTTTTATAATTTGTATAGTTATGCACTTCATCATACTTATTTGAACTCGAGTTACTCGCTTGCACACCTGATTCTTTATATACAAAAAGCCCTTTAGTGATGAACTAAAGGGCTTTTTTTGATGACTAAAAATGTACTATGCGCGTTTTTCTTTTAGCGCATAGTGAACACCTTCAATCTCGATATCAGACTTTGCTTTGCAGATGCACGGTAAAATTTCGCGCTCTTCGGTGTAAGCCATAGCAAAACCAACGTATTCCACTTCACCTGAGACCAACTTGCAGCGACAAGCGCCGCAGTGTCCGTCACGGCAATTGTATTCTGGCTCTACACCTGCGTTCTCCATTGTTTCTAAAATGGTATTCGAAGGGTGAGACTGAATAGGAGTCATCCCGTTGATTTTGATTGTTGGCATTACAGTTCGAAGTCCTTAAAGTCATCCGCACGAACGTCACTATCTATCTGACCAACTAGGTAAGATGAAATCTCTGCTTCCTGAGGAGCAACCTGAACGTTATCAGAAGATAACCAAGCGTTGATCCATGGAATAGGGTTCGATGTTGCTTCTGGGTAAGCTGCGCCAAGACCAACAGCCTGCATACGGATGTTGGTAATGTACTCAACGTACTGACAAAGAATGTCTTTGTTTAGACCAATCATCGAGCCATCTTTGAATAGGTATTCTGCCCACTCTTTTTCTTGCTCTGCCGCTTCTTTGAATAGGTCGAAACACTCTTGCTTACATTCTTCAGCGATTTGCATGAATGAGAAGTCATCTTGACCGTTACGAAGCAGGTTGATCATGTGCTGAGTACCCGTTAGGTGTAGCGCTTCATCACGAGCAATGAGCTTGATGATTTTTGCGTTACCTTCCATCAGCTCACGTTCAGCAAATGCAAACGAACAAGCGAAACTTACGTAGAAACGGATCGCTTCTAGTGCGTTCACTGACATTAGACATACATACAGCTTTTTCTTCAGCTCGTGAAGAGTGATAGTCACTTCTTCGCCGTTGATTGTATGTTTGCCTTCACCGTAACGGTGGTAGTCGTTAGTCAGTTGGATCAAGTCATCGTAGTAGCGAGAAATGTCTTTCGCACGCTTTAGAATGTGCTCATTTTCTACGATGTCATCAAACACAAGACCCGGATCATTAACGATGTTACGGATGATGTGAGTGTAAGAGCGCGAGTGGATAGTCTCAGAGAAAGACCAAGTCTCAATCCATGTCTCTACTTCTGGTAGAGAAACCAATGGAAGTAACGCAACGTTAGGGCTACGACCCTGGATCGAATCCAGTAGCGTTTGGTACTTTAGGTTTGAGATGAAAATGTGTTTTTCGTGGTCTGGTAGCTTGTTGTAGTCGATACGATCGCTTGATACATCTACTTCTTCTGGACGCCAGAAGAAAGACAGTTGCTTCTCGATTAATTTTTCGAAAATTTCAAATTTTTGTTGATCGTAACGTGCAACGTTTACCGATTGACCCAAGAACATAGGTTCTTTTAGCTGGTCGTTCTTAGTTCGGTTAAAAGTACTGTAAGCCATGATGCCTCAATTCCTTTTATGCCCCTCAATCTGAGGGGCGAATATTTTGTTAAGCCTTAATAATCCCGATAGGGGATTATGGGTTAAATCTTACAACCGCCGCCCGCGCAATCGTCGTCTTGTGGTTGTACAGCGTCTTTCTGGTCATCGCTCGCACCATCACGAGTGTTATGGTAGTAAAGCGTCTTAACACCATATTTGTACGCTGTTAGTAGATCTTGCAGCAGCTTCTTCATCGGTACTTTGCCGCTTTCGAAACGAGTTGGGTCATAGTTCGTGTTCGCTGAAATAGCTTGGTCAACGAACTTCTGCATGATGCCAACTAGGTGTAGATAACCGTCATTAGAACCGATGTTCCAAAGTAATTCATAGTTATCTTTGTACTCGGTAAATTCTGGTACAACCTGCTTCAAGATACCATCTTTAGAAGCCTTAACTGATACGTAACCACGTGGTGGTTCAATACCATTTGTCGCGTTAGAGATCTGCGATGATGTCTCAGAAGGCATTAGTGCTGTCAGTGTTGAGTTACGTAGACCGTGAGTAACGATCTCTTCACGTAAACCATCCCAGTCGTAATGCAGCTGCTCATCACATACTAAATCGATATCTTTCTTATACGTATCGATTGGTAGTAGGCCTTTCGCGTAGTTTGTTTCGTGGAAAGATGGGCATTTGCCTTGTTCTTTCGCAAGCGCAACAGACGCTTTAAGTAGGTAGTACTGAATCGCTTCAAATGTACGGTGAGTTAGGCCATTTGCGCTGCCATCAGAGTACTTAACACCGTTCTTCGCTAGGTAGTAAGCGTAGTTAATAACACCAACACCTAGAGTACGGCGGTTCATAGTTGACTTGTATGCAGCTGGAAGAGGGTAGTCTTGGTAATCAAGCAGTGCATCTAGTGCACGTACTACCAGTTCAGAAAGCTCTTCGAAATCGTCTAGTGATTTAATCGCACCAAGGTTAAACGCAGAAAGCGTACATAGTGCAATCTCACCTGAATCATCTTCTACATTTGTCAGAGGTTTAGTCGGCAGTGCGATCTCTAGACATAGGTTCGATTGACGTACAGGTGCAACCTCTGAGTCAAATGGACTGTGAGTGTTACAGTGGTCAACGTTTTGAATGTAGATACGACCTGTAGAAGCACGCTCTTGCATCAAGATAGAGAACATCTCGATCGCTTTAACCGTTTCTTTCTTAACTGAAGGATCGTTTTCGTACTTCACGTATAGACGTTCGAACTCATCTTGGTTCTCGAAGAACGCATCGTATAGGCCAGGTACGTCCGAAGGTGAGAATAGAGTGATGTTGCCACCCTCAACCAAACGTTGGTACATAAGGCGGTTTAACTGAACGCCGTAATCCATGTGACGTACACGGTTTTCTTCAACACCACGGTTGTTCTTAAGAACCATGAGCGCTTGAGATTCACCGTGCCATAGTGGGTAGAATACTGTTGCTGCGCCACCACGAACACCGCCTTGAGAACAACATTTTACTGCTGTCTGGAAGTATTTGTAGAACGGGATACAACCTGTATGGAATGCTTCACCACCACGGATTTCTGAGCCTAGAGCACGAATACGACCAGCGTTGATACCGATACCAGCGCGTTGAGATACGTAACGTACAATAGAGCTTGCTGTCGCGTTGATTGAATCAAGGCTGTCACCACACTCGATAAGTACACATGAACTGAACTGACGAGTAGGGGTACGTACACCAGACATGATCGGTGTAGGTAGAGAAATCTTGAATGTTGACGTTGCATCGTAGAAACGCTTGATGTAGTCAAGACGCGTCTCTTTCGGATATTTTGCGAACAGACAAGCAGAAACCAGAATGTATAGGAACTGAGCACTTTCGTAAATTTCACCAGATACACGGTTTTGAACGAAGTACTTACCTTCAAGCTGTTTTACAGCTGCGTAAGAGAAGTTTAGATCGCGCTTGTGGTCAAGGTATGCATCTAGCTCATCTAATTCAGCTTTAGTGTAGTCTTCAAGAATGTGCTGATCGTACTTACCCATATCAACCATACGTGCAACGTGATCGTGCAGCGTTGGTGGCTCGTATTGGCCATACGCTTTCTTACGTAGGTGGAATACTGCTAGGCGAGCCGCTAGGTATTGGTAATCTGGCGTCTCTTCAGAGATCAGGTCTGCTGCAGACTTGATGATTGTTTCATGAATATCAGAGGTCGTGATGCCATCGTAGAACTGAATGTGAGCGCGTAGTTCTACTTGCGAGACTGAAACGTTATCTAGGCCTTCGGCAGCCCAAGTGATAACGCGATGGATCTTCTCTAGATCAATGCTTTCTTTACGGCCGTTACGTTTAGTAACGGTAAGTTGTTGGTTCATTCTGCTTCATTTCCCTAACAAAACTGATAAAAGCCGCATTTTTGTGTAATTCTTGTAAAACTTGTGCCGGCTTTGTGATCAAAATCTATCTATATATTGTAGTAGCAAACACAACATATAGGGGTGTATCTGTTTGCGGATTACAAGATAGTGCTATCAATCGTATATTTCAAGGAGCAGATCTGGGATGACTTGTGGATAACTGACAAAAACAAAAAAAACAGTTAGTGGCTACTAACTGATGGCGTTAGGGCTGGCAATAATGGACAAAATTACCATCTCCAGTGTGGTTTATAAGTAACCACAAACAAAAAAAAATCCCTTGATCTTTGAACAAATTTCGGAGCGAAAAAGGAGTCGATTAAATTGGAATCAAACACGCAAAAATTGATGAAAAAATGATTAAAAAAGGCGATGACACTACGTCATCGCCTGAGAAATAAACACAATATATGGTATGTGAAAGTTGTTAAAACTTTTGAGTGTGGACGATATAGTTCACGTCAACATTGCTACCAAGCTTATAGGTGTCTGTAAGAGGGTTGTAATGAAGGCCTGTAATCCCCGTCTCTGTTAAATCAGTGTGGTCAATCATTTTGATAAGTTCTGCTGGGCGAATGAATTTATCATGATCATGA
This sequence comes from Vibrio ouci, assembly GCF_004551525.1. Lineage (GTDB taxonomy): Bacteria > Pseudomonadota > Gammaproteobacteria > Enterobacterales > Vibrionaceae > Vibrio > Vibrio ouci. Next base: position 117,856 of record NZ_SATR01000007.1, on the reverse strand, counting down.
GTGCCTTCAGGAACGATCTTCAGCAGTTTCTCTGCACCAACAATAGCGAACAGATAGGATTTTAAGTTGCGGTTCAGCGTTGAAAAGAAAACGTGACCACCTGGCTTAACTAATGCTGCGCATGATTTGATCACCGATAGGGGGTCAGGAACGTGTTCTAGCATTTCCATGCAAGTCACCACGTCATATTTACCCGCGTTGTCAACCGCGTGATCTTCAATTGTGCTTTGGATGTAAGTCAGCTTGGTTCCTGTTTCAAGAGCATGAAGGCGAGCGACTTCTAGTGGCTCTTTGCCCATATCTAGTCCCGTAACCGTAGCGCCTTCTTTCGCCATGCTTTCCGCTAAGATTCCACCGCCACAGCCGACATCAAGAACCGTTTTACCAAATAACCCGTCAGCATTGTCTAAAACGTAGTTGAGACGAAGAGGGTTGATTTGGTGAAGAGGCTTAAATTCACCTTCAAGATCCCACCAGCGGGAAGCCATATCTTCAAACTTTTTAATTTCGTTAGGGTCGACATTTTGTGATTGGGTCATAACAACTCTATTTATTAACCTGCATCCTTGAATTGAACGCATTATACCCGTTCAAGCATAACACTCCATAGAGAGGATCACTTTTCTCTAGAAGCGGGTAAAATATAACCATTTTTCAGCAAGATAAAATTAGAGTGTGCAATTTCTCGGCACTTGATTCACAACCAAGCTCACAACCTTATAAAAGGAGAGGGAAAGTGATGCCGAACTACTGAATTGTATGTTATATTTTTGCACCTTAAGCGTATTGTACATACGATCTATAAATAGAGGGATAATGGCTCTATGAGCGATCTAGCGAAAGAGATCACGCCCGTAAACATTGAAGATGAGCTTCGAGGTTCATACCTAGACTATGCGATGTCAGTAATCGTTGGTCGTGCTCTTCCAGATGTGCGTGATGGCCTAAAGCCTGTACACCGCCGCGTTTTGTTCGCGATGAATGTACTAGGTAATGATTGGAATAAACCATATAAAAAATCTGCCCGTGTTGTTGGCGACGTAATTGGTAAATATCACCCACACGGTGATAGCGCTGTATACGATACTATCGTACGTATGGCTCAGCCTTTCTCGTTACGCTACATGCTGGTCGACGGTCAAGGTAACTTCGGTTCGATCGATGGTGACTCAGCGGCAGCAATGCGTTACACCGAAGTTCGCATGGCGAAAATCGCCCACGAACTTTTGGCTGATCTAGATAAAGAAACTGTTGATTACGTACCTAACTACGACGGTACTGAACAAATCCCAGCAGTTCTTCCAACGAAAATTCCTAACCTACTGGTTAACGGTGCTTCAGGTATCGCGGTAGGTATGGCAACCAACATCCCGCCACATAACCTTGGCGAAGTGATTGATGGCTGTCTTGCGTACATCAATAATGAAGAAATCACTATTGATGAGCTTATGGACTACATTCCTGGTCCTGACTTCCCAACGGCAGCGCTGATCAGCGGTCGTAAAGGCATCGTAGACGCGTACAAAACTGGCCGCGGTAAAATCTACATGCGCTCTAAAGCGGAAGTAGAAGCTGACAAGAATGGCAAAGAAACCATTATTGTTACTGAGATTCCTTACCAAGTTAACAAAGCTCGTCTAATCGAGAAAATTGCTGAACTGGTTAAAGATAAGAAAGTAGAAGGCATCAGTGCACTACGCGATGAGTCAGATAAAGACGGTATGCGTATTGTTATTGAGTGTAAGCGTGATGCAGTGGGCGAAGTGGTTCTAAACAACCTATACGCACAAACTCAACTGCAAACGACTTTCGGCATCAACATGGTTGCACTGAACAATGGTCAGCCTCAGCTATTCAACCTAAAAGATATGTTGAAGTGCTTCGTTGATCACCGCCGTGAAGTGGTGACACGTCGTACTATCTTCGAACTTAAGAAAGCGCGCGATCGTGCACATATCCTTGAAGCTCTAGCACTTGCACTTGCGAACATTGATGAAATCATCGAACTGATTCGTAACGCAGCAACGCCTGCTGAAGCAAAAGCTGGCTTAGTTGCTCGTGGCTGGGATCTTGGTAACGTTGCTGCAATGCTTGAAAGTGCTGGTACTGATGCGGCTCGTCCAGATTGGTTGGAAGAGCAGTTCGGTATCCGTGACGGTCAGTACTACCTGACTGAGACACAAGCACAAGCAATTCTTGATCTACGCCTACACAAACTAACAGGCCTAGAGCACGAGAAGATCCTAGACGAATACAAAGCCCTATTGGACGAAATCAAAGAGCTAATGCATATTCTTGCAAGCACTGAGCGTCTGATGGAAGTGATTCGTGAAGAGCTAGAAACAGTTCGTGATGCATTTGGTGATGTTCGCCGTACTGAAATCACTGCAGCAAGCCATGATATTGACATGGAAGAGCTGATTGCACGTGAAGACGTTGTTGTGACGCTATCTCACGAAGGTTATGTTAAGTACCAAATCCTAAGCGATTACGAAGCACAGCGTCGTGGTGGTAAAGGTAAGAGTGCAACTAAGATGAAAGAAGAGGATTACATCGAGCGCTTGCTTGTTGCGAATACTCACGACAACATCTTATGTTTCTCAACTCGCGGTAAGACATACCGTCTGAAAGTGTATCAATTACCATTAGCAAGTCGTACTGCTCGTGGTAAGCCAATCGTCAACATTCTTCCTCTAGAAGAGGGCGAGCGTATTACAGCGATCCTACCAGTAGATGAGTTCTCACCAGAGAAGTTCATCTTCATGGCTACAGGTGACGGTACCGTTAAGAAGACGTCTCTAGATCAATTCGCGAACGTACGTGCAAACGGTCTAATTGCCGTTAACCTACGTGATGAAGACTCACTGATTGGTGTTGATATCACTAACGGTGACAGCGATATCATGCTGTTCTCTAAAGCAGGTAAAGTTGTACGCTTCAGTGAAGATAAAGTACGTGCTATGGGTCGTACTGCGGCGGGTGTCCGTGGTATGAAGTTAGCGGATGATGACCAAGTTGTGTCTCTAATCGTTCCTTCAAACGAAGGCGATATCCTAACAGTGACGCAAAATGGTTATGGTAAGCGTACTGAACTTGCTGAATACCCAACTAAAGGTCGTGCGACGCAGGGCGTTGTATCTATCAAGGTCTCTGATCGTAATGGTCCAGTAGTTGGTGCGGTACAAGTAGAAGAAGGCGACGAGATGATGATGATCACCGACGCTGGTACTCTAGTTCGTACACGTGTAGCGGAAGTAAGCCAAGTGGGTCGTAATACACAAGGTGTAACGCTAATCCGTACTGCTGAAGATGAAAATGTTGTTGGTCTACAGCGCATTGATGAAGTTGAAGAAGCTGAGTTAGTTGAAGGCGAAGAGTCGGAAGAGGTAGTGAATGCTTCTGAAGAGTCTGAAGCTCCAGCGCAAAGCGATGAAGACTCTCAAGAATAATACTTCGCTCTAATTTATAAATGCCGGACTTTATGTTCGGCATTTTTTTTGACTAAATTTAATGGAGCACTTTTGGAACAACGCATTTTGAGTTTGCATAGGTATAACAAAATAAATGAGATCATTATCTAGTAAACGGTGTTCTGTAATGAGTAGTTTCGTATTATTATGGCTTGAGCGATAAGTTCAGAAAACAGGAAGTTCTATGCATAAAAGGAAGGTGAGTGTGTCACAAGTGGCCAATCGTCAAGCCATGACATATGTTTTGACAGGAGTCTACTTAGTTGCTGTTTATCTCATTTCCTACACGCTGATCACTGAACACCAAATAGTCAGTTGGTTCTACTTGCTATTTCCCCTCGCGATGCTTGTCGCATACTTCTCTAACAGTGTTCGCATTAAAGTCGGTGCCTCCGTCATTTCTCTTATCGTCTTGTTTGGGGGCGGGATTGTTGAACCGCTGGAGCTCGATGCTATCGAAGAAGCATTTATTGGTCTCCCACTGTGTTACATCATACTTTTTCCCGGATCATTATGGCCAATTGCTATAGGGGCAGTGTTAATCGCGAGCTATTGGGTAGACTTACCAACCGAAGAGTTTGATGAGTTTATAGAAGATGCTATAGAAGTGGCATTTATTACGATATTCGCCACCATTATGACTTACTTTCAACAGAAGTCTGAGAAGCAATCCAACTTATATAAAGAAGCCAGTCTGACGGACTACCTTACCAAGCTCCCTAACAGGAAAGCCTTTTTCAATGTCGTAAATGAATTGAAAGCCAGTGACACAGTTGATTACGCTGCTTTGCAGGTTGGGTTAGATAATCTTAAAAAGGTGAATGATGAGCTAGGTTATGGTTATGGCGACGCGCTATTACTCAGTTTTTCTCGTTTAATGAAGCAATTACTTGGGGAGCAGACTCAGTTGTATCGCCTAGGTGGTGATGACCTTATCGCGCTAATCAAATGTACCGATGATAATCAGAGTGAAATTAATAATCTGATTGAAGGGCTAGAGGCCAACTACGATAGTGTTTGTCAAATTAGGAACACATCCCATCGACTAAGATACTACGCGGGTATTGCGATGCTGAGTGATGCGCAAAACAATATTGAGGTATGGGGTAAGAATGTTGATGTCGCTTTAGCTAAGAGTAAGCGCAAAAGTGATGGCGTTATCCAATGGTATGATGATGAGTTGATGAATGAAACCATTCATGATCACCAAGTAGAAACAGAGCTAAAAGGTGCGCTTGATAATGATCAGATGTACTTGGTCTATCAGCCTAAAGTGGACATCAATACGCAAGATATAGTGGGAGCAGAGGCGTTGTTGCGCTGGGAGCACCCAGACTTAGGTTTTGTGCCGCCTTGTGATTTTATCGGTGTAGCCGAAAAAACGGCCCAGATTATCCCAATTGGTCGTTGGGTTATTGAACAAGCGATTAAACAATCGAGTGAATGGCGTAAACAGGGTTATGAGATATGTATCTCAGTCAATGTCTCAAGTGTCCAATTTGCTCATGACGATATCTATCCGTTTATTGCTGAAACATTGAATCGATTTCAACTTCCTTCTCGGTGTTTGCAAATTGAAATTACAGAGACAGCGATGATGGATAAGTACTCACGCGTTGCTGATACCTGTAAAAAGCTGCAAGAAATTGGAGTCTCTATTGCAATAGACGATTTTGGCGTTGAATACTCATCATTAAACTACCTTAAGCAATTACCAGTCGATACGATTAAGATTGACAAGTTGTTTATTGATGACTGTGTGACAGAGGCCACCGATCATATGATCGTCAGAACCATTATTCAGATGGCACACAACCTTGGTAAGACCGTTATTGCTGAAGGGGTTGAGTATAATGAGCAATTAGAGCTGCTAAACCGTGAAAATTGCCACCAATACCAAGGCTATCTGTTTTCTAAACCGATCTTACCTTCAGAATTTGCACAGCTGTTTAATCGATAATTCTTCCTAATTCATCGTTACTTTTTGCGCGTGGCGATGAATTAATTCGTTGTAAGAGTCAGGCCCTTGACGCCATAAAAATGCCACAAATACAAGTACCTATCAAATTTTCGAAAAACAGTCGATTTTTCGTGCGTAAGTGTTTTCTTACTTGTAAACTCACCGCTCCCTAACTGTTCCCAAACCTTTTACTGACACTATGAAAATTTCTTTGAAACAGAAACTGATTGGCGCAAGCTTGTTAGCAGTGGTGCTAATGGCGAGCGCATTAACTTGGCTATCTGCTGACCAACTTTTTCAACAAACACGTAATGGTGTTTACTCACGAGCGGAGAGCCTAGCGACCGCAGCATCTGAAGGTATTTCTGACTGGATCGAGATCCGCAAAGATATCGCAACCGCATTTAATGATTACAGCGAAGAGATGGATGTCGTTCCATTCCTTCAGCAAGCACGTAAAGCGGGCGGCTTTGACGACATCTTCCTAGGTACGCCAGAAGGCGGTATGTACCGTTCTCACCCTGAGCGTAATCGCGCGGATTATGATCCACGTTTACGCCCTTGGTATATCGATGCGAATAAAGCGGGTAAGCAGATCGTAACGACAGCGTATAAAGATGCCATCACTAATGCATTATTGGTGACCATCGCTGAACCAGTGCGTCGCAATGGCCAATTTGTTGGTGTTGTCGGTGCTGACGTATTGATCGATCAGCTAATCAACGATGTGATCAGCCTAGACGCTGGCGACAATGCTTATGCAATGTTGATTGATACCCAAGATGGTACTTTCTTAGCGCATCCTGATAAGGCGCTTTCGCTTAAGCCTGTAACAACGTTGTCGAAGAAGTTGAACCTAAATGCCATCGAAGATGCAGCAAACAGTGGTTCAATAGAGATGATTGAGCGTGGTGGTAAAGAAAAACTATACTTCTTTAGCAAGATCGAAGGCACTGACTGGATCTTCGCGATTGAAATGGACCGAGCTACAGAAGAAGCGGCACATACAGAGCTTCTACAAAGCCTTATCATTACAGCTATCGTAATCACACTGATTGTTATCGCGGTTGTTTCGTGGTTAGTGAACTTCTTGTTCCGCGACCTAGTTCGAGTATCTGATGCTCTAGAAGAAATTGCATCAGGTGAAGGCGATCTAACTCAGCGTTTAGAACCACGTAGTGATGATGAAGTGGGTCAACTAGCGACAAACTTCAATACTTTCGTTGGCAATATGCACGAGATGGTGACGAAGCTAAGTGTGGTTTCTGCCTCTTTGTCTGAGCAGTCAAAACAAACGGCTCAACAAGCAGAAGAGCGTAGTGCGCGCATTCGTCTGCAACAAGACGAAATCAATATGGTTGCTACCGCGATCAATGAGATGGCTGCTGCGACTCAAGAAATCGCGGGTAACGCAGATAACACAGCTCAGAACTCTTCTGAAGCGGTGACTGCGTGTGTGCATGGCGGTGAGCAAGTAGTACAAACCCAAAGCTCTATCCAAAACTTAGCGACGGAAGTACAAGTAGCGACTGAAGTCATTCAAGAGCTGGAAGTGCACGGAAATAGTATCAACACGATTCTTTCTACGATCCAAGACATCGCTGAGCAAACGAACTTACTCGCACTTAATGCAGCAATCGAAGCGGCTCGTGCGGGTGAGCAAGGACGTGGTTTTGCTGTTGTTGCAGACGAAGTTCGCGTATTAAGTCAGCGTACTCATGCGTCAACGCAAGAGATTCAGCAGATGATTGAAACATTGCAGGGTACGACGGGCAAAGCGGTAAGCATTATGGGCGATAGCCGTCAGCTAGCGGATACCAGTGTAACAGATGCGGATTCAGCGGCTGTGAGCCTAACGCAAATCCAAACGGCTGTTGAACGTATTAGTGACATGGCAACCCAAATTGCTTCTGCTGCCGAAGAGCAAGCGTCGGTGACATCTGAAATCACTCGTAATACAGTGGGTATTCGCGATGTTTCGAATGAACTAGCTGATGAAGCGCATGATGCGGCGGATCAAGCCGCTAAGCTGTCAGAGCTTTCTCATGAACTAGAGCAAGAGATTCAACGCTTTAAGTTATAATCAGCGTTAACTCGAATGAATAAAAAGCCTCGAATTATCGAGGCTTTTTTTGAGCCTTATATTTCCAAAATGGAAACTGCGACTAAACATATTTTCAATAGTGGACATGGGTAAGGTTAGATAAAATCCTTAAAAACAATAAGGAATATCTCCATGTCTGACTGCCACATTGCTTTTCAACAGCGCGTATCAAAAATTGTTACCGATGCGACCTTATCCCCTAAACAGAAAAACCAGTTTTTGGCTCTAGAGGCCGAAGCCAGTTTACCTTACATGCAGGTTTCGACGGATGTTGCCCAAGCGATGGAAGCGGGGGTGTTATGTGACATGTTTGAAGGGCATGCACCATTTAAGCCGCGTTATGTGTTGCCTGATTACGCTAAGTTCCTAAAGCAAGGTTCAGGTTACCTTGAACTTGATGCAGCAACAGATTTCGATGATGCACTAAACCTACTAACCATCATCTACCATCATGTTCCTTCAGTGACCAATATTCCTGTTTATTTAGGTCAATTGGATGACGTGCTTTTACCATACGTGGGTGATCTCGATGAACAGCAAATCTATACCAAGTTGAAGCGTTTTTGGGTGATGCTTGATCGCACATTGCCTGATGCGTTCATGCATGTGAATATTGGTCCAACTGACAACGTTATTTGCCGTACTATTTTGCGTGTTGATGCTGAGCTCAAACAGATCGCGCCAAACCTAACCTTTATGTACGACCCTGAAGTAACGTCTGATGATCTATTAAGACAAGCGACGAGTAATATTTGCGAATGTAGTAAGCCTCACATTGCCAACTACCCGATGCACGCAATGGCGTATGGTGACAAACAGTTTGGTATTGTGAGTTGCTATAACTCACTACCTTTAGCGGGTGGCTCAAATACGCTTGTACGTATGAACCTTAAAAAGGTCGCGGCTCATGCCAAAGATAGCAATCATTTCCTTGACCACGTTTTACCTCATTACAGCCAGTTAATGGCAGACCTAATGGATGCGCGTAGCACGCATTTGCACGAAGAGTCCAACTTCTTTAAAGGCTTCTTAACCACAGAAGGATTGATTGAAGAGAGCCGTTTTGCGCCTATGTTTGGTATCTATGGGATGGCTGAAGCGGTCAATGCTCTACTAGAAAAAGAAGGTAAACAAGGGAAGTACGGGCACAATGAAGAAGCGAATCGCCTCGCACTGGCTATTTCAGAAAAGCTCGCTCACTTGGTAGATACGACCCCGGTGAAATACGGCTTAGATGGCAAAGCGCTGCTTCATGCCCAAGGTGGGATTAGCTTAGATGAAGACGTGACACCGGGCGTTCGTATTCCTTATGGAACCGAGCCTGATCCGGTGACCTACGTACAAGCAACAGCTCAGCAGCATAAATACTACACCTCGGGAATCAGCGATATTCTGACTATCGATGAAACGGTGAAATCAAACCCAGAAGCGATGTTTAACTTGTGTAAAGGTGCGATCAACCTAGGTTATCGTGAGTTTACCGCCAACGTGGCATCGAACGATTTGGTCCGTGTAACGGGTTATATGATTAAACTCTCTGATATCAATAAGTTTGAACAAGAGGGCTCGCGCAAGAATACAACCTTCTTAGGTGCTGAAGCGGCCAAAAATACAGGGATATTAGATAGAGCGCAGCGTGTAGTGAGTATGGAATCTTCACCAGTTTACGAATAGAAACCGATGACTATGCTGCCAGAAAAACAGGCTAAAGTGAGTCGAATTCTCAACTTTTCTTGTGTAGATGGACCAGGCAATCGTCTGGTCATCTTTCTCCAAGGGTGCAATTTTAACTGCCGCAATTGCCACAACCCGCATACGATCAATCACTGTAATCATTGCGGAGATTGTGTCGAGTCATGCCCAAGCAGTGCTCTGAGTTTGAATGAAAAAGGAGAGGTGATTTGGGACGCATCAGCTTGTACCAATTGCGATAACTGTATTGAGGTATGCGGTAATAAATCCAGCCCGAAGATTAGCCAATACACGGTCTCTGAAATGGTGGCGATGATAAAGCATCAAAGTATGTTTATTAGCGGTATAACGGTTTCAGGCGGAGAGGCAACATTACAACTTCCGTTTATTATTCAATTATTTGAATCAATAAAATCGGATGAAAGCCTAAAGCACCTGACGTGTTTTATCGATAGCAATGGTGACTTATCTGCGACAGGTTGGGAGCGAGTGAACCATGTGCTTGATGGAGCAATGATCGACTTGAAGTCTTGGCAGCGCGAAACTCACCAATGGCTAGTGGGTAAAGACAATCATCGGGTTATCGAATCGGTAAAAAGTTTGGCTAAACTAGGTAAGCTGCACGAACTACGTTTATTGCACATTCCGGGCAAGAGTGACCTTGATAGGGAACTTGGCAGCATCATTAAACTGATACAGTCTTTACCAAAAGAGGTGCTGATCCGTTTGAATGCGTTTCAACATCATGGGGTGGTTGGTGAAGCACTCGAATGGGACAAGTGTTCAGAACAAGAGATGAATCGATTCTATGCTCTATTGTCAGAAGGTGTAGAGCACAAGATTCAACTGCCGACGGTTTATACTTAATCCACCCTGTTGATACAGCTTTTGACTTTAGTAGGTTGTGGCTAACTACAGCCAGAAATTCTTGGCCAAATCGGGCATTATTAACATAAAAGAAATGCCACCATTCAAAGCCATCAGTTGGCTTCTCAATAGTCTACACTCAGTGTTCCTTAGGGCTGCCTAATACAAACTATAGATGGTTTAGGTTTTTAAGTTTACTGGTAATGCTGTTGTGTAAAGTGCTCACAACAAAATCGAATCAGCCAGTTACTGCAATGCAAGTGGCCTAGTCCTCTAACCATGTAGCAAACTGCTCGTATGCGCAATGAGCAGCATTAGCTTTGATATTAGAGTGAACACAGTATTTTCATGTAATATCTTGAAGCTATTTACCTTAAGCATATGACGTCTGTCTTAGTTCAGCATTAGACAAGTAACTTCCTATCAAAATTAGAATACAACACCTCTATACGTGATTGGTTCTTAGTTAATTATTTAATTCAAGATAATAAGATATGTATCGCATTTAAGTTTATTTAACATATGGAATCAATATGATTCCTTGAATCAATCTATTCAAATAAATAGGATTCTCACGAGCAAAATAACAACCTAGGAAATTAAGTTGGAACGATTTGATATTGATAGATTTAATAAAAGATGTAATAGCTTAAGTAATGTTTCAAACAAAAACCGAAATATGGCTTTTGACAGATTTGAGTGGCCTAAAGATATAGACGAAAACGAATGGTGGTATCCAAGGGAATTGCTTACTGTCTATGGTTCAGACTACTACGACGAAAATAACATTGAGCAGTTAATTAAGTTATCGAAGGCGGAAATGGTGAATCAGTTCAGTCTTAATATTCATAATGAAAGAATACTTATTAACGAGATATTAATGCAAATCGAGAATGGCAATCTTTCGGCTGAAGCCTGTGATTATCTACACCATTTTGTTGAAGAAGAAAATCAGCATATGTGGTACTTCAATAAGTTTTGCAGGAAATATTACGGTAAGGTATATGGTATGAAGTCGGCGTCAATAGGCAAAAGTGATTTTGCTGAGATCTCGAACTATTTGGTGTTTGCCAGAATTTATATCTTTGAAGAAGTCGGAGACTTCATCAACAGAGAGGTTTCAAAGCACCAAGGCGTAAATGAGCTCGTTAGAAACATTAATAAGGCTCATATTGAAGAGGAGTCTCGGCATATATCTTTTGGAAAGGCATATTTGCAGCATAAAGGAGAAGAGCTACTTGCTACACTTAAATTAGAGTCTAAAGATGCTCTAAAAAATAGCATTAATAGCTATATGAGATTAATGGTGGAATCTTCATATAACCCTTCTTCTTATAAGGATTCTGGTTATTCAAATTGCCTTAAAATGAGAAGTGATCTTATTGAGTTTAATGATAGAAATGGACGCAATAAAAAGTTCGTCCAAAGCCCTAGTAAATTCTTTGAAAAAATTGGAGTTATATAATGCACTTGGAAAAACTTACTGACTGGATCATAGAAAAGAATAATACAGTAGGATACATTGCTATGGATGACGATCTCATTGATGGTGGACTAATTGATTCCTTAGCATTCGTAGAATTTCTTTTCCTGATCGAAGAGCTTTCGGGACAAAGCCTGAACATTAATGAAGATACAATAAATAAAGTTAGAACGTTACAAGTTATCAACGATAATTTCTTTTCCAAGAGAATGGAGGTAGCGTAAGTTGAGCCATGGAACAGCAGCGCTAATTGGAGAGAGTGACCTTCTTCTTCTGTGCAAAAAACAACTTGATCGAGTTGGAATTCATGTCATAGCTATTTACAGCGAAGACCCACATGTAACCAGCGGTGTTGAAAACAAAGATGTTTTACATGACTCGTTTGACAAGTTTGGATCTTGGGTAACCGAACATTCTGTCGACTATTTGTTTAGTATCGTAAATCCATTGTTGATACCAAACCATGTGCTTGAAAGTATTAACAAGTATGCCATCAACTATCACGACTCCATACTTCCCAGTTATGCGGGTAGTCATGCTGCTCCATGGTCTCTCTATAACAGTGAAGCAGAGACAGGTATTACCTTCCACTTAATGAACTCGAAGTCCGATAGCGGTGACATATTACTTCAGCAAACTATTACGCTTGATGAGCACGATACCGTTGAGTCGGTTAATAAAAAATGTGGAATGAACGCATTATTCTATTTCAGTAAGTTGATTAACGAGATTGTAAACGACAAAATTAATCTGCGGAAGCAAGACAATCGTCGTCGAAGTTTTTATCATCGCTATAAGAGAATTCGGCCTGCTGGAATCGTCACTTCTCAAATCCAAGAGCAGCTCCCTTATATTCGCGCGCATGACTATGGAAAGAGCTTCAACCCCATAAGTATTCCCAAGGTGTTGGTTGATGGTGCTCTTTATCACATCACTAAAGATGAAGAGAGTGGGAACTATTTACTCACTCAACCAGAAATCACGCTTGATGGCAGCATTTCGTTAAACAATATTGAATACCTCGACAATAAGGTTTTTCGCAACGAGCGTCGGTGGATGAACTTACTGAGAAAACGCCCGAGCATTAAGACCGCAAGAAAGAAACTATGCAAGAGTGACGTTGTTCAAACATCAAAAACACCCACGAGTATCACTCATCTTCAGACTCTCATCTCACTCACTACCAGCGAGAATGTTTTCTTGTGGTTTGACGCTAAAGATTTACTTGATGCCGAAGTTATGAATAGCAATCTCTATGAAACGTTCCTGCCCGTTGACAACATAGAGTTGGCGCTTGAGGAAAAAGAAAGATTTCTGCGCGATGAGTTTGATACTTTCCTTATCGACGCATATGAACGAACAGGCTTGCCTGTACCCGAAGATGCCAACGTAATCAATATCGTGCTTGGCAAGAAAGGAAAAGAGTATTTCGGTTTTGACTATGTATGGTGTGCTTAGCATGGATAGTGTGTATATCGGGGAGCAACATGAGTGCCAGACGAACTTTATAAATACCATACAGGACAAATGCGTCACTGTCGTGGGATCTGACAATGTGTCTGCCGAGTTGGCATTTTGGCTTTGTATGTCGGGTGCTCATGTCAATTTAATTAGTGACAGTATTACGAAGGATTACCTCCATTCTGTGTCGGAATACAACTCTGTATTAAAATCTAGACCTCTGAATCATCTTTTTCAGCAAGCAGAAATTACCATAACAAGCGATTTTGCGCAGGAGAATGACGACGATGTAGTGATCATTATTGGACAGCATGAGGAAGACAAATACGCCGATCAATTAGGAGCGCGCTACTACGTCATTACCGAAGGAACGATGCCTTCGAAACGTGAGAGGCTGGACACGCAGGTAGCTATCGTAATTGGTAACGTATTGCCATCGACACCTATTTACTACAACCCATTTATTAATGAATACGTTCTCGATAAAGGGACCAGTGATGGGATCCCTTTGGATGTATTATTCACGTGGATCGTTCAGCATCTCGTGACTCAAAAAGTAAGTCGAACAACACGGCTACTTATACCCGATATTTTCTCTAGTGAAGCTATCGCAATCAATCAAAGTGGCGATTTGGCATGTGTGGCTATGCTTGAATGCTCGACGCGGCATGAGGTGGGGTTCAGCGACGGTACGTATTACAATGTTTACGAATTTCCTGGCGGTGATAAAACTGTGTTTCTCGTCAATGCTGTTGGTATGCCGACACTGTTTTTCACACGCATCGCCGACTATCTGGCGAAGGACTTTAGGGTACTGCTTATTGAGACTCCACTAGCCTTGATCGAAAACGTCAAACCTAACGACACATATTTCGATGCTGCCGCTCGGCACATTAACACGATACTGGAACGCTACTCAACTGAAAAACGAATTCATATACTAGGCTGGAGTACGGGCTGTGAACTCATTGAAAGAGCGTCAACAATAAGTTCCAGTCCCTTCGAATCTGTCTATTTGAGCCCATACCTCAGCATCCCCAACAAAGAGACTGAGTCCGGCTTCATAACCACGCTTATTTCAATGTCCATGGCCTTGGATCTCGACGACCACAGGAACCTGCACAAAAGCTCGGTATTGGTTAGGTTGGCAAAAAAGAATCACTTCAAAAGCGTGATTGAAAAAGAGAGTGTATTTTTGCAATCAATTTCGTCTGACTCGTTTCGTATTCCGAAAACACTCGGTCAGTATCTGCGTGCTTTAAATCATTCTGAGCGCAATGAGGTCTCATGCAACAGCAAAGATAAAGTTATGATTATTTCAGGTAGTGATGATTCCATCACTACTCCGGCGATGATTGACCAATATGCAAAGTACTTTGAAAACGTGATGAATATTAACCTGAAGGGCGAGACACATCATTCTTGCTTTGATTCTTTACATATATGGCGTACTGCACTCAACTTCTTTAAGGATAAATAGATGAAAAAGAATAATCTTCTCTCCCTTTTTAGCGAGAGTGTGTCTCGATTTCCTGATAAACATGCGATCGCGATTGACGGCAACAGGCTCACATATTCTGAGTTGGATTTACGTTCAGATTTCGTTGCTACCGCCATTGAAAAGTCTGACGGTTCTTCTAAAAGGGTTGCTCTGTTTTTGCCAAAGGCCATTGGAATATATCCTGCCATCATTGGGACGTTAAAATGCAACAAAAGTTATGTCCCGCTCTCACTAGGTTACCCTGTCGATAGGATAAAGAAAATACTCGCAGATGGTGATATAGATACCCTCATTGTCGACAATACGACGTTAGAGCTGCTGGATGACGCCATATTATCATCGCAGTTGGTCATCAATATAGAGAGCGACGTCCCTACGACAGCGTTGCGAAGGAAAACTCAGCTCAATAACGACAGTGAAGCTTACGTTCTCTATACCTCAGGCACGACAGGAGACCCTAAGGGGATCCCAATTACCCACGGCAATGTTGTTAATTACGTGTCCAGAATTAATACGGTGTTTGCTTTCAATGAAGAAGACAGATTCTCACACCTGTTTGATTTGACCTTTGATTTATCGGTTCATGACATGTTTGTCTGCTGGTCAAACGGCGCGTGTTTGTATCCGGCCACCAAAGCAGACTTGTTGCTTCCTGACTTGTACGTTAAACGAAACGCTATCACTGTCTGGTTCTCGGTACCATCACTAGCGGTGCAAATGAGAAAGCACAAGCGGTTATTACCTGAACATCTAGCTAGCATTCGTTACTCGCTTTTTTGTGGTGAAGCAATGCCAAAATCCATTGCAGACAGTTGGCTCTCCGCAACCAAGAATGCAGATATCGTTAATAACCTTTATGGCCCGACAGAAGCCACTATTGCTTTTACGTATTATCAATACACCGAGAAAGATCGGAATGCAACCTGGTCAATTCTCCCCATTGGCACCCCGTTTGCGGGACTGGAAGTTGCTATTGTAGATAGCGAAATGAATAACGGCGATGTCGGCGAGTTATTATTAGGCGGGGACCAGCTAACCCAAGGTTATCTGAATAACCCCTATAAAAACCAACTTTCCTTTGTTCAAGATGTCTTTCCTGCACTTGATTGTACAGCCTGGTATCGGAGTGGGGATCTCGTTGAGAGAACGCCGGATTCAGGCACTCTGCTCTACAAGGGGAGATTAGACAACCAGATAAAAATCCAAGGATTTCGTGTTGAAGTTGCCGATGTGGAGGAGAATATCCGCAAAGCGATGGGAATTACCGATGTTGCCGTCATCAAACAAAGCACCAATGGAGGAGATTGCCTCGCTGCCGTAATAACAGAAGAGATTGACGAGCAAAAGCTGATTAAAGCCTGCCAGAAACACCTCCCCGATTACATGCTCCCCAAGGCCGTATTTTGTATTCCTAAGTTGCCCTTGAACCAAAACGGAAAGACTGATTATTCCACCATCACTAACATAATTGGAGAACAAACATGAATTTGCTTGAGCGCTTTAATACCGTTAACCCTATCGATATTGGTATGCCTTTTGAGTATTTCCCCGATTGCAGATATTCACTTGTCGAACTGATGGCCAACAAGCAATTCTCAATCAAAGATTTTCATCAGGCCTATTGTTGGCATTCATTTGAGTACACCATGCAAGGCAGTCAGATTTCTCACGCAGACGATGTTCAGCTCAACATAACGCTGGATAGGAAAATGCGAGGTCTGCTTTTGTACAAGGATGGCATTGATACGAGCCCAATCGCAGAAAACATTCAACGTCGCTATGGTGTTCAGATACACAAAACTGATTTTCAAAGCTTTGACGCTTACGTTGAATACCTGCTGCGTTCATTGAAAAAAGGAGAGCCCGTTCTTTCTACCTATAGCCTTGGGTATGTTCCAACAAGAAGACATTACAAAAAAGTCTTTGGCCTACATTCAATCTGCATTGTTGGCTATAACGCAGAGCATCAGTCGTTTGACGCAATAGAACAAGCTAAAAAGCCAAAATTTAGTATCTCCAAAGGCGATTTATTTGATTGTTTTCATTATTTGCTCAAGGAACATGGCGCTTGTTCGGTTTTTCATCTGGAACAAACACATCAGCCAAAGCCTTACAGTGAATTAGACTTTCTGGAAATGGTTGAGTTTAACATTAGCAACCTGTCAGATACCTGTTCTTCTTACGGGCTTACTTGCCTGAAGAAATTCATCGCTGATCTTGGACTATATCTCGAGAGCAAACCCGAGAAGCCAATCTTTATTCCTGGCAGTTGGGTTTTTTCACACGAAAGAATTTCTGCTATTCGATTTATTGAATCTTACGTGACGGAGAACCCTCAATTTGGGGAGAGCTTCTCTTTTGAAAGTCTGACCACCGTTTTGCAGGATTTGCATGATAAATGGTTGGCCATAGATTTCTACTCGGAAATGGGTTTACAAACCAATTCCAATAAATTTAATCAACCAATACTTGAAATATTAAACAGCATTTTGGTTAAGGAAACGGAGGCATTAGAGCTTTGGCGTTCATTGTCTTTATGTTTTGAACGTGCTCGCCAGGAGGCTTGTTAATGCGCGCCAAGCAACATAATTTTAAATCGATTCTTTATTTCGCCTTGCCCTTTTCTCTACAAGGAGTCTTAGTCACCTCGTTAGGTTTTATTGACTCATTGATGATCAGTTCTTTGGGTGACGTGGCTATTGCAGCATCAGGGATAGGAGCAAGGTGGTTCTGGTTTGCTTCATTGTTTTTATTGAGTATCAGTACTGGCGTAAGTATTTTCTGGGCTCAATTTTCTGGGGCAGGTGATATAGACAAATTTAGGAACAGTCTTGCTCAGGGGGGCGGAGCCATTCTGTTTTCGACACTCGTTGTGGGCATGTGCTTCATCGTATTTCCCAATGTTCTTTCGCAGGTTGTTGCTTCAAAAGGGGCAGCGACCGAGCATTCCATCGATTACCTAGTAGCGTTGGGCTGCGTTGTTATGGTTACAGGTGTTGGCCTAATACTGGATGCAGCACTCCGATGTTTAGGTCGTCCTCTTATACCCATGTATACCTACATGGTTGAGTTTGCACTCAATGTGTTCCTCAACTACGTTCTTATTTTTGGTGCCTTTGGTGCACCTGAACTGGGGTTATTGGGCGCGGGAATTGCCTCTCTGTTGGCGAGAACGACAAGAATTCTCTTCCTGCTCCTGATCATCGCAATGAGTGAGCCACGGATCCGTATTAAGCGCACTAATCTAAGGTCGTTGTCAGACAAAAAATCGCTTATTGCTTTGTGGGTAGTGACCTGGCCAGTCATTGCAGGCTCGTTTGTTTGGTCTGCGGGAAACTTTAGCTTCCACGCCGTGTTCGGCCATATGGGGGAGCACGTTCTTGCTGCCATGTCGGTAATCACGCCGATTGAATGGGTCGCTTTAGCTGCTGTTGCTGGTATTGGACAAGGTACTGCAGTGCTGATAGGAAATAAATTGGGTGCAGACGAGTTTGAAGAGGCAATACAAGTAAGTCGTGAATCTCTTGTCCTTGCTGTGTTGTTTGGTGTCTCAGTCGGGGTTCTTTTGATGATTTCAACGATGTATATGGACACTGTCTTTATAAACTTAAGTGATCCTGTCATCAACATTATTCAGGAGATCCTTCCTCTTGCTGCTTTATCTGTGGTACTTCGTGCTGTTACGAGTACGCAAGTTGGGGGGATCTTAAGAAGTGGAGGGGATACTCAGTACTGCCTCTATTTGGATACTGTTGCACAGTGGGTCATAGCGGTGCCCGTTGTAGCGATAGGTGCTCTTTATTTTGAACTGCCTCTTATCGTTGTTTACCTGCTAGTGCAAGTAGAAGAGTTGTTTAAGATAATTCCCGCTACACTAAGAATTAAGCAACGAAAATGGTTAAAAAACCTCGTGTCTGATACCTAGTGGTCACCACGAATGAGGGGTGTTTTATGGACATTCCTCTAATTTTTCGTTTACGGCGAGCATAGAACATATTTATCCTTCTCCCCCCTTTTTATTAGGGATGACCACCATGAGGAAGACAATGAGAAATATCCGTTCCGTCGAAGAGATGAGATACAGCATCGGTAAACCTAATCCTTTGGCAAAAAAGAAAATATATGAGGCTTTGAATGACCGAATGCAGGCATTTATCGAAACCTCTCCCTTAGTTATGCTATCCACCGTTGATGAATTTGGTTTCCCAACGATCTCACCTAAGGGCGGCAAGCCTGGTTTTGTTAAAGTGCAAGATAAGCAAACGCTGCTGTTACCGGAATTAAGAGGGAATAAGCTGGCATTCTCGCTAGAGAATATTGTGACATCCAACGATAAAGTCGGGTTGATTTTTCTTCGCCCAGGAACAGTCGAAAGCCTGCGCGTTCACGGTATTTGCAAACTATTGGAAGGGGATATATGTGACACGGTTTCAGGGCACACCCACCGTGCTATTTTGGTACTAGAAATTTCTGTGACCAATGCTTATTTTCACTGTGGAAAAGCGTTTCTTCGCAGCAAAGCTTGGGATAAAGCAAGCTACCAGACTCCAGTCAAGATTTCTTTTGGACGCGAGATCGCGGAAAATATGGATAAAGATAGAGAATTTATTGAAGAAATAGATGCTGGTGTTCAAGAACGCTATATATCAGATTTGTAAGAAAGACACTGTGGGCCGAGAGTTAGATCCCGTATAAGGTGTGGTGGTGTTCCTCTTGGAATAAGTGCTTAACTCAAGTTGCAAAGATACGACCTTTTCGTTGGATATTTTGTTGATGGTGCTGCTCTGCTGGCCCCGCTTCCGGCTGCGATTACCGACGTTCAAAGGTGCTATGTAATTAGAAAAATCGAATAAACAATGGCTTATTCGATTTTTCTTCGGACCATTTCCATGCAGGCTGTTCATCTAAATCCATTAGCAAATTAGTGGCATAAAATGGAGAAAATTGACAAATAACCTCGGTTTTTTGTCAGTTTGTGTCGGCTATAGCTAGCGTTTCACCACTATTTAGTATACCCATTTGCACATAATCACCAAGCTGCTGATAGTCTACACCTAAACACTACTGATTAACTGACTATGTAGCCACTGCAGCGCAGGATCGTTCAAGCTGGCTTGATTCCACACTAAGCTATAGCCGACTTTGCCATATTCAAAAGGCAGTGGTTTACTCACCAACCCCTTTGCTTGTCTGGATTGCTCTGCCCATTTTTTAGAGCAAGTCAGCAGGTAATCACTTTGATGACACATCACCGCAGCGGCGCCAAAGTCAGCGACTGAAATAACAACGTTACGCGAACCATGTTGTTGCGTCAGGTTCTGCTCGAAGTAAGGCTCGGCAAGATCTTTATCCAAAATGCCAATATGCGGATAGGCAAGGTAATTATCAATGGATAGTTGCTTCTCAGCCAGTGGGTGATCTTTAGCCATTAAGCAGACCATTTCGTCAGATACAATCTGCTTCCACATCAAGTCTCGACTACGAGTCGGAGGCTGACTGATATCGTGAGGCAGTATCATAAAGTCGACCTGACCTCTTATTAGTGCGTCAAAGCTTGCTTGCTCTTTGGCGTAAACCTTAATCCCACGTGAGGTACTAAGTTGCTGAGATATATCGGCAATTTTGTGTGAAAACAGCTCAAAAGTACTTTCTCGCATTGAAAGAGAAATCTCGCCAGTGAAATCACTCGGTTGGAACTCACCTTGGTGAAGAATACCATTCATGCTCGAGAGAATCTTATGTACTTCAGCACCAATGCTAAGAGCAAAAGCGGTAGGGACTAATTGCGCGCCATCTCGATAGAAAAGCTCATCATTCATCTGTTCGCGTAACTGCCCAAGTGTCTTACTAATACTCGAAGGAGTAACACATAAAATACTGGCTGTGGTCGTCACACTATGAGTACTTAGCAGGACGTGGAATGCAGTCAAATGCTTCAAACTGATGCGTGAAAGGGCAAGGTAATCCATACAAGTCACGGGGTTAGGAGGAACTCGCTATTTATAACCTTATCGAGCTTGGAATGGTAGGAGTTTGTCGTTACTAATCGGCCGAAAGTTAGTGGGCTACACTTGTTATAAGAACAAGGAGGAGCTGCAATGAACAAATTAATGACACTTCTAGTTGCAGGCCTAGCAATGGTTACAGTGCATAGCTACGCGGAAGAAGAAGTTGATGAAGACAATAACCGAACCAAAACCCCGCCGAGTATTGAAGAAATGGATACCGATGGCGATGGGCTAGTATCCGCTGACGAGTTCAACGCGTTTCGGCTTGGTGCTGAGGGTGAGTTTGTTGAAGAGGAAGAAGAAGGCAGCGATGAGGATGAAGCCGAGACTGAAAACGAAACTGGCTTAAGCGCGTTTGCTTCTTTTGACAAAGATAAAGATGGTTTTGTCAGCGAAGAAGAGCTTGCGGCGCATGCGAAATACTCAAATCCTGGCAACGGTACTGGAGAGCTGAAAACCAGTAAGCAAGAGGCTAGAGAAGCGAAAGCAGCAAGTCGCAACGAAAGCAGTAGCTCTAGTAGCAGTCAAGGTAACAGCAATAAAGGGAATGGTGGCAATAAGGGCAACAGCGGTAATCGTGGTGGAGGCAACAGCGGCGGGAGTAATAAAGGCGGTAAAGACAAATAAGCTAAGCAATAAAACGCGCTCCGATTTGTATGGAGCGCGTTGCTTTTTGAGCATGAGATCAGTTAATCAATCAGTCCGTATTCCTTGCTTAAGATATCAATGATCTCTTGCTTAGGATTGTCGCTTAACTTGATTGGTTGACCGGTAATTTTCTCTGCAATACCAATATAGGTACGCGAGATATCTTGAAGCGCTTCGAGAGGCAAAGCATTGTCTCGTGCTAACGCTTCACGCTCATCCATACGTTCCTTGTTTAGCAGGATATCCGGATCAGGGAAGTGATTTAGCAAGAATTGGCGGAACCCTTCTTTAGAATTTTCAACGATATTACCAGCGTCGTACTCTTTCTCATCCCAGATACGAGATGAGTCTGGTGTTCCCACTTCGTCCATATAAATGAGCTTTTCATTGCCCGCTGCGTCATGGACATAGCCAAACTCAAATTTAGTATCAACGAAAATTTGCTCGATTTCGGCCAGTGCATTGCTGATAACGACAAAACCTTCGCGCAGGAGTTTCTCGTACTGGGCGATATCTTCAGCTTTAGAGAAATTAAATGCGGCGAAGTTATCTTCAATGTTTTGGCGGGTGATATTGACGTCGTCAGCTTCTGGCACACCAGGGATATCTTTCAAAATACCTTTCGTAGAAGGAGTCATCAATAGTTCTGGCAGTGCTTTGTCTTTTGCAAGCCCTTCAGGTAACTGAATACCACAGAATTCACGTTCGCCTTTTTCGTATGCGCGCCACATCGAACCAGTAATGTATTGACGACAAATCGCTTCGATCATGATGGGTTTGGCTTTTTGGACAATCCAAACGAATGGGTGAGGGATATCTAGAATGTGACTATCAGCAAGACCACTATCTTTAAACAGCTTAAACCAGTGGTTAGAAATAGCGTTGAGTGCAGCACCTTTCCCCGGTACGCCTTTTAGACCACCTTCAGCGTGCCAAATACAATCGAATGCAGAGATGCGATCACTGATCACCATGATAGCAAGTGGGGCATCTGGTGCTACGTCGTAGCCTTTTTCTTTAATCAGACGTTTGCTGTCTTCTTCTGTTAGCCAATATACAGAGCGAACTTTGCCACTGTGAACCGGTTTATCAGTACGAATTGGAAGATCATCATTTACGGCAAGAACTTGGTCAGCGAGACTCATCTAGACATTCCTATCTTAAAGCAACGTGGAAATTATCATTAGAGATAATAGATTTGAGTCGCATGATACCAGAACTTTTTGTCGCTGCCAGATAAAAAGCAAACGTTTGCTTAATTTTTTACTTATCGTTTAAAGTTCGACGAATGGTTAGTGAAAAAAGAAAGCCCCCTCGCTGGGAGGGGGCAAAAGGCAGTGACTATCGTTGAGCTTGCTAATGGTACTGGTTAACTCTGCCCTCAACGAAGAAGACTTCACACTGGAACTGTTCGGCCAAATTGCGCAGTAAGCTTTGTTCAACAGCAGCAATATTGGTTGATGCGACTACAGCACTCGCATTACCTGATTGAATGGCTTTTTTGACAATCTCAAACTCGCTCTGTGTATGAGAAGGTTTCATCTGAATGATCTTTTGGCAGCTAATATGAGACGCAGCAAACTGGTCGTAATTAGGACGAGGGCACTCAGAGGTAAATAAGATCCACTGGCTCTGACCTGACAGTCCAGCGAGACGATGTAGCGTAGAATGGTCAATGTTCATTGGCTGAGTCGGTTGAGCAAGAACATTAAACTTAGAGAATGCGCGAGCTGTGTGTTGTGCCTGAATCATAATAACTGTTCCTTTGTACATGCTGTATGCCTATACAGTAGTTATTTTTGGTTTTATGATCAAGTATTTTTTGCCTGTTTTTTCATCGAAAACTCACATTTCTAGGTGCGGGTTCTTCTGTAAGTAATTGAATGTAAGTGGATAAAGTTGAATTTGTCTTGGGTTGGAGAATTCAGGGGGAAAACAAGAAGTGTGATAAGGCGCACGTGATTTTATACAGTGTTATACAGTAGTCCTGTATAACACTGTAGGAAGAAGAGGCGTTGAATTATTAGAGGAAGCGCTCTGGGTAATCGCTAAAAATTGCGTCTAGCCCGTGTTTATTTCGTAAAGAATTAGGGTTATTCACGGTATAACACCATACCTGATAGCCTTGCTGCTTTAGGTGTGAGATCTGTTGGGTGGTTACCCATTGATAGTTCAGATTACAGCTAAACGCAGAGACTTCCGCCAATAGATCTTTATCTGCACGTTTCAAGCGTTCACTGAGTACACCTAAACGGACGAAAGTGAGCATCTTATGCAAATGTCTGATGACGTCATGATTAAAACTGGATAGTACGATGCGGTCTGCATGAATCGGGTGTGACTCTAACGTTTGTTTAATTAGCTGACATACAGATTTAGCACAGTGCCTATCGATTTTGATCTCAATGTTTAATTTTAATTGATGGCTTGTGGCAAACTGCAAAAGCTCGTCGAGAGTCAAAACGGATTGGTGTTCGATGTCGTACTTGAAGCGTGCGGCAAAATTAAGCTGCTTGAGCTGTTCTAGAGTATGCTCGTCGACTCTGCCGCTACCATTAGAGCAACGGTCGACAGTGTGATCATGACAAACCACTAAGTGGTTGTCTAACGTTGGTTGAACGTCGATTTCAATCCAATCTAAACCAAGCGTTACAGCCTCTTGAATACTGGCTAGCGTGTTTTCGGGAAAGCGTCCTGCTACGCCTCGGTGCCCAACAATAATCATAGTGAAATTCGATAGAATAGTCGTGCTACATAGAGTACCCCTAAATGAGAACTTAGAGTAGATAAGTCGTAGCTATTCGTTGATGAATCTGACACTATCGGCTCATAAATTATAAAATAATTACAATAAAGAGACTCGACTTTGAACGCTGAAAATAAAGCTGCTTGGATACTCGTTGCAACCACGGCATTGGCAGGACTTGGGTGGATTTTCTCAAAAGAAACCATCCAAGGATTACCGCCTTTTGGTTTCGTAGGATTGCGCTTTTTAGTTGCCTCAATCTGTTTACTACCGCTCTGTTTTAAGCAAGTTCGTCAACTGACGCTTCAATTACTATCACAAGCTGTTGGCGGAGGGATGATCCTAGCGTTTGCGTTACTTAGCTGGGTACACGCGATTTCGATAAGTAAAACCTTGGGTGAAGGGGCGTTTATCGTCAGCTTATCGATGATTATCGTGCCAATCATTGCTTGGCTGCTTTATAAAGAAAGACCTAAACGTGCGTTTTGGATTTCGATGCCTATCGCGGTTAGTGGCTTGGCGATGCTCTCTTTAACCGATGGCTGGAATAGTTCAGCTGGTCAAATATGGTTTTTGGCCAATGCTTGTCTACTTGCGCTGCATTTTAATGTGAACAGTAAACTCGCCCAAAAGATCCCGGTGCTATTGCTGACGGCGATTCAGCTATGTGTTACTGGCGTTATTGCCTTAATAGCTTCTGCAATATTCGAAACGATACCCACACACGTTGAAACATCTATATGGGGTTGGTTCGCACTGAGTGCATTGCTGGCAACCAGTTTGAGGTATGTGATGCAAACTCTAGGGCAGAAGGGGTGTAATCCTGGCAATGCTGCTCTTATTATGTTGCTTGAGCCAATTTGGACTGTAATCTTAAGCATCCTTTGGTATGGCGAGCAGCTTTCCAGAAATAAATTGATTGGTTGTAGCTTGATCTTGTTAGCGCTTATTTTCTATCGCACTGACGGTAAACTACTGAAATTCGTTAAACGACCATCATCGCAATAAACTTTGTTCACATATTAGAGTGATTGCTCTTTCCTAAGCACTGGCACCTTGCTATCGTTTTGTAAATTAAATGTTAACAGGGTGAGCTGTGAAACTTCATGCCATTGACGGATATATCCAAACCATCTATTTAGCGGAGTACTCCGACAAGTTAATGCTTCTTGATGGAGCCTCCCGTGCAGACATTTCATACATCAAACAATTCATCACCCATGAACTACAGCGACCGTTTTCGGATTTGTCTGTTGTGGTTGTTACCCACATGCACCCAGACCACGCAGGTGCGGCCCACAAGCTTAGAAGCTTGACTGGATGTAAGATTGTCTCCGCAAAGCGCGATTCTCACTGGTATGGGGGAATCGACGGTTTTGTTATGCATTTAACGGACATTGCGCTGGCGCGTTGGGTTGCAAACAGAAAAAGAAAGCCAAAGCGAAATCTGTGGTATTCACGCAAGTTACGCGCAGATATTCAGTTGTCTGATGGTCAATGTATTCCTGATTTCGAAGATTGGAAAGTATTAGAAACGCCGGGGCATACCGACCGCGATTTATCACTTCATCATGAAAAGCAGAGTATCCTTTACGTAGCTGATCTAATGGTTGAGGTGAAAAAACAACTGGTTTCTCCATTCCCTGTCTTCCATCCTAACCAATACAAAGCATCCATTAAGCGCGTATATAATCTTGAACCTGCTGTATTGCTAGTTGCCCATGGTGGAAAAGTGCAGTTTACCAGTGAGGTGTTTCATCATTTACTCAGTACAGCGCCACGTACGCCAACCACTCATTGGAGAGCAACTAAAGTTAAGCTACGTAGTCTGCTAGGGGCAGTAACGTGGCGAAAGCTTATGATCAAAAACAAATAACGGTCAGTTAGGTTGGAGATTCTATCGTTTCTTGATTGTGTTTATCGTGCTTCAAGATTAGAATGCGAACCTTTTTCAATTGTACTGTTATTCTCATGTCCAGAGTGTTAGTTGTCGATGACGATATTGAGCTGTGTGAGTTACTCACTGATGTATTACAAGCCGAAGGCTATCAGGTAGATAGTGTCCATTGTGGCGAGAGTGCACTTCAGTTTATAGAAAAGACCTCAGTAGACTTAGTGTTACTTGATGTAATGCTACCAAAACTGAATGGTATGCAAGTTGCGCGTAAAATATGCCAACGCTTTGCGACGCCAATTTTGATGCTAACTGCACTCAATGACGAGGCTTCAATATTAGACGGTTACCAGTCAGGCGCTGATCAATACATCGCTAAGCCGTTTAAAGTGCCGGAGCTGCTAACCCGAATTAAAGCGATTTTTCGTCGTGTCGGTCTCGAAAAACAAAGGCATTCCTATCAGCTTGATAAAGATGGCATTGCCTCTCAAATACCAAGTTTACCCCTTACAGGCACAGAATCAGATTTACTTAGCTATTTAGTTAGCCGAGAAAACTTAGTTATATCAAAAGCAGAGTTGCAGATTGAGGTGCTAAAGAAAGAATTGAGCCCCTTTGATCGCAATTTAGATATGCACATCAGTAATTTACGCCGCAAGTTTATCGAGGCGGGACTATCAAAACAGCACATCAAAACAGTGCGTGGCAAAGGTTATAGTTTTGTCGGAAGCGTAGGGCGTTAGGTCATGTTTCAGCTCTCTTGTCCATCCATGATCGTGAAAAGGAAAGACTCGCTTTTCTTTCAACTGTTTAGTTATATGTCTGCGGTCATCGTTAGCATTGTGCTTTTGCAGGCGCTCGCCGAACAAGCGCTAGTTTCGGCTGTGCTAAAAGTGCCGCCGCAAGTGAAACAGAAAATAGAATCGCTCGCCGAGCAAGCTAACGTGCTGATTGAAGAAGGGGATATGGACGAGCTCGCTGACTGGGGCAATGCACAGCCATACTACTTATTTGTCCTTGATGCACAAAACCAACCGCTTTCTCACCGCCAAATGCATCCACATTTTGAGTTTAAGCTACGTTTTCTTCGTGAACTCAATGGTCCACTAAATGACCGAGTAAGTAAGCCTTTGATTGGTGTGAGGCTTGTGAAGGGCAATACACTTGTTGTTCAACTTCCTAGTGAGTTACATCCGGCTCATCGTTTTATCGTCTATTTTGCTATTAGCAAAGTGGTTATTGTGATTGCGATGTTGGCGCTGTTTTCACTGATACTTGCCCGA
The DNA here is from genome assembly GCF_004551525.1 of Vibrio ouci. Classification (GTDB taxonomy): domain Bacteria; phylum Pseudomonadota; class Gammaproteobacteria; order Enterobacterales; family Vibrionaceae; genus Vibrio; species Vibrio ouci. Next base: position 90,739 of record NZ_SATR01000007.1, on the reverse strand, counting down.
AAGTTGCAAAAGCCTCTTGATCGGCTGCGTGAGGCAAGTCGCCGTCTAGCGTCGGGGGACTTTTCCGTTAATGTCGTCTCGGAGCTAAATTCTAAGACCACCGAGTTTAATGATCTTGCGCGTGATTTTGACAATATGACTCAAGAGATTCACGCATTAGCAGAGCGACAAAAACAGCTGATTCGGGATGTCTCCCATGAGTTGAGAACGCCTCTAGCCCGGCAGAATTTAGCGCTTCATCTATTACGCAGCAAAGCCTCAGATATCAGTTTGCCCTTGGTTGAACGACTAGAAAAAGAAGTGGATGAAATGGATGGGTTGGTTGGAGAAATTCTCGAATTTAGTCGCATCGAAAATGCCAGGTATGAATCAAACCTGCGCCCTATATGTCTTGAAGGGGTGATGACCAACCAGATCGAGCAAAGCAAGCTACAGTTAGGGAAAACTCAGAAAATCGTCGCTCACATGAGTGATGGTGTGCCAATGGTGACCACGGACGAACGTCTGGTCATGCGTTGCTTAACTAACTTAATATCCAATGCAATCAAGTATGCTGGACCTCAAGCCATCATAGAAGTCTCTCTTTATGTTTTGACAGGCGATCTTGAGCAAAAAGTCGTGATTGAAGTTGTCGATGATGGTCCGGGTATTCCGTCTAACCAGTTGAGTGAGATCTTCAGACCCTTTACCCGTTTAGAGTCCGCACGTGATAAGCAGAGCGGGGGATACGGGCTTGGCCTTGCAATTGTCAAAGAATCCATGAAGTTAGTTGGCGGTGAAGTGAAGGCGTCGAGTTGCACTTACGGCGGGCTAAGAATTGAGCTGCAATTTCCATGTGACAAGCCTAGAAAAAACGGAACCAAGATCTAGTTATCAATTTAGTCAGTACCGATAGATTGAACTATAGTTTATCTAGTGTGGTGGCTTATTCGTTGGAACTGATGATTGCGAGTTGACTCACTCGTATTTTCTGGTGAAAGACACTTTAGGGAACTAGTGATATTGGCTGAAGCATCGGCCAAGGGGGCTATGGACATGCGTCAGTACCCAAACCGAATACGTAATCAGCGAGGTTTGACCTTGGTGATTATGACCATGAGCATGGTTGCGTTTATAACGATAGCTGCGCTTTCTATCGATGTTTCTCACTTTGTGGTTAATAAAACGCGCCTGCAAAATGCTGTCGATACTATTGCTCTGGCAGGGGCTACAGTTGCTAATCGAACGAATGAGAAAAGTGATACCGATACAGCAATCATCGAATCATACAAGAAAGTCATTGAATCCCCCGGCAACGATGAAATTGAGCTAACTGCCACTGAGGATGGTAATGGCCTCAACCTTTTGTCAATTGAGTATTCTGACTCTCCAAATAGTGGTTTTTCGACTACTTTTCCAGCCTCTCCTGACATGGTTTATGTGCGAGTTCAAGTTTCCGAAATAGGCCTTAGCGAGTTCTTCCTCGATCTATTTGGTATCGAAAAAACAGTATCGGCAAGTGCCGTCGCAGGCCCGGTTTTTGTTGATGGTACTTCAAACATTCTTCCGATAGGTATGTGTGAAGGTAGTGATGTCGGTCCTGCAGGTTATGAAATTGCAAAAGCGTACGAAATAAAGTCTGGTAGCCAGTCGGACGACCCGGATGGGCTCGGCGCAGGTAATTACCACTTACTTGATATTGGTAGCGGCAAGTCTACGGTCAGTGACGCTTTGGTTGGTAAGAATACCGTGGTCGTTTCGGTAGACGAAACCATTGACTCTGAAACGGGTAACGCCGTTGGTGCAACGGAAGACATTGATAGCCGTTTTGAAGGTAAAACAATCGATGGTGTCTATTACCCACCAGATTTGGTAATAACGGAACCTGATACTGCTATTACGACGGACAATATTGTGGATCATAATGCCTCAGCATCGCCTGATAAGTGGACTTACACCGAGTATGTGGAGCAAACCAAAGCGTGTTTAAATGATGCTGATTGTAAATCAGCCGGAGGCGCAGCTTGGAGACGTGTTTTACCTGTACCAGTTTTAGATTGTGATTCTGCGACTAAGTCGGGCGGTAAGATCGAATTTACCGTAACCAGCATTGGTTGTTTCTTTATGTTGCAGCGTTATGACTCATCTCAGGAGTCAGGTAAAACGGGTCAACAAAGTATCTTTGGTGAATTTATCGAGCAATGCTCAGTCATCGAAGGAGGGGTTTCCGATACTGATACTGGCATAACTCGTATTGTTCTTTACAAAGATCCATCCTCTGTAGGAGGCGGGTCATGATGTTGCGTAAACAAAAAGGCCTAGCAGCGGTAGAGTTGATTATTGGTTTGCCGATACTGCTGCTACTGCTTGTCGCTGTCGTCGAAGTTGCGCGAGTATTTGTTGAGATGAATACGTTGAATAAGGCGGTTAGGGTAGGAGCGAGGTATGCTTCTACCTTGAGTCAAATGTCGGGCTGTGGGCCAATAATTAGCGCACAAAATGATGTAAAACAGTTTGTTGTCTATGGAACATTGAATACGGGTACTTCCGCTTTGATTGATAATCTTTCAACGACCGATGTCACGGTGAGTTGTGAAAATAATCAATTTGTAACGGTTTCGGCAAACTATACATTTGAACCTCTTTTCTCGACGAAAATCCCTAATACAGAATTTTCACTGGCCGTCCCTATGAATGCAGCAACCGTGGCGAGGTTGGATCAATGAAAAAAGTAAAAGGAATTACCATCATTGAATTCACCGTAATGTCATCATTTCTTATGATGATCATGCTGGCGATCGCGTCAATTGGCTATTTTATGTTTTCAATGCAGGCGGTGAGTGAGTCTGTACGTGCAGCGGCTAGAATGGCTGCAGTTTGTGAAATAAACGATACCGGTATAAAAACCTTTGTTGCCAACACCAGTTATATTTCATCTGTTGGAGAGGCCAACATTACAATCGAGTATCTCGACGAAGGAAGTAACGTTTTAGCGGCTCCTGTTGCTGAAGATGTAAGATTTGTCAGAGCGAGAGCTACCGATTTGAACTATCGTTTTGTCGCGCTGCTTTCTTTTATCGGTGATAGTGGTGTTTTACCAATGCCGAGCTTTGAAACCACCATCCCAAGTGAGAGTCTAGGCCAAGTACCCAATGACACTGATACCGACTGCTAACCCTTCTATTTGGCCCACCTTTTTACTAACTAAATTCATACCAAAGTAAATTTTGTAAATTTAATGCAAATGATATTGGTTATCACTTATATTTCGTTTCGTTATAAATAACTAAGCAAAGCGAGAAGCTTTGTATATAAAGAAACGGAGAAATTTATGTTCACTAAGAGTCAGTTAGCACTCGTGATTGGTGCTGTATTAGCGACTCCTGCAGTGGTTGCGGAAACGGTTAAAACAGATGAGCACATGGTCGTGGAAGGGCGTGACTACGGCTACAAAGCTGATACCAATGCCACGGCGATGCGAATGGAGGCGACTCAGCTTGAAACTCCGGGACAAATTGCAGTCATCGATGAGCAAATCATTGATGAGCAGCGCGCAAGTACTCTTGGTGATGTATTAAAAAATGATGCAAGTGTGAGTGCTGGTGGCACAAGCCGAAACCGTGAACGTTTTTCACTACGTGGCTTTGAAGTACAAAGCTCATCAGGTTTCCTACGCGATGGTCATCAACACTGGTCTCATTATCGTCAGCCGGTAGAGCTTCTAGAACGCGTAGAAGTCGTGAAGGGGCCATCAGGTCTGCTTTACGGTGTGTCAGCGCCAGGTGGCCTTATCAATATGGTCACTAAAAAGCCAACTTACGAAACTCAAGTCAACGTGAGCCAAGATGTGGGCTCTAACGATCACTCGCGTACCATGGTTGATGTGAGTGGCGCGCTAAATGACGATGAAACGCTACGTGCTCGCACAATTATTTCGAAAGAAAGCTACAGCTCTTGGAGAACATACGGTGACGGTTCTAAGCCTCAAACTGAACGACTCGTTGGTGGTTTGTTCGTTGATTACGATGTTACTGATGATGTAACCGTATCGGTTCACTATGATAAAACTAATGACAAAGGCAGTGTGGATTCTGGCGCGGTTTATACACTTGATGGTCAATTAGTTGGTAACAAAGATCATATCTGGGATGCTCAGTGGTCTGAAATTGAGAATGACGTAGAGAACGTTGGCTTCAATGTAAACGCCCAGCTTACGGACGTTTGGTCCCTAAACACCGGCTTTAATTACCAGGACTTCGAGCGTATTGATGTAGAGAGCTACCCAAGCTTTGCCAATCTAAACCCTGATGGCACAGGCACGGTTACACAAGGCGGAAATTATCGCCATGACAAATGGCGCTTTAGAACGGGTTACTTAGACTTAGCGGCAGATACTCGCTTTGCTGGAATGGATCATAAGATCTTACTAGGTGGTAACTGGTTGGGTTACAGCTACGAGCGTGGTATGGATAGCTTCAATAAAGGTGAATATGCACCAAGCGAAACTGTACCAGTACCAGTACAAGTACCAGGGGCGACTAGCCTTGCGCCGAAAGGGCGTTACGATACTTGGGGCTTCTATGCACAAGATCTAATGACGATTAACGATCAATGGCAACTTCTTGCTGGTTTGCGTTTCGACCGTAAAGTTCAAGACGGTGTCGCAGAAGAAAACTTTGCACCAAAACTTGGGGTAATTTATCACCCAGCGGATAACGGTAGCGTTTACGTTTCTTACTCTGAAAGCTTCGAGCCGCAGGGCCAAGTAACCAGCGGTAGCCGCACTTATATTAACGAAGGTGAGCTGCTTGACGCTGCGATTGGTAAAGCATACGAGGTAGGAACAAAATGGGAATTGCTAGATAACCGCCTATTTGTTTCAGGTGCATTGTTCGACATTACACAAGAAAACATTGAATTAGATGTAGAAGATCCAGCGTCAGGCGATTATGTTGTGACACAGGGTGGTCAGCAAGAGCACCGTGGTGCGGAATTGTCGGCACAAGGCTTTGTGACAGAGAAATTCTCGTTATCTGGTTCTGCTATGTATCTTGATGCGGAAATCACAAACCATGAAACATACGCAGGCAATCGACCTGTTGATGTTCCAGAGTTTGCCGCGAGCGTTTGGTCTACTTATGCAGCGACAAACGAAATGGATGTGAACCTTGGTGTAATCTATGAAGGTTCACGCTACGGAGACGAAGCGAATACATTCAAGAAAGACGCCTATACACGTGTCGATATGGGTCTGGCATACACATACAAATATGATGCAGATTTAGATATGGTTGCACGCTTAACAGTAGAGAACCTGTTCGATACAGATTACCTAGCGGGCGGTGGTTCTACATCGAGCAAGCACCAATACGCAGAAGATGTAGTAATCGGTGAAGGTCGCAACTACATGGCAACGCTGCAGATAAAATACTAATACTATGAGAGAGTGGTAGTATTTTAAATACACAAGAGGGAAAGGCTTAGCCTTTCTCTTTTTTTTGTATAATTTGTAAGTACGATTGCAATTTGCGTCAATCAGCTTATATTGTGCGACTAACAATGAGATTGGTTCTCACTTGTATTTAGTTAATTAATGATATCTGTTATGAATATAATCAAATCCAGCCTAGCATTACTTGTTGCTGCATCCTCTTCAGGAGTATTGGCCTCAAACCTCGATGCTGCGCAAAGCATTCAAAGTAAAACCAACTCGGCTTCTGCCTCAAGTCAGCAACGTATCGATAGTAGCGCTGAAACTTCACTCGCTCTCAAAGCAGAAATCGAACAGCTTCAAGAAGAAGTGAAGAATCTTGAAGTATATAAGAACCACTTATCTGCATTGGTAACGAGCCAAGAGCAAGAGATGACAAGTTTCCGTGGTCAGATTGAAGAGATCAAACAAACACGTCAGGGTGTTGTGCCGCTGATGTATCAAATGATTGATGGGCTGAAGGCAATTGTTGCTGAAGATGCGCCCATTCGACTCACTCAACGTCAAGAGCGAATTGCAAAGCTAGACAAGATGATGGTTCGTGCCGACATCAGTGATGCAGAAAAATATCGTCGTATTCTTGAAGCCTACCAGATTGAGCTTGATTACGGCACCAAACTCGGTTTATACCAAGGTCAAATTGAGGTTGCTGGTGAAAAGCTAGAAACGGATATCTTGTATTTGGGCCGCCTGTCTTTAGTTGCACGCAGTTTAAATGGTTCAACATTTTGGTCTTGGGACGAAGCGCAAAACCAGTGGGTGAGTGTTGACCCATCAATGAAGTCTGAGCTCGACAAAGCATTCAGTATTGCGGCTAAACAGGCAGCGCCTAGTCTCATTACCTTACCCGTTTCACTCACTGTTGCGGAGGCGAAATAATGAAACGCACATTTATTGCCTCACTTATCGCACTGGCGGCGACATCCTTTAACCTTTCTGCTAGTGAAATGACGGTGAATGCTCAAGCTGACTCAAAAGCTCAGGCACAGCATAACCTAGTACGCGAGTCCGGTTTTAAACAGACGGAAAAGCAGCTAGCAACACTTAAAGCAGAGTTGGTGAAACAGCGCCAAGCGCTTCAAGCGGCCAATGATAAGTTAGCGGCACAATTTAGCACCAATGAAGATGAGCTTGCCCGACTTGAAGAGAGCCTTCGACTAGAAACGGGTAGCCTAGGAGAAGTGTTTGGTGTCGTACGTCAAAATGCTAAAGAGCTAGAGTCAGAACTGAAATATTCAGTGACGGGAGCTGGCGACCAAACTCATACGCAAGTCGTTGAAGAGATTGTAGCGGCAACCAAGCTGCCATCTATGCCTCAACTAACCGGTTTATGGAAAGCACTTGAAGAGCAAATTAAAGCGTCCGGTGAATTAGCGCAGACGCAAATCCAACTGGTTGATGGCGAAGGCAAGCAACGTGCAGAATCAGTGGCAAGACTTGGCTCATTTGGATTAATTGGTGAGCAGGGCTACTTGAACTGGAACGGTGCGAAGCAGACTGCAACGGCTTATCAAAAGCAACCAGAGCAAGGTCCAGTAGTAACGGGACTTGATGAGTTACGTTCTGGCTCAATTCAAAACCTTGTTGTTGATCCTTCACGCGGTGTAATGCTTGAGCAATTGGCGCTGTCACCAACGTTAATGGATAGACTCCAAGCGGGTGGTGTTGTCGGCAAAATTATCCTCGTTCTATTGTTAATTGGCTTAATCATAGCGGTTGTGCGTGGTGTGAGTTTATCTATCGCTCGTCAAAAGATCCGTCGTCAACTTAAGACGCCGACTCAGCCTGGGGACAATCCACTTGGTCGCGTGTTAGCTGTATACAGCAAAGAGAAGAAGCAAAGTGTTGAAGCGTTGGAGTTAAGATTACTTGAGGCCGTGGTTGATGAGCAAACGGGTCTTGAGAAAGGCTTATCAATGCTCAAACTTCTCGCCGCTCTTGCGCCAATGCTGGGCCTACTAGGTACCGTCACGGGTATGATTGAAACCTTCCAAGTGATCACTCAGTTTGGTAATGGTGACCCTAAAGTGATGGCTGGTGGTATTTCCATGGCCTTGGTAACAACTGTTCTTGGTCTTATTGCCGCGATGCCGCTGCTTTTAGCTCATAACATCTTAAGCTCTCAAGCAGAATCGATTCGCCATATTCTTGAAAAGCAAGGAATCGGGCTGGTTGCAGAACAAGCTGAAAAAGAGATGGATGCCAAAGTGACAACTCTAGGGAATGCGGCGTAATGGAAGCAATATTCACACTGCTTCCCGAAGTGATAGCATCCATGCCTTGGGTGCTGTCTCTTCAAGCTTTTATGCAGCAGGGTGGGCAGGTGCTTTGGTGGCTACTACTAGTTGTTTGTATCTGCTGGGTGTTAATCCTTGAACGAGTTGTTTATCTATGGGTTCAGTTCCCTAAGCAGCGTAAACAGTGGGTGGATGCATGGCTTAGCCGCCCAGATCACCATTCATGGCACGCTCGCTCCATCAGAGAAGGTTGGCTATCTCAAGCGCATTTGTCGTTAACTCAGAACCTCAACATTATTAAGGTGTTGGTGGCGATTTGTCCTATGCTGGGCCTATTAGGAACGGTAACAGGGATGATCTCTGTGTTTGATGTAATGGCCAATCAAGGTAGTAGTAATCCAAAATTAATGGCATCGGGCATCTCTTTGGCGACCTTACCAACAATGGCAGGTATGGTTGCGGCGCTAACAGGCATGTTTTTCCATGCGCGCTTAGTTAAGGTGTGTCACAGACAAGAAATTAAACTAGAAAAATCATTAAGGAGTCGACGATGAGACTCGGTCGCAGCCAATCAAAACAAGAAGAAGCGCAAATTGACCTGACTTCAATGCTTGATATCGTCTTTATCATGCTGATTTTCTTTATTGTCACCAGTTCGTTTGTTCGAGAGTCGGGTGTTGAAGTTAATCGACCTACCGCTTCCAATGTTGTCAGCCAAAAAGAAGCGGGTATCTTTGTCGCGGTGACATCCGCTAACGATATTTACATCGATAAGCGCATGGTGGATGTAGAACGCGTTCAGGCAACCTTAGAGCATTTGTTACTTGATAAGCCAGATGCGTCATTAGTGATTCAAGCTGATGAGCATGCGTATAGTGGTACTGTGGTTAAAGTTATGGATGCGGCGAAGGGAGCTGGGGTTAAAAATATTGCTCTTGCTGCGGAGAAGATCTAGTGAAGCGATTGCTAATTGTTCTTCCCTTAGCATTTGTCTGTGCGGTATCGATATTTACCTTCATGGCTTGGATGGTGGATGGTGGTCATCAACGAGCACCACAATCGACTGAGTCACTAAGCTTCAATATGGTGATGGTTGAAAATGAGCAAGATGTTCAAAGACGACAGCGCACTGTTCCAGAGCAACCAAAAGCGCCTGAAGTGCCAGAACAAATGCCCACGTCACAGACAGAAACAAGGCTAACAGAAGTGTCGCCAATGTCTCAGCCATCTCTTGGGCTAAATACGGCAATTGATGGTTTGGCTATCAGCGCGCCAACGTTTGGTGATTTTGGTGTCAATCAACAAGCCATGCCCCTTTATCGTGTCGAGCCTCGCTATCCTGCGAAGGCGTTAAAGCGCGGCGCGGAAGGGTATGTGATTATGAGTTTTACTATCGATCCAACGGGTAAACCGACGAGTATTGAAGTGGTTGAAGCAAAACCAAAACGCATGTTTGAGCGAGAAGCGATTCGGGCGCTCAAAAAGTGGAAATATCAACCGAAAGTCATTGATGGTGGCGCAATCGCTCAAGTTGGCCAAACGGTAAAATTGGAGTTTAAGTTAGCCCAATGATGAAAAGACTAATCACATTATCCTGCTTACTTGTTTCTGTTTCTTCGATAGGGCAAGAGCTGAGTCAGTATACTGCGGTGCGGGTACAGAAGGCTCATGAGCTCGCACAGGATGACAAAGTGAAACAGGCGATTGCTTCGTTGAAAGAGATAGAGACAAACCGCAAGTACGATAGCGCATTTGTAGCTCGAATGCTGGGGGTGTTTTATTGGCAAGAGGGTCAAATAAAACCTGCCATCAACCAGCTAAAAATCGCGGTATCGAGTGGTTTATTGCAAGATGAGCAGGCGTGGGTAACCGAACGTATGCTGGCGGATCTTTACTTAAACGATCAGCAGTTTAAGTCTGCACTTGGTCACTATTATGCCTTGTTAAAGTCAGTACCAAAGACGCAAAAAGCAGATGATTTGTGGCTGCGGATTGCCCAATCTCATTATCAGATTGAGCAATGGAGTAAGGTGATTCCTGCGACGAATAGCTACCTTAAAACCAAGCCGAAGGAACGCTTGCAACCCTTGTCACTAAAGCTAGGTTCTCAATTGCAATTAGAGCAATGGAAACAGGCAATTCCTACCTTAGAGCAACTGATTGTTTTACAACCAGAGAAACTTAACTGGTGGCGCCAGCTTGTCGGGCTGCAGCTTAGGGTAGGTAACAGCAAGGCAGCACTTGATACACTATCTTTGGCCAAATTAAATGGGCTAGAGCTGAGTCAAAAAGATCTCCACTTACTGGCGCAGTTATATGCCAAGCGGGGGATACCAGAGCGAGCAGCGGTTCAAATCGGTCAACTCGATAACGCAACCACGGATGTGAAGTTGTTATCTGAACAGGCGTCATACTGGCAAGTGGCAAAAGAGTGGGACAAAGCGATCAGCGTTTGGAAACTTGCGGCGCAAATGAATGCTAAGTACCACTGGAATGTCGCTCAACTTATGGTTCAGCAAGGTTACTATAAAGAGTCCTTGCGTGTGCTGGATAAAGTTAAAGGGAAAGAGGCCGATGTCGCTTTGGCAAAAACGCGAGCGTTTTATAAGTTAAATCAGTTAGAGCAAGCGCTGATTGAAGCGAAAAAAGCCAACAGTGCAGAGCCTTCTAGCCAAGCCGAGAGTTGGATTACTTATCTGACGCAGCTTCGTCAGGCTCAGGCAGTAACAGGTTAACGAAAAAGAGGGAAGCATTTAGCTTCCCTCTTTGTTTTACCGCTGTTGTTACTTTAAATCACAGCATATATATTCAGCCCGCCATAAAAGCTTTTGCGAAGACTTCATGCTGGTAAGTAGCTCTTGCCCCGACATTTGGGGAAAAGCGTGCAGTACGGTAACTTCTTCACTTTCAGCCTGTTTTTGGTAAGCCCTGACGTGTGTAAATGTGCTAGATAAATTGTTGGATAGCATAGACTTAGATAAGCAAATGCCAAATACGTCCCGTTTCATCGCCTTTCCCTTTCAATATTGGCGAGCACTTATATAGTCATTATTGTGTAAATGCTAATGCCAGTTTTTCCGTAAAACGATCTGCTTAATACGCTTAATAATTATACAAAACAAACGACAGGATCGCGCAAAAAATAACCTAAAATTCATGTGATCTAAATCAACTATTCCACTGGTTTTATATCGGATTTTCTCTATCAATCTAAATTGATGCACACGGTGAGACGCAAGGAATCGAATATTGATACTGAGAATGATTTATTTTTGTCGTCATCACAGTTTGAACCATGATAATTCATAGAAGTGTTAGCCAGATGTTATCTTGTTGGCCTATCAAGGAGTTGTTATGAAATGGAGTCGTATCAGCTTTCGTAAACGAATGCTGATTATCATGACACTGTCTGGCCTAATAGAGCTTTTGCTATTAGTCGCAGCTGGATTCGTCTATATCAAATATGCCCAAGAAGATGAAATGGGTCATAAAGCGCTTGGCGTTGCTTCCTTTCTTGCCAAGTCTCCTTATGTTATCGAGATGATTGAGCATGGCGTCACAGGCGAGAGCCAACAGCGCTATCGTAACCTGACAACACTGATCGGTGCGGCATTCATCGTAATTGGTGATCATGAAGGCATCCGACTTGTTCACCCACTCGATGAGCGTATCGGTAAGCCAATGAAAGGCGGTGACAACGACCGTGCATTAGTCAACGGCGAGGCCTATATCTCTATTGCGAAGGGCTCTTTGGGTTATTCTGTCCGAGGAAAGTCGGCAGTATTCAATGAACAAGGTGAGATCATTGGTGTGGTCTCAGTCGGTTACTTGATTGATCGTCTCCAGGATAGAATCGAACCGTTTTTAGCTTACTTAATTGCGATGGCTTTGCTGGTGGTTGCTGCTAATGCGCTTGTCTCTAGTTACGCTTCAAGGAAATTTCAACGCGCTATCTTAGGGTTTGAGCCAGAAGAGATTGGTCGTTTATATGTTGAGCTCGACGTAACTTTAGAAACCCTCAAAGAAGGGATTATCACGATTGATGATAAAGGTAAGCTGCGTTCAATTAACAAGAGTGCTTGCCAGATTTTGGGTTTAGTCAAAGCGAATTGCATTGATAAACCCCTGAGCGAAATACTTCCTGATAGCGATTTACAATCAGTGCTACAAACCGCTCGTACTGACCATGACATCAACCTTTATTTGAACAAGAAGCGTCTTATTGCTAACCGAAGTCCAATCATTGTGGAAGGCAAAGTTGTCGGTGCGGTATCAAGTTTCCGTCTTAGAGATGATCTCACTGAACTGACAGAGCAGTTGGCGAAAACCAAAGAGTATGCCGAGATGCTGCGTTCACAAACCCATGAGCATCGAAATAAGCTCAATACCATTAGCGGTATGGTGCAAATGGGTGAACTCGAAGCGGTGCAATATTTGATTGGTCAGGAAACGGCGCACTATCAAGCGCTAATTGAGTTTTTACGCGAAACGATCAAAGAACCACTGATTGCGGGCATGCTGCTAGGTAAAACCGAGCGCGCGCGTGAACTTGGTCTAAGTTTGGTTGTGGAAGAGGGAGCACGATTAGAACCTTTACCAAGTCGCATTAACCCAGAAGATTTGGTGACCATTTTGGGCAACCTTATCGACAACGCGTTCGATGCAACACGTGATGCTTTGACCAAAGAGCCATTACTAGCGCCTCATCGCCGAACCATAGAAGTCTCAATCAGTGATTTTGGCAATGAAGTGATCCTAGAAGTGATAGACCAAGGGTGTGGATTACCGGATGATATGAGCGCTGAATCTCTGGTCAGGCGAGGGGTTTCGAGCAAAGATTCTGACACAAGAGGTGTCGGACTATATTTAATTAATGAACTCGCGATTCGTTACCATGGCGAGTTAGAAATGGTAAATAACAAGGAACATGGGGCAAGGATGACAGTATACCTACCTAAGGAAGAGCTAAGATGAGTACCGTGACTCGAGTGATGATTATTGAGGACGATCTCGCCATTGCTCAGCTGCATCAGCGTTATTTAGAACAAGTGGGTGGCTATGAAGTTATCGGCATCGCTACGACTAAGTTAGAAGCAAAACTTCAGCTTGAAGTGCTCGACCCAGACTTATTGCTTTTAGATGTGTATTTACCCGATGGTACTGGCATTGAAATTCTCCATGATCTTCGTACCGAGCATCTGTGTTGCGATGTTATTTTAATCACAGCGGCTAGAGATGTAGAAACCTTACAACAGGCTATGCGAGGTGGCGTGGTTGATTATCTATTAAAACCGGTCGTATTCCCTCGATTAGAAGCAGCATTGAAAAAATATGTGCTACAGAAGCAGCAACTCACTCATGCCGACGGTTTGGACCAAAACATCGTTGATAAAATGCTTCAGGCCTCAACGATCAACGAAACCTCAAAGAACAGGCTGCCAAAAGGAATTGATGCGGTAACTTTAGATAAGATAAAAGCGTTATTTGATGAGTCGGTGTTGATGACAGCGGATGAAGCTGGTGAGTTAATTGGCGCGAGCCGTACAACAGCACGTCGTTATCTTGAGTACTTAATCAGTACGGGAGAACTCGAAGCCGATCTTAATTACGGTACGGTCGGTAGGCCAGAGCGAACATATAAAAAAGCCCATTAGAACCTAATGCTTTAGTGCTAGTTTCTAGACGTAAATGCAAACGACCTCTACATTATAAATAGGATCATAAGAGATTTCATAGAGGTCGTTTATGCGACTCGTTATCTACATCATATTTAGTTTTTTCGTCATGGTAAGCCCAGTGCGCAGCGCGCAAATAAATGAGCTTACTTATCTGACGGAGCAATATCCGCCTTATAACTTTGAGCAAGACGGTGTTCTCCAAGGCATTGCGGTAGATGTGCTGCAAGCAGTGGGGAAGCAATCGCAAAGTCCAATTACTCTCCCTCAAATTCAGTTGCAGCCGTGGCCTAGAGCCTACCGAGCGACCCTGATTAAGCCTAATACAGTCTTGTTTTCAACGACTCGAACGCCGTTACGTGAGCATATCTTCCAGTGGGCGGGACCAATCAGCCCAACACGGATTGTCGTGCTAGCAAAACGCTCAAGGAATATAGAGATTAATCATGCGATGGCCCTTGCACAGTATCGCATTGGCGTCATTCGAGATGATGTTGGCGAACAATTATTGCTAGAGCTCGGCGTTCCTCGTGATTCAATGGTTGAGAGCTCCGTGCCGGATACGCTGGCTGACCAACTGACTAAAGAGCGTATCGATTTATGGGCCTACGAGGAAAATGTCGCCAAATGGTGGATTAAAAAAGGGGGTTATGATGCCGAAGAATATGAAGTTGTGTATGTTCTTCGCGAAGGTGAGCTCTATTTTGCCTTCAACTTAGAAGTCGACCGGACCATGATACTTCACTTTCAGAATGCTCTAAATGACTTGAAGCGTACCCCTGAAAGTGGAACAAGTATTTATCAGCAAATTCTCAACAAATACCGTTAAGGCATGTGTATGAAATTATGGATATACGCCGCTGTTGCTTTGTCTCTATCGATGCAATGTTTCGCAAAGGAATCTTTAAGGTTAACTTTGGCCTCGCAACTTGACGGTGGACATGAGTTTTATCATGAGTTGTTGTATGAAGCATTGACCAGAGAAGGTTACAAGGTACGCATTGAAATACCCAGTGAGCATATTCCTCAAAAACGGGTCATTAAGATGGTACAAGGTGACAAGTTAAGCATGACTTGGTTATTAAGCACGCCAGAAAGAGATGACCGCTATGTTTCCGTTGACGTCCCTTTGACCAATGGATTAATTGGTAAAAGGGTGTTGCTGATCCCACCAAAGCTACAAGCGAAATTTGATTCAATTGAAACCATTGATGAGTTAAGGAATTCTAAATTAGTTGCTGGCATGGGCGTGAATTGGTTCGATGTCGATGTGTGGAACAATAATCAGCTGAGTGTATACCTTGAAGATGGAGAGTGGAGAAGTCTGTACGATAAGCTCAGTGTTGATGGCGATGTTAATTATTTCCCACGAGGGATTAATGAGATAGGTGCGGAAGCGGCGATGAACAGTCACTTGGCAATTGAAAAGCGCCTGCTACTGGTTTATGAAAAAGACTTTAAGTTCTACTTGTCGCCAAGTATGGCTCAATATAAAACGGAAATTGAGTCCGCTCTAAAACAAGCTAAGCAGGATGGGCTTATCGATCAACTCGTCGAGAAGTATTGGGGAGCCAGTTACAAAACCCTAAATCCCACTGAGCGTGTTGTAATAAAATTGGCGTTACCGAATCTAGAATCTCAAAAACACTAACATTATGTTGCTCTTCGCGTATAAACTCTAATAATCAGTATATGAGCTTGCTAAAGGGTTGATTTTACACAGATGGAAAGTGTTTTTATTGTCGTAGTGATTTTAGTGGTGTTTTTTTTCGTCGTGCAAAAGCGCTACTTGAAACAAGATGAGCTGAAAGATAGTAGCTATAAAAAGAAAGGGCCGTTACTCAATGGTCAGGAATCAGCGTTCTACAATGCACTCACGGCGGCGGTTGGCCAGCATGGCGTTGTAATGACTAAGGTCAACTTGACCAGCGTACTTACACCGCTAGCAACGGATAAGAAGCAATGGTTTATTGCCAACAACCGCATTGCTAAAAGCTACTTTGATTATGTTGTTTGCGATCCTAGAACGCTCGAAGTTCGAGTGGCTATTGAACTCGATAATGGTAAAGAGCTAAGCAAAGGAAAGGTCGATCGTCAAAAGCTGCTTATTCATGTCTGTAAGTCAGCAGGTATCCCTTTAATTGGCACCAACATTAAGCACAGCTATCAAGTGAGCCGACTACGTAGGTTACTTGCGGCACATATCGATTTGATTGAATCCGACAAAGAGGTGCGTTTTTGTAAACGCTGTGGCAGCCCAATGACGATTAAAGTTGCGAGTCAGGGAGAGCATAAAGGTCGCCGTTTCTTTACCTGTAGTCGCCAACCACACTGCACCTACACAGAAAATTACAATGTTGTATTTGAGGAAGAGGGCTAAGAGCCCTCTTTTTTATGAGAGAGGAAAGGCGAGCACTAAACACACACTGAGCATTCGTTTTGATTACACACCATGACTTGATTTCGACCGTTACTCTTCGCTTTATAGAGTTCTTTATCTGCTTCACGCAACACATCTTCTAAACATTTATAATGATCACATTGATAGATACCAATACTTGCAGTGAGCTTGATTGGGTTGTCTTTATCATTGAAGGTGTATTGCTCGATTCCAATTCGAATTTTCTCAGCCTTCATCATGGCGTGTTTTACTTCAGTGTTGTGTAAGGCGATACAAAACTCTTCACCACCAATTCGATACACCAAATGTTCATCGCAAAAGCTATCAATAAGTGCTGCTGTTTGTACCAAGACTCTATCACCAGCGTCGTGACCGTGTTTATCGTTGACCGTCTTAAAGTAATCCAAATCCAAAATCAGTAGGGACAGAGGAACCTTGGCGCTTTCACTGCGGTAACGCTCAAAGTTATGGATCAGTGCATGCCTGTTATAAACCCCGGTTAATGCGTCACGAGAGGCGAGCTGACCCAATGAGGTCTCGGATGTTTTTCGTTTTACTTCTAAGATATGGGAAGCAAGCCAAATACAAAGGTAAGCGAGTGAGAAATTAACGGATAACTCAGCAAAGTTAAGCGTGCCGTCATTGTAGGTTTTATGCATAACCAGCATGGCTACAATCGTGAAGCCCACGCCAGAAGAAATAAAGCCATATCGACGCCCCAATATGAGGTAGAACAATACTGGGAATAATAGACTCCAAATAAAGCTACCATGCTCTATAGGGTGAATAAAAGTAGCAAGAGCAACGACGCCAATGAGGATATAGACAAAACTATTGGCTATGGCAAGTGAGGTGTCACCTCTGTAACTGGTATATGTGACGTATAAAGAGAATAGACAAGAAGCAACTTGTGTCGCTGCGAGCAAGTAGTACCCGCCATGGAATGTGTTTAGATAAGCGATGACTAAGGCCAAAAACGCCAACGCGATACTCAGCCAAAACAACACCGTTCTACGCAGTTGCCGAGTAGGGTTGAATATGTCTAGCTCCATGACGTGACCTTTGCAACCATATGCCTTAGTGTGAATATCAGACTATAGTATTATGTTCAGGTTTAGAATCAAGGCGATATCTGTACCGAGATCACATAACTAGCACCTGTAATGTACGTAAATGAGAATAGAGGCTTGCTAATCTGTACGAGAACGTTTACGTACTATTACTGCATATTTATCCTTATTTAAATTGAGGAATAGGAAGGAGTTGGTACAAGACCAACTCCAGTAGAGTGTTACTCGTAATCAGAAGCGTAGGTATCTTCATAAGAGTGCGAGTAGAATTCAAATAAGTTACCAAACGGGTCTTCTAGATAAACCATTTGCGCTTGTTTTAGTTCGTCTTCTGGGTGGTAACGCATGATATCCATACGAACCTTGCCGCCAAACTCTTCAACACGTTTAATCGCAGTTTCAAATTGCTCTTTTGATACTTGGAGACAGAAATGGAAGATACCTAAGCGAGAAAAGTCTACTTCATGACGTTCTTGGCGCTCCTTCATCTCAAACAGTTCAACACCGATACCATCTGAAGTAACAAGGTGCGCGATGTTAAAGCCTTTGAAGCCTTCACCGAATACCGCGATACACATGCGGCCAATTGCTGTTTCACGCTCTTCTACGACTTTGGTGTTGTTCATTACAATACGAAGGCCTAAAGCTTTAGTGTAAAACTCTACCGCTTTGTCCATATCGCCGACCATGATACCAACGTGATTCATTTTCATAACTTGTTCCTCAAAATCTGATGTTTGAATATTGCTCAATTCGATGGGGAGAAGTGTATGTTGGGCTGTTGTTTAATAAAAATTATCAATAATTCTTATAATAATAATTTTTTGTTATTAATATGGGCTCATGCTAAGTGAAATACCGGGTGCATGACGGAAATGAGGTCAAACATGACAAACTATGTATAAAGAATTTGAATTGTGTCGTAAAAGCGGATTAATTCAATCATGGGTGTAATCAAGTTACAGGAATGGGGTGGTTATTTTATGCTCCTACCCCTTTAGGGTAGTTTAATTCTGTAATTGATTTACATCATGTATTAATTTTCTTTCATATTTAACAATTGGCTCAGATAAAAAACCTAACCCTTAGGAAGTACTATGAGCAAGTTGAAGCTGGTTGTTATCGGTAACGGTATGGTAGGTCACCGTTACATTGAAGACCTAGTTGAGAAGACGGACGCTTCTCAATATGAGATTACTGTTTTCTGTGAAGAACCTCGTGTCGCTTATGACCGAGTCCACCTTTCCTCTTACTTTTCTCATCACACAGCTGATGAACTTTCTTTAGTTAAAGAAGGCTTCTACGAGAAACACGGCATCAACATGTTAATCGGTGAGCGTGCAATTAACGTTAACCGTGACAAACACATCGTTTACTCAAGCTCTGGTCGCGAAATCAAGTATGACAAATTGATCATGGCAACGGGTTCTTTCCCATTCGTTCCACCAATCAAAGGTCGTGAGAGCAAAGACTGTTTTGTCTACCGTACGATTGAAGATCTAAAAGCAATCGAAGCTTGTGCTAAAAAGAGCAAAGTGGGCGTTGTAATCGGTGGTGGTCTTCTTGGCCTAGAAGCGGCTGGCGCACTGAAAGCGCTGGGCGTTCAAACACACGTGATTGAGTTTGCTCCAAAGCTAATGGCTGAGCAGTTAGACCAGGCGGGTGGTAACCAGCTTCGTCAAAAAATCGAGAGCATGGGCGTAAAAGTTCATACAAGCAAAAACACCCTAGAAATTGCTCCTGAAGGTAAAGATGCGCGCAACGTTATGCGTTTTGCTGATGGTACGGAGTTAGAAACTGACTTTATCGTCTTCTCTGCGGGTATTCGACCTCAAGACAAGCTTGCTCGTGACATGAAGTTGGATGTAGCGCCACGCGGCGGTATCGCAATCAACGATTTCTGCCAGACTTCAGATGAAAACATTTATGCTATCGGTGAATGTGCTTCGTGGAATGAAACTTTCTACGGCCTAGTAGCGCCGGGTTACAAAATGGCGACAGTGGTTGTAGACCACATCGTTGGTAACGACAGCAAGTTTGAAGGCGCTGACATGTCAGCAAAACTTAAACTTCTTGGCGTAAAAGTAGGTTCTATTGGTGATGCTAACGGTCGCACTCCTGGCTGTAAGAGCTACGTTTACCAAAACGAAGAGCAAGAAGTTTACAAACGTCTAATCGTTTCTGAAGATAACAAGAAGCTTCTTGGTGCAGTAATGGTCGGTGATACGTCTGACTATGGTGATCTTCTACAGCTTATGCTGAATGAAATCGACCTACCAGAACACCCAGATGCACTTATCTTACCTGCGCACGCTGGTGGCGAAAAACCAACACTTGGCGCAGACTCTCTACCTGAGTCTGCTGTTATCTGTTCATGTTTTGATGTGACTAAAGGCAAAATCGCAGAAGCGGTTGCGCAAGGTCACCACACGATTGGTGATATCAAGGCTGTGACAGGTGCAGGTACTGGCTGTGGTGGTTGTATTCCACTTGTAACTTCAGTTCTAAATGCTGAGCTTGAAAAAGCGGGTGTAGAAGTGAAGAACGACGTATGTGAGCACTTTGCTTATTCTCGTCAAGAGCTTTTCCACCTTGTACGTATCGGTGAAATCAAATCGTATGAAGAGCTACTAGAGAAGCATGGCACTGGCTACGGTTGTGAAGTATGTAAGCCTCTAGCGGGTTCTATTCTTGCTTCATGCTGGGGTGACCACATCCTTAAACCGTCACTGGTTAAACTGCACGATACCAACGATAACTTCCTAGGTAACATGCAAAAAGATGGCACTTACTCAGTTATTCCTCGTATGGCGGGTGGTGAAGTAACGCCTCAGGCACTATCAGTTCTTGCTGAAGTTGCTGCTGAATACAACCTTTACACTAAGATCACTGGCGCTCAGCGTATCGGCCTATTTGGTGCTCAAAAAGACGATCTTCCGGCAATTTGGAAGAAGCTGATTGCAGCAGGTTACGAAACCGGTCAAGCGTACGCGAAAGCACTACGTATGGCTAAGACATGTGTGGGTTCTACTTGGTGTCGTTACGGTGTTCAAGACTCTGTCGGCTTAGGCGTTATGATCGAGAACCGCTACAAAGGTATCCGTACTCCTCATAAGATGAAGTTTGGTGTGTCTGGTTGTACTCGTGAATGTGCAGAAGCGCAGGGTAAAGACCTTGGTATCATCGCGACAGACGCGGGCTGGAACATGTACGTGTGTGGTAACGGCGGTATGAAGCCTCGTCACGCAGACCTACTTGCAGGTGACCTAGACCAAGAGACGCTACTGAAATACATCGACCGTTTCATGATGTTCTACATCCGTACAGCAGCGCCACTACAACGTACTTCTGTATGGTTTGAAAACCTTGAAGGTGGCATCGACTACCTACGTGAAGTGATTATTGAAGACAAACTTGGCATCAATGAACAGCTAGAAGCAGACGTTGCGAAGCTAGTTGAAGAGTACCGTTGTGAGTGGACTGACACTATCAACGACGAAACTCAGCTTAAGCGTTTTGCGCACTTCGTTAACTCTGACGAGCGTGATGACAATGTCATGTTTGTTACTGACGGACGTGAGCAACATCGCCCAGCAACATTTACTGAAAAACATCCTGAAGCGAAAGGCGACATCCTTCACGTAGAAGTCGTGTAAGGGGAGAAGAGATTATGGCATTTACAAAAGTTTGTAACATTGAAGACATCATTCCAGGCACAGGTGTCGTGGCTTTAGTAGACGGTGAGCAAGTAGCGATTTTCCGCCCACGTGCGACAGAAGAAGTGTTTGCGATTAACAACATGGACCCTTTTTTCCAATCGAATGTGTTATCTCGCGGCCTGATTGTTGAGCACGATGAGCAACTGTGGGTTGCAAGCCCGCTTAAGAAGCAGCGCTTTAACCTCAAAACAGGGGCGTGCATGGAAAATGAGCAGTTCAACGTGAAAGCTTATAAAGCACGAGTGACTAAAGGTTCAGTAGAAATTACGGCTTAATAATCCGTTAGCTGAGATTTAATAGCTTAAAGGCTCGTCATTTCTTGGCGAAAAAACAAAGAAATTCGCGAGCCTTCCACTATTCAATTTTAACTTTTTAACCTTCAAATTTTTGAATAAGGACACATTCATGTCTACAGACTTTAAACCCGCTGAATTCGTACAAACAATGATTAACGTTGGCGAAGCTAAGACAAAGACAAGCTCTCGTGACTTGCTTTTGCGCGGCACCATGGCAGGTATCATCTTATCTCTAGCGGTAGTCGTCGCGATTACGACAATCGTTCAGACTGGCATGGGCATTGTGGGTGCTCTTGTCTTCCCTGTGGGTTTCGTGATTCTTTCTGTAATGGGGTATGACCTAGTAACAGGTGTATTTGGTCTTGCACCACTAGCAAAATTTGAAGGCCGCCCAGGTATTACTTGGAACCGCATCTTTCGTTGTTGGGGCCTTGTTGGTCTTGGTAACCTTATCGGTTCTTTGATTGTTGCTTACCTAGTAGCAGTATCACTAACGGGTAACTTCTCTATAGAGCTAAACGCAGTTGCTAAGAAGTTCATTGCTGTTTCTACTGCACGTAGCTTAGGTTTTGAAAACATGGGTATGGACGGATGGATTACCTGTTTTGTGCGCGGTATCTTCTGTAACCTAATGGTTTGTCTGGGCGTTATTGGTAACATGACTGCACGTACAGTCGCTGGCCGTGTAGCGATGATGTGGTTCCCAATCTTCATCTTCTTCGCACTAGTATTTGAGCACACAGTGGTAAACATGTTCTTATTCCCACTTGGCATGATCCTAGGTGCTGACTTTGGTATCGCGACTTGGTTGAACTTCAACCTAATTCCAACAATCCTTGGTAACATTGTTGGCGGTCTAATCATGACTTGTATCCCGCTATACCTAACGCACGCGAAAACAGCACCTTCTCTATCGGATGAAGACGCTGTAGAAGCAAAACCAGTATTAGCGAAATAAGTTAAGCTTCACTACCAGAGTTTGATAGTGAACAAGTCGGGATTCTCTACGATATTAAATAAGAGATTCCCGACTATGCTCTCTTGCCGAGATAGGGAATGATAGCGCAGGGAATCTTTTTCCCATTTATGAAATAGTGATTTGGCTATAAACAGAGTTTTTAAGATAGAGCCTCTTTTTATATCTAAATTTTTCGATAGGCGTTGATATGACAACTGTTCATCCATCTTCAAACTACGGCTTTGTTTCTCTTGTGGGCGCAGGCCCAGGTGACCCAGATTTATTGACAGTAAAAGGCTACCGCGTAATCCAGCAAGCTGAAGTCGTGGTGTATGACCGTCTGGTTTCACCTGAGATTCTAGCGTTAGCGGATGAGTTAGCAGAAATGATATACGTCGGTAAAAGACTTGATTACCACTGTGTGCCGCAAGACCAGATCAATCAGCTATTGGTCGACAAAGCGAAAGAAGGCAAACGAGTGGTGCGTTTAAAAGGCGGGGACTCATTCATCTTTGGCCGCGGTGGAGAAGAGCTGGAAGAGTTAGCGCAGCACGGCGTTAGATTTGAAGTGGTACCAGGGATTACCGCAGCGGCAGGCGCAACTGCCTATGCAGGGATTCCATTGACCCACCGTGATCATGCGCAGAGCGTTCAGTTTATTACTGGGCATGTGCAAAAAGATGGCCGCGAAATTGAGTGGCACTCGTTAGCACAATCAAACAATACGTTGGTGTTTTATATGGGCCTTAAGCAGAGTGAGTACATTGCGACCAAGCTGCTTGAAAATGGTATAGATGCAGACATGTCTTGTGCCATTATCGAAAACGGTACTCGCCGAGAGCAACGCGTATTCACGGGCAACTTAACCGAGTTAGCGAGTATGGCGAAAGAGGCGGTCAGCCCAGCTCTCATTGTGGTGGGGAGTGTGACTTCGTTGCACGACAAGTTGAAGTGGTTTAATTAATCAAAATGACAGCGGCAAGAGCCGCTGTTTTTTTATCTAGTATTCATACCTTTCATGAGTTTACGTGACGGCGTCACTGCGCGGTGGTTTGTGCAAAACGAAGCTGTAATGTTGACTCGGTTTTGATAAAGTCAGCGCTCAATATGAAGAAGTAGGCAAAAAATGGAAACCGTCGCGATTTTTGTAGATGTTCAAAATATCTATTACACCACAAGAGAAAAGTACCGCAGCAATTTTGATTATAACCAGTTCTGGTATATCGCGACTGAAGGAAAAAATGTCGTAGAAGCCAACGCTTATGCTATTGCTTCCCACGATCCAAAGCAGCGTCAGTTCCATCATATTCTTCGTGGCATCGGGTTTAATGTGAAGTTAAAGCCGTTCATCCAGCGCATGGATGGCAGCGCAAAAGGGGATTGGGACGTCGGTATTGCGCTAGACGTTTACGAAGCCGCAGCGAATGTTGATCGAATTGTTTTACTCTCTGGAGATGGCGATTTTGAAGTCTTAGTCGATCGAATTCAGCAAAGATTTAATACCAAAGTGGATGTGTATGGTGTTCCCGGCCTGACAGCTCAGTCCCTTATTGATGCAGCGGACAATTTTATCCCAATCGATGAAAACTTACTCATCACACGAAACTGACATTCTAGTAAGCAAATTCATTCAAAATGCTTACTCGTTTCAAACCGTTAGATATTTAACTCTACTGACTGTTCGAAAACTGCACTGGCTATGGTAGAGTTCCCTCGTTAGGGAAGATAGCTTATTCGTTGTTTTAGTTAGGTTTTGCTGTATGTTAAATCGTGCTGATCAGGTCCAAATTAGTGTTTCAGAACAAACAATCGAAACATTGGATACGTTGCTAAAAACCATTGATACAGATATGGCTGTATCAATGTCTTTTGTGCGACGAGCTCAAGGTATGTCGTTTCATGATTTGGAACAGCGTACGACGGGGATCAATGGCTCAACGCTAAAACGTTACATGCAACAGAGTTATCATTCGATTAGGCCAATCCATATGGTGGCTGCAATGTCATGGGTAATGATGGTACCTATGACTAGCTTCTACTTCGCGCTCAAAATGAAAGAGCACTACCGCGGAATGGATGATAAGGCGATAGAGGCGTTATATTGCATTGGCCGACTACCTAGCGAGCAATTTGAACTTTACCTAGACCTTGTAAGTAATATGATGAGTGAAGAGAGTAAAGCTCACTTCCATGCGTTTCGTGCTGAAATCGAGTCACAGATCGATCCTGATATTGTTTACAATGAACTACTTCCTCCTCCCGTACTCGATATCAATGCTTTTGCGATTGATTACTACCGTTCAGTCGCGATCACAGTAAAGCGTTTCCGCTTAGAACATCAGATCCCAATTGATGTTATCGCGCGTGTGTTGGGACTTTCAGAATATCAATACCTTCAGCTTGAAGACGTTAACAAAGTAAGAGACTTTTCAGTCGCAATTGGTTTCAGGGTTAAGTTGGGTTTTGAGCTAAACTCCCATGTAAATTTCACCAGTGAAATGCGCTTGTTCCCCCAGTTCCACCAACTACGTCAAATCCAGCATCTTAGAGATGGGTTGATTGTTGAAGCGTTGCGCAATCTTAATGGCGAATGTAAGAAGCGAGCGGTGGAAATACTGACCACTCTATCAAAGATCTACATAAAAAATGTGATCTGAAATCATTGAGTGGAAATAATCAACTCAATATACACATAGCCTTGAGTTGATTATATCTCACTAAAAAATAACAATATTAATCGTTTATTTAGGTTAGCGCTAACAGGGTCTCGTTAAGCGCCATTGCTGCGTTGGCTTGAGCTAGCATGATGGCGGCTACCTTATCGGGATACTGTAAATGTACCAAATGGTCGGCATTTTTTATCACTACAAGACGACCATTTTTGAGCTGACTAGCAAAAGCTTGAGCTGTTTCCTTAGTAACATAAGGATCAAACTCGCCAACACAGACAGTACAAGGTACTGAGATATTGGCGATGTTCGATGGTGTATGAACCAACAATCTGACGGAGTTTTCAAAAAACACGTCGATACGTTCTTGCGACATGTTAGTGATGTTACGTACTGTTGCTTTGATGATGGCTTTGTTTCGTGGAATATCGCTGTTGTTCACTGTGAGCGACTCGGTAAATGATTTGGCAAAGTTACTTGGATTGTCCATAGCTGCTGCAATCATTTTCTTGGTTGCTAGACGCCCGGAAGAGGGGATACCCGGTACTCCGCCACAGATGGACATCGACAGGATATGCGGCCAAATGTCACACAACTCGACAGCGACAGCAGTAGCGTAAGAAAAGCCAATAACATGGGCATTTCTGACTCCTAAATATTCAATAAAATCGCGCAACATAATCGCTTGAGAACGAATACTTACTGTCGATTCAAGGTTTTCTGTATGACCTGTTCCAGGAACTTCAATAGTTATACAGTTCAATTTATTCGCAAAATGGGTAGAAAAGCTATGGACACTTTCAATGTCCTGCAGTGCACCCAGTAAAAAAATAGCGAACTGATCAGAGCCTTCACAGTGATGAAAAGAATAGCGGTAGTGATTGCCATTTAAGATCGTTTTTATAGTTTCCATAATAATGCCTCTGGTTGAATAAGGGCTTAACTATAAACGATTGATTGATAACGTTATGGCTATGAAATTATGAATAATCACACACTTGAACAACACTTAGCAGAAGCTGATCAACCCGTAAAAGATTTTATGGCGGACTTGTTGGAAACGCTGGGTAAGAAGATCACTGATAACCAAGATCCTAAGTTGGCATTACGCTATTTTGGCGCTCAGTTAGAGATTAAATTGGTCAATTTTGAAGGTCAGTACGACCAACGACAACTCTAGTAAAGTGTAAGAATTAAAAAAGCCAGTCAGGGTAACTTGACTGGCTTTTTCGAAACTGGAAGTTAGTCTAGGCTTGGCTTTCTTGCTCGTTTATCTCAGATTCTTGACTAGTCTGAGATTCTTCATTTTTAGCGTTTGCCTCTTCTGCTTCAAGCTTTGCTCGCTCTGCTTTAGAAATGTAGCGAGGCTTATTACTTTTATGAAGCTTAGCGTTCATCTTTTTTTGCTTGGCTTTTAAGATGCTATTGATCTTCTTTTTGCGGTTCATGGTATCGCTCAGTGCTAAATTTGGCCGCCGATCCTATCAAAAAACAGTGCACAAAGCACGAATATCCGTTGATGGTTACTCGATTGTGAAACGAAAAAACTCCGGTATTTTGCCGGAGTTTTTTGTTTAGGTTTTATTCGTAGAATCAGCGCTATGATCTATCAAAGGGTAAACTGTAACCCAACAGTAAATGCTGTTTCTGCTTTCTTTCTCTTTGCGTATTCCAGTCCAGCAGTAAAGCCAAACACAGAACCAAATTGGAACACGTTGTTCAAACGGTAGGTATCTTTAGCGACATCGAGAAAGGCGTGTTGATAAGAAGCATCGATAAGCCAATGTTTCGCAATCTGTGCTCTTGCGCCACCTTTGCAGTACATGGCGTTTTCAGAATATGAAGGTGAGTAGTCGCTGTCTGCACGATAGTTGATGATGCCGCATGATAAAGGTAGAGCGACTAAAGGTGAGACAGGAACATTGAATCCACCGCCAGCTTGCCACGTATCAATCTCAGAGCTAAAGCGTGTCACAAAGCTCGCGTTACCTTCCAAAAACAGCGCTTCGGTCATGCTAAGTCCAAGGTCTATATACAAACCGCCATAGGTTTTTTCTACATCGTTACTGTATTGACCGTTTAAGTAGGGCTCTGCCGCTCCAGCATCTAGGCTTGCGTGTTTGTAGCCGAATCCAATGTGTGACATTTCATAGACGATATTGCTATCGGCGATGGCTTTAACTGACGCTAATGAGAGAAGAGGGAGTAAAAAGAGAGATTTCTTGAACATAGCGAACTTCTTATATCGATTGTAAACAGTGCAACTTTAAACACATAGTTGGGAGGAATCGATGGAAGTTTTGTAAGCCTGCGTAAGGGGAGGGAGTAGCCTGAAAACGTAACGTTCAGAAACAACAAAGCCCGCTAAAAAGCGGGCTTTGTGTTTTGTTCACAAGGAACTAAATTTGGTGGGTCCGGGCGAACTCGAATCGCCGACCCCTACCATGTCAAGGTAGTACTCTAACCAACTGAGCTACGGACCCAAATTTAATGTTCGGCATACTTTGGTTTTAGTATGGCTTTAAGGAGTGGTGGGTCCGGGCGAACTCGAATCGCCGACCCCTACCATGTCAAGGTAGTACTCTAACCAACTGAGCTACGGACCCATTCCTTAAGAACGAGATGGATGTTACCGAGAGTTATTCAATCCTGCAAGGGCATTTTTAATGATTTGAAGCCGTTTGCTTTATAACTAATCGAATTGTTGCTGTTTTATCCGTCTCGATTGATAAAATGTGCGTTAAATCACGCACATAGTAGGGGCTATTTATTGTCCACGTCCGTCAAACATCACAACGATAGTACGAGTAATGATCGACAAGTCCATGCTGAGCCACGATTTCATAGAACAGAGAGATAGAGCATAGCTATGGTCATAACCCACTTTACGGCGTACATCATCGATACATGTATCGTAACCTTGGTTGACTTGAGCAAGTCCGGTAATACCTGGCATCACGCCATAAGTACGATCGGCAAAGTAAGGAATCGCATTTTCCAGTTTTTGATAAAAACTTGGGCGTTCAGGGCGAGGACCGATTAAAGACATATCACCGAAAACGACATTAAACAGCTGAGGGATTTCGTCAAGGCGGGTTTTACGTAAGAAGCGCCCAACAGGAGTTATACGCGGATCATTCTCTGTCGCCCAAACCGCGCCGGTTCTCTGCTCTGCATCTTGATACATGGTACGAAACTTAATGATTTCAAAGAATACCATTTTTTCAGGGGTCGATTTACCCACCCTTAGTTGCTTGTAAAACACAGGACCTGGTGAGCTGACTTTTATGGCTAAAGCGATGAACGGAATAAAAGGGGACAACAGCAGTAATCCAAACAGTGCGCCAAACAGGTCAAACAGTCGTTTTGCTAGCCAGATAGACATGTGATTTGAAACATTACTCATAATTAGCTCCTTATTGGTCTACACGAGACCACTTTCCTGATTCAAGTCCGAATAAATAACGTAAGCCACCAATGAAGTTGGCATAGTGACCAGCGACGACGTAAAGGATCACTTTGCAGGTTTTGTGGCAGAAAATGTAAGGTAGGTAGTAGCTCAACAGCGCGATTGTATAAAGCGCGACTTGAGCAACAACGGCTACTGAAAATAAAGGATGTTCAATCAACCAAACCGACGAGACAAAACACATAATCAACAAGTAAGGCGTCAGCAATCGTAGACCTTTACCAGACATAAAGGCGAAGGCAATGCCGCGATACTTTGGCAAAAACATATCAGCTAACCGAATCGCTTGCTGCATATTACCTGCTGAAATGCGTAGTCTTCGGCGAAAGTCGTTTTCCTGATTGGTTGGTTCTAACTCTAAAGCCACCATGTTTGGTTCATAGATAGCCGAGTAGCCTTTTCTGACAATCGTCATAGGGATCATGAAGTCGTCATTAATCGTATTGGCTTCCATCTCTTCAAACAGATGAGTTCTAAATAAGTAGAAAGCCCCGTGAGCACCCAAAGTTGAGCCCAAGGTCGCCTCGTTCATTTTGACTTTACTTTGGTACTGCCAATAACGGTTTTCACCTTCGTTATGGCTATTAAACAGTTGGTAATGGCCGTTGACGACACCCACATGCGGGTTTTGGAAGTGTTTGTTAGCAATCCAAAGTGCATCGATAGAAATCAATGCCGAAACGTCACTCAAGGCGATAATGTCACTTGAGATGGTTTTGAGCTGTTGATTGACCAGTGCCACCTTGCCTTGATTTTGGGTAAACGCGCGTATTTCAAAGTGTGTGTCTGCGCAAATCGCTTCTTGAATGGTTTGTTCGGCAATCGTAACGGTATTATCACTGCATCCATCGCAAGCAATGATGACTTTGAGTTTATTTCGCGGGTAATCAAGCGAAGCAATATTACGGATCTTGTCTGCGATCCATTGTTCCTCATTGTAAGCCGGAATCAATATAGTGACGGTAAGGCACCGGCGGTCACTTTTCAGTGCTCGGTAGCCTCTAACCTTGTGTTTTATTGACTTTAACGGGTGATGACGAGAATACCAGTTTAAGAAAATAGGGTAGCCAACATGGTGATAGACCACTAAAAGGCTGCACAGCACAAATATGATTGAAAGCATCAAGTCCATCATGCGGTCTTCTCCTCTGCGAGTGAATGGTATGCCTGTATCATCATCTTGATATCGTTATGCTTTAGGACAAAATTTCTTGGCGATACATCAAATTGC
Organism: Vibrio ouci; assembly: GCF_004551525.1. Classification (GTDB taxonomy): domain Bacteria; phylum Pseudomonadota; class Gammaproteobacteria; order Enterobacterales; family Vibrionaceae; genus Vibrio; species Vibrio ouci. The sequence continues at coordinate 61,544 of NZ_SATR01000007.1, read as the reverse complement.
TCATTGAGGTTGCATAGAATGCTAGTGGCAAGTGCTAGTGGGTTTTCACTCGGTACAGATGCGCTAGTGATTGGGCATAAGGTTTCTTCTGTTGCGCCAACCTTTGTGGCTACGGTGGGAATACCACAAGATTGCGCTTCAAGTGTCGACAGTGGGAACCCTTCGCTGCGAGAAGGAAGACAAAATAGATCTAAGCTCTGATAGAAGCGTGGCATGTCATTAACTAGCCCCATGAAGGTGACTCTATCAGATAGCCCAAGTTCACTGACCAAAGCTTCTAGGTTTGCGCGCTCACTCCCATCGCCTGCGATCGCTAAATGGACATTCTTCGGCAAAGAGCATATTGCGTGGATGAGTACGTCGTGGCCTTTAACTTGTTCCAAACGTCCAGCAGTCCCGACCAATAACGTATCAACAGGAAGAGAAAGTGCTTGTCTCGCTAAGAGCTTAGAGCCGGGTTTGAACGTCGCACAGTCGATGCCATTTTTTATTACAGTAACGCCATCAAGGTTAAGCTGCTTTTGTACTTGATCGCGCACCAAGGCGGCATCTGCGACTAGTTTTGGTTTGGCGATTCGAATCGCGAGACTTTGTAGAGAGCGATGCTTGAGGCTAGAAAGGTGCCATGCATCGTGTTCAGTGTGAATTCTAACTTTAATATTAGCCAAGCGAGCTGCGATGGAACCATACAGAACAGGGCCAATATGATGGGTATGTACAACACTCGGTTTGAATGTCCGAAATAGCTTATACAGTTCATAGAGTGTTTTAACGCTATAACCATTGGGCTTGTTCAAGAACAGTAATTGATCTTGAAATTGGGCTAAGCGTGGCCAATTAGCGATCGACTCTTCTCTTGTTCCATCCAAACTGACGATTAAAACGTTATCTCGATTAGGGGAGTAGCTGAGCATATTTAGCGCCAAAGCCTCAAGTCCCCCTGGGGCAAGGTGCTGAACGACGTGGATGGTTGTCGAACCTCTGTTCATAATAACTCCTCGTTACTGTCCTTTAGAGAAATGCTTTTGATGGTGGAAGTAAATCAATCATCAAATGCAGGCGTTAATAAGAGAAGGAGCATTATCTGTGCCAACAGTATTGGCCTTATTTATCAATTGGTTATGCGGTTTTCTCCTGATTTGATATTGGGCGTTTCAATTTGAATTGCGTTATGAATGATAAGGTTTGATTTTTGGAATCTGAGTAAGCAAAGGCGCATTGGTAATCTGTTCTATTTCTTCTTTACGGCGTACAGATGAATCGAATAACTCGATCAAAACGGCAATACCGCAACCTAAACCGATACCCGCAACAATACCTGCGATGATGAAGACGATGATTGGCAGGTTGGCTGGGCGACTAGGCGTATAAGGCAAATCGATAATCTTAACGCGTTTGTTTTGCTCGAAGATACCCAATGAGCCTGTTAGTTGAGCCATTTCATATCGTTGAATCAGTTCATCGTATAGCTGGCGTTTGACCTCTACGTTACGCGCAAAACGATGCATCGCTTTGGCATTATCACCAAATCGATTGGCTTCTTGCTCTAGCTCTTTGATCATGGTTTCCAAGCTTTTAGTCTCTTCAGTGAGAGACTCGTATCGGCCTCTTACTAGCTGCAAACTGTGCAGTTGGGTAACAAGAAGGGGTTGTACATCACCCAGTTCGCGTATTTTGGTGCTGCTGGCGATATCCCATAGCTGTTCACTACTAATAGAAGGCTGCTCGGTATTGATTAAGAGCTTGCGTTCGTTTTCAAGACGGCGTAACTCTCGCTCTTTGCCCTGAACGGCGCTGTGGCTGTCAGTGTATTTGGCTTTTAGCAGCGTTAATTGGCTTCTTATATCAATGATTTGGTCTTCAATTTTACCGACAACAGGGTTGGTCTTGGAAAGTTGTTGGTCTAGTGAACCTAGACTTCTTTCGACCCCTGCAAGCTCGGCTTTTTTCTCTGCGTAACTTTGTTTAAGCGCTGCGAGTCGGCCTAGTGCTTGGCTTTGCATCTCTGGTGTGACTGACGCATAGCGGTTTTTAAAATCGGCGAGCTCATTTTCTGCTTGCTCTAAGGCAACGCGTCTTTTTTCAATATGAATGGCCAAGAACTCTGAGGAATCTTTGATTGACGATCGTTCAGGAGCAAGGAGTTGTTCGATAAAGTGATCACTGACCGACTCTAACATCTCTTTCATACCAGTAGGAGAGGGAGCGGTGAATGAGATTTTTAAGAAGTCTTTACCCGGTTGGGTGACTGATAAGCTATTGGATAGCACGCTGATGACATAATCTTTCTCGGCCGGTTTCATTTGGTCATTGATTAATTGATGTTCCATGGCGACGGCTGTCAGTACATGTCGACTCTTTAATAGAGTACTCAAGGCATTAAGACGCTCTTTCAGCATGGTCGAAACGGCAATGTCTTCTAGAAACGGATTCATTTTTGCTGTCTCTTGGATCAACATGGATGTATGAGAAACATAATTGGTTGGCGCCATTTTACCGATAAAATAGCCAACAAAAGGCAAGATAAGTATCGGTACAACGATAATGTAGCGCTGACGCCAAGCTCCGTTAAGGATGATGACTAATCGTGTTTTAAGCTCATTCATAGTGACTCCAACATTTCATGAACCAGTTGGCTTCGTGCATTCCAACTGTTCTTGTCGATATCATTTAAGGTGGCAGTTTGGCGCGTTTGCTCTAGAGACTGAAGAGCGCTAGAAAATGCGTCGGCGTCAGGAGCGACAGAAACATAATCAACATAGGGTGTCAGTGCTGGAAATGGTGTACTTATCACACGGCTTCGCGCTGCCAAGTACTCAAGGAGTTTAAGTGGACTGCATGAAGCAATTTGATCATTGGCAACAAACGGTAGCAGGCTGACGTCCCAGTGTTGGCTGTAGCTAGGTAATTCGTGATGCGCTTTTGGACCTAGGTAATGCACATTACTCAATTGAGGCAGTGGATTGTAGCTGAGCTCGATCGGGCCGATAAAAACGAACTCCCAATTCGGGTTATCAAGACAAACTTTATGAATCAATTTGTAGTCTAACCAGTTTGATAAACTGCCATAGAATCCGGCGATCTTTTTCGTTGTGCAAGGCAGGTCCTTTGCTCGTGGCGCGGGTTGACGGAACAACTCAGTATCAACGCCATGGGGTACATAACGTGTTTTGTTTTGAGGGAACTTAGCAAGCAACTTGGCACTGGCGGCGAAAATAAGGTCGGCGTGATAGATCAGCTTGAGTTCGTGTTTAGCAACAACATGGTGATCAACGCCAGCCAGTGACGAAAAATCATCACCACAATAATAGACCACGGAAGATTCGCCCAGGCTTCCACACAGGTCAGCAGCGGTGGGCAAAGAGCTCCATAGTACGGGCTTATTCAAACCTAACCGCTGTACGATAGGGCGTAGCTGAGCGCAGATAAGGGCTTTCGCCACATAGCGAGCAAACGCTGAGTGGGGAGCCGGTATGGTACGCAGATTAACCACGGTTATGTTGTTAGGTGTTTCAAGGCTAGTTCTATAACCGCTTTTCCCTTTGCCCATTAGCTTGAAAAAAACGCGCTTAATGTCGTGCGCAGTGAGTTTGGGCTGGCGCAAGCCGATAGAGTTCACCCAAAGTACTTTTCGCTGCTTCGCTAAGCGCGTCACTAAGTGTTGTGTGCTAGAAGGGAGCCCGCCAAAGTCTTCACCGAATACAATCAAATCACGCATGATGACCTCCGGTCTGTTTTAGGTGTTTAACGATTTTTGCAGGGTTTCCTACTGCGACAACAAAAGGCGGTAGACTTTTGGTGACGACACTACCGGTACCAATAACGGTTCCTTGACCAACCGTTACATTTGGGCAAATTGTTACATTGGTTCCTAACCAGACATCATTCTCTAGGGTGATATCACCGACATCACAATCAAGGTCACCTTGCCCTTGAGCACGTAATTCTGAGTCCATTGAGTGGCCAGAGTAGCCGAATAGGAATGCTCTCCCAGCAATTCGAACATTGTCTCCGATGATGACTTTATTCCCGACAGCAATGGTGCTCTGCCAGCCAATGTCAACGTTGCTACCTACAATCAGTTGAGGTTGCTTACTTAGAGGGCGTGCACTAAACGTTGTTTGTCCGGAAATGCGGCAGTCATCTCCTAATGAGATGTTGAGTGGGCCGGAGACGAGTGGAACACCACCGAATAAGTAGAGTCCACGTCCATAGTGATCAAGCTTGCCTTTAAACGCGGGAGTGTTGATAAAGATACGTGTAGCACCATGGAGGATACTTCTCATGCCGCCATACAATAGGGCAATAAGACGGTTGAGCAATTTGGGCGTAGGTAAATCACATGCTCGAATTGCTTTTAAAGCATGAAAGACGCGACGAAAAGAGGGATTGTCGTGATTTTTGAGCCAGTCTTTAAGGCCGTGAGCTTGCTGTACCAACATAACGTGCTTCCTTTTTATCTATTTGAATAGAAGCTGTATCATGTTGCATGCCAAAATAATAATATTTAAGAAACAATGGGTTATGATATGGCCGTTTCAGTGTTATTGAGATTTCTCAATTTGAGAATACTTTTGAGTAATACGCGATAGCGAGATACAAAGCGCTGCTAGGATATAGATTGGCCAAGTAAATCCTTGGGTTAGGAAGGTACCAGAAACAATGGTGCCAATAACACCAGCGTAAACTGCAAGTGCAGTGGCTGGCAGGTAAGGAGAGACGGATGGTCCTTGTTTATCTAATACCGCCAGCGTCTCTTTACTGGTTTTGATCAGCGAGACAATAATAGCAATAAATATGATCAAACCAAGGAATCCGGTTTCGGCTAAAACACCAAACCAAGTACTGTGTACTGCGTGATTTAAACCATCCCAATGCGGGCTATAGAAAAAATAATTTGCATAGAAATTGTTCAAGCCAACCCCTGTTAGTGGGTTATCTAATGCCATCTTAAAAGCGGCTTCCCACGCGTATAGTCGACCCATCGCGGATGCGTCAATCCCTTCTTCCGCGGCGCCTCCAGATTGTCGATCAGAGATGCCAGCCATTGCGAAAAGTGCAAACAGTCCAATGGTTGCGATCATGATGAGCAGTGCTTTGGATTTGATTAATCGTAGGCCGAATATGCCAAAAACAGCGATGGATCCGAGCAGGCCACCGCGACTTTGGGTAGCTATAACCGCGGCCATAGCGAGTATCAGGCATACAACGCCGATAAAACGAGAGAAACCAATCCCTTTCGTCACCGCAAAGCTAATCGCAAAGGCGAGTGGAAACATAAGAACCAGCGATAAGTCGTTAGGATCGCCGAGCACCGAACCCAATTGACGTCCGATTGTGACACGGGAGCCTTCAACAATCCCAATCCCATTGATTGAGTTAAATAACGCTACGCAAGCGGTGAGTAGGCCGGCGAGAATGATTAAAGTTGAGATCTTTTTTACCGACTCTTCGCTATTAACCAACCAAGCAATCGCCAGCGTCATGATGATTATTTTCCAATAAATATTTTTGAAATAGGTAATCGCAAGACCCGGATTGGAGGATAAAACAGCCCCAATAACCACCAGCAGCCAGAATATGGCCAGCCATGTAAAGCTAGGGTGCCAGTAGGTCTCGAGTTTACGGCTGATCAAGCTATGCCATAACAATGCTGCCAGCGCCCCCATTGACAGGAGTAACGGAATTTTAAGTGAGTAGAGAGCGGGTAAAGATTCATGAATACGGAAGAAAGAAAAGAGTACAAATAGACTGACGAACCAAAAGGTCTGATTGAGTACAAACAGAGCCCCCAATGGCGCAAAGCATATTGCAATAATTAACAACGGGTTAGGTGCAATCGCCCAGACTGCCGCGAGCAGCATGCATACGGCAGTCATTACAATAGTGGCTTTGGTTCTTTCTAGGTCGGTCATTGCGCTTTACCTAAATAGGTTTGCAGCGCATTGTACGCAGACTTAAACGACGCAATATCGATGAGTTTGGCTCTAAGCGCATAAGCCAGCAAAGCTAGAGGTTGCAAGAACAGCATCAGTAATGAAAGCTCAACATGTTGTTGATAGCGACTGGTCACCAAAAACAGTGTCGTGAGAACAATTAAGCCGGCGAGTGCTGGAGCTTGGTATTGAATTGGAGCGAGTGTCTGACTGCGCCAATAGGTCGCTAAAAAACGACATAGCTGGCCAATAATTAATGCAAAGAGAATGGCATCTATGCCCGCCCCAATGGTGGCTAGGCATATCAGAAAAGCGGTCACCGTTGCGCCGATATTGATCATCAGAAGTTGAGTTGTTTTCTTGCGATACAACACGCCAAAATTAGTAAACTCAACCAGCTCTTTAAAGAGCATCATACAAATGGTTAGGCTTACATATGAGGCGGCGAGTTTGTAGGTGTCAGGTAACGCGACCGAGATAAATACTTGGCTTAACCAGGAAACTATCACGGCGACTACGCAAAGCAGCATGATGCCTTGTTGAGTAATTTGTGCTGTGTACTGTGCTCCTAGACGTTCCATGGCTGAGAATCGCTTAGGCATCCACCACATATGAAAAGGCTGAACTAGAATGCCTACACCAATCGCGAATTTTGCTGCAATGGCGTACATACCGAGAGTTTCTAGGTCGGTAGTACCTGCAATGATCCAACGCTCTGCACCGCTTAGGCCAAAAGCGACAACACCAGAAAGCATCAACGGGGCTGAATAACCAACATATCCTTTGAATTCCGAGTAACGTGGTAGGGAAAATTTGAATCCAAGTTTATGGTGTAGGAAGAGGAATTGACCAAATGTACATAACACATTGAGTGCAAAGATAGCGGTCACGCTTGGAATAACATTGAGTGCAATGATAAGTAAACTAACTTGCAGTGATACAGTCGCAATGCATACTTTGAAAAACAGCGTAGCTTGATTTTTCAATCTTAACCACGCTAAGCAAATTGCTAGCGGTGCTTCATAACATAACACCAAAGCGATAAGACATATGATGTTGTTGGACATCGATTCTATTTCAACTGCAAACACCCAGTAAGCTAAGAGTACGATGACACTTAAGCAAAAAGAGAGGAAAAGTGTCGCACTGTAAAGTTGGCCTGCTTTCTGTTTTTGTTCTTCATCATCTTGCACCACACCAACAAAGCGGTAGAGGTTTTCGTGCATCGCAAGACCAATGACGAGGCTAAAAAACATGGTGGTGACGCCAATGAGTTCAAGTTGACCAAGCTGAGCCGGAGATAAGTAGTAAGCCATCAAGGGCAGCGTGATTAGAGAGATACCTTTCATTAAGATCACGCTACATGCGTATAGGCTGATGCTTTTAAGTTGTTTTTGACTCATTTGGCTTCTCCTACACTCATCTACTCACAAATATGAATAACTGGTGTGACGGTGTCACTATTTATATGCTGTGCAAGTCTTAAGTAGCGGTATTCTGCTTTGTATTGTTCGGCCGTTTGTAATGCGTTGGCCTGGCATCGATTCAACACACTGGCATCATTGGTTGCATAGAGCAGGGCGTTGACCAGAGAGTGAACGTCATCGGGTTGATATTTGATGCAGTCTTGGTCATGCGTGAGTTCGTTATCCCAGAACGCACCATCTTGAGGAATGATCACACACATACCAGCGGCAAGCGCTTCAAGGATTGATAGCCCGAACGGTTCTTTTTGGCTAGTTGAAATGAATATGTTGGATTGAGCTCTGATTGCATCTAAATCGACAGGGTCGTCATACCATTTGATATGGCGAATATTAATTGGCGCTTCAGAAATGGGTAAGCAAGTGTCTTTGGGGCGGATAAAACAAATGTTTGCCGATACGGGCTTAAAGCGGGAGCATTCCTTGAGCGCTTCAACGAAAAGATCCAGTCCTTTCCACTTAAGTAACGACGCCGCCCAAAAGCAGATTGGCAGATCTTGCTGTGCTTGGGTGGGCCAGCGAGCGTGTGGCAGTCCGTTGATAAAAGATTGGTAACTGGAAGAGTTGAGATAATATTTAGCAAGAACGCGGCTGTCAGACACTCCCGTTGCATGAGCTAAATAGCACTCAAGCGCTGCCAGTAAGCTTTGCTCTGTCGACGGTAAATAAAACACCGCTTCCGCTTGCGCAAGGCAATATCCAATTGAGCGCGAGCGCCCGACATTTCCGTGAATAAGTTGGGTGACACGGTAAGTGAATAGGCGTCGTGCCAAATAGATCGGCATATCAATACCGGGCCCAGAGGCACCAACGACTTGATGGATATGGCCAAATCGTAATAGCGAGAAGAGAAGTTGTATCAGTAGTAAACCCTGATTTAGCCAATAGAGATAACCATGGTGATGCTTCATCAGCCAAGCAACATGCCATAACTTGGCGACTCTAACATCGTTATCAGCGCATAGCTCTGTTGCTTGCCAATATGCAGGGTCGACAGTAAGAATGATAAATTCGCAGTTTTTACGGTCACACAGGTTCAACGCGTCACTGGTTGCTATCTTCGACCCTCCTTTAAAAGGGATAGGATCGAATACTAAGGTTTGGCTTCGACTACCCATGCTCACCCCCTAATGCTAAGCGGTTCGCGACAAATGTTTTCAGTGGCGAGAATGTATGTAAGATTGAACGCGCTTGCTCTTGAGGTTGAGATAACATTTGGCGATACAGTGCTTCAATTCGACGACATGAGTTATCAAGAGAGTGATTAAGAGAAATGTATTGGTGCGCTTGTTTGCCGAGCTTTTTACATAGATTTGGATTAGCGACGGTGATGCGCATCGCATTGGCTAGTGGGGCAATCTTGTAGTTAGGGTAAAGAATACCGGTCTTACCATGACGGATAAATTCAGGGATACCACCTTCGAATGGGGCAACAATTGGAAGCTTGGCAAGGGCCGCTTCTGCGACAACCAGACCAAACGCTTCACTTCTTGCGCCACTGACAAACGCATCACAGCCTTTAAGCCAGCCTAAAACATTGCTTTGCTCACCGACAAAATGAATATTGGCAGCAAGGTGAAGGTAATCCGCTTGTGATTCCAGTTCATTACGTAGTGGGCCATCACCAATTACGACAAGGTGTACATGCGGATACTCTAAGGTAACGTGTCGCAGAGCTGTAAGAATGCGATCAACCCCTTTGCGCTTAATTAGCGAGCCGACCGTGGCAAATACGAAGCTATCTTCAGGCAGCAATAGCTTGGTTTTGACGTCTACTTCTGGCTGAGATTCTAGGCTTTTTACATCAATACCATTATGGATAATTGATAGTTTTTCTTCTGGGTAACCGTCTTGTAGTAAAGACTTAGCAACGTAACGACTGACAGAAATGATATGCGGAGATAAATGTAAGCCAGTCGTTAGACGTTCACGCGCTGGGTAAGGGCTATGTAGCTGTGTTACTAACGGGATTTTCTTAGCGCGGGCAGCGGCGAGCATCCATTGACAAGGCGCGGCACTGTTAACATGGATCAGGTCGATCTCTCTGTGTTCAATGATGTCACACGCTTTTTTGAACAGGCGGTACCATTCGCTAACGTCATATTTAGGCGCTTTCCATCCGAGTAAAAGTGGGAAATCTGAAGTTTCACCAGGAACAAAGTCGCTATCTAATGCGGCAAGCAGCGCTTGATTGTTAGTCCAAACATACGGACGGTACTGACGATTGTCTAAATAATGAATTAAGTCGAGTAAGCACTTCTCGCTACCACGAATCCAATTATCACCGTAATGTACAAATAAGATTTTCTTAGCCATAACCCGTTCCTTCAATTCAAAATAGTATCGATACTGATGTCGACTACTATTGATAAGGCAAGGGGAGTGCCAATAAATCAATAATGATAAGCTACTGATTTTATAGGACTAAAATTAATGACTGTAATGTGAAACTGCTATTTCTCAATTTGAAAGTCAGATTGATAGCTGGATGGAAAGTAAAGACGGAGCAGTTGTGGGATAACGGCTTCGGCAGAATAAGCCTGTTTGATGGTGTTAATTGCAGAGGTCTGCATCGCCAGTAGCTGAGTATCATCAAAAGCAGCAAATTCGGCTAAAGCGCCATTTAGTTCCGTCATTGAATCGGCGAGAAAGCCGTTGTCGTTATTAACAATTAGGTGAGAAAGATTGCCAACATTAAGAGCAAGCACCGGGATGCCACGCCCCATCGCTTCTAATGCGGTCATTGGCAAACCTTCATAGCGAGAACATATGATGAGCAATCCGATTTTGTTCCAAACCGAGCTCATATCAGATTGATGACCATGAAAAGTCACATTAGGTGGCGCTGTTTTTCTTAGTTGCTCTTCCATTAGCCCACCACCATAAATTTCGAAGTTTAGTGCCTTGTTGAGCTGCGCCAAATCTACGATTCGGTCTGGGCCTTTCTCTTCACTTAAGCGGCCGACAAAGGCGATAGACTTTCCTCTGCTTGGAGTGAGATTACGGTCGTCGATAAAGTTATTAAACGCGAGTGTTTTGACTGGAAGTTTTGCAGAAATTTTCTCGCTAACCGCGATGGAGTGGCATGAGAGAAAGGCGCTAAATCGGTCGATCAAATCATATAGCCAAACTATACCATTGGGGGTCTCGCCCGCATGATAAGTCGATATTTGTCGAACGCCTGTAACTACGCGCGCTAGCTTACTGACAATACTGGCTTTGTATCCATGAGCGTGGATCAGTGCAGGGCGCTCAGATTTAATCTGCTTGAGCAAATAGCGGATGTAATGACGATTCGTTTGGTCAAGATATTCAACCTCAATGTCAGCATCGCGTAGTTTAGTCGCCAGTAGAGATTCTGAGTCATATCGACGAATAAGCCAGACTTTGACAGGGGCTTGATGTTGCTTGAGCCCATTTGCGAGCTCAAGCAAGTGTGTTTCGATGCCACCAAAAGTGAAGCTATCGATAATGAGCCATACCTGATTAGACGACTTGGTGCTCATCCTCTGCTTCCCAAGCTTGTTTCTTGCGGTAAACAGTTGAAGGGCTCAGCTCCAACAATACTGCCGCATTCAAGACGTTTCCATCACAATAATCGATCGCTTGCTGGATGGTTTCTCGCTCTATTTGCCACATAGGGCGAATGGTTACAGGACGATCCGGTGCGTTTGCAAAAGATGGCTCAGGACTTGGTGCCACATTGGAGTGAGCGGGTTCTTGTGGCGTAGGCGCTGAGACAACAGGTTGAGTCACTGCAGTTTTTGCTTTTTGGTTTCGGGTAATTTGTTCTGGCAAATGAGATAAGCGTAGGTGCGTGTCATCATTGAGGACCACAATATTACGAATAATATTTTGCAGCTGTCGGACATTGCCTGGCCAGTTGTAACGCTTTAAGGTTGATTCAGCATCACGATGAATGGCAGCGAACTTTTTACCATCTTCTTTTGCGTACATTTTCAAGAAGTGTGTTGCTAATGTGAGAATGTCATTACCGCGCTCTCTTAGCGGTGGCATATCAACAGGAACCACATGTACGCGATAATAAAGGTCTTCTCTGAAGCGGCCTTCTTCAACTTCAAGTAGAGGATCTCGGTTGGTTGCACAGATGATTCGTACATCCACCTTCATTTCCTTTGTCGCGCCAAGAGGAGTGAAAGTACCAGTTTGCAGGAAACGCAGCAGCTTTTTCTGCATTTCCAATTCCATTTCGCACAACTCATCTAGGAAAAGTGTACCTCCATTGGCCATTGATGCCGCGCCTTTGCGGTCAGCCGTCGCGCCAGTGAATGCCCCTTTTACATGGCCGAAGATTTCGCTTTCCATCAAATCTTTAGGTATCGCGCCGCAATTTATAGCAATGAATGCTTTGTCTTTACGCTTGCTTTCTTGGTGAATAGCTTCTGCGCAGACTTCTTTACCTGTACCACTTTCGCCAATCACGAATACGCTTGCGCTGGTGGGCGCGACGGAATCAATGATCTTATAGACCCCTTGCATCGGTAAGCTTGAGCCGATAAATCCGTGGAAACGATTACGGTCAAACTTGTTCTCGATATCCTCTACAAGGTTAGCAAGTTTCACTTGCTGTAAGTGCAGGGCGATTGACGTTTTGAGGCGATCAGCATTGATCGGTTTCTCTAAGAAGTCTTTCGCACCCTTTTGAACCAAATTGACCGCCAAATCTACAGAGCCATGGGCTGTTGCCACGACAACGGATGTCGGAACTTGGCGCTCATTGATCCAATCGAGTATTTCTTCCCCGTGCATATCAGGAAGTTTGAGATCAAGAATCACCAGCTGCGGGATATTGCGTTCGATGAAGGCAATAGCTTCCTTGCCTGTTTCAACATGGAAAAGATCGTAGGGTTCATCTTTTACATATTGCTTATACAAAATCGCCAAAGAGGTGGAATCTTCTATTAATAATACTTTTGGTTTCATTCGTGATGTCCTATCTATTAAGCCTTATAACTCTGTTGGCTCACTAAATCCTTGTTGTTTACGCACCTCGAGTGCCTCAAGTGAGCTTATAGCGATATGTTTTAATTCATCTTTTAATTCGAAGGCATCACTTTGCTTATTATCAAGGCATAGGTGCTCAATCTTTCTTGCTAAGTTCGATAAGGTACGATTACCCAGAGCGAGTGCTGAACTGCCTAAGGTGTGTGCTTCAAATTCCAACACATCTTTATCGGAATCATCGATTGCCTGATAGATTTTGCGTAGTCTATCCTGAGACTCCTCAATGTAATGATCGATGAGTATCGGAATAACTTCAGCAGAAGTATCTTCAATCATTTGTTTTATTACTTGCTCATCTACGAGTTCCAATTGTGCTGCATCCTCATACTGTGTCTCTACGGGTATAACTTTAGTTTTATATGTAACTTCCTGCTTATTCAATGGCGATGGTTGTAATTCTTGATCTACTTCTTCATCAGGGGCCTTATCTAAGAATAGATTAATTTTATCAACTAGTTGTGAAAGTCTTAGCGGTTTGGAAAGATAATCATCCATTCCTGATGCTAAAAACTTCTCTTTGTCTCCGGCTAGGGAATGAGCGGTAAGGGCAATAATAGGTATGTTCGCTGTTGTATCATCATCAAGATCACGAATAGCGCGGCAGGCTGTCATGCCGTCCATTTGTGGCATGGAAATATCCATAAATACTAGGTCGTATTGGTATTGCTTAACCATTTCAAGCGCTTCAAGGCCATTTTCGGCAATGTCAATTTGGCTACCAACGCGTTTGAACATTTCGCGGATCACCAGTTGATTGGCTCGATTGTCTTCGGCGACGAGAATTCGGGCATCTTTGTTGATCAATTCTCGTCGAGTGTTAGTCACTGGTGAGGCGATAAGTTCATCGGTGACTTCTAAACTAATGTCGAAGATGAAGGTACTGCCAATATCTGGCTCACTGACAACACTCACTTCACCATCCATTAAGTTACATAGACGTCGACAGATAGCGAGACCTAAGCCAGAACCTTCTTTGCTTCGAGAGTAGGTTTGGTCAACCATAGTAAATTCGTCAAATAAGTAATCAATCGCGTTTTGACTAATGCCAATACCAGTATCCTGTATTTCAAATTTAATCTTGGCTTTGTTCTCTTCGAATGTGTTTGCACAGACTTTAATTGTCACGCTACCTTCATGGGTAAATTTGATTGCATTGCCGATTAGGTTGAGCAATACCTGTTTGACTCGATTTTCATCACCGTTAACTTTGCTTGGCACGCTACCTTCAATGTAGCAATGTAAGATTAGGTTTTGGTTAGTAGCCGCAGGAGAAAAGGAGTCGACAACACTTTCTACACAGTGGCGAAAATCAAATGGCTTGTGTTCCAAGATTAGAGTGTTGGATTCCATACGAGTGAAGTCGAGGATGTCATTGATAACCGATAATAGGAAATGACCAGATTCGGTGGCCGTGCTCACCAGTTTCTGCTGCTCACGGGTCAGCTTGGTTTCTTCAAGAATATTGAGTATACCCAGAACACCATTCATAGGCGTGCGTATCTCATGGGACATGGAGGCGAGAAAGCGACTTTTAGAGTCACAAGCTTGCTCGGCACCTTCACGGGCCGCCGTCAACGTTTGGTAATCTTTTTCAAGTTTCGCTGACATATCATCGAAGGCTTTAGTTACTTCCCCTAACTCATCTTTAGAGTGGTCTTGCAATTGAAAGCCAGGCCCGCTCAGTCCAACGGTATTAACGGCACTGGTTAAACGCGTTAACCCGCGGGTTAGATAGGTGCCTAGCACAAACGAGACAATGGCAACGAGCACCACTTCAACGGTCGCAATACCAATGATCGCTTTTTGCGCTTGAGCAAGCATGGCGTTAATTGGTCCTGTTTCGAAGCCAATATCAACGTATGCATAGGGTAAGCCGCCATTTTCGATCGGTGTTCGTAAATCGAAAATTCCGTCGTCTACACTACCCAAAGAACTATCACTAGACATTGCACGGGCGAGAAGATCTTTATCGCCAGCACATGCCATGTCTTTTTCGTTGCGTAAGACGCGAACGTACGCAACGTCTTCTAGAGTCATGAACTCATTGACGAGATCATCCAGAGTGGCGAGGTCGGTTGAAAGGACAGCGTCTTTTGCTGCATGTGCAAACATGGTTGCACTTGAGTTAGCACGCTGAATTAATTGTTTCTCATTCGAATCGGATAAGAAACTCATAGCACTAAATACTAGGATCATTAATACGGTGATCTCGATAAGTGCTATACCTAATACGGTTTTTGAACGTAAGGTCATGATCAGATCCTTTTAGTCAAGTAAGGTAATATCGAGCGCTCTGACGTCATCCCAGTCACTGTCGTTAGCATCAACGAAGCCTTTGATATTGAGTTTTTTTAGCTGCGTTTTACCTGATGCGTTATTTTCTAAGTTTTGTAATGCCTGACGAATAGCATTGGCTTGAGAAGCCGACAAACGGGGGTGATAAGCAATTGCGTGTGGTGTATATGGCTTGGTGATCCATAATGGAGTGAGCTGGTCACGCAATTCGTCAGGAATGGATTTAAAGGTTCTCATCACGCCACCACCTGCGGGATAGAAACCTCTCGCGACAGAAAGATAAACCGAATCATGTGATGAAACGTAGTCGGGCTCAAAATCAACGCCAGCTTGGTTTAAATCGCTCTGCGTTAAGATAGTGGCAGCGAATGCCGCCGGAGAAGGAAAAGCAAGTTTCTGGCTATCAAGCTGCTGCAGCGACTCTATGTTTTGGTCTTTACGTACAACAATAATCCCTTTAATACGCTTATCTTTTGCTTTTGCCATCGCTTTGTAGCCTGGGTTAGCACTAAATACTGTGTAGTGATAAGGGTTCATATAAGCGATGTCATACTCACCATTAGCGAGGCGCTTCTCGAAGGTAGGAATATCTGCAGCGGTACTGAATTCGATCTTTTGCCCAGTTTGCTCTGACAAGTAGTCCATCACAGGACCCCATTGCTCAGCCAAGCGACTCGCTGATTGTTGGGGAACAACACCAAACGTCAAGGTCTCTGCGGCAAAAGAGGTGCATGAAGCAAAAGTAATTAAGAGTAGAGTGAGCTTTTTCATAATGATTACCTATGCAGATTGGGCCAAAAATTCATTGCTAAGTATTTTTTGCGCTAAATAAGCCCGCCATTTTCCTGGTAGGAATTTACAGCGGTCGATTTCTCTGACAATTTCTTGTCCGAGTGTTGGTTGATCTCTCATGTTGAGTACAGTGCCTAGCAGCTCGACTGAGTCACTATCGAGTAATGACATTGCTCTTCTCAGTTGGCTGGAGGACGTTTTACCACCTAAAACCACTAAGGCAGTTTGATCGCAAGCACTGGCAACGACTTGAGCTGGAATGTTGCCGCGATTGACGTGAAGTAGTGGGGAGGTATCGAACACCACGCGATCGAAATGATTGAGCCATTTGTCGACCGTTCTTGTTAAGCAAGATGGGTCCTTATACTCAAGTAATGCCGCTTGCGTTGTGGGGATCGTCAGTCCCGTGAACAGCTGATGCGTATCGGAATGAGAAATAAGTGAACCGATTTGCTGCTCGGAAAGAGTCTGAGAAAAATCGACGCCTTCAAATGCTGGGTGATAAGTATTGAGATCGACGACCAATGTTTTAAGGCCAGCAAACAAGTAACGCTCTGCCAATGCGGTAACGATTGATGTTACGCCGTCACCTGATTGGCAAGCGGTCACGCATAGTGAACGACACCCGCGCATTTCAGCGGCTAGATAAATCTGTTCGATTTCTGAGTGGGTTGCAGGAATAATCATTACAGCGCTCCTATTAGGACAATAGTGGTGGTGAGGCGAAGAATATCTTCTAAACCCACGCGCGCTTTCTCTAGGAAACTTTCACTTCGGTCTGGCACATAGATAGTGTCACCAGCTCTTAAAACGGGCAGTTTGTAAATATTGGCTGTTCTACTGAAATCAACTAGGTCAAATACACGGGCTTGGCCTTGGCAGCAAGACATGTTAACGATCGATATCTTCTCAAGATATGCACGCTCTGAAGGGCCACCAGCTTCCGCAAGTAGGTCAAGTACCGTCATATTGTCATCAAACACATAACGTCCTGGGCTATTAACTGCACCTAGCACGCGGACAGTGGACTCTTTAGAGCGGTCTAACCAAATTTTATCTTTTTCAGGGATATAGATGGTGTCACCCATAGTCACGAGAGGAAGTAAGCTTTCATCACCGGTTTCAAAGTAGAGTGATAGATTGAGCTTGCTGACTTTTGAATAGCTTTTGTCGCGATGAGTGATACGGATGTTGTGGATGTCGGCATCTTTGGTTGGGCCATCTGCCGCAGACAAAATATCTAAAAAGTGCATGTCTTTAGTAAATCGATAACGGCCCGGTGCATTCACTTGGCCAAATACATAAATCGATGCATCTGAACTTTGGCGTACCCATTGCGATTTATTGTCTGATGGATCTTGAGGTAGATCGTGGACGCGAATGATTGAACCCGCGCTGATGTTTGGTAGTTCGCTGCTCTGCGCGCCGCTCAGAATGAATTCATCCAGATTAAAAATGTGGAGCTGATTTCCATGGGTGACCACTTCGATTTTTGATGTGTCTGCTCGAAGTGTTGGGCCTCCGACATGAGCGAGAAGGTCCATAAGGTCCATTTCATCAGACCATTCCACACGGCCGGGGCGAACTACTTCACCAATCACACTCACTGCGCGGTTAGGTGCAATTTTTAGCCAAGACTTTTCGTTCATATCCGTTTTTTCAGGGACGAAGATCGCATCACCCGGACCGATCGAAGGTGGATTGCTGCGAGTTAAACCTTCAGTGAACGCAGTTAAATCGAACTTAACTACACGGCCATTCGCTTTAATGACGCGGATTTGGCGTGATTCGGCGTAACGTGTAGGGCCGCCAGCGTTAGCTAGTATGTCCATGAATGACGCATTGTTCTTGCCTTCATAGGCACCTGGGTGGGCGACTTCACCCATGATGTAAACCACATTAGCACCGGCTTTGATTTCGTCTTCTTGCTTAGGAACAAAAATCGTTGTGCCCGGTGTCAGCGTCGGAAGGAGTGAAACATCGCCGCTATCTAAATAGGCTTTTAGATTAAACAGCTTAGGTGCGTTATTTGAGATTACGCGAATCTGTTCTACCGATGCGTAGCGAGTAACACCACCGGCACGCATAATCACATCAACCAGATCAGTGTTATCTTTGTAGCTAAATGAGCCGGGGGCGTTTACCTCACCAAAAACTTTAATCGCGGTACGAGCGTCGGCACTATCACCTGCGTTGGCAAGCTTATTGGCGTCGAATTCTTGTTCAATATTACCCACCAATGGCGAAGCAGGGACGAAAATGGTGTCTAACGATTTCAGTGAAGGTAGTAGGGCTTCATTACCTGTATCTAGGAACGATTTGTAGTTAAACGTGACTTTTTCTGAGCCGCGTTTGATAAATAGATTATTAAGTTGCGCACCAGCTCGAAGTCCGCCTGCTGCGTGAAGGGCCATTTGAATATCGGCACTTTTGGCTAGCGTATATTCACCAGGAGAGTTCACATAACCTTGTACTGAGACAAGGATCTGTTGCTCTGCAATATAGACAGTGGCTGACGAAAGATCGCGATAGACTTTTTCTAATGCTTCTTTAACTGCGACATCCAGTTGTTGCTCGCTGTAACCAGCAACATACAAAGCGCCGACTTCAGGTAGGGTAATTCGACCACGCTTATCAACTTGGAAGCCTTTGTTTAACGTTGATTCGCCAGGTAAGTTTACTTGGATTAAGTCACCGATTTGCACGCGTTCTTCATTCGCGTAAGCACAGGTAAGCGTAACGGACAGTAATGCCGCGACGATATAGTTAGTCCATTTCATGGTAGCCTCCTTGCATGTGCATCGCCGTTTTCTCTTCAGTGTCTATGACTTCAATACTCACTCTTCGATTTGTTAAGCGAACACCGTCAGAGTCGCCTTCATACAAAGGCAGTGTGTCACCAACAGACTTGGTTTGGATTCGGCTTGGAGAAAGACCAAATATGGTGAGGTAGCGTTTAACTTGCTGCGCACGGCCCATAGCAAGCTCTTGGTTGTAGCTTACATCGCCAACAGAGTCGGCATGGCCTGTTACGGCTAGGTGAAACTGCGGGTGTTCTTTAAGAATGTTCGATGCTTGAGCTAGGTGACCCATGTATTTCGGATTTATTTCGGTTGAGTTGAAAGCGAACTGATTGTCGACATTAAGCAAGTTGTACAACTCGTCGATGGTCGCTAAGCGTCGTTGGAATGAGCGTTCATTCGTTGGCGGTAAGCATTTTGATTGTGACGTGACGTAATCTAGCTGAAGCTCTAGCTCATTCAGTCTGTTTCTTTGAATAACGAGGTCATTGGCTGCATCTAACAGTAATCCGCCTTCAAGTTCACGCGCGATACGGTTTTGTTTTTCTAGTGCTTGCACAACGGCTGCGGGAAAACACCAACGTGCGCCTTCGCGAATTAACGTATCCAACTGGAGCTTCGCGAGTTGCCAGTCAAAGCGTAGACCGTGCTCTGGCCCTAATGGCTCATCAGGCATCACCGGAGTGAAGGAGGACTGAATATAGTTTTCAGCGATGCCTCCTCGTCCTTCTTCCGGATAGCTACTACACCCAATTAAGCTTAGAGTGGTCGCAGCTAGGGCTATGTAGTGTGTAAATGTATTCATGCCAACGTCCTTTGTTAGTGCTTTAGTTTGCTAAAGCTTTATTGTTTTAATGTGTTTGAGAGTTAACAGGGATTGCTTGGTCAATGCGTAAAAGGTTCATAATCTCAAGCGGTTGGCCTGAAACGTTTTCAATACGCATATTGCGTTGACGCTCTACAAGACGTTTGTACAGATAAACAATGGCGCCAACACCTGACGAATCAAGAAACTGAACTTGGCTGAAATCGATTTCGATATCACGCTGTGCATCGTCTGCGATGATTTCATCAATGTGAGGCTGTGCGAAACGGCTGCCGTCTGCGTCTAGGTTACCGTTGATGATTAATGTGGTAATCGTGTCGTTTGCTTCGATTTTACGTAGTTCCATGATGCTATCTCCGTGTTGGGTTGAAGTAACTAGAGCAGATAGCATGCCAAGGTTTAATGTCTTTAAATTCAATGGGTTATTTTGGTGGTTGCGGGAATTGTCAAAATGAGAAAGCGTTTTCTCAATTTGACAATCAAAGTCTCTAACTCGATTTATCGCGGCACGGCCTATGTAACTCACAGTTCTATCACTAGATACTGTTCAAGATATGTATCGGATGATTCATCGTCGAGCATTGAACATTGCGTATTATCGGAAGGAAAATAGCCTCATCAAATGTGTATGAGGACAGTAAATGGAATTACGTCTTTCAGCAGTAGCGATAGGGCTACTCGTTTCTACCTTGGCTGATGCAACCACAACTCAGGATACAGAAGCGCTTATTCCTGTGATGCTGGCGACAAGCTACCACAGCGATATCGTGATAGAGGAGTACTGGAAGAGTGAAAAATTGGATGGTATCCGAGCGGTTTGGGATGGCCAGCAATTAAAAACTCGTAATGGACACCCGATTCATGCACCGCGTTGGTTTACCGACCCGCTACCTAAATATGCTTTGGAAGGGGAACTATGGGCAGGCAGAGGAAACTTCTCACTTGTTCAGCAAACGGTACTCGACCAAACACCGAATGAGGAAGCGTGGAAACAGATCGAGTACATGTTGTTTGATATTCCACACTCCGCCGGAGACTATCAAAAACGGTATTTTAGCCTTGTTCACCTTGTCCACACACTGCAAATCGATCACCTCAAATATGTCGAACATACACCAATTTCGTCTCAAGCTGAGCTGTTTAGTTATCTAGACAGTGTCGATAGCGCCAAAGGCGAAGGTCTGATGCTGCGTAAAATCACCAGTCGATACCAAGCAGGAAGGAGCAGCGATTTACTCAAATTGAAAAAGCACCAAGATGCAGAAGCGATTGTTGTTGGCTATAAGGTTGGTAATGGTAAGTACAAAGGCATGATGGGCGCATTGCTAGTGCAGCTAGACAGTGGTCTTCAATTCTATATTGGTAGTGGTTTTTCTGATGAATTACGCAGAAACCCACCAGTGATAGGAACCAAGGTGACCTACAGGTATAACGGTTACACAAGCAACGGGGTACCTAAGTTTGCCCGCTATGTTCGCGAACGTGTAGAGCAATGATGACATAAAAAAGGGTCGAATAAATCGACCCTTTTTTGTTATTTAGAAGCCAGCTCCAACTGTTTTTCGTCGCTGAGCTTATGCATCCAGTGTAGGCGTAGACCTAGCATGATAGCGGCAGAGGATAGGCCGATAATAAAGCCAAGCCAGAAGCCTTGAGCGCCCATCGGTTCGACAACCCAGTCGGTCATCGCAAGAATATAGCCAATTGGTAGGCCAAGTACCCAGTATGCAATGAATGTTCGGTTAAATATTGCAGCCATATCTTTGTAGCCGCGTAGAGCGCCAGCTGCAACGACCTGAACAGCATCGGTGATTTGATAGATAGCGGCAAACAGTAGTAGGTGCAATGCTAGTTCAATTACAGCGCGGTTGTCAGTATATAGCAGGGCAATTTGTTCTCTGAAAGCAACAGTGAGCAATGCCGTCATTGACGCTAAAACGACCGCAACAATAAGACCAACGTGTGACGCAATTCGCGCGCCTTCAACGTTTTCTTCCCCCAGACGATGACCGACACGGATACTTGTCGCGGCGCCGATACTCATCGGTAACATAAACACCAGTGACGAGAAGTTAATCGCGACTTGGTGAGCCGCCACAACAAGCGAACCGAGTGGTGCAACAAGTAATGCCACTACGGCAAACAGTGTTACTTCAAAAAACATTGCGGCTGCAACAGGGAAGCCGAGTTTTAACAGTCTGAGTAAAGCGCCAGTATCAGGTTTGTGGAAGGTCTTAAATACTTCTACTTTCGCTAGACGATCAGACGTTAGTACGTACAGCAGTAGCAACGCAAACATGATCCAGTAAACAATCGCGGTTGCGACACCACAACCAACGCCACCTAACGCTGGTGCGCCGAATTTACCGTAAACGAATATCCAGTTAAGAGGGATATTGATCAGTAAGCCGATAAAGCCAATCACCATTGCTGGCTTTGTTAATGACATTCCATCAGTCAAACTGCGCAGAGCTTGGAATAATAAGAAAGCAGGAACGGCGTAAATCACCGCATGCATGTAGCCGATGGTTTTGTCTGCCATCAGTTGCTCAACATCCATCAGTCCCAAGATGAATTTTGTTTGTAGCAAAACTAATGAGATTGGCACAGAAATAAGCAGTGCCATCGCAATGCCTTGTTGGATCTCGAAAGAGATCTTTTTCTGACGACCAGAGCCATTAAGCTGTGCGACGACTGGAACTAGCGCCATTAGCAAACCAACGCCAAACAAAATAGAAGGCAGCCAAATGCTTGCTGCAATCGAAACTGCGGCCATATCGGTTGCACTCACGCCACCCGCCATAACCGTATCGACAAAGCCCATGCCTGTTTGCGCGACAGAGGCGATCAGCACAGGTGTCGCGAGCTTTATCAAGGTATTTGCTTCAGTTTTATAACGATGCAAAGGAGAACTCCAAACTAGATAATCGAGAATAAGGCTAGGGGAAAAGAGACGGAAAGCCTTACTCTCATCAAAGAGAAAATGATTGTGTGCGATGATAAAGAAATGTCACACTAAGCGCTAATAAAAACTAACGGTAACGGACAATGTTTACTGGAATTGTGCAAGGAATGGCAGAAGTTGTTGCCATTAAGAAGAAAGATAAATTTCAAACCCATACAGTAAAGTTAACAGATGAGATGAATCATGGCTTAGCCATTGGCGCTTCCGTTGCTCATAATGGTTGCTGTTTAACGGTGACCCGCATAGAAGATGATTTAATCGACTTCGATTTAATGCAAGCAACGCTGGCATTGACCAACCTTGGATCTCTAACAGAAGGCGATTCTGTCAATATAGAGAGAGCGGCGAAGTTTGGTGACGAAATTGGCGGTCACTCTATGTCTGGGCATATTAGTTTAGTCGGTGAAGTTGTTGAAGTGATTGATTCACCAAACAACCGCACGATCTGGTTTGAGATTCCTGAAGATAAAATTAAGTATGTGCTAGCGAAAGGCTATATCGGCTTAGATGGCTGTTCTCTAACGATAGGTGAGGTCGAACAAAATCGCTTTTCTGTTCACCTTATCCCTGAAACGTTAGAACGCACTCTTTTCGGTTTACGCCAAGTAGGCGATCAAATTAATGTAGAGTTTGATCCTCAAACCCAAGCGATTGTTGATACCGTCGAGCGCGTGTTAGCGAATAAAAACCTAGCTTAGTACTCAAAATAAAAATAGGTAGCTGTTTATGGCAGCTACCTATTGCTAATTACTTAAGTGGATAAGAACACGTTAATTGTGCGTAATTGACGGATGTGAAGTTGGCTAACTAGAAAATTTGTTCGTCATCGGCATCAATGAGAAGGTCGATCTGATCCATTTGTTCATTGACTGTCATCGTTAAGTGAATGGCGTTACAACATGCTGGGCAATCATCATAGAAATTTTGATTGCCATTAGATGCATCTAACGTGATACCTATAGTGTGTCCGCAATGAGGGCAGGAAACCATTTTTTCAGTGTAATTACGCATAACTCTATTCCTTACATCTTTATACCATCTCTAGAGAAACCAGTTTTTGAGAAACTCCCTGTCGACATAGTAATAATATGCTCAGAAGTTAGTGTTAGACCTGAATTAAGTGCAAAAGTTGATAGAGCTATAGAAATAATAATTTGGCCCTTATTAAGGTCACCAAAGAACAGGCTCCAGTTTGACAATTACAAGATTCTAAACATCTAACTCATTGTAAGGTAAGAAATATTCACAATTAATATAATAAAATCTGTTTTATTAGTTTCTGTGATTGATCTAGGTAGTGTCCACCAAACTGATTGTAGTGGTTAAGCAGATGGTAAAGGTTGTAGATGTCTTTACGCTCACTGTAACGTAAATCGAGTGGAGCGACACTTTCATAGCCTTGATAGAATTCAGCTTGGAATCCTTCGAACAGCTCGGTCATGGCAATATCACACTCGCGGTCACCCCAGTAACAGGCAGGGTCGTAACACAAAGCGCCAAACACTGAGTTGGCGACGTTACCATGCCATAAATCTCCATGGAGCAGGGCAGGTTTAGGCTGGTGGTTGGCTAAGCGGTTTTGCACCAGCTGGGTGAACTCATTAATATCAACAAGATTAATGCCTTTCTCACGCAACAGTTGAAGCTGCCATCCGATACGCTGCTCAGCAAAAAAGCGCGCCCATTTTCGGTCCCACTTATTAGGCTGTAAGGTAGCGCCGATATAGTTATCTTGATCGAGCCCGTACTCTTTTTGCTCTCCCCATTGATGGAGGCGAGCGAGTTGCTGACCAAAGGAAAAACTATTCTTACTGTCATCGAGCGGTTTAGTGGGTAGGTAGTTTAGTACGATGAATGAGTGATCTTTCGATGTCCCTGTGAGGACAAGCTCAGGAACAAATACTGTCCGGCTATCGTGCAATAGACGGATATTCTCTGCTTCAATCTCAAATTTAGGTAAGAAGTCACGTCTATTTACCTTAACGAAATAGCGCTGCTCACCATCCGAAATCATATAGCAATCATTAATATCTCCCCCATGGACTTTCGTTTTTTCTTTAATTTCATAAGAAAACAATAAAACCTCAGATAACTGTTTAGAGATGGCTTGCCACATAACATATCCTGCGTCCGGTTCGATATAATTACAGTGTAGAATATGCTGATTGTGAATTCTGATTCATAGTGCAAAAAATTCAACGATTTACCGAATTTGTACAGCGCATTAGTGAAAGTGTGATTTATGTCAGGACATTAACTAGAGTCGTTATTTATTGTTGCCTGACAGGTTCGCCTTGTTCTCATCCCCAATTTACTATTTGAACTGATGTGCGGTATATTGGGTTGGGTGAGGAATTTATCAGCAACTGATTCGGTGTGAGTTGTGTATTCTTATTGATATGTCTTACTATTACTAGGATGGAACTCGCCGAGTTCGCAATTTTGGAGATAAACAGTGGTTGTAGAAACCGATGGTTACTTAGCTCTTATCGAGCACTTAGCTTTTAATCTAGACGTATTTGCTTCCGATGACGGAGATACGGGCTCAGAAAGTGTAGAAGATGTTGTAACCGACATGGTCGCGAGTAATATTATGGCCATATTCGAACAAAACCCAGAGCTCCATTCGAGTGTTCGCTTCCAATTACTCAAAGAAGCAGACTCAGTTGTAGAAGATCTTGGAGAAGTATTAGCTGGTGTTTGGACAAAGCCTGCAACTAATGAGCAAATAGGGTTTCTCGATGAGTACATCGCCCTGTTAAAAAACTTATTTGATTCTGCTGTCGCTAAGTACGACTAAATTCGCATTTGACCTAGTTTGCTTGTGGTGAATAAGCAACGCGTCGAACGTGCCAATATTTCGAAGCCCAATAAGGGTTATCTAACCTTGAAATAATCACACCTTTTGAGGTTGAGGCATGCATAAATTGTTTATTGCCTAGATAAACGCCCACATGACGGGTTTTGGGGGCCGTTTTGAAAAAGACGAGATCCCCAATCTTTGCATCTTCATATTCTATTTCCTGACCGACTTCTACTTGTGCCAGTGTTGTGCGCGGGATCTTTAGCCCTAGCGCATCTTCATATGCCGTTTGCACGAACGCAGAACAGTCGACACCATTTAGTGTTGTGCCTCCCAAACGGTAAGGGGCACCTTGCCATACCTTATAAACATCTAAGAAAGAGCTTTTGACGTTTGCTTGCTCAATCGTAATAGGCTTCGCTTCTATCTGAGCACTCTCAAAATCTGGGCTGCTTGAACAGCCAACCAAGAGGGAAGTAGCCAGCAGCAATTTACCTGTGACTACAAAACGAAGTCTGTCCTTAATGCCTAGTCCTGTGCCATTGAACTGTAACAAACGAGTCATAGTATCCCTTCTATCATGTATTCGTATTAGGACTTTCTTCTGCATGGAAGCGTTGAAAAAAGGTAAGCTGTCGTTAGTGCAAACGATAAGCGCTGTGTTTATAGCCATAACAATAATGGTCATTTTGCTTGCTGTCACCAGTATTAAGGGTATAGATCGGGTTGAACGGGAGTTTTCTCGTTTGTCAGACCAAGCACTACCTTTAGCGATGACAAATGCAGACTTGATGCAAACCATATTGGAGCAATCAAAGCAGCTTAGTTATAGTACTCAAGCGACTACTTATCAGCAGCTCGATGCGTTGGTACCACAAATCGAATTCCTGCAAGAGCAAAATATTCAGTCGTCTAACCAAGTGTTGCAGTTGTCCGCCCAATTCAGTCAAGCGATCTCTTCAATAGAATTAAAACAGCTTTCTCAGCAAGTGGTTTCATTAAACCAATTAACTAGCTCAGTTATCAATACTCAGCGAGATATTTTGTTGCTTCAGCAGGATATTGACTCAGAACTCGAAGCTTTCCGCTATGGGCTTGGTTCTGCAGGCCCAGAAATGAGCCGAATTAGTGCCTTTTTAGTCGGTGATAATCCTGAATCAGCAGATGCGGCGAATCGATTCATCGCTAATGTTAGTGCAATGGAAAGTGGTTTTGTTCAATTGTTGATGGAGCAAGACCGTGAGCAAGCGATCAAAGAATACAAACAACTTAAGAATCGACTTGCTGGCGTAGAGCTTGCGTATGATGATTTTAAACAGTGGCACCCTGATGTAACCGAGTTCAGTAGCTTGACCTCTGCGTATGAGATGGTTCTTGTGGGTTTTAAGCCGAATGCGATTGTAGACAAAATTCTGCAAAAGCTAAAAATCGCGCAGAAGCAAGGAGAGCAGGTCGCTCAAGTGGTGATGGTTGCTGATACGACGGTTGAACAGCTCAACTCAATATCTGCAAGTGCAAAGGTGTTGATCGATAACGGCCAAGGGGTTGTAACGACAACGATTGAGCGCATAACAACGACTTTATTCACCAGTAGCGGGGTGATGGTACTGCTGGTGCTTGTTGCTGGCGTTGTTCTGCGAGTTTGGATTAACCGTAGTCTCAATAATATCTTATCTTGCGTGACTAATATGACCGAGCACGACCTTACCACGACTGCGCGGTTGATTGGCCCACGTGAACTGCACGATGTTTCGATAAAGCTAAACAGCTTAGCGACTACGACTCAAGACTCAATTGCTCGCGTTACCAGCAATTGTGAAACGCTGTATCAAGCAGCAGAAGTCAGTCATTGCGCTGCTTCACAATCGAATCGCAGTCTTTCGCTACAAAATGAATCGCTCGCGACCATGGTTAACGCAGTTAATCAGTTAGATACTTCAATTCGTCAAATAGCCCAAGTGACTAACGAGTCATATCAAGATTCTGAGCATGCCTCTCAGCACTCGAACAAGGGAGTAGAGGCAATAGAGCAAAACCAAATAAGGCTAAAAGCATTGGCTGAGTCGCTGAATGCCAATGAAGCGTCAATGTTGCAACTCGATAAACGCGTTAATCAAATCAGTGAAATGGTTGATTTGATCTCTGGTATCGCGGAAAACACCAATTTACTTGCGCTGAACGCCGCGATTGAAGCCGCGCGAGCCGGAGAGCAAGGACGAGGATTTGCGGTTGTAGCAGATGAAGTAAGAAAACTTGCTAGTGATACTTCAGCCCAAACGACCAATATACGAGGAAGGATGGATCAACTAGTTGTCGCGGCTCAAGCTTCAAAGAGTGCGGTTGAAGAATCACGTATTGAAATGACTAATGCCTTAACATCAAGTGAGATGGTTAAAGAAACGTTCGCCTTCATTGAATCGTCAGTTGGGCATATTCGCGCTAGAGCCGAGCAGGTGTCTATTGCGACGAAAGAACAACAAAGCGCAACGGCTAATGTAAGCGAAGCGATTACACGAGTTACCAAGCAAGGTGAGCAGACACAAGAGCAGCTAGAGTCTATGGTTGAAAGTTCGCAGCAAGTCGCAAGCATTGCCGAGCAACAACAGGCAATGCTACACAAGTACGTGATCTAATCATTGCGAAATGGTTGAGTCAGCATTTTGTCTATCCGCTGTTCCTGACTACGTTGGAATAGCGGTATTCCAATCAATACCTTATCGTGCCCGGCTATAGGCTGAGCGCGATAAGTACCAAACCATCTGTCCCACACTGATAAAAAGAAACCAAAGTTCGAATGCGTTTCTTTGGCGACCACTGAGTGGTGGACACGGTGCATATCTGGCGTAACAACGACTTTTCTTAATATCCTGTCGAGCTTTAGTGGCAGGTAAGCATTACTGTGGTTGAACATAGCGCTGGCGTTTAGCACGATTTCGAAGATGATTACCGCAAGCGGAGGAACACCCAACACAAGGACCAAAGCAATTTTAATCCACATTGACAGTATAATTTCGATGGGATGGAAACGGCTCCCAGTAGTGACATCAATATCTTGATCGGCATGGTGCATGCGGTGCAAGCGCCACAGCAATGGAACTCGATGAAATACCCTATGTTGAAGGTAAATAGTGAAATCCATCAGCAAGACAGAAAAGGCGATGACCGCTGCGTAAGGGGCGAACTCGATAGTGTTAAATAGCCCAAGTTGCTGTTGCTGGGCATAAACCGCAGACTCATAAGCGAGGATAGGCATCAGTAACGTTAAACAGACTGAATTAAATGCAACTAATCCAAGGTTATTCATCCATCGGTAGAGCTTACTTTGAGTAAGAGTTTTTCTTGGCACAGCCCACTCCCAGACAGCGCATAAGCAAAGCACACCGATAAAAAAGCTTAAACGAATCAATTCTGGGTTCTGCATTCTCACTAATCCTTGCAACTGAAAAATGGGAGGGTACACTTGCTGCCCCTGTTTATTATCTACGATACGCCATGAGAATCCACGCCTTTCATCACTTGTATCAACAACGCCTAGAGCGTTCAACTAAACCATTCAACGCACGCGGGAGCAAAGTCTCTCGTTGTCAGTACTGCCAAGTCTCACAAAAAGACTGCCTTTGTCAGTATCAGCCAGACATTGAGAGTGATTTAGCTGTGATGTTGCTGATGTCGGAAAATGAAGTGTTTAAGCCTAGTAATACAGGTCGATTGATTCTCGACACGGTTAAAGAAGGCTACGCATTTCAATGGAGTCGTACAGAACCTGAGCAGGCAATGTTGGATCTACTAGAGAATCCTGACTATCAACCGATCGTTGTCTTCCCTGACGAATATGTTGAAGACAAGAGTAGGTTACTGTTTAGTGAAACAAAGCCGCTAGAGTCAGCGAAAAAGCCGCTACTTATTTTCCTTGATGGCAGTTGGCGTGAAGCAAGACGTATTTTCAAAAAATCGCCTTATTTAGATTCATTACCGGTGCTATCAATCAGCCCTACAGAAGTTTCTCAATATATGATGAGGCGCTCTGAGAATGAACAGCACCTCGCGACAGCAGAAGTAGCGATCTTAGTGTTTAAAGAACTCGGGCAGTTAAAGGTCTCTGAGACTCTATCGAGTTGGTTTAACGTTTTTAGAGAGTCGTACATGAATAGCAAAACGCGTAACAAGCCTGATGAATCTAGACCAGCTCTGAAACAATTCTTAGCGCAGTTCGGAAACGAGAAATCACTCTAATATTTGCGCTTTGGTTGGATAGAGAGTGTTCACTTAACTCTGTCTCACAGTTAAACCGGTTCTAAATCACAGTTTGTAGGCGTAGCAATATGGATAATGGCAAAATTAGTAATTTTATGAATATTGTCTGGGAGAGATGAAATGTACTACGGCTTTGACGTTGGTGGCACTAAGATTGAATTTGGTGCGTTTAACGATAAGTTGGAAAGAGTCGCAACTGAGCGTACTCCAACACCAACCGAAGACTATGAGCAATTAGTGGAAACCATCGCTGGGTTAGTTAATAAATATGACCAAGAGTTTGGCTGCGAAGGTAAAATTGGCTTAGGTCTACCAGGTATGGAAGATGCCGATGATGGTACAGTTCTGACGGTTAATGTTCCGGCAGCAAAAGGCAAGCCGTTACGTGCAGACCTTGAAGCGAAAATTGGTCGCAGTGTTAAAATTGAAAACGATGCGAACTGTTTTGCTCTATCTGAAGCGTGGGATGACGAGCTAAAAGATCAGCCATCCGTTATGGGCCTTATTCTAGGCACTGGTTTTGGCGGTGGTTTGATTTACGATGGTGCGGTTTTCTCGGGTCGTAACCACGTTGCAGGTGAGATTGGCCACACTCGTTTACCTTTGGATGCTTGGTTCCACTTAGGTGAGAACGCACCTCTACTTGGTTGTGGCTGTGGCAAAAAAGGTTGTCTAGACAGCTATCTTTCTGGCCGTGGCTTCGAGCTAATCTACTCGCACTACTTCGGTGAAGAGAAGAAAGCGATTGAGATCATCAACGCGTACAAAGAGGGTGAAGCGCAAGCAGTAGAACACGTTGAGCGTTTCATGGAGCTGTTGGCGATTTGCTTTGCTAATATCTTTACTGCTAACGACCCACATGTAGTTGCACTTGGCGGTGGCTTATCTAACTTCGAACTTATCTACGAAGAAATGCCAAAACGTGTACCTAAGTACCTATTGTCAGTCGCTAAATGTCCTAAGATCGTGAAAGCGAAACACGGTGATTCAGGTGGTGTTCGCGGCGCGGCATTCTTGAATATCAAGTAATTGAAATAAAAAAGAGCTTGCTACGGCAAGCTCTTTTTTGTAGTTAATAACGAGTGGTTAGCAACTGTGCTCGCTGTATTTTTCTAACAACGTCATTGCTTTATCGAAAGGAACGGGTTTACTAATGTAGTAACCCTGGATGTAACGGCACCCCATCGACTCTAGCAGTTCTAATTGCTGTTTAGTTTCAACGCCTTCAGCAATCACATCTAGCCCCAACTGACTCGCCAGCATATTGACTGACTCTACGAGTACGGCGTTGTTCTTATCGCTTTCAATATCACGAATAAACGATCGATCAATTTTTAATAGGTCGACAGTATTCTTCATCAAGTTAGAAAATGACGCAAAGCCAGTACCGAAGTCATCTAGCGCTAATTTAAGCCCACGCTTTCTTAAACTCGCCAATAACTCCTGTACTTGGGGCTTATCTTCAAGCGGGATCGATTCAGTGATTTCGATAATGACATCTTGGGTCGTTAAGCCTGATTGGTCTAACTGGTTCAGGATAGAGCAGTTATCGATATTCTCATTGAGTAGCTCTTCAATTGAGCGGTTGACTGATATCGCTATCGACTCAAACCCTAATGCTCTCATCGACAGTATATCCTGACACACTTTCTTAAGGATCAAGTTACCTAATTGAGAAATATAGCCGAGCTCTTCTGCAATTGGAATAAACTCAAATGGAGAGATGTTTTGATTGCCTTCGCTCCAGCGAGCAAGAGCCTCAAACTTAACAATAGTTCGAGTTTTTAAGTCATAGATAGGTTGATATTCAACATGCAAGCGCTCTTCATCTAACGCTTGTTTGAGCATGACGCCGAGCTGATGTTTGCGCTCAACGCATTGCTCTAAGTAGTCTGAATATCTAACTGTACCAGGCGTCAGTTGGGATTTAGCTTCTTCAAGCGCGTAATACGCTTTCGTCAAAGGGTGCGTATCGCTGGTGGACTCAATCGGAATGGAATAGCCCATATTAACGGCCAAACTCATGCTCTTCCCATCTATAGAAAACTCTTCTTCGACCGTTGCACGGATAGTTGAGATAAGCTGATCTATATCGGAAACGTTTGCTAAATTCCACGCGAGAGCAAACTGATCCGCGCCATAGCGACAGATATTCACTTTTTCTGCATTGTAATTGGTGTAAAGAACCTGACCTACATAGCTAAGCACCTTATTACCAAACTCTTCACCGTAGAGGTTATTTATCTCAGAGAAGCGACTAATGTCGACCAATAGCACCACAAGATCAGGGTGGTCTTCGAGCATCTGAATAAACTTGGTACGTGTCATCAAGCCAGTGAAGTCTTGCTTGTTCCTGTACTTGAGTAGCTCGTTTTCAATCGACTTTTTGTAACTTAGGTCATCAAAAATGGCGATGTAATTTTGAATGTCGCCTTTGCGTCCTCTAACCACGTGAATAGAGAGCTGCTCGGGGTAAATCGCGCCTGATTTGGTTTTATTCCACACTTCACCAGACCAACGATCACTTGATTCTATTGACTGCCACATTGTCTTGTAGAATTTGCGGTCATGAATGTCAGAGCTGAAAGTCGATGGAGGCTGGTTATACATCTCCTTCAGAGTGTAGCCAGTAATCTCTTCAGCTTTCGAGTTCATGTTTAAGATGAGATTGTTCGCGTCAGTCAGGATCACGCCACTACTGGATAGCTCAATGACTCGCTGAGCGATGAGATGATCATTTACAAGCTCGGAGATATCCGAAATATTTCGAATGTTCCCTTCTATTCGGCTTAATGCACCATTGGGGTGAAAATGCTTGCTGTAGGTGATCTCCAAATCAAGATTAGACTTGGATTCTTCACTATGAATGATCGTTGTTGTCACTTGGTCATGCACGCAATCGGTAGTCAAAAGCTTGTTGTATTGCTCACATGACTTAAATACGTAGTGATTGAAAAACTCGTAAAACGATAGCTTGTTATCGAGAGCTAAGTTAAACATCACATTTAAGTTGGAAGAGTATTTAAACTTATCTTTGTCTACGTCCCAACGCCATGAACAAGACTGAGTAATTTGTTCTGAACGTTGTAATTGGCGTAGAAGGGTGTTCTTTTGCCGAGTTAACCGATGCTGAAGGATAGATTTTCCGACTAAAAAACCGACCGTAAGTAGCCAATCTTCATCGAGAGAATCCACCGTGAGGTTATCGTCAAATAGCAGCGCTAATACGCCAACAATGGTTCCGTCGGTAGATTGCAGCGGTATTCCAACATAACTTTCCGCGTTTAAGTGTTGCAACGCGACATCGTCTGGAAAACGTTGTTGAATTTGAGAAGGGTATGCACAGATACCTTTATCATTCAGTACTTGTTCACATGGGCTTCCAGTTAAGCTGTAGGAAATGTTTTGCGCCTTTTCACCGTTAACTAAGTAGTGAATGGTATTCGCCATTTTAGTTTGTAAATCGTATTCGGCGATTAGGCAGTGAGTTGGTTGGTAACGTGAATAAACTTCTTTAAGGCAGCGGGCGTATAGCTCGTCTTCATTGTGAGCGAAGATAACTTCCTTGATGAGGGCGTCCATCGAAAGCTAGATTCCTATTGATTAATTATTATTAGAAAAGAATATGACTCTTTGTTTATAGGATACCAGTTTGGTATAGGGAATGCGTTGATCGCGATAACAATAATGAAATGATGAATACAAATGAGCGTTACAGTTTACTAACAAACAAAATGGGCCAGTTGATAATACTGGCCCATGTGATTTTATTTGCTTTTTTTACCGACGCCCAAGTTCTCTTTCTGAGCTAGGGTGATCTTACCGAATCCTAATTTTCTGAAGTGATTGTCGCGATAATTGCGCATCGATTTGGTATCCGATATTGCTTCAATCTGCTGCTCCATCTTTAGATATTCTGAAATATCAATACCTTCCGCTTCAGCCACCGCTTCATGAATATTGCGGTGTTGTTGGTAAGAAAACGTAAGCGTTTTATCTTCGTTTTTGTAGGTATAAAGAATTGTACGAGCCATAAGTGATTCCAAGTAAGTAAAACAAAAGGCCAGTAAACTGGCCTTATACTTTGAAGGTTAGATTCTGCCTTGAAGTGGGATAATTGTCACGCTTTCTCCTACCTTAACTGTGTCAACAGAAGGAGAAATTTCAATTAAGCAGTTTGCTTCACTCATAGAGCGAAGAATTCCTGAACCTTGTTTACCTGTGGTCCTTACGGTTAGCTGGCCACGCGAATCAAGTTCGTATACACCACGACTGAATTCAGTACGCCCTTGGCGAGAGCGTAGGTTCTCTGTCGCAACTGCATTAACTTTCAGTGGCTGCCAATCGACTTCACCTTGCATTTTACGTAATGCTGGCTCGACGAAGTTGATGAAGGAAACCATTACAGCGACCGGATTACCCGGTAGACCAAAGAAAGGCTTATTGTTGATTTGACCGAAAGCAAGAGGGCGCCCCGGACGCATGTTGATGCGCCAGAAATCAATTTGACCTAACTTATCCAGTGCTAACTTAATGTAATCCGCATCACCGACTGAAACACCGCCTGAAGTCATCACTACATCTGCATTTTGTGAGGCTTCTTCGAGTGCCTGAATCATCAGATCTTCGTTATCTTCGATAATGCCGTAATCGAGAATCTCACAGCCAAGCGCTTGTAACATCCCCATGATGGTAAAGCGGTTTGAATCATAGATAGAGTTTTCTTTCTGTTCGGTGCCCGGAGCTTGTACTTCATCGCCAGTAGAAAATACCGCGACTTTTAGTTTGCGGAAAACCGTGCACTCTCCAAAACCCAGTGACGCTAACATGCCCATTTCTGGTGACGCGAGACGCTGACCCTGACTGAATACAGCTGCGCCTATTGCTAAGTCTTCACCTGCTTGACGGACATTTTGTCCCACTTTGATCTCGGCGTTGAACGTGACAATGTCACCTTGTTGTGATGATTGTTCACGCATGATTACGGTATCAACGCCAACCGGAGTAGGTGCCCCCGTCATGATTTTTACCGCTTGACCCGCAAGCAGAGGCGCATTGTGTGCGTAACCTGCCATCACTTCGCCCACGACTTGATATTCAGCAAGGCCGATATCTTCACCGCGGATGGCATACCCATCCATAGCAGAGTTGGTGTATTGAGGGACGTTAACTGGGGAGATGACATCATCCGATAACACGCGACCTGACGCATCGAACATCGCACATGCCTCGGTACCTTCGACGCGGTTTACCATCGAAAGGATCTTTTCCTGACCTTGCGTTACTGATAGAAATGCAGGAGATAAGGTATCGCAGCAAGCACCTTCAGACTTTGTCACAACAGGGTTTGCTTGACGATTTACGTAATCCACAACGAAGGCACTGATCGCATCCAGATCATTGATGTTCATTTGTGGTAGCTCTGAATCTGTTACTTCGGTATCTGCGGCAATAGCAATAATGTTGTCGTCGCTAGGGTAGAGCCAAGGTTTACCTACGACTTCTCTATGAAGTTCAATTTTTGGAAACGCAATATTTTTACAGCCTTCAACAAGAATAACGTCGAGCTTGTCGGTATCAAATCTTGTTAGCAGGTATTCAAATTCTGATTCCGCTTCTGGCGTTTCTGTCATCAGAGCAAAGCGGTTACGTGATGAGATCAGCATTTGTGAAGCCCCAGCTTTTCTTAAGCGGTAGCTATCTTTGCCTTCTTTATCGACATCAAAATTATGGTGAGCATGCTTTAGCATACCAATGCGCAAACCCGCTTCAGTCAGTTTTGGCAGAAGAACTTCTAATAGGGTTGTTTTCCCAGTACCTGAGTACGCGGCAAAACCTAAAATTGGGATAGGCAATTGAAAATTCATTAATTAATCGTACCAAATTGCGCCAACTCTTCTGGCGTGTTTAAGTTAACAAAGCATTGAGGAGAGTCGCTAAAATCGACGTATTTAGTATTACATTCGTTGTAAAGTAAAATGATCTTACGATCGCCTCGCTCTAAGAATGCCGTCAATCTATCTAGCACGGATTTGTGGTAAAGGGTGAAAACAGGCTGTTGGTGATCGCCGTCATGAGCGACCAAAATCTCGCTCTCATCATTCACTTCACGACAAAAACGTTCCACGATGTCGTTACTGATAAGAGGGCTATCACAAGGAACGAAACCAACCCAGTCGGTTTTAGCATTAACTAGCCCTGCATGTATGCCACCCATAGGGCCAGGGAACTGTTCAAACTGATCACAAAACACTTCACCATACTGTTGGTAGGTATCAAGGTTTCGATTGGCGTTGATCAGGATTTGGGATGTTTGAGATGAGAGGCGTTCAATCACATGCTCGATTAATGGCTTATCGTTTAGTTGAACGAGGCCTTTATCTTGGCCTCCCATTCGGCTTGCTTGTCCACCAGCTAAGATTACCCAGCTAGTTTGCTTTGGAAGAAGCATAAGTTTTATCTAACTCTTTATCTGAAATTACTTGTAGCAGTGGAGACTCTATCAAAGTTGTCTCTTTTATCCACCATTGTTTACGGCATAAATCGGTTAATGCGTTTTGCTGGTGACTCGTAATAACCAGACTAGAGCCTCGATCGATGAGATCTTGGGCCATAATCACTAGACGTTCAATAGACTCTTGATCGAGTGAAGCGCTAGGTTCATCCATCAGTAGAATCGAAGGCTTAAGAATCCAGGCGCGCGCCATTGCTACTCTTTGCTTCTCACCACCAGACAAAACGGAAATATGTTCATCCGCTAATGTTTCTAAGCCTACCATGCGCAGGGCAGTGATAACTTGAGCTCGCTTATCTTTTGCTTCTTCTTTTTGATAGCGAATGCCATAAACGACGTTCTCGTAAACCGTACCGTCAAACAAATAAGGTGATTGATGCAGATAGATAACGTCTTTTCGGCCTGTACGCGGAAATAGACGATGTAGCCAAGTGTCGTTTGGTGCAACTACATTACCTGTAGTGGGTTTGATTAACCCAGAGAGGATCTTAAGCAGGGTTGTTTTACCGACACCGTTATCGCCTTTTAGATAGATAGCATCATTTGGCCCGATAGAAAGTGTTGGTATATGGAACAGCACGCGTTGTTTGAAACGCATAGAGAGTTGCTGTGCCGTAATTTTTATTGTCATTTAGGGCCTAGCTCCTTAAGTAACCTTTACCGCGCATACTGGTGAGCATGAAGTTCAAGACCAGTGCGAGAGTAAGTAACACAATGCCGAGCGCGACACCTTGTGCAAATGCACCTTTATGGCTCTCCATTGCGATTGCAGTTGGAATATTACGAGTAATCCCCATGATGTTACCACCCACCATAGTAGAACAGCCGACTTCAGTAACAATACGAGAAAACGCAGCAATAGCAGCAGCAAGAAGAGGGAAGCGAGTTTCCCAGATCATGGTTGCTATAATGCGCGGAATAGACGCCCCAAGTGTGATGGACGTTTCAACCGCACGGCGATCGCTCGATTGCAATGCGCCATGCATCATTGAAACTAACACGGGGAAGCCTATGAGCATTTGACCTACGATCATTGCCTTTTGCGTAAATAGCATTTGCCAGTCTCCTAGCGGACCTGAACGTGACAGCATCATGTACAGGAGAAGGCCGATAACGACCGTTGGGATGGCTTGCAAAGTATTCACCAGTGATAGCAGTAACCATTTGCCTCTGAAGTTGGTGTACGCGAGGACAAACGATAACAAAATCGCTGGAAGTAAAACGATCGATATTGCAGATAGTGACACGCTAAAGGAGACCGCAACGATCTCCCAAAGCTCAGTATCAAAACTCACTAATAGCGTGAGCGCATCTAAGGTGGTTTGCCATAGGCTCATAGAGGGTTATTTCTCGTTCGCGTTTGCGACAAACAACTGCTTGCCGTGTAACTTGAACTTATTGATCAGATCTTGGCCGCGAGGGTTTACCAGCCAATCACTGAACTCTTTTGCACCTTGGTAGTTGATGCTTGGGTAGCGCTCTGGATTAACTAGGATAACTTGGTACGGGTTAAACAACTGCTTGTCACCTTGGAATAAGATCTCTAGATCAAGCTTGTTGTTGTATGCCAGCCAAGTACCACGGTCAGTCATGGTGTAGCCTTGCATTTCGTTCGCCATGTTGAGCGTTGGGCCCATACCTTGACCTACGCTGCGGTAGCCACCGAAGTTAGGTTCGATTTTGGTTTGTTCCCAGATGCCTTTTTCTTTCTTATGAGTACCAGAGTCGTCACCACGAGACACAAAAGTCACATTGCTATTTGCGATACTCTCAAATACATGAGCAACGTCTTTCTGAGAAGTAACTTTCGCTGGATCGTCATGTGGTCCAACGATAACAAAGTCGTTGTACATCAGTTTTCTTGGCAGAACGCCGTAGCCATTCTCAACAAAGTTAGCTTCTGCTTTTGGCGCATGTGTCATCACAAGATCCACATCGCCATTTTGTCCCATCTTAAGAGATTTACCTGTACCGGCGGCGATTACATCTACCTTGTAACCAGTATCTTTTTCAAATTCAGGGAGAAGATAGTCTAAAAGGCCAGAGTGGTAGGTACTGGTTGTAGTAGCGAGTCGGACGTGTGTGTTGTCGCCTGCTGCTGAAGCGGAATAACTAACCAAGGCCAAAGACGCTGTCGCGAGAGTAAAAGTGATTGCTTTCATGTTGTTTTTATCCGTTTTTTATTTGATTTCGGCTTTCCATTCTGAAATGTATAAAACCAATACCGTCAGTCAGTGTTATAAACTGGCACGCATATAAAGCAATCTTAATGCCAAAACTTTGTGACTATTTTCAAATGTAATTTCAATGACTTAGCATATTAAAATTTGATCTGGGACAAAATGTCTCACATTCGAAGAGTTGTGGCCTTATAAACTTGGTACACTCTGTCCCAATAACCTCATGAATAAGTAAAAGACTATGCCTGTGTCACTTGACCCACTTAAAGCATCTCAATACCAAGCTTTCTCTGTTCTTGTTGTAGACGATGAAATCGGTATGCAGACCATTCTAAACAAAGCATTAAGCAAATGGTTCGCGAAAGTAGATTGTGCAGGGAGTATAGAAGAAGCGGAAGCGCTTCGTCTTACCAATCACTATGACCTGATCGTTTTGGATATTAACCTTCCAGGTCGTTCGGGTATTGAGTGGGAAGAAGCGTTCAATGACCAGGATAAGAAAGCCGATGTGATTTTCATGACTGGCTACGCCGATCTTGAAACTGCGATTTCTGCATTAAAGCTGGGCGCATCTGACTTCATTCTAAAGCCGTTCAATTTAGACCAGATGCTACAAGCCGTACAACGTTGTATGGATAAGCGTCTTGAGCAAAGACATCAGCTTGCACTTAAGCACGAATTTAAGCGTCACATCAAAACAGAAATTGTGGGTGGGTCAGAAAAAACCAAACAGCTTAAGCAGTTAATTACTCAGTTCGCGCCTTCTAGAGCCTCAGTGTTAGTGGAAGGTGAGTCGGGCACAGGTAAAGAGCTGGTTGCCCGCGGTGTGCATGAAGCAAGCGGACGAAGTGGGCCGTTTGTTCCTATTAACTGTGGTGCCATTGCGCCAGAGCTTTTAGAAAGTGAGTTATTTGGTCACACAGCCGGCGCGTTTACCGGTGCAAAGAAAAGTCGCGAAGGTCTGTTCAGAGTCGCGAGTGGTGGCACCTTGTTTCTCGATGAAATTGGTGAAATGCCGTTAACTATGCAGTCGGCACTATTGCGAGTATTGGAGCAACGGACAATTAGACCTGTCGGTAGCGAGAAAGAAGTCACGGTCGATGTACGTGTCGTAGCGGCGACCAACCGTAATCTCCAAGAAGAAGTAAACAAAGGCAACTTTAGATCGGATCTTTATTATCGCTTAAACGTGCTGAAGATTGATGTTGCGCCACTTAAAGAGCGTAAGGCCGATCTTATTGAGCTAGTTCCATTCTTTACCAAAATGCTGATTGCCGAGCTTGGGATGCCGGACCCTAAGTGGGCCCATGAAGACATTCATGCAATGAACGACTACGACTGGCCGGGCAATATTCGCGAGCTGAAAAATCTGATTGAGCGCTGTATCTTACTCGGCAAGCCGCCAGCTCATTACTGGCGTGAAGTCAACGGCGAGCACCTTAAGCCTTCGATTACCATGACGGTATCGAGTGGCGCTGAACTGATTGAAATAAACGATGGCGTAACATCATCTGGCTACCCAAACACTTGGGCATTGAAAGAGGTCGAAAGGGCGCACATCGAGCAATTAGTTGATTTTCATGATGGCAATAAATCGGCCGCAGCCAGAGACTTAGGTGTTGCCCGCAAAACATTAGAGCGCAAATATAAAGAGTGGGACAGCGAGGGCTCTAGCTATGCCGACTAGTACGACGTTGTGGGGGAAATGGCGATATCGGTTCAAGACCATGGTTCGATATCGACTCATGTTTCTAACGTCTGCGCCGATTTTTCTCACCCTTATTGCTTTGATCGGTATTACTGTCTATTGGTCGATTCACTACACCTGGCAAAGTGCATTATTGGATGTTTCGGAGCGTTTGGGTGTTGCAGAAAACAGTATTGAGCTAATTCAAGAAAAGCAGGCGAACCATGTTAAAGCGTTTGCTGATTCCTATGAATTCATTACCCATGTCAGGGGTAAGAAACCAGACGAAGCAGAATTGCAACAATGGGTTGCCGAGCAGAGACATCGTTATAAGCTCGATTTTCTACGTTTTCACCGCGTCGATACGATCGAAAACAAGTTCCGCTTCTTGGATTTAACGCGTAAAGAGTCGTTTTTCGATGTCCTTACTGCCAAGGAGCTCAAAGAGCTCAGCCAAGATTTAACCATACGCGCTCAAACCCCGATCTTAGACGGCAATCAAGTTGAAGGGCGAGGTTTAGTCAGTCGCACCGTCATCCCTATCTACAATGAAACCAATGATCTGATTGGTTTCTTAGACGGCGGGTTGCTGCTAAATAACAGTACATCGCTGGTCGATACCATTCGTGACTTAATCTATCCGTCAAAAGGAGACAGTCTTCGCCCAGTCGGCACACTAACTGTGTTCTTAGATGATCTTCGTGTCAGTACTAATGTTCCGCTTAATAGTGAAGTTAGACAGGGCCGTGCTATTGGTACACGTGTTTCGCAAGAAGTAAAACAGTCGGTTTTGGTTGAAGGGCAAGAGTGGGTAAACCTAGCATTTGTTTATGATGCTTGGTACATCACTGCGTATAAGCCGCTTCACGACCAGTACGATAACGTCATTGGTATGCTGTATACCGGCTATCTTCTGTGGCCGTTTGTGACCACTTATATGACAAACATCGCTGAAGTGTCGATTACCACACTCTTCCTGCTCTTGATATCGAGTCTTCTGGTGTATCGCGGTTCTCGCGATCTGTTTGTACCGATAGAACACATCCACCGTGTGGTGAAGATGATTCAACTTGGCAAAGAGACGCGAATTGGCCATCTAGGCTTAGATGAGAACCACGAGCTGGCGATGCTAGCGAAGCAATTCGATAATATGCTCGACCTGCTTAAACAGCGCAAAAATGAGCTACAAAAAGCAGCTGAGGGTCTTGAATGTAAGGTTCAAGACCGAACCGCGAGTTTAAAGGAGAAAACCGAAGAACTTGAGCTTCATATCCAGTTATTAAACCAGACCAGAGATAAACTGGTTATCAGTGAGAAACTCGCGGCATTAGGTGAATTAACCGCAGGCATTGCCCATGAGATCAATAACCCTACGGCGGTGATACTTGGTAATGTTGAATTGATTCAATTTGAACTAGGCGATGACTCTAAAAGGGTGACAGAGGAAATCGAAGCGATTCATGCACAGATCGACCGTATCCGAAATATCACCCGAAGCTTACTCCAATACAGTCGTCAGGGTGGCGTGCAAGATGAGATCACTTGGCAGCACGTTAACCCAATTATTGAGGAAAGCGTGACCTTAGTGAAAACGGGCGCGAAGAAGCGGGACATTAGTTTTGAAACCCAGCTTGACGCTCACACCTGTGTAGAGGTCAATCGCCATCAATTGTTGCAGATACTTGTTAACCTACAGATGAATGGTATCCATGCAATGCAAGGTAAAGGTCGATTGGTCATTTCAAGCGAAGATTGGATTGAAGGCGGTAAGAGCCAAGGTGCGATCATCCACGTTCAAGATGAAGGGTGTGGAATCAAAGAAGAAAACCTTAAGCGAATCTTCTCTCCGTTTTATACCACTAAGCGAGAAGGTACTGGGCTTGGGCTATCTGTCTCTCAAAGTATCTTAAGTCAATCAGGTGGGGAGCTGAAAGTCGCCTCGGAGTGGGGTAAAGGAAGTGTATTTAGCATCTATTTACCGGAGCGCACTGAGAACGAGTTAAAGATAACAAACCTTTAAGTGAAGAATAGAGCAAATAAAAAAGCGGCCACAGAAATGGCCGCTTTTTCGTTTTCAAGGAGAGGAGTGTTCAATGAAAGAACGCTACTGATTGTTCGTTTTCGCCGCTAGTCTTTTCTTACAATCTTGATACTTAATCTTCTCTTCTAATGCTTTTGGCGGCATACCGCACTTGGCCAATACTTCCTTGTCATAGCACTTGTTGGATTTACCATGCAGACAAATGATTTCGTCATCTTGGTAAACAATATCCCCAGTATCCAATTGGCCGTATGTGTTATTGCCCCAAACTGAGTTGGAACTGAAAGTGCTCTTCGCTATTACAGCACTAGAAGTAACAGCCAGAAGGAGGGCGAACAAATATTTAGTCATGGTTGATACAGTTGCTATACAAATTAAGCGGGCGATTATATTGGGATTGAAAATGATTTCAAGCCAACGAA
Source organism: Vibrio ouci (assembly GCF_004551525.1). GTDB lineage: Bacteria > Pseudomonadota > Gammaproteobacteria > Enterobacterales > Vibrionaceae > Vibrio > Vibrio ouci. The sequence continues at coordinate 19,519 of NZ_SATR01000007.1, read as the reverse complement.
AAACGGCCAAACATGATAGTTTGGCCGTTGGTTATGAGGTAAGAGTGCGCTTAGTGGGCGAGCACCGCGATCTTCGGTGGGCTAATGTTATGTTTCTTAAACTCTTTCATCACCCTCAGGGTAATGTCGGTCTCAAACAACTTCTCATAGGCTGTATCAACCACATAAGCCTTACACGTTAACTGAATCGCTAGGTAGTTATCAGTAATAGTTTGCTTGACCAATACGGTTACAGGCTTTGGCAAGTGAATATAGCGACTCGATGAGGCTGCTTCTTGGATTAAATCACGCGCAAGGGTGATGTCTTCATCCATTCCCACGTAAAACGGAATCACCACCTGCATATCAAGTGCGCCATAGTTGCCACTGACGGTAACTTCACTTAAGAACTTGTTGTTTGGAATAGTGATGATGTCGTCGTTAAGTGTCCGCATACGTACTGAACGCAGACCGATAGCAATAATGTCTCCGTAGTTACCTTCAAACGTGACGCGGTCACCAACCTGAAACGGTCGATCAACCATTACCGTCATACCAGCGATGAAGGATGCCGCGAGGTCTTTTAATGCGAAACCGACCGATACAGCGAGCGTACCGCCAATCAGAGCCAATATTTGGTCGTTGATGCGGAAACTCATCATAAATACTAGAATACCGGCACTCATGTAGATGAAGAACTGCATGAATGATTGCAGCTTCTGTAGCAACATTCGGTACTGAGCAAACTGGCTACCGATACTCTCAACCATTGAGTTGATAAACTTGAGCAGTAACCAAGTTGCCGCGATCACCAAGAAAGAGAAGAACACGCCACTCCAGCGAATCAAACTGGCGATTTGAGTAATGTTATCGACATTAGCCATCTCTTCCGTTGCTAGCGCGGGAAGGGCGATAAACGATGACAAAATAACGAGTAGAAAACGAATCATATTATTTCACCAGTAAGTGTTGACGGTCGAGTACATTAGTAATGTGGCGGAACCAATGATCAGAGATACGAGCTTTATCTTCTGACCACTCAATATAGCCTCGGCTTTGGAAGTATCTTAACGTACCAGTTATCTCTGCAATGGTGAGCTGAGTACAGTCAGACAATACTTCTGGAGAAGCAATCTCCAACTGAACAATCGAGCGCAAAACAGCAAGCATTGGCTTAGGCATTTTTTCGAGCTCTTGCGATTCAGGCGCTTTAAACAAACGCACGTAAACTTGTTCAGTTTCTTTATCTTTATTTAGAGAGAAACGGAAAAAGCGCAACGCGACGGTTGGGTTACCATCAGAGTAATGCCAAAGAATACGGTAGAAGCCCTGTTTGGCACGCTCTTCCTCTGTACATTCTTCCTGGTCCCATTGCTTCGGTACCATTAATCCGTCAAACGAAAGGCGATAGTCGTCCGTTTGATTGATGCGCGTGTCGAGCAGCTGTCCAACTTGTTTTTCAGTCCAGCGAGGCAGGAAGCTGACTAAATCAAACAACAGACGTTCACCACGAGCACGGTCGACAAAACGCCAGCTCGCTTTCTCAATACCAAATACTACGCGGTGATTCTTACGCGAGCGACGCAGTAAGTTGGTAATACGGATAAGTTCGGCCAAACCACCGACCATCGGCTTAACCAGTCGCTGAGCATTATCAATCGCGATGAGGTAAGTGGTGTCACTTTTACGCAAATGGGCCAAGATTTGGATCTCTGTGGCATCTTCTTCTAGGCCAATGCTTACCGCAAGGTGAACCAGCAATTCTTTATAGCCAGCATAAGGGCAGCTTAAATAAATCGGCTCAGCATTCTTCACTCGACTAAGTAAAGAGCGCAGGGCAGTTGTCGTACCGGCGCCACGCTCACCAGATAGGATACAAACAGCAGGGCTGTCAGTTAGCAGGTATTGAGATAGCTGTTTGATCTCATCAGTGGCGTAATCAATCAATTCACTGTCTGCATTGCCAGGAAGAACATACTTAAATGTCGCATCACCACGGACTCGAACCAGCTTTTCTTGATTGCTGTGGCTATTGGTCTGTTTAGCCACTTCAATTCGAAACAGGTACGCCAGTGCTTGACTGAAGAAGCTAAAGCTCGAAAGCGCACCAACAATCTTGTGTTTTAGTACGTGGACCGACAACCAAACGATGGTAATGGCAGTAGCGACAATATTGAGTAGGAATGTATCTTTGCGGCTGATTGACCATTGAACCCAAACTGGGCGTTCAGGAATATGTGCAGCGGTCTCAAATACTTTTGTACGCCAAAGGCGCAGGACTGAAACAGTAACCAAGACAAACCAGAAGAACAGAGCGCTGTAGATCCAGTAATAGATGGTACCTTTACCAAGGGTGCGCATCGAGATTTGCAGGATTACGCCTGCGACAATAATGCTCCATACGTAACGACGGATGGTTGAAAGGCGCAAAGCAATAACTTCTGGGCTGGTAGTGCGGCTGTGGCGATAGGTCAGCTCAAGAATAAAGCTTACTGCGATCGAACCGCCGAGAATCCACCAAGTAAAAATCTCAAGGTATATAAGATGCTGAAGACTTGGAATACCTGACAGTACTCGCAAGGAAAGCGTAATACCGATCAGCCAAGCAATAGCGCGATTGGCACTACTAATGTACCAAACGACACGCACCCAGAAAGGAGGCTTATTCGAGTTTTCGACAAACGAAGATTTAAACAGTGCGATCAGGCGGCGGTTGTTCGCTAGCCACCAAACCAAGACAAAATAGATGAATAGAACCTTCAGCGCCGCCCAGATAACCGGAACAGGCGAAATTAGAAGGTCATTGATCAAAGACTTAAAGCTACGAATCTGAAAATGGAATAGGTATTCGCCATTTAGCTTAGTTAACTGCAGTTCACGCTTAAATTGCGTCACACCGTAAGGACCGAAGCCCGTTAGTTTTTCGCGTATCGCATTATCAGTCAGCTCAAGTAGGCGTTGTTTGCTTTGAGCCAAGCTATTTAATGTTAGATAGCTTGATTCTACTTCAAACCAAGTTTTATCGTTGCCGGATTCACGGTAAGAAGCTAAATGCTGATCAAATGAAACGCGCTGTTTGTCTTGCTCTTGCAAAACCGCGTTTAACAGCAGTGAAACTTTACGGTGATCCTTTGACGTCATAAACAGAGGATCAGGAATCTGGTTTACTTCATCTGCTATGTCACTGGCGACAGATTTAGCTTCTGGCACTGGCTGGAAGTCATAATCCCAGCTGGCATAAGAAAAACTAGAGATGAGTAGAGAAAAAATCACACATAAGCGTGTTATGGAACGCATAGAAATCTCTTAAATCTTATGAGGTTAGAGTTAGTTTAGCGACTTTCATACGAAAAGCGAACGATCGCTGGCAAAATATAAGCGCACAGCCTAATAGTCTTACACATAAGAATCGTCAGTGTAGTGTCATGAATCTATCGTAAAACAATGCTTGAAGTTAGACGCGGTAAACAGTAGTGTGGCGCGGTTTTTCATATTAAATAGGTAACGACATTGATTTCCACTAACAACATCACACAACAATTTGGTGCTAAGCCACTGTTTGAAAACATTTCAGTTAAGTTTGGTGAAGGTAACCGTTACGGCCTGATCGGTGCGAACGGCTGTGGTAAATCTACGTTCATGAAAATTCTAAGCGGTGAGCTAGAGCCAACGGGTGGTAACGTAAGTTACGATCCTAATGAACGTGTCGCTAAGCTAAATCAGGATCAGTTTGCTTACGAAGAGTTCACGGTAATCGATACGGTTATCATGGGTTACAAAGAGCTATGGAAAGTTAAACAAGAGCGTGACCGCATTTACTCTCTACCAGAGATGAGTGAAGAAGAAGGCATGTTAGTGGCTGATCTAGAAGTTCAGTTCGCAGAAATGGACGGTTACATGGCTGATGCTAAAGCAGGAGAACTTCTTCTTGCTGTAGGTATCCCAGAAGAGCAGCACTACGGTCTAATGAGTGAAGTTGCACCTGGTTGGAAACTGCGTGTTCTGCTTGCTCAAGTCCTGTTCGCTGACCCGCACATCATGCTTCTTGACGAACCAACCAACAACTTGGATATGGATACTATCCGTTGGTTGGAAGATACGTTGAACCAGCGTAACTGCACCATGATCATTATCTCGCACGACCGTCACTTCCTAAACTCAGTATGTACACACATGGCTGACTTAGACTACGGTGAGCTACGCGTGTACCACGGTAACTACGATGAGTACATGACAGCAGCTTCACAAGCTCGTGATCGTCTATTGTCTGACAACGCGAAGAAGAAAGCACAAATTGCTGAACTGCAAACTTTCGTCGCGCGTTTCTCTGCAAACGCATCTAAAGCGAAACAAGCAACGTCTCGTGCGAAACAGATCGATAAGATCCAGCTTGATGAAGTTAAAGCGTCAAGCCGTCAAAACCCATTCATCCGTTTTGAGCAGTCTAAAGAACTGTTCCGTAACGCTCTTGTGGTTGAAAACCTAAGCCAAGGCTTTGAAGACGATCTATTCAGCAAATTCGATGCTATCTTCGAAGTGGGTGAGCGCGTTGCAATCATCGGTGAGAACGGCGTGGGTAAAACGACACTACTAAATACACTAGCTGGCGTTCTAGAGCCGCGTACAGGTGAATACAAGTGGTCAGAAAACTCTAACATTGGTTACTACGCTCAAGACCATGCTCATGATTTTGAAGAAGACATGAACCTAATGGACTGGATGGGTCAATGGCGCCAAGAGGGTGATGACGAACAGGTACTACGTAGCTTCTTAGGTCGTATGCTTTTCTCGCAAGACGACATCAAGAAGTCAGTAAAAGTTCTGTCTGGTGGTGAGCAAGGTCGTATGCTTCTAGGTAAGATTCAGATGCACAAGCCAAACATGCTGCTAATGGACGAACCAACTAACCACATGGATATGGAATCTATTGAATCTTTGAACAACGCACTTGAGCAATACAAAGGTACACTGTTCTTCGTTTCTCATGACCGCGTATTCGTAGATTCTCTAGCGACACGTATTCTAGAAATCAAAGATGGCCAGATTCATGACTTCCGCGGCACATACGCTGAGTTCCTGAAAGCGCGTGGTATCGCAGGTTAATCGACCTGTAATTGTTTGATATAAAAAAGAGCCTCCTAGTGAGGCTCTTTTTATTTTTAAGCTCGATTTAGTATTTAAACTGCGAAACGATATTAGCCAATTTGTGGCTAACCCCTGATACTTGTTCGCTGCATCTTACAGAGCCTGATACGACTTCATAGGTGTCTCCGGCAAGGTGAGCGATTTGAGTGATGTTTCTGTCGATTTCAGCGGAAACCATCGATTGCTCTTCAGATGCCGTTGCTATCTGAGTGTTCATATCAAACATTTCACTGATTTGAGCACTGATGCTCTCTATCGCTGTCACGACATTCTCGGTATTAGCGTTAGTACCTTTTGCTTGAGCTAGGCTGTCGGACATCATGGCAACCGCTTCGTTAACACCATTGGTTAACGCAGTTACCGTAGATTCGATTTGATGCGTTGAGGTGTTCGTCATTTGAGAAAGCTGTCTTACCTCATCTGCTACAACAGCAAAGCCGCGGCCACTTTCACCTGCGCGCGCAGCCTCTATCGCAGCATTAAGAGCGAGTAGGTTGGTTTGCTCTGCGATTCCTTGAATGGTCGATACGACGTTATGGATCTCTCGGCTTTGCACTTCAAGACGCTCAATTTGGCTCTGAGAATTTTCTATCGATAGTGATAGCGAGGAAATCTCATCTCTCGTCGAGTGGGTGACACCCAAAGCATTATTCGCTTCGTTTTTCATTCGTTCAGCATTTTGCGCGGCGGATTCGATGTTGGCAGTAATCTCGTTACTGGTCATAACTAATTCATTCACAGCGGTTGCAACAGATTCTGATTCAGCTTTTTGCTGCTCGGCATTACTCATACTCTTAGTCGCTGCTTGTTCAGAACTGCATGAGCTCTCACTGAGTACATTCATCACTTGAGCAAGGTCTTTGATATGCACATGTAATTGACTGATGAAACTATCAAAGGAGTGTGCAAGTTGCGCTAATTCATCACTGCCTTTGGCATTCATACGCACCGTTAAGTCACCGTCACCAGAGGCGATATCGCGCATTAATACGTTGATCGCTTTAATGCGCTTAAGGATACTTCTGCCAATTAAAAACAGCAGTATCGACAATAGAGTCACCATGGTAAGGCCGATGATTTGTAGCTGTTGTTTGACACTGTCTGTCGCGCTCGTTACCTCACTAACGATCTCGCCTTGTAAAGCGGCGATAGACTCCTCCGTCTTATGGACATTATTACGCAATTTCCCGCGTAATCCTTCATTAGGGGATAAGCCAAGAACAATGTTCGCTTGTTTCAGCGCTTCCGCTTGTTGGCGGTAGGTTTGGAAATAATTGCTAATCGTAGGGTGCTCAATCAACTGCAGAGAGAAGCTCACCAGAGCATTTTTAAACGCCTCTTGGTTGTCAGTAGTTGGATTACTTAAATAGCGATAGTCTGCTTCCATCAATTCAAATAAAGTGACTTTCAATGGCAGATTTTGTAGTTCGATCGTTTTAGCTTTTAACTCACTGCGCGCAGTTGCCAGTAAGGATACGTAACTGTCGCTATTGCCTTCAATTCGCTTAGTTTGCGCGACAAGGGCATGGAACTGTTGCTGGTATTGCTGCAACGTTTGGGTAATCTCACTGGTTGATTGGGCGAACACCAATTCATGTGAGGCAAGCTGAGAAAATAGAGTGTTGAGCCTGCTATCCAACTGATCAAATGTTGTGTCAAAACGTTGGGTATATTTGTCATCCTTCCGGGCAAGGAAATCTTTTTCATGCCTTCTAAGCATTAACAGATCGATGCCGCTCGATAGGTTCTCTGAGGAGGCTTTTTCTAATGATTGTAGTCTTTGCAGACTGAGGTGTTCATAGTACCCGTAAGCACCAACAAAAAGTAGTAATGCAAGATTAATGAGAACCAGCTTTGCTCTTATTGATAAAGTTAAGCCATGTGTTTTTGTCGTGCTTGGATTTTCATCCATGAACACCTCCCTAGAAGCCAATGTCAACGTTGTTAGTTGATGAGTGTGTCATTTGTATGAATATTATGTGACACATATAAAACTAATAGTATATGAGTGAGGTATTGCAAGAAGTTGAATAAAAAAACGCACCGATAGCGGTGCGTTAGAATTGAATGATTGGGAGGAGGGTTATTGATTACCCTTAACGTCGAATTCGATTTTTTCAGCGCCGGTAAATACTTGAAAACGTAGACCTTTAGCTCGCGCAATGGTGGTAATACCAAATTTCTCAGCTAGCTCTAAACCCATTTGAGTTACCCCAGAACGAGACAGAAGCACTGGAATACCCATTTGCGCTACTTTGATCACCATTTCAGAGGTTAAACGCCCGGTGGTATAGAAAATTTTGTCTTCACCAGTTTGTTGGTTAAGCCACATTTCACCGGCCAGTGTATCAACAGCATTGTGACGGCCTACATCTTCAACGAAAGAGAGCACTTCATTGTCACGGCATACCGCACAGCCATGAACCGCGCCAGCCTTTTTATAGGTTTCGTTATAGTGGGTTAATGCTTCAAGGGCAGAGTAGATCTCTGACTGTTTAATTTGGATTTGTGGTACTTGGTAGTTCTCCAGTTGCTTCATCACGTTGCCGTACATAGTGCCTTGACCACAACCGGAAGTGACCGTTTTCTTTTTAAGTGCAGATTCAACTTGTTGAGTGTCTTCTTTAGTAATAACGGCGGCTGAGTGAGTTTCCCAATCGATAATGACAGACTCTAGAGAATCAGGATCTGAAATAAAGCTTTGGTTTTTCAAATAACCTAAAACCAGTGACTCAGGACGGGAGCCTAAAGTCATCAAGGTCACCACTTCTTTCCAGTTAAGCATAACGGTTAAAGGGCGCTCACAAGCGATCTGTTTGGTCAGCTTTTCTCCATATTCGTCGAAGACAACCACTTCGAGCGTCTGGAGAGGGTTTTCACTGGTTTTGATTATGTTTGGTTTAACCACGACGTATCCTATTCGATCTATCAGTATTATTTTTGCTACACGTTTCTTGCAAATAACGTTCCTATTACGGGAAAGCTCTAAGTTTAACTATCTCTTGTCACAAAGTGGCCGAACATGCACTAAGTTGAAATTAGGTAAAGGCTAAGTGTTTGGGTACAAATATTGCTTTGTGATGTGAACTATTTGCGAGAACTCTATTAGCCGAAACAACTTAATATCAAATTTCAAGCTGGTGAACCATGTCGAAACAAGAAACTGTGAGCCCAAAACTACACAAATCAGAAGAACTTTGGTCCATTGATTGTCAATTAGTCTCTCATGAGATTGCGACAGGGTTATGGACCACAACTCAATGGCAATTAAAGGGCTTTGAACTACAGCCTTCAGAGCTAAATGAATCGGTCGCGTTACTTCAACTGCATAGAGATGAACGAACCGACTACCGTTTCAATCTCAGTTCTGCTCAGCCTAAGTTGTTTTTAGTTTTAGATAATGTAGATAGTGATGAGCAACCAAACATCGTAACGCTGACAGCCTCTCAAAGTGTTGCTGGTCAGTATATGGATGGTGATTACCTAGTGCTTTCCAATGATATGCCTTTGGCTGTTCAAGCTTGGATGGAAGCCTTTATCGGTCGCCACGGAGAGCTACTAGAACAGAGACGTAAAAAGAGAAAAGGTGCGGGGCGCGCAAGTGGCAACTAGTTTTTTAAGTCGTTGGTCGAAAAGAAAGCTTGAAGGTGATGAAGCCGAACAACCAAGTGAGATTGTCGAGCCAACTGCGCCTGCCTCAGAAGATGTAGAAGGTATTGAAGATTCTCCAGTTGTGGAGCCAACGGAGAATACTGTAGCAACTGAAAGCACTGAGACACAGGAGTCTGAAGGCGGTGTTGCAGCATTACTTGCGTCAGAAGCGGAGTCAGCAGTTAAGAAGGCGGCGTTAAGAAAACTGTTTCTCTCGGGTGAGTTTAGCGCGGTTGATGGCCTCAATGATTATGATCATGACTATAAAGCCGTTAAGAGTCTATCTACTGAAGTGGCGAGTAAGCTGCGTGACTGGATGAATGCCGACGAAGAAGAGCAAGAAGAACAGGTAATTGAAGAGCCCTTGGCTCAGAATGAAGAGGACGTTGTGCCTGAAATCGAACAGGCACCGATGACTAGCGATGATGTAGCCAATAATCAAGATGACCAAGTGGGACAAAATATACCACACAAAAAATAGGTACATTTTGACTAATCAATCAACTAACGGGGTGGGACAATTTGTCTCACCCCGTTTTTTTGTCGCATGGAACTTTTAAAATGCTCACTAAGATACTGATTTTATGGGTATAAAAAGTTGGTACAGCATTTGCTAATACTCGCCTAAGTGAATATTCCGTTTCTAACTGGAACTGAGCAATGCTAAAACAACTATTACAACAATCTAATTCTGTAAATGGTAAAGCGCGTCTTTACGCATTTGAGAATACCGTTGAGCTGACAAATTTAATCCCACCTACAGTAAGCTACGAAAGTGGTGGTAATACGTTAATCGTTGGGCCTACTTCAATTATTGAAAGTGCGGCGCATCAATTAGAGCAAATGAAAAGTGTCACACTACTGTCTACTGATGGGGAGAAGGGCGAACATAGTAATTTGTACTACGCGAGCTCAGTTCAAGTATCTGGTTTTCTAGGTACGTTCACCGTAATCACTGAGAATAATGGCATAGAAAGCAATCTCGCTAAGGTTGCGCTAAATCATGACTGTTTCGATATCGTTTTAGATTTATGTCTTAACAGCTGTATGAATGAAGAAGTGCCTGTCCCTGGTTATTACCCAGTTGGTCGTGGATATCCAAAGCTCGCTGAGGCACTTGAAGAAATCCCTACCTTGATGGGCACGTTTGATAAACCAAAATTCTTCCGCCTTGATACCGACTTATGTGCACATAGCTCACGCGGTGTAAAAGGTTGTGATCGTTGTGTTGATGCGTGTCCTGCTGGCGCACTCTCAAGTGAAGGCAATGAGAAGACTGGGCATAGAATTGAGATTAATCCATATCTATGTCAAGGCGTTGGTACCTGTGCCACGGCTTGTCCTACTGAAGCGATTCATTACGCACTACCAAACCCACAAGATACGCAAAAGTTCATTGAACGCACGCTAGCGAATTATGAAGCTGAAGGTGGCGTTAATCCTATCGTGCTTATTTGTAGCTCACGTCATGAATCTTACAATGTTATGGCTCTTAAAGCGTTGCCTGATAACGTCATTCCCCTTGTGGTAGAAGAGCTTCCATCCATTGGGATCGATTCTTGGTTTGCTGCTTTAGCGAATGGCGCGACGCAAGTTCTCTTTGCAGCAAGCCGATTCATGCCTCAAACCATTCAACGAGTCCTTAATAGTGAAGTCGCGGTTGCTCAAGAGCTTCTGACTCAATTGGGTATCGCAAAAGAAACCATCGATATTTTATATCTAGAATCGCTTCGTGAAGGTGTGCCTACGCTGTGTACTGAGTCGTTTGATTTGGCACTTGGTGATTTAGAGGGCAACAAACGTCAACGTCTGTTTACGTCACTTGATGCGCTTGCTCAATCACGTATTCCCGTCGAAAACATTGTCGAGCTGCCGACCAATGCGCCATACGGCACCATTAGCTGTGAAAGCAAAGACTGTACGTTATGTATGAGTTGTGTGGCGGTATGTCCGACACGTGCACTACATACTGATGGAGCTTCGCCTTCACTTCAGTTTATCGAACAAGACTGTATTCAATGTGGCCTTTGTACTAAGGCTTGTCCGGAACAAGTTCTTAGCATGACACCGCGTATGAATTGGGACAAAGCCAGCCGTCAGCAAGCACAGGTCATTCACCAAGAAAAAGCAGCAGAGTGTGTTCGTTGTCATAAGCCATTCGCTCCACAGTCAATGATTGACATGCTGCAAAGTAAGTTACGTGGTCACTCTCATTTCGCTGATGAATCGGCGCTAAATCGCATTGCCATGTGTGAAGACTGCCGAGTGGTGGACATGTTTGAGTCAATGGCTGAAGACCCAACGAAACAACTGAATTACTAAGGCGAACTATCAATGGACAATCAACAACAAACCATTCGCGCTGACATTTACTTGATGCTTTCGACATTGTTTCGTCAGCAACCAACCAATGAGTTGATCGCGTTTCTATCAGAACTAGAAACCGAGCAGAGTGAAAGTGCAATGCAGCAAGCTTGGAACCAGCTTAAGCAAGCGGCTATAGAGAGCCAGCCACAAGCACTAGCTGATGAATACCAAGAGCTCTTCATCGGTATTGGCCGTGGAGAAGTCGTTCCATTTGCTTCTTGGCATTTAACCGGTTCGTTAATGGAAAAGCCACTTGCGTCTATCCGTCATGACCTAGCCTTACTTGGTTTAGAGCGAGAAGAGCAAGTTAAAGAACCTGAAGATCATTTCTCAGCATTGTGCGAAGTAATGTCGGTTCTAACAGGAGAGGAAGAGGAGCTTCAGCAGGTTTTCTTCAATAAACACCTGGGCACTTGGTTTGAGTCTTTAACCAAGCAAGTTAAGAGCGCGAAAAATGCAAACTTCTATCGCGCAGTTGCAGACCTTACTCAAGCGTTTATGGCGTTAGAGCAGGTGCGTTTTAGTGCCAATACTGCAAGCAGCAAAACCAAATTAAAAATTGATGTGAAAAATGTCACTGAGTACGAGCAAGCTCAGAAATAGCATCTCACATCGATAGCAATACCTACTAAAAGGGTAAGGAAGCAATAATGAAAGATAATAAAGAGTTAAACCAAAGCCGTAGGGACCTTCTCAAAGGCTTGACGACTGCAGCAGTTGCTGGAGCCGTAGTCGCTGGAACAACAAAAGTGGCTAGCGCTTCAGAGTCTGTAGCACCGAAAAAAGACGTTAAGAAGACGGGTTACCACGAAACTCAACACATTCGTGACTACTACGAAACGCTATAGGAGCTAACCGATGAAATTAGTCAAACGCTCCGATAACGTGAGCAAAGAACAAAATCAATTAGGTGTCTCGCGCCGCGCATTCATGAAAAACAGCTCGCTTGCTGCTGGTGGTGCTGTGGTTGGCGCCAGTCTTTTCGCACCGGGGATGATCAAAAAAGCGGAAGCTAAATCTATTGATCCAAACGCGAAAACCGAGATCAAACGTACGATCTGTTCTCACTGTTCAGTGGGCTGTGGTATTTATGCAGAGGTACAAAATGGTGTATGGACTGGTCAGGAACCTGCATTCGACCACCCATTCAATGCTGGTGGCCATTGTGCAAAAGGTGCAGCACTGCGTGAGCACGGCCATGGCGAACGCCGCCTTAAATACCCTATGAAGCTTGAAAACGGTAAGTGGAAGAAACTATCGTGGGACCAAGCGATCGAAGAGATTGGTAATAAAACACTAGAGATTCGTAAAGAGTCTGGCCCTGATTCGGTCTACTGGTTGGGTAGTGCGAAGCACAATAACGAACAAGCGTACATGTTCCGCAAAATGGCGTCTCTTTGGGGCACCAATAACGTTGACCACCAAGCGCGTATTTGTCACTCAACAACAGTTGCAGGTGTAGCAAACACTTGGGGCTACGGTGCAATGACAAACTCGTTCAATGACATGCACAACTGTAAATCGATGCTGTTCATTGGTTCAAACCCAGCTGAAGCTCACCCAGTAGCGATGCAGCACATCCTAATCGCAAAAGAGAAAAACAACTGTAAGATCGTTGTTGCCGATCCTCGCCGTACTCGTACTGCTGCGAAATCGGATCACTATGTGTCACTTCGTCCGGGTTCAGACGTTGCTTTCATCTGGGGTATTCTATGGCATGTGTTTGCTAACCAGTGGGAAGACAAAGAGTTCATTCGCCAACGTGTATTCGGCATGGATGAGATCCGTGAAGAAGTCGCTAAATGGAACCCAGCAGAAGTTGAACGCGTAACGGGTGTGACTGAAGCCGAAGTGTACCAAACTGCGAAGCTTCTATCTGAAAACCGTCCAGGTTGTGTTGTTTGGTGTATGGGTGGTACTCAACACACCACTGGTAACAACAACACTCGTGCATACTGTGTGCTTGAGCTAGCGCTGGGTAACATGGGTAAATCAGGCGGCGGTGCGAACATTTTCCGTGGCCACGATAACGTACAAGGCGCGACGGACCTTGGTGTATTGTCTCATACACTTCCTGGTTACTACGGTCTTTCAGACGGTGCTTGGAAGCACTGGTCAAAAGTTTGGGATCTTGACCATGCGTGGGTTCAGAACCGCTTTGATCAAAACGAATACCGCGGTAAGAAACCAATGAACAACATGGGTATCCCTGTTTCTCGTTGGATTGATGGCGTATTAGAAAACAAAGACAACATCGAACAGAACGACAACATTCGCGCTATGTTCTACTGGGGTCACGCGGTTAACTCGCAGACTCGTGGCGTTGAGATGAAGAAGGCGATGCAGAAGCTGGATATGATGGTTATCGTTGACCCATACCCAACAGTTGCAGCGGTAATGAACGATCGTACTGACGGCGTTTACCTTCTACCTGCGACGACTCAATTCGAAACTTACGGTAGTGTGACAGCATCAAACCGCTCAATTCAGTGGCGTGACAAAGTTGTCGACCCATTGTTTGAGTCTAAGCCTGACCACGAAATCATGTACCTTCTAACCAAGAAACTTGGCTTTGCAGATCAGCTGTTCAAAAACGTTAAAGTTGAGAATAACCAACCACTAATCGAAGACATTACTCGCGAATTCAACAAAGGTATGTGGACGATCGGTTACACGGGTCAAAGCCCAGAGCGTCTAAAAGCACACCAACAAAACTGGCATACGTTCCACAAAACGTCTCTAGAAGCAGAAGGTGGCGTTGTGCATGGCGAGACTTACGGTCTACCGTGGCCATGTTGGGGTACGCCTGAAATGAAGCACCCTGGTACGCACATCCTATACGATACATCTAAACCTGTTGCTCAAGGTGGTGGTAACTTCCGTGCACGCTTCGGTGTTGAATACGAAGGAACGAACATTCTTGCAGAAGACAGCTACTCGAAAGGCTGTGAGATTGAAGATGGCTACCCAGAATTCAGTGATAAGTTACTGAAGTCTCTAGGTTGGTGGGATGATCTAACCGCTGAAGAAAAAGCAGCTGCTGAAGGCAAAAACTGGAAAACTGACCTTTCTGGTGGTATCCAACGCGTTGCAATCAAACACGGTTGTATTCCTTTTGGTAATGCGAAAGCGCGTGCTGTTGTGTGGACATTCCCAGACCGAGTGCCACTTCACCGTGAGCCGCTTTACACGCCTCGTCGTGATCTTGTTGCTGATTACCCAACATGGGATGACAGCGAGTCTATCTACCGTCTACCGACAATGTATAAGTCTATTCAAGATCAAGACAAGTCTGGCGAGTACCCAATCATCCTGACTTCTGGTCGTCTGGTTGAATACGAAGGTGGTGGTGAAGAAACGCGTTCTAACCCATGGCTAGCAGAACTACAGCAAGAGATGTTTGTTGAAGTGAACCCGAAAGATGCTAATGACCTTGGCTTCAAAGATGGCGACATGGTTTGGGTTGAAGGTGCAGAGAAAGGCCGTATTCACGTTAAAGCAATGGTCACACGCCGCGTTAAGCCGGGTCTGGCATTTATTCCATTCCACTTCGGCGGTAAGTTCCAAGGTGAAGACCTACGAGCTAAGTACCCAGAAGGTGCTGATCCATACGTAATTGGTGAATCTGCCAACATCGCAACGACTTACGGCTATGATCCTGTGACACAAATGCAGGAAACCAAAGTCACCCTATGTAACATTCGCAAAGCTTAAGGAGTCAACAGATGGCTAGAATGAAATTCCTTTGTGACACTAAGCGCTGCATCGAATGTAACGGCTGTGTCACTGCATGTAAGAACGAAAACGATGATGCGCTAGAGTGGGGTATTCAACGTCGCCGTGTGGTAACACTTAACGACGGTGAGCCGGGTGAAAACTCGATTTCTGTTGCTTGTATGCACTGTACTGACGCGCCATGTATGGCAGTTTGTCCTGCTGACTGTTTCGAACACACAGAAGATGGCATCGTGCTTCACAATAAAGATCTTTGTATCGGTTGTGGTTACTGTCTGTTTGCTTGTCCGTTTGGCGCTCCTCAGTTCCCTAAACAAGAAGCGTTTGGTGAGCGTGGCAAGATGGACAAATGTACCTTCTGTGCCGGCGGTCCTGAAACTGAAACAGGCTCAGTAGAAGAGCGTCAGAAATACGGTGCGAACCGTATTGCTGAAGGCAAACTACCAATGTGTGCTTCACTATGTTCAACGAAAGCGCTTCTAGCGGGTGATGCAGAGAAAGTCTCTGATATCTTCCGTCAGCGTGTTGTAGAGCGCGGTGCGAAAGGCGCGGGTTGGACAGACGGTAACGATCTGTCTTACGACGCAACGAAAAGCTAAGACTGGAGAGATACATGTTTTCAATGTTTAAACGTGCATCTCTTGTAATGCTGTCTATGATGGCAGCATTACTGTTTGCTTTGTCGTTGCCTGCGCATGCTGAGCAAAAAGAGTCTGAAGTTGCACAACGTGAAATGACCCAATTGGCTGGTGCCGATTTTTGGCGTCAAGTTCGTGATGGTGAAGTAGGCTACACAACATCTCAGTCCCCAGAGCACGGAATGCTGATTAGTACCCCGGGTCAAACCTGGTACATTTTGAAAGAAAAATGGATGTCACCAGCGGGAGCTGTTGCGATATTCGGTAGTATTGCCTTTGTCACCATGATGTATATCGTCATTGGTCCGCTAATGTTAAGCGCGCCTAGAACGGGTAAGAAAATTAAGCGTTGGTCTCGACTCGATCGAGCTCTCCACTGGAGCATGGCGTTTACCTTCTTAACACTAGCGTTTAGTGGCTTGATGCTGGTTTATGGTAAGCATTTCCTAAAACCTTACATCCCGTCTGAGTTGTGGGGCTTCATCATTATGTTGGCGAAGCAATACCACAACTATATTGGTCCAATCTTCTACGTATTACTACTCTGCGTGCTTGTGAAGTGGTGGCGTAAATCGACCTTTAAGAAGATTGATATTGCTTGGTTCATGAAACTCGGCGGCATGGTGGGTAAGCACAAGGGATCGCACCCTTCGGCTGAGTTCTCTAACGCGGGTGAAAAAGCGCTATTTTGGCTACTGATTGTGGTTGGTACCGTGGTGGCACTGAGCGGCTTAGTGCTAGATTTCCCTATTTTCGGTCAAACACGCCGTGATATGGAGTTTTCAAACCTTGTTCACATGCTTGCAGCTTTGATCCTAATTTGTGGTTTTGTTTTCCATATCTACATCGGTTTGTTTGGCATGGAAGGCGCGCTAGAAGGTATGGTTACTGGTGAAGTCGATGAGACTTGGGCGAAAGAGCACCATGACTTATGGTACGAAGAAGTCATGGCAAAAGAGCGTGAAGAGCAGGGCAATGTAGCGGTTAAAGAAGTAAAAGGAGCGCCAACAAATGAACAAGCCTAACAAAGGTATTTGGGTCGCGTATATTCTTAGCTTTTTTACCCCATTTACTTGCCTGATCTCAGGTGTAGTTGCGATCATCTACGCGGGATATCGACTAGATAAAGGCGATGATGGCGAGATCATTGATTCACATTACTATGGTCTGATTCGCTCATTTTTCTTGAACCTAACCTATTTTGTTGTGCTGATTATTACCGTCGCTACATCAAATGGCGTATTAGTTGGCCTAAACGACTATTGGTACAAGAGCCACATCATTGATGAGATCGCCTATTACATTCCATACGTTGGTATGGTGTTTGGCATGGTCGCAATCGTTTTTTGGCTATTGCGAATGATCCAAGGTATGAAAAAGCTACAAGCCAATGAGCCATTCAGTTTTTCTAAAGGGCCTAACCTTTAATAAACGCGGTACTCAAAAGCTAAAGTCTCAAGCCCTGACATTGTCAGGGCTTTTTATTTTGCACCACAAGCAATCGCATTGTTCTGGTGCATGCTCACCAAATCTGTGCGAATTAATATATAGATTGTTTGTATGGTGCAATGGTCACGAATTGCACCTGCATATAAAATACCCCTAATTCAATTACTTAGTCGGAATCTATAAAATCATCAGTTAATGGCATACAACTTGCCACATCCGGTCTACTAGCGAGCTCACCACAATGGTGAGCTCGATTATTTGATGCACAGGTAAAGTGCGCAACAACAGAATGGAGACATATACGGATGAGCGTCACAGCCAGTCAGGTTCACGGAGCGGTTCAAACTCTGACTCAAAGTTCAGACACACTATTTCTTTTACTCGGGGCGATTATGGTGTTCCTGATGCACGCGGGTTTTGCTTTCCTTGAAGTAGGGACGGTGCGCCATAAGAATCAGGTCAATGCGTTGGTAAAGATTCTTGCTGACTTTGGTATCTCAGCACTCGCGTATTTCTTTATCGGTTATTGGGTTGCCTATGGAGCGAACTTCTTTGCTGATGCACAAACGCTGTCGCAAGGAAATGGATATGAACTGGTGAAGTTCTTTTTTCTGCTAACCTTTGCGGCAGCTATTCCGGCGATAGTATCCGGAGGCATCGCGGAACGTGCGCGTTTTTACCCTGTATTGATCGCGACGTTCTTTACTGTCGGGCTGGTTTATCCGGTATTTGAAGGGATGATCTGGAACGGTAATTTTGGCTTACAAGCATGGTTTGAGTCCCAGTTCGGTTACGGTTTTCATGACTTTGCGGGATCTGTTGTGGTTCACGGTGTCGGCGGCTGGATTGCCTTAGTTGCTGTTATTTTTCTAGGTATGCGTAAAGGTCGTATTCGCGCGGGTAAACACACCAACTTTGCCCCTTCTAACATTCCATTTTTAGCGTTAGGTGCATGGATTCTTTGTGTCGGTTGGTTTGGCTTCAATGTGATGTCAGCGCAGACGCTCAATGGGATCAGTGGTTTGGTCGCAATGAACTCTCTAATGGCCATGGTTGGCGGTATAGTCGCAGCGTTAATTGCAGGTAAAAATGACCCAGGCTTTATTCATAACGGTCCTTTAGCGGGATTAGTCGCGATCTGTGCAGGCTCAGATTTAATGCACCCAATTGGCGCTCTGATTACTGGTGCTATTGCTGGAGCCTTGTTTGTCTATCTGTTCACCTACTTACAAAACAGAACCAAGATTGATGATGTGCTTGGCGTGTGGCCATTACATGGCGTTTGTGGCGCGTGGGGCGGCGTTGCTGCGGGTATCTTTGGCCAAACGGCTTTAGGCGGGCTAGGAGGGGTTAGTTTGACTGTTCAGGTGCTAGGAACCGTCACTGGTATTGCGGTGGCTGTGATTGGCGCGCTGATTGTCTACGGCATTATCGACAAGCTATCAGGTCTACGCCTTTCAGAAGAGGATGAGTTCAATGGTGCTGACCTAGCGATTCATAAAATATCCTCGACGAGTGAAGATTAATCATTTATCAAATCAAACAATTGAGGCAGCTATGATGGCTGCCTTTTTGTTTAACCTCACAAAAACTAGGTTAAAAATCGCGAGTTCGACTATGGTCTAACTTCGAATACTAGGGAAGATAAACATACGATGCTAAGCTAACCTCACGAACACTAATAAGGATGTAGTATGAACTTCCCATATCGTAATGTCGTTGTATTGACAGGTGCAGGAATCTCAGCGGAGTCGGGGATTCAAACATTTCGAGCTCAGGATGGTCTTTGGGAAAATCACCGAATTGAAGACGTTGCGACACCCGAAGGGTTTGAACGTAATCCTGATCTTGTTCAAGACTTTTATAACCAGCGTAGACTTGGGCTGCAAAATCCATCGATTGAACCCAATGCAGCGCATATCGCGTTAGGTGAGCTTGAAAAGCAGTTGGATGGTAGCGTTACCATCATTACGCAAAACATCGACAACCTGCACGAACGTGGCGGCAGTGATAATGTAATTCATATGCACGGTGAGCTACTAAAAGCGCGTTGTAGTGAATCTAATCAAGTGATCGAAGAGAAAGGCGAGATTAAAACAGGCGATCTTTGCCATTGTTGTCAAATACCATCACAAATGCGCCCTCATGTGGTCTGGTTTGGTGAAATGCCACTGAGAATGGGCGATATCTATTCCTCACTAGAAGAAGCGGACCTTTTCATCTCCATCGGTACATCTGGCGTGGTATACCCAGCAGCGGGTTTTGTACATGACGCGAAAATGCATGGTGCTCATACGATTGAAATCAATCTAGAGCCGAGTGCGGTCGAGAGTGAATTTGAAGAAAAGCGCTACGGTAAAGCGAGTATTGAAGTCCCGCGACTAGTCAAAGAGATTCTAGCTTTACATGTACTAATTCAGACCTGATCTGACAGTTACCCACTTTTCGACTCGGTGCCTGTCAGATTATATCTGGGCTAGATTCTTTTCAGCCCAGATTGATTTCCCATCTTCTAATGTTTCTATAGGCGTCCTGCCACAGCACATTTTTCCTTG
>NZ_SATR01000060.1 GCF_004551525.1 Vibrio ouci | reverse complement strand
CCTCTAGCAGCATCAAGCGCCACCTTAGCTTTAAATTCGGGTGAGTGGTTTCTACGTTTTCTAGTCATAATCTGTTCCAGTATTTTTAGGTACTATCAAAACAGATCAATCACTTAAAGTCATGTCCGAAAATCGGGAGCCACTTCTTTGTGACTTTGGATAATTAGTCTTGCCCTGACTAATTATCCAATGAGTGTCGGGTTGCTAGTGAAATTGAATTTTGAATTTCATCACACTCATGAAAATAGCCTTGAATTACCATCAGCTCTCTTAGAAAGATAAGCCCTAAATAATAACTATCAAAATACCCTACAAATCTATTATAAGGATACCTATCATCATGAGCGGTAAGATCATTAAGCTGTCAAGAAATACAGACCAAGCGCCAGTCAACGCGCTATCTACGCAAAGTGTTGCTTTCTCACACTACAACAACATTTCGGCGCAATTGCCGATTGATCCGAAAAGCGGTGAGTTGGTAATCGGGGACATTAAGGCGCAAGCTAAGCAATGTTTTGACAACATCAAATCCATCGTAGAGAGCATTGAGCACGTGATGGATGATGTGGTTAAAGTTAATGTATTCCTCAAGAACATTGATGATGCACAAGCCGTAAATGAAGTGATGGCGACGTTCTTTACTGAATACTTCCCAACTAAAACAGTGTCTGCCGTGGCTGAACTGCCAAACAGTGATGCACTGATCCAGATTGACGCTCTAATCTCGAATGGAGAAGGTACTCAACCTCAAGAGCCATGTCCTTTGATTAAGCAGGCAAGAAACTGCGATAGCGTAACTAAGAGTACTACATCGACTCATTCGGTTGCATTTTCACACTACAACAACTTATCAGCTCAGCTGCCAATTGACCCTAATACAGGCGCTTTGGTTGAAGGTGGAATCAAGGCTCAAGCCGCTCAATGTTTACGTAACCTAAAGACGGTCCTGGAAAGTATTGATGTGCCGTTTGACGATATTGTAAAAGTCGGCATTCAGGTTCGTGATCTCGCTGATATCGAGTTAGTGAACGAAGTGTACATGACCTTCTTCCCTGACTCGGCCATCGCTCGTAGTGTTGCTTATGTGCCAGCGCGTACCGTTACCCAAGCGGCGGGTCTGCCAATGAACGCATTGGTTCAAATTGATGCGGTGATCTCTCATGGCGACGGCACACCGCCACAAGAAGTAGAAGATAGACACGGGATTGTGATCCGTGCGAATAATACGGATTTAGCGCCTGTTAGCGCGCTTTCAACGCAAACGGTAGCTTTCTCTCACTACAACCATATTTCTGCTCAGCTTCCGGTGAATGCACAAACAGGGCAACTTGTTGAGGGGAATACTGGCGAGCAGACTAAGCAGTGTCTAACTCACATTAAGTCCATCGTTGAAAGCATTGGTCATGAAATGGATGATGTGGTGAAGGTGAATATTCAGCTAACCGATATGGCTGATCTGAAGATGGTTGATGAGGTATACACGACGTTCTTTAATGGCAAACTGCCAGCAAGAACTGTGATTGGTGTTGATAAGATCCAATCCGGCGCATTGATTCAAATTGATGCGGTTGTTTCAAATGCGGAAGGGACACCACCAGCAAAGTAAGCTTCTGAAGATAAAAGCGTTCTAATTTAAGGTGTAAACAATGTCCTGTTTACACCTTTTTCTTTTTTAGATGCCACAGCGATTTTATCACTTGGTTTGATGCAAACACTGTATAATTTATGTCAGATGTGTAATTTGGGGCCTGTTCCAATCTGATGACCAAACAAGCAACAACTGCGTTTCTCTTCATGTCACTATCCTTGCTGCTAGTAGTGACCCTTGAGGCATTTCTATTTGAGCAGCAGACACTCTCTTCATTTAGCGCCACGCGTGTCGCATTAACTCCGCAACAGCAGTTGGAGCTTACGGATAAGAATCATCCATTAATCGACATTTATGAAACCTCATTTACCCAGCCTAAAATAGCATTGGCGCAGTTAGAGCAATGGCAAGGTAAGCAATCGGATTTAAGCGCCATTGAACAAGTATTCAGTCTCTGGACTCGTCGCGTAGTGGCTAAAAATGAACCTGACGTTATCCAACAGATTGACGCAGATCTTCTTGCTATTGCCCAAGCGAATCAGCTTGGCTGGCTAGAGGCAAAATTAAATATTGAACAAGCGTATCGTGATATTAAGCAAGGTACCTATGCTCAAGGCATCGAGACAGTGACGGAAGCGATTGAGTATGCTGAATCGGTAGGTGCGGACTTTCTATTGCTAGAGGCTTATAACACGGCCGGTATTTTATATAACGCCAATAACCAACTTAAGCAGTCACAAAAGTTCTTTAAAAAGGGCGCTGACCTCGGTGAGAAATACCCCCAAAGTGAGTTTAATGCTCGGTTTAACAATAATTTAGGTTTGCTTTACGTTCACTCAGAGCAATGGCAGCGTGCTATTGAGTACCTCAAACAAGCAGAAAAGCTTTACGCGGAGTCTCAATTTGCTGAGCCAGAGAGTTTACTGATCATTTTGATGAATCAGTCTTATGTCTATAACAAGCTAAATCAAGTAGAACGATCGCGTGCTGCTTATGAAAAAGCGTTGAAATATGTTCAAGGTGATACGCCGGATTACTACAAAATTGTACAGATAAAATCGAAAGCACGACTTGAGCTGCTTGAAGGTAATCCACAGCAAGCAAGTATGACAGCGGTAGAGTGCATTAACGCGCTACCCAAAGCAAAAAGGTATTTGCCAGATGGAGCATGCACTGGCCATGGTTGAGTTGGGTAACATAGAGCGTGCACACGAAGCGATTGTTGAGAGTATTGGCACTTTTGTGGCGATAGAACACCAACGTTGGCTTATCAAAAGTCACCTAATTTTGGCGGATATCTTGGAAAAACAAGGCGACTATGAACAGGCGTTAAAGGTCTACAAAATTTACCATGGTCAAGAGCGAGGCCAAATCTTAAAAGAGATCCATTTATTAGAAACAGCCTTTGAAGTGGAGGATCTAGAACGTGAGCGGGATTTGTTAGATGTACAAAATGAACTTAAAGAATTAGAAAAGGGCTTAAGTGAACAGCGTTTACGTGTGCTCTATACGTGGCTTGTAGTCATCGCTGTGATCGCGATTTGGTTCGTTGTGCGTTGGAAAAATGAGAAAAAGCGCAGCCAACATCTGCATGATCTCTCTTATAAAGATCCGTTAACTCGTGTAGGAAACCGGCGCCTTTATCACCGTGAGCTTGAAGAATCGACTCTTCTCGATCGCAGCCTACCTTATCGATTGACGCTGATAGACATAGATTGGTTTAAAGCGGTGAATGATACCTACGGGCATGAAGTAGGGGATGCCGTGCTAACCGAAACGGCCACAAGGCTAAAAGCGCTATTGACGGATAACGAGTTGATCGTTCGTTGGGGAGGCGAAGAGTTTCTTTTGGTGATGGAGGCGAATGGCGATTATCAAGTGAGAGCACAAAGCTTGGTTGACGTCGTTAACAGCAAGCCATATTTTTTGAATGGGTTTGAACTGAATGTGTCTATCTCTTTAGGGGCAAGTAACACTTCAGATGTGACATCGCTCAAACAGTCTCAAGAAGCGTTTCAGATAGCGGATAAGTGTCTATATCAGGCCAAAGCCCAGGGACGAAATCAGATGGTGATGCCAGAGGAGTTATAAAGCCGGCATAGTCGCCGGCCTTAGTTTTTAATGCTTGCGCTTAGGACCATTCTTTACAAGGTCTTGGCCAGTTTGGAACACTTCTTCGGTTACCCAGCGGCCTAATAACAGTTGATTGTTGTCGTCTAATACCGCAACAAAGCGGCGACCGTCGGCATTACTTGTTGCCAATACGATACCTGCCGCATTGTTTAGGCCCAGCATGCCACTTTCAACCGCCACCAGAAACGATTCTAGTTCTTCCAAATCCGAAATAATTCGGTCGTCATTAATCATCTTGATGTTCTCTTGTTTCTGCTCCTGTATCGGTAAGGAGCCACCGCAAATTACCGGCTACTTTAACGATCATAGTGATGAATTGCCATATCTGCACGGCGATGAGTTAAACAATTAACACCATTCAATCCATATTTCTTCCATTCACGCCCCAAATTGCCCGTTTGTCGCAATCATCAGCGTGTTGTTTTTGTCCGGAGTATTGTTACAGCATCAAAACAGACAAGGACAGATTCAGATGAAAACCAATACATTAGCTAGTCTATTCACAGTCGGCTTACTGACCGTCACTCATGCATTTGCGGCACCTTCAGAAGCCATTATTGCTCAGTACAATCTGGCTGCAGAAGGCGATGAGGACAAGGTTGAACTTGTTTATCAGCAATTGGATCAGCAAATCAAAAGTGACGGTGCAGACCCGCTTAGTTTGGTTTATTTGGGTAGTACTCAAACGCTGATGGGCCGTGATGCGTTTATGCCTTGGAATAAGATGAAATATACCGAGCAGGGACTTGCGACAATCAGCAAAGGACTCGACTTGCTTAACACGCAATCCGAGCCATTAGAAGCGCAGCAGATTCGTCAGGGGTTACCTGAATCGTTACTGGCGAAATCCATCGCAGGGGCCACCTTTACCTCTTTGCCAGACATGTTTAACCATTTTGATCGCGGTTATGACATTTTTCTTGAGCTTCTTTCAGACGAGTCCTTCTCGGCTCAACATTACGACGCCATCTCTTGGGTGTATATCTACGCGATTCAGGCTGCAATACGCGCAGAAGATAAGCCGCAAGCACAAAAATGGCTCGCTGAAATGCAAGCGCACAATGCCAATCACCCTATGACGATTCAAGCCCAAGCGATTGTCGATAAAGCTGCTTAAGGGGGCGTTATGATTCAGTTTAATCAGATTAGTAAGCAGTACCAAATGGGCCAGCAGCAAGTCGCTGCGCTTAATCAAGTCAGCGGTGAGATCAAGCAAGGTGAGATGGTCGCTCTATGTGGCCCTTCAGGTTCAGGTAAAAGTACATTGCTCAATATCTTAGGGCTACTTGATATGGACTATCAGGGAGAGATCTCGCTATCAGGCAAGGCTTACCCAAAAGATCCTAAGCAAGCAGCGTTATTGCGTCGAACTCAGCTTGGGTTTGTGTTTCAAAAATTCAATCTAGTCCCAGTGATGACAGCATGGGAAAACGTTGCCTATCCATTAATGCTAAATGGCTGCTCAGTCAAAGAGCAAAAGATGATGGCGAGTGAGTTGTTAGAGCAAGTTGGATTGGCGGAGTTTAAAGATCATCGACCAGATAACTTGTCGGGCGGTCAGCAGCAGAGAGTCGCAATAGCAAGAGCTTTGGTCCATAAACCACAGCTTGTGATTGCCGATGAACCCACCGCGAGCCTAGACAGCCGCACCGCAGGAATCGTGATTGATTTGATGAAAAACTTAGGCCATCAAATGGGCACGACCTTTGTGGTCGCCACTCATGACTCGCGTATGGCGTTGCACTGTGATCGCTCGATTGATCTTGTTGATGGCCGCATAAATGAGGAGGCAATCAAATGGGCAAGTTAATTCCAGATTCACTACGCATTGCCTTTCTCAACCTGAAGAGAAACGGACGCCGTAGCACCTTATCCATCTTGATCGTAGCGATTGCAATTTTTGCTCTTACATCGGCGGGTGGTTTTGGTCTTTATACCTATGACTCACTGAAAGAATCGACCGCTCGCGATACTGGCCACCTAACTATCAGTCAGCCGGACTACTTTGAGAAAGATGAAGAGATGCCGCTGGCGAATGGGTTAGCAGGCTCTGAGCGTATTACCCAGCAGCTCATCGCCAATCAACACGTGCGCGGCGTGCAGCCAAGAATCGACTTCACGGGCTTAGTGTCTAATGGCAGTAAATCAACCATCTTTGTCGGCATTGGCGTGAATGAACGTGAATTTGATATGAAAGGGCCGTTCCTTGATGTGCGTGACGGAAAAACACTGTCTGGCCCTCAATCATCACGTTATGACCCAAGTGAGCCGCAAGTGATGCTAGGCGTCGATTTAGCCAGAAACCTCAGTGTGCAGCCGGGTGATTGGGTGACGTTATTGGCAACCACCAGCGACGGCGCATTAAATGCGTATGACTACAAAGTGCGCGGCATCTACTCAACAGGCGTACCTGAGCTTGATAAGCGTCAGCTGTATATTCACGTGACTTCGGCGCAAGAGCTTTTGTCTAGCGATAAAGTCAGCACCTTATCGGTGTTCTTATTCGATACCGCCTTAACTGACACGATGCAAGCTTGGGTAGAACAGGCATTGGCTCAAGTTGACTTACCACAAGCGGTTGAAGTGACCCCTTGGCAAGAGCGCGCCTTCTTCTACACCAAAGTCAAAGACTTGTATGACCGTATCTTTGGCATCATGGGCGCGGTGATGGCACTGGTGGTTTTTGTCGCGCTTTTCAACACGATGACCATGTCGGTGACAGAGCGTACCCGTGAGATTGGCACGCTGTCAGCACTTGGAACCTACCCGCGAGAGATTGTTTTAGGCTTTGTCAGAGAGTCAGCCTTGCTCGCTTTAATTGGGTCAGCTATTGGTGGACTATTAAGCTTGCTAACTAGTGGACTACTGATGGTGGTTGATGTGCAAATGCCACCGCCACCAGGGCGTAGCGACGGTTACCCACTGAACATCTATTTCTCTTTTGAGTTATTTGCTGCAACGGCGTTAGGGGTACTGCTGATCTGCGTAGCTGCGGCATGGTTGTCGGCATCAAAAGGCGTTAAAAAACCAATCACCGAGGCACTTATCTATGTTTAATCGAATTAAATCTCTTCTGGTGTTGAGTGCATTAGTCACCTCAACTGCGTATGCCAACGATGTTGAGCAGATGGTTAAGAATGCGGATAAATACCGCTTAGAATCTAAGTCGGCCAAAGTGGTTTCATTGGTGAGCTTGTACGAGAACGAGCAATTAGACAAAACCCGTGAATACAGCGTCTACACACGGCCAAACCGAGAATCTCTAGTTTTGTTCAAGTCGCAAGTCGAAGCGGGGCAGAAAATGCTAATGCTCGGTGATAACTACTGGCTAGTGATGCCAAAAAGTCGCCGCCCAATTCGTATTACGCCAATGCAGAAGCTGCTAGGTGAGGCGTCGGTGGGGGATATTTCGACCCTAACTTGGAGTGAAGATTATCAACCGAGCCTAATTAGTACCGAAATGGTTGAATCTGAAGGGCAACAAATCGAAACCAATCAACTGCAACTGAAGGCGACCACTAAAGGGGCGAGTTACCACCGAATCGATTTGTGGCTCAATCAAGCCAACGATTTCCCGGTTAAAGCGGATCTTTATCTGCGCTCAGGAAAACTGGCAAAACAAGCTTGGTTTACGCCAGGAGAGCGTGATGGCCAAACACGTGTCGTAGCTATGACCTTGCTTGATCAGATCCAACCTGCGAAAAAGACGGTAATTGAGTACCAAGAGGTGACCGAAGCGGCGCTAGATGACAAGTATTACAACCCAGCTTACTTAACTCGTAACGCATTGTCGGAGCTATAAATGAAGATCAAAGCAGCGTGCGTCGCTGGGCTCATTTGGTCAGCTTCAAGCTATGGGCAACCAGTGACATTCGATTGGGATTACATGCTAAGTGCCAGCACTGCAACCCATCGTGATTCACAACTACTGGGCGCAGCACCAACATCTAATAGCCAAGCGGTGGATGCCTTGCTTGATGTTCAGTTTGAGGGTTACGGAGTCACAGGTTTGGTGGCACTGAAAGCCAATGATATCTATCACTCAGACTCACAACGTTCATACGACGATGAACTGATTGTTCAAGAACTGTTTTGGCAAGGTAGCGTGTTTGATAGCAATATCGATGTGACCTTAGGTAAGGTTCGACTCGATTGGGGTGTAGGGTATGGCTATCGACCACTTGATGTATTTAAACCGTATCGACGCAATCCAGTTGGTATTCAAGTTGAAGAAGGCACTGGCACCACAATGGCCTCTTACTTTGATATGGCGGGTGAGTGGTCACTGGTCTACACCGATTCGAGTTGGACCCAGCAAGAAGGCAGCGAGTTAGAGCAAGCTTCGGAGCAACAAGGGGTAGGCCTTCGTCGCTACGCTTTATTGGACGATTCTGAGTGGCAGGCACTGGTTTACTATGATGACGTTCGTGAAGGTTTAGTTGGCGGCTCTGTAGTAACAGTGCTTGATCCAGCTTGGTCGATTCATGGTTCGGCCCTCTATCAAAGAAAGTACCTAGGCTATCAACAATCGTCATTGTATCAGCCAGTATCGCTAGAGACAGAGAATAATGGTTATCAAGCATTGATTGGTTTGAACTGGGCTAATGCTATCGGCAATAACGTCATTTTAGAGTATTGGTATGACAGCAGAAGTTGGGGGAAAAGTGACTGGCAGAATGGG
Organism: Vibrio ouci; assembly: GCF_004551525.1. Lineage (GTDB taxonomy): Bacteria > Pseudomonadota > Gammaproteobacteria > Enterobacterales > Vibrionaceae > Vibrio > Vibrio ouci. Next base: position 7,015 of record NZ_SATR01000060.1, on the reverse strand, counting down.
TTCGATCGGGTAGGGCAGTTATCAGCAACTCCAGAATGGGCTTCACTTGCTTACTCTTATGCGCAAGGCCTAAACAATGCCAATTTAGTTGAACACAACATCATGTTTCATTGGTCGCTTGATTCAAGCAGTTGGAGCCAATGGGATTGGTCTCGTGACTGGCTATGGTTAGGCGACCTGACTCCAACGTTTGACGTGCTTTACTCACCACAAGACCAAGGCGTCATTGCTACTCAGTGGCTTGAGTATTCTGTCTACGATTCCGGTTCAGCATCGTTTGTTACTGAGTTTGCAGCACGTTTTATGACAGGGGATAGCGGCTCGTTGTATGCAAATCTACCTGATAAGCGTATGATTTTTATAAACCTAAAAGGGAAATTCTAATGGCGACACAGAGAAATACTAAGGCAGAGGTAGTGAAAAGCTTTGTTTACACAGCCGCTTTTTGTGCCGTCATTGCGTTTGTCACTCAGACAATATGGCCAAGCGCCTATATCGAACACCTTGTGATCAGTCTCGGCTATGGTTTTAGCTCTGTGGTTGGCTCCATTGCGATCAGCCGCTGGAAGCCTGAATTAGCGGCGCGGTTTGTTAACCTTTTCTCGCTGGCAATCGCCATGGTGGTCGGGACATCAAACGCTTACTTTTGGCTCAATAGTTACGATAACTTTAGTGAGTTTAGCCAACTCAAACCCGTTGCAATTTTAGGCCTGATTTTCACTATCACCTGCTTTTCTTACTTTTATACTTACGAGCAAAAGCTGCTGGCACAGAAAGAGTTAGAGAAAGCCAAGCGACTTCAGTCTGAGCAAGAAAAAGCGTTAGTGCTAAGTCAGTTACGTCAATTGCAAAGCCAAATTGAGCCTCATTTCTTGTTTAATACGTTAGCCAACGTTAATGCCTTGATCAGTCATGACCCAAAAGCAGCCCAGCATATGCTCGACAAACTCACCGAGCTGCTTAGAGGTGCGTTAATCAATAGCCGTCAAGAAAACTCATCGGTTGGCGCTGAGCTGAGCTTGGTTGATGCGTATCTGGCGATTCAAAAGATTCGCTTAGGTGACCGTTTAGAATACCGAATTGATAACCAACTGACCGAACCAATGATGTTAGCGCCGTTACTGATCCAACCCTTGGTAGAAAATGCCATTCAGCATGGGATTGAACCTAAGGTTGATGGCGGCGAAATTGATATAAAAGTCTCACAAAAAGAACAGCTTGTATGCATAGAGGTCAATGACTCTGGTGTAGGATTAACTCAAACCCAAAATAGCAGCGGCCATGGTATTGGTTTACAAAATACCCGAGAAAGAATCGCGGCGCTGTATGGGGAAAGTGCAGAGTTATCGATAAAGCAATCTCACCTTGGTGGTGTGATATCGTCGATTTGTATTCCGGCTGACAGCTTACGTGTATAGGGAAGTAGAGTTATGGTGGATAAAGGGTACCGCGCAGTTATCGCAGATGATGAGCCATTGTTGCGTCATCATCTTAATAAGCTGCTTGCAGATGCGTGGCCTGAGTTAGAGATTGTCGGCTTAGCGAAAAACGGCCAAGAGGCCCTTGAACTCATCGAGCAGCATCAGCCAGAGGTGATATTTCTCGATATCAAAATGCCTCAGCTCGACGGCATGTCAGCGGCGAAAGCCATTGCCCAGAGTGGCAGCGAGGCTCAAGTTGTTTTTGTCACCGCTTACGATGAGTTTGCTTTACAAGCGTTCGAAGCGAATGCCGCCGATTACCTGCTTAAACCCTTGTCTGAACAACGCCTAGATCAATGTGTCGATAAGCTTAAACGTCGCTTGAATAGTCAGCAGGCGCCAGCTTCTCAGCCTGATGTCTCAGCGCTTATCAATCAGATACAGCAGCTTGGTAGCCAAAATACGCCAAGCTATCTGAGCTGGTTACGTGCAAGCAAAGGCGATGATATCCATTTGATTGCCGTCTCAGATGTACTCTATTTTAAAGCGGAAGATAAATACGTCTCTGTCTTTACTAAGAGTGGCAACAAAACAACGGAATACTTGCTCAGAACGTCTCTCAAGGAGTTGATCCAGCAGCTCGATCCGAATCAATTTTGGCAGATCCATCGCTCAACGATTGTGAATGTCTCGGCGATAGAAAAGGTCAAGAAAGTGATCACCGGTAAAATGGTTGTAATAGTGGGTAATGAAAAGCTCCCCGTCAGCCGGGCAATGCAGAGCCAATTTACCAATTTATGGTGATGAGGGCGCACTTTTGGCGCTGATGAGTAGAGTTCAATTGGCAACTCACAGTATGCTCGATAAACGCCAAGAAAAAGGAAAACGCTCATGAATCAGGCCAACAAACTCTACTACGTCTATGACCCTATGTGTTCTTGGTGCTGGGGGTATAAACCGGTTTGGACGCAGATCAGGAACGCGTTAAAAGATAAGCTAACAGTGCAATATGTTGTAGGCGGTTTAGCACCAGACTCAGACGAACCAATGCCTGAAGCAATGAGAGAGCAGATCGCTTCTTATTGGAAAAAGATCGAAAACTACTTAGGTACCGAATTTAACTACGAGTTCTGGACACAATGCACTCCTAGACGCTCCACTTATCCCTCTTGCCGAGCAGCATTAGCAGCCCGCAAGCAAAATGCAGAGCAGAAAATGGTTGAGGCGATTCAATCGGCTTACTACCTAGAGGCGCGAAACCCAAGTGATAGCGATGTGCTTATATCGGTAGCAGAACAAATTGGTTTGGATGTTAAGCAATTTGAACAAGACTATCGTTCCCCTGAGCTCAATCAAACGTTTCTACAAGAGCTGCAGTTTGCCCGCAGTATTGGCGGAAATAGCTTTCCCTCGCTATTTCTACAAACTGAGTCTGGCATCAGCGAGTTACCGATAGATTATCAATCTGCCCAAGCGACAATTGAGCAGATTGAAGCCTTGCTTTAACGGCGCTCATTAAGCAGGCAGCGCTAAGCACAAAAACATGGTGGCCAATGGCGTAAAGGGCAAGGCTACTCGACCTTCTCCCGCTTTAACGATAAGTGGGTGATCGCATTGGTTGAGTTTATCACGCAGGGTGTAGTGACCCTCTTTCAACCGCCAATGAGCGATCAGTTCTTGTGGTAGGATCAATTCGATGTCGCCTGCTTGATTGCCGCTAAAGTTAGTGGCAATCACGAGTGCTTGATGACTATCTGAGCGTGCAAAGGCATACAGCTTATCATGCATATGAGCGAAGTTTTCATAGTTAGCCGCGTACAAATCATGATATTCCCCAGTCAACGCTGAATGATTTAACGTTAGGTTAAGCAGCGTTTGATAGTACGCTCTTAGCTGTTTTTCACTTTGGCTTAATAGACCGCCATCGAACGCCCCATTATTCATCCACCTCTGATGCGCGGGCACGCCGACATAATCGAAAATCGATGTTCTGGTTGGCAGTCCAAAGCCTGCATTTTCTTGCGCCTTTTCTCCAACTTCTTGACCAAAGTAGATCATCGTTGGGGCAGAAGATAAGCATGCTGAAATCAACATCGCGGGCTTACCGTTTTCGCCGCTGCCTGCAAACTCAGAGCAAGCGAGTCTCTGCTCGTCATGATTATCGAGAAAATGCAGCATGTGGTGTTCAATATCGCGCAGCTGATATTCAATTCGGCCAATCTCTGCGGTTGACGCTTGGCCGCGAATGATGGCTTTTAAGGTGTCGTATAGGTCGACCTTATCGTAAAGGTAATCCATTTTGCCAAGCTGGATATAGTCACGATACCGCTCGGGCTCGTATACCTCAGCCATCAACAGTGCGTCAGGCGTTTGATGCTTGATACAGGCGTTGAGATAACTCCAGAACTCAACAGGCACCACCTCAGCCATGTCGTAGCGAAACCCATCGACCCCTTGCTCTAGCCAATAGAGCGCGATATCGCGAAATTTTTGCCACGAATCAGGCACGGATTTATCTAACCAGAACTGATAATGCTCTTGCGCAGATAAAGATCGAAACTCATCCGGCAGAGTATCAAAGTCTTTGCTACCGTCAGGCTTAATGCCATAGTTGATTTTAACCGTCTCATACCAATCGTCATGGTTCGGTTGAGCCAGCCGAGAGCCATTGCCCGTCCATTTCGCCGGGGATTCAAGGTAAGGCTCCTTCAGCATCGGGTGCTGCTCTCCACCAAGTGGTGGGCACTCCGTTAGTGCATCGGGAAGCTCAAAAGCCTGCTGCGGAATGTAGTAAAAGTTATTGTCTCTGTGATAGTCAACGTCGGTATTGTCACCAGCGCCGAAATCGTCGACACCAATCGGGTTGTTGAGCCCTTGATATACGCGCGCGACATGGTTGGGCACAATATCGATGATGACTTTCATCCCGGCGTTATGGGTGCGCTTAATGAGCTCAGCAAACTCTTGATTTCTATTTGATGGGTCATCGGCTAAGTCTGGATTGACGGAGTAATAGTCTTTGACCGCGTATGGAGAGCCTGCACGCCCTTTGACAATACTCGGGTGATCTTGGCTAATGCCATACTGTGAATAGTCATTAATTAAAGCGTGATGAGGGACACCGGTATACCAAATGTGAGTAATGCCGAGTTTGCGTATTTCATCTAATGCAGTGTCGGTGAAGTCACTGAATTTGCCAACGCCATTTTCCTCTAGGCTGCCCCAAGGTAAATTGACTTGCTTTTTATTGCCAAAGAGTCGGGTAAAGACTTGATAGATATTGTGCTTTTTCATCAAACTGAGCGTTAATAAGGTCGTTTTAATCAGGCTAGTTGAATCGCCTCAAGGTTAACTCATCCCTAGCGGTTTAATTTAGGGCGTAGTGTTTGAAAATGTGAGCTTAATGGCATATTTTCTTTCAGTTCGATGACTCTGTTTTAGATTTAAGAAGGCTAGGTTTTTACCTCATACATTGTGAGGTCTTTGTCGCATTGGGGACCTCTAAGCTATTGTATTTATATTGGGTTTTATAGAGTGTAGGCAAAGTGATTCATAAATGGAGTTAGGCTTATGCTTACAGCTAAATGTCGCATTACTCGTCACATCAAAGTCATCACGGTCACTGGCTTGAGTGTGTTGTTTGCCCATCCTTTACTTGCAGCGCCGGATGATGCTCATCATGGAACCTATGAAGCAGGAGTAGCAGATGCGCAGAATGTCTATTTCTACGAGCAAGGCGATCAGCAATATCTCTACAGTATGTGGGGTGTGGTGCCTATTGTCGTTAATGACAAAGCGGAATTTAAGGCAGTTAACCCAGGTCTCGGCTTGAGTGGACATTTCTATCACCTTGATTCGGGGGAGTACCAGTCAGGTAAGCTCAACTACAACAGCTTTAGCATGACTTTTGGTCGAATTAAGGACTTACCGGATCAAGAGCGCATCGCCGCGCTGTTTGATGATGCTTTTTGGGACTCTATTAGCTCATCGCAAAACTGTCCGCACAATGAATGGAAGCAGGCAACCAAAGTCGCTTTTGACCGCTCGTTAATCAAAGGCCTTATTGAGGCTTCGCAGCAGCAAGGCTCAAAGTATTCGGACACAAACAGCCTGTTAATCGCTAAAGATGGCAAGTTGGTGGTTGAAGAATACTTTAATGGTTGGCAACTAGAGTTCCCACACATGATTCAGTCGATCACTAAAAGCCTGACGTCGTTGGCATTGGGCGCCGCCATTCAGGATGAGTTGATCTCAGGCTCAGAGGCAAAAATGGCAGCCTTGATGCCAAACTATAGCGCACTGCTGAAAGGCGATAAGGCGCAGTTATCGATGCACCATTTCTTAACTATGTCGGCAGGTCTTGATTGGGATGAATGGAACATTCCTTATGAAGACCCAAACAATGTGCGTCAGCAAGAAATCGCGAGTATTAACCCCATCGATTTTATTCTAGATAGAGAGCTGATCAGCAAGCCCGGTGAGCAGTTCCGCTATAACGGTGGTTTGGTGACGGTTGTCGGTCAGGTCGTTGCTGACAAGAGCGACCATGACAATCTTTCCGGTGTAATACGTGAAGAAGGCTTGAATAAGCTTTGCCTACAAAGTGCGTATTTAATGAAGCAAAACGGCGAGGTCAGTAACGCTGCTGGTGGCGCATATTTACGTCCGAGAGATATGCTTAAGCTCGGCCAGTTAGTCGCACAGAAAGGCCAATGGCATGGTGAGCAGATTGTTTCAGAGCAGTGGATTGATCAATCAGTCAAAGGGTATGTTTCAACTGGCGTAGGGCCGCACAGTTACGGCTACTACTGGTGGACGAGTGATGCCTTTGTTGATGGTACTGTCTATCCAATAACTTATGGACTTGGTTATGGTGGTCAAGTGGTGGCGATTGTTGATGAGCTCAACCTTGTGGTGGCGAGAACAGCCAATCACTTTTCTGGCCCTACACCAAATCATGAGATGATGAAGGAATACATCATTCCTGCATTTTTGTCTGCAAACTAGAGTGACGTTACCAATTCTACTGGGGAAAGGCTCACAGAATTACAATCTCTGTGAGCCTTTGTATTTGTAGGTTATGTTTATAACTAACTGATTTTAAATTGCTATTAGTGGCGGTGTGAGTTTTTTTGCTACCAAAGTTAACTTTGACAGTTGCGTTCCACTTCCTAAGCTTAAAGTGGTACAACGTCAGCTGAAAAGGAGAACATAATGGCGAAATTCCAGCAGGATATTCCCAATCGAGTCACTGTTTATCATGATGATATCGACCAGGAGAAAGCACTCAAAAATGCCATGTTGCCTGAGAAACCACGCTACTTTAACGGCTCACCAACATACGAAGCGTCTAGCGTCGATGAATTCAAAACCAAACTCAGTCAGATTGGAATGTCTTTTGATGGATAAGGCTTAATCAATAAAACGAATAAAGGCAGCGATAGGCCTGTCTCTTGATCACAAGTCTAGTGAATCAAGAGACTTAGCCAGTTCATACCCTTCAAGGATGGTTTGCAGCCTAAACCATCCTTGCCATAACGTCTTTATAGAAGCGCGATCCGTTCGCTTAGTATTCTTCCAGCCACCTAATCGTG
>NZ_SATR01000059.1 GCF_004551525.1 Vibrio ouci | reverse complement strand
CGTGTTTTATAATGAGGAGCGTAACCATCAGGGACTCAATGACCTCACCCCTGATGAAGCCTACTTTGGTCGGCAGAGATACGCTGCATGAGCTGGATCAACCACTTAAGAAGTTAGCTTATGTGTCCAACCATTGGGGTCCACTTCTAGTTCAATCACGAAAATAAAGGGGGGAGTAACCCCCTTATAATTCAATACACTTGGAAAGTCCCACTAAAGAGTAGTAATCATCCCACATCAAATACTCTTCGCGATTATTTTTATACATTCCCACTTGCTCAAGGAGGTCGTCGCGGATATCTCTGCTACTAATTCCTAATATCGTTTCGCAAAACCCCAAATCAAAGCTGCCATTTTGTATATGCAATACTTCTTGGGATCTTGGGTATTCTCGCCATGAATTAGATTGCAAGTCCTCATATACATCATTTGTACGTGTGGTCGATACACAGGACAAATGATAACCAATATAACTAGATACAGAATCATGGTTATCCGCGACGAAGTCGACAAAACCGTCATTTCTTCGGCACTCAAAGGAATCAAAACCAAAATGCTGTTCTACTATGGCAGCCATTAAAACCACAACATTCACATAACTACTATTCTTTACATTGTGTTTAGACAAGTAATTTAAACACGCGTATATTCTGTCGACAATAGTTTGAACATCACGTAGCGTCGCACTTGAGAAAGAACTTAATAATCTACCTAGAACAATACAAGTATTTTCGTCGTCAAGTGATAAAGGGAAGACTTTAAAAGCATCGTTACGAAACTTATCGATACTAAAGCCATTAGATAGCAAATAACTATCAAATGAAGGTAATGGTAGTTTTATTTGTTGGCTAAAAAAGCGCTTCAGGTAACGACTAGCGTCAAAGTCTATACCGTATACGGATTTGATAGAGCTATGAAGCGAGCAAGTATCGGTTGCGACAATAAATGAACACCCCTTAACATTAAAGAAGTGTTTGATAACTTCCAACATTTTTACCGCATATGTAGGCCGACATCGATCTAACTCATCAATAAGTATCACGATTGGTATATTTAGATCGTAAACATTATGTAAGACTGAACTGATATCTGTAATTTGCGACCTTACACGTTCCATGTTTTCGACTAATTGCCTCTGGGTTAATTTGAGGTTTTCAATTATTTCTTTGTTGACGTTTTCAACAGTTGAACTTGGGTATGCAGATGCTGCTGTATTTACTTGGTCAACTAATGTTTTCATCTCACAAACATCTTCAGTTACGGTATTGTCACCCGAGACAAGTGCGTACGTACTTAAAGCAGGGCTCGTGTACCTAAGAACTAAACCAAAGTAAGACTCCAATTTTGATGTAGCTTCTTGAAGGAGTGACAGTTTATCGTCTTCAACATGATGCTTTTGTCGCTGTTTTTGAACTAACGATTCAAGTTGAATCAAGATCTCACTGCATACCAATGCTAAAGGGTCTTTTAAAAAGTCGCTAGTCCATGCATCTATGTACACAACCGGGTGATTTGAATTGTATAGCTCTACGTAAAGTCGCCTCAAAAAGTCAGTTTTACCAACACCCCATGAACCATTTAAGTTAATTACCTTACCTTCGTCATCAGACGTTAAAATTGATGCAATGAACTTCCCATAATCTTCACGGCCTACGCAGCATTTTTCCCACGAATACTCATCAGACCAAGAATCACAAAAAGATCTATCCATATGTAACCTTAGAATTATTAAATACTTTCAGATATTACTAATTTAATTGCATACTGGGTATGAAATTATTTTGATTCCTTAGATAAAAAGCTTTCAGTCCATATCACATCACGAGGATTAACAACGAACAGCATGAGAAGAATGGATAATTTTTAGTATTGCAAAGCCCATGAAAGGGTGTGAATGAGCAAAAAGTCTAGCTAATAATGGGGCAACCCAAAACAGCTCAGGTATACCCTAGCCTTAAATTGGCAAGCGTTAATCGTCCTACTTTAGAGGATAGACATTAGCCTTCAGGCTTTATATCAAAACGAGTAAAACAAAGTCTCAGGTTTCCACCACAAACTCAAATCACTTTCTTTGATGACCGCGCTCGCGATTTTGCTGTGTATCGTAACTGATTTGCTTACCTACGTTCTTTAGTTGGACCCCAACTTTATTAAACGCATTTTGGATAGTTGCTGAGACATGCCGCTGGCCTGCTCCCGCCAAAAAACTTGCTCTATCTTGGTTCGTTTCGAATACACAGACTATTTCTAAGCTTTGTGGAAAAGAGGAGTATTTGACCGTATGAGTGACCCAAAGAAAACCATCGTAGCCTTTTAACGTATCTTCACAAACTTCGGTTAAAACGTCTCGAATTTGATTTTCAATCTTCTTGTCTGTTTTACGCATAGAGCGAACTTCCTATTAACACTTTTAAAATGCCCACTGTATCGCCTTAATACCACTCACTAAAGAGAGAGTGGTATTACTCAATTTGATCACTTTATTTAATGAAAGCTTAGTGACTCGCCTATCAGCAAAGTCTTATTGCAAGCAACAACATTAATTCGCTTTTGATGCTGCGTGCTGCTTTACCATGAACGCAATGACTTCTTCATTTAAGCAAGATTTACTCACATATTGGCGTTGTTTACCCAAATGAAGGATGAAGCCTAAATCGGTTTGCTCCAGTTGGTCTATTTCATTCCAAGCGATTTTGCGGTCAATTTTACCGCTTTTGTAGTTTACGCCATCGGTATTAACTTGAAACACTACTTTGCTGCCACGACTAGAGCTGATGGTTTGTCGCCATAGCCACCAGGTTCGCTTGCAATAGACACTGAACGCTTCAATAACACTCAATACGATAAAGAACCAACCGACGTAGCCATTAGGCAGCAGTTCAAATTCCAATAAAACCACACCAAAAATAAGAAAGAGTATCCCTTTCAAATATGCTTGTGGGAACTTAGCAGGCTGGCTAGTTTGATCGTAGCACTCTGCAAAAAAGGGCTTGTCGAGGGTATATTCTGTGGTGAAGTCGAAATCTTTAGACATGTATGATTACTTTAAGGTTTCTGTGAGTGAGTATTTCATGTAGCGATCTCGCTACACGAGCATTGTATCGTTTCTCGGGACTTATCTTTAGCGATTTTGACTCTGTTTTGTAAATCAATAATACCGTAGATAAAATCCCCTACTCCTATCACCGTCATCCCCGAGGGGAAGGCGAGATCGAAACCCTCGAAGGAGACTCACATTTTTAGGCGATCACACTCTTCCTTCAGTGATTCATTTTCCTGCTTCAATCTCGTGATCTCGCGATTGAGCTTGTTATCATTTCGCCACATTACAGCAGCGACAAATATCAGTAGAAACACACAGTAAATAGTCATTTATTTAGTCTTGTTGATTGCAGTTACCATTAGTGGAGGCTCATAAGCCTTATTACCTCGATTGTGAACGAGCACCTGTTGCCCGTTAAGCCCAAAAGACCAAAGACATGTCAGGCCGAGTGTTTTATTGCTTCATATTCAGATTCGGTTAAGTTCAGTCGGTAATTCTAAGGATCATAAGAGTTGTCTAATTGGATTACGCTCGGAGCAAGGTCTGCTGTTACTAAGCTGATATCAGCGTGGCTAAGAAGCCCCCATGTCACTATTTGTTTATCATCAGTAATCGCTGCAAAAGAATAAAGAGAGCTTACGATAGTCTCAACATTACTTAATGAACCCGAGAGGTTGAGTGACGTATCTCCGCCACGAGTAGCGTCTCCCCAAGCGACCACACTGCCATCAGATTTTTTGGCCGCAAAAGCCGCGCGTGCCGCTACGACAAAGTCCACATTTACCAAATCAGCGACCACCGCACTGTTATCCCCACCGTCATTCGCATCCCCCCAAGCAACCACAGTGCCTGCAGCTTCGACCGCTGCGAACGCATCTCTCGAAGCGGTAATCATGGTAGCATTAGTCACTGTAGGCTCTAAAAATGCCGTATTGCCAGAGACCCCATAACTGACGCCGTCAATATTCCCCCAACTAACGATGCTGCCATCATCGATAAGAGCAGCAAAACCAAACCAAGAACTGTATAACGAATCTGCATTGGTAATTCTGGCAGCTAAGGTCGCCATATCTCCACCGTATGAGTTGTTGCCATGGCCCGTAACCGAACCATCCGTTTTTAGTAAAGCAAACGCTAAATCGTTTCCAATCGCAGATTGAACATCACTTACCCCGTAGTTCGGCATTACAGAAACAGGTACACCGCCTGATGAATCTAATCCCCAAAAGTAAGTCGCCCCTAAATTATCTATCGCGACAAATGAGGTATTGTTACCTACCACGCTGGTAATATTACTTGGTGTTAACCCTTCTAAATCCCCACCTCTGAGAGGGTCCCCCCAAGCAACTACTGTCCCATCACCTTTTAATGCTGCAAAAGCAAAGTTCGAAGCTGCGATAGAGGTAACATCATTTAATTGCCCAGTAACTGCACTTGAATCACCACCATATGACGCGACGCCCCAAGTCACCACACTGCCATCCCGTTTGATTGCTGCAAATGTGCCATTTCCGGGAACAATCGTCGTGACATCCACCAGCTCTGCGGTCACTGAACTTGAGTCTCCCCCATTCGCGGAAATGCCCCAAGTGATCACCGAACCATCCGTTTTTCTTGCCGCAAAGGCGAAGTCATTGCTGATGATCTCTTCAACCACAATGCTCTGGAATGTCGCGTATTCCGGCTCACTAACCACTTGTTGCGAGTCGGTGAGTTGCACTTCAATACGAACAGTTTTTCCGAGATCCGATGCTGTGAACTCATGGCTGTCCGTGGTACTGACTACCGCATTGTCGATAAGCCATCGGTAGTAGATGGTTCCAGGGCAATTCTCACAACTGATCACGACTTGAGCGGTACTGCCTAACGTCATTAAGCCGTTAAGTTGAATGCCATTAAGTTTTGCCTGAGATGCAATGACGACAGATTCAGATTCAGATTCAATATTAGAAGCTGAACAGTTTGATACCACTACCGTCACAGGAGACAAATCACCGCACGGATACTCCCATTTACAGGCGGTGATTAAAACGGTAATAAATGCGACAAAAATAACTTTCATTGGCAGATGTCTCGACAAACGAAGCCATATTCAAGCAAAGCCAACAAAAGCATTAATAATTTTTATATCAATAAGGAGAGAGCATAACCCAAAAGTTTAGTTGTGATGATTTATAAGTTTCCCTACGCACCACGCATCCACTACTCAGCCCCTTACCTGAAGCAGTAAACAGAGCAGAATTAAACCTATCCCGCCCCAGCCCAATGGCGGGATAGACTCGCCGACAATCACTACCGCCAAACCCGCCGCGACAACAGGTTCAAATAACGTTATTAGGCTCGCACTACTTGCGCTGACAAATCTCAAACCAAATCCATAGACGATGTAACCTAATCCCATCGGAATCAATGCCATATACCCGATGACGAAAGCATTGGTTGGTGAATCAAACAGGTTATCGCCTGTGAGAAAAAGAGTCGGAAGCAGTATCAAAGCGCCACAACCGAATATGCTACCTAATGCTGCTTGTGACTGAACCCCATCATCAATCATAGCTTTAGCCACCCATGCATATATGGCGTAGGCCAAACCTGCGACCAGACCGAGTAAGATACCAATCATTCTCAAATTGTGGTCCGAATATGAAGAACTGGAAGGTTCAGAGAAGATCAATAAGGTGATACCAACAACGCCAATAGCCAAACTCACAAACCACTGCCTATTTATTGCATTATTTTTGCTAAATAGACACTCAAGAGCCGCGACAAAAAATGGAGCGGTTGCGATAGAAATGACTGTGCCAATTGCTACTCCGGCCAACCTCATTGAAGAGTAAAACGCGAGCGGATAAGCCGCTAAGGCTATCGCACTGATCAACAGCACCTTTTTGCGACGTAGGATCTTGCTTAAATCTTTCTGTAGCTGTTTGTGAGCTAGTATTGCTTGCAAAATCCCACCAACGCCCATAGAAAACGCTCCAATAGCCAATGAGCTAATATCGGGAGCTAAGCTCGCAACAGTGCCTGTCGTACCCCATAAGGTTGAAGCACATAGTATCGACAAGATTCCCAAATAGTATAGAGGGATGCGATTACGTATCATGAATAAAATCTACCTAGTAAACTCTTAACCAGGTAGAGATCATAGACTTTTATTTACGCAAGGTTTTTGCCAAAAGGACGCATTAGTTGTTTTAAAAGACGCACTCTCTTAAGTGCGTAAAAAGGCTCTTGGTGAAACACCAAAGTGACTTGAGAATCGACGACTGAAAGCAGAAAGGTCGCTATATCCAACTCGCCCTGCAATAAGCTGAACCGGAAGGTCGGTATGAATCAGCAAAGCTTTGGCCTTCTCCATACGTTGTAAAGTCACGTACTTAAGGACACTCATACCAATGTTTTGTTTAAATAACTTTTTGAACTGAGTCGGGCTCAGATAAGCCACCTCAGCAAGTGACTCAATGGTTAAAGGCTGAGCTAGCTGTTCTACGATCATCATCCTTACAGCATGAATGCGTGGATCAACTGCTTTAACTAATGCCTGCTGAGCTAATAGTAAAGTAAACGTGTTCTCCATCGAAGCTTCAATCTCAGGTTCAACCTGATGCTCAAGCTGTTTTTCTACAAAATGAATATAGCTCAGCAAAGGCGGTGAGATTGAAAAAACCGCCAGCTCGTCACTCATCAAATGCTCAGGCAGATCATCGCAGTCGGCGACAATAAAACGCGCTGCTTCATCAGCATTAAAGCCATGCGCAACACCTTTTGGTATCACCACGCATTCACCGACCGTCACCGTGCCTAAGAAGCCGTCCATATCGATATGGATGTTACCTTGAATAGGCAGTACTAATTGATGGTAGCTATCATGGACATGAGAGCGAAAATGCTTGGTGTAAGTACGAATGGTTAAACGGGCTTTCATATGAACTGGGCTTCAAAGTGAGGCGATAAAGACGTGGAGTGCCGCTGCTCAATTTCCAGCAGCGGACATTCAAATAAGAGATAAAGTTGAAGGTCTATTTCAGTGGATCGTTATCTGGTAACGCTTTATGAATCCATAATGCCAATCTGTGTTTGATGTTTGCACCATCGAGTTTGCTCTCTGGGAGCGGAGCAATTTGCTTAGCATCGACCAAAAACAGATAGATGGCTTTAACCCTGACTGGCTGCGGAGAATCCGGTAAATCAAACCCTTGCATTTTGGCCATCTTACCGCCAATTTCTAACGCCTTTTTGACTAACTTATCTTCGTTATGGAGCTTTGCTGTTTTTGACATATCATCACACTCTCTTGTCGATCCTCTTGGTGAGTATACCAAGCTGAACAATTATCTTAGTCACTAGGCTCTCAAATTGAGAAACAGTATAAAGAAAAAAGCCAGTCAATGGATTCGACTGGCTTTCACTATTCTAAGTTATTGCTGCCGTTGGTTTTGCAGCTTCTGCTTGGCTTCTTCTACTTTCGAAAAATCTAGCCCAAGCTCTTCAACGGCATCTTTAATAAGTGCAGGGTTTTGCATCACCTGCCCCATAAGCAGCTGCAGTTTATCTTGAGGCAAACCAAGCTGGCCGATCGTCGCCATCGCCGCTAGTGGGTTTTGAGTTAACGTTTGAAAAAGCTCGTTGATTTGCTCATCACTGATGTTGTTCTCTTTCAAAAGCGCAAGAATTGGGTTCATTACAATACCTAATTTAATTAATGGGCTCATTATCGAGCAAGCGGTTACTCTTGATGTGGTGTTAAGACGCCGTCATTTCAAGTAGTTCGGCAAAGAAATCACATAGCACGTCGTCACTGATCGCTTGTAAATTATCGCCCACATACCATTCTACTTTGCAGTGATTCGGGTGCTCCATACGCTGAGGATTACCAAACCAGATGCCCTTTTCCATCGCCATCCGTTTTTGCACTTCTAACGCTTTGTCATAGCTGCAAGGTAAGATCAGGTGAAACATATTGGCTTGAGGCTGCGCTGGATTCACTACCAACGACGGAAACGCCTCAAGTAGACGATAAATTTGCTGGGTTCGCTCAAACAAACTCGGTAGATTCGCCAACCTGTCATCAAATTGCATCGCTGCGGAGACAATGTAAGGAGTGCGCTGGTAAAGGTTGCCACCTTGTCGCTTCATCCAAATTGAAGCTTCTTCAATGAATTCTTTTGACCCCAGCAGCATCGAACCACCTAACCCGCCGACACCTTTATATAAAGAAACGTAAGCGGTATCGAACCCGTAAGCAATTTGCTGATATGTCTTCTGATAGTATGCCGCACATTCCCACAAACGAGCACCGTCCATATGCAGGTGAATACCCTTGTTTGTGCAGTAAGACTTAATCTCTTCAAGCTCTTCCCACTTAGGGAGCTGCCCTCCGATTTCGCGCATCGGTAACTCATACAAAACCGCGGCAATTTCATCATGCCATGCTTGCAGATCTTTCAGCGTCCATGGTTGAAACGGGTTACCAATAGGCAGGATTTTGAATCGATCTTGCAGCTGATAATTTTGCTTTTCATGCAAACAAATATGGCTAGAGGAATGCATCGCCACTATCGGGTTTCTTTTTTTACGTGCAACCATATCTAGCACAGTCGGTTGAGTCATTGTACCCGTTACAACGAACAACCCAGCCTCGTAGCCCAACAGATCTGCGACTTTTTTCTCAAACGCTTGAATCGTTTCTCCATCACCATAAACATCATGGCTAACATTATGCTCGGCGCACCAAGCTGCCATTTGAGTAAAATGTTCGGCAGGAGAATAATCACGGTTTCCTGGTAGATGAATATGGCAGTGCTGCTTAAGCTCGACGCTCATTATCCGCTCCTTAGATAGAGGTTTTGATTTCAATTTATCTGCTTAATCCGTTGGAGTAAATAACCTCATTTAGATAGCGAGAGACTGATACCTATAGCAGAAGATCCATTGAACCTAAGCGGCGCAAATGACATGATTGTCGTTACGTCCCTTTAAACAAGTCCACCCATGCCGTTATCTCGTTTTTCTTTCGACCAAGTGCCTGTTGGCATACGCTACATGATTCTTTCCGCGCTTGGTTTCGCGCTGATGTCTGCATGCGTTAAATATGTCAGCACTTACGGCATTCCTGTGTTTGAGATTGTCGCCGCTCGTGCGCTTGTCTCTTTAATCATCAGCTACCTAGATGTAAAACGTAAGCGCATTTCCGTTTGGGGTAACAATAGGCCATTACTCTTGGTTCGCGGGACAGTAGGTACACTGGCTCTGATGTGCGTCTATTATTCGGTGACGACGCTTCCCCTAGCTGAAGCCACTATTTTGCAATACGTACACCCTGTCTTTACCGCACTATTGGGCGTATTGTTTTTAAAAGAGCGCGTTCAGTCATCCACCATGGTTTGTATCGCATTTTGTTTGGCGGGATTAATGGTGATGGTGCAACCAAGTATGAGCAGTAGCGTCGCCTATGACCTACCGCTATTTAGCGTGATGACGGCACTGATTGGTGCGATGGGGAGCTCGATTGCTTACGTTATTGTACGTAAGCTTAGCCAAACCGAAGACAGCTCAGTGATCATCTTCTATTTCCCTTTAGTCGCTCTACCAACATCAATATTTTTAATGTGGGATGAGTTTGTATGGCCAAGCCTATACCTAACGCTGATACTTGTTCTGGTAGGCGTATTTACTCAAATTGGACAATATGGTTTGACTAAAGCTATGCAAACGCAAGCGGCTGGGAAAGCGTCTGCCTATTCTTATATTCAAATCGTATTTTCAGCACTACTTGGCGTCTGGCTGTTCAATGAGATTCCTTCCTTTTGGACTTACCTTGGCGGCAGCTTGATCGTCACAGGCGCTCTCATCAACGTGTTCGGAAGCAAAATGCTCAAACCATTTAAACGGGCAGCATAATTTCGTCATATACTTGCTCCCTGCTCCTCACATTATTGCTTAGCTTAGGTAAAGATTTGCTCGCCCATTAAACAGCAAAAACATAAGCCTTTGAATTTTAATAAAATTAAAATCAGGCATAGCAGTTGCTCTTTAGTAATCGCATTTAATTGTTATTTGAACTTACTAAAGGAAGGAATGCTATGCCAACTCCATGTTATATCTCTATTGATGGTGAAACTCAGGGCCTAATTACTGCAGGTGCTTGTACTGCTGACTCTATCGGTGATTCATTTGTTGAAGGTCACGAAGATGAAATGCTAGTACAAAAATTCGATCACACTGTGACAGTTCCAACAGACCCACAATCTGGTCAGCCTTCAGGTCAGCGCGTACATAAGCCGTTCCAATTCACTGTTTCACTCAACAAAGCTGTACCTCTGCTTTATAACGCACTTTCATCAGGCGAGAAGATGAAGACTGTTGAGCTAAAATGGTACCGTACGTCTATCGAAGGTAAGCAAGAAAACTTCTTTACGACGAAACTAGAAAACGCTTCTATTGTTGATATCAACTGTGAAATGCCTCACTGTCAAGATCCATCAATGTCTGACTTCACTCAAAACCTTACTGTTTCAATGTCTTACCGTAAGATTACTTGGGATCACGTTAACGCGGGTACGTCTGGTTCTGACGACTGGCGTAAACCTGTCGAAGCTTAATCGCTACGAGATCAATGGCCTACCCTATGGTGGGCCATTTATTGCTCTAATCAAGAGGTGATCCGCATTGTCTCTTGATTAGGGTTTTAGTCATTTTGTAGGACCGCGCCAATGACCACTTTGAACTTTACAATCTCCGTAGACGGACTGAATTCTGATACCTTCGTGGTCAGAGAGTTTCAAGGCACAGAAACACTATCTCACCACCATTTCGAGAATGGCGAAATCTGCAACGGATACCATTACGATATTGAGTTAGCGAGTCGCCGACCTGATTTATGGGCACCGGACGTTGTCGATAAACCTGTCCAGTTAACCTTGTATCGTAACGGCGAAGTTTCTCGCCGAGTTCATGGTATTGCAAGAAGCTTTAGTAAAGGCGACACCGGGCATCACCACACTTTTTATCGCCTTACCTTAGTTCCTGCATTAGAACGACTATCACTTAGACATAACTGCCGCATCTTTCAGTTAAAAACGGTTCCTGAAATTATCTCAATCCTACTTCAAGAGATGAAAATCGAAGACTTCGCTTTCTCACTCAAAAAGGACTGCAGCCAACGAGAATTTTGTGTCCAGTACAGAGAAACCGATCTTGCGTTTTTGCAGCGCTTAGCGGCTGAAGAAGGACTAAACTACAGTTTTGCATTTAAAAATGGTCAGCACACTCTGCTATTTAGCGATGACAGTTCCACTCTGCCTAACCTAGCAATACCGGTACCTTTCAACTCCCTTGGTGGCGGCACAAGTGATACACCTTATGTCTCTAACTTTGAAGTATCAGCATCTGTTCAATCAAGTCATGTAGAAACACAAGATCGAAGCTTTATAAAGCCTCGCTACTCTTTCCAGCAACACGCAAGCACCTCTGACCCTCATCAACAAGACTCAATCTATGAACATTTTGATGCTCCTGGGCGATTTAAGGACGACCAGTCAGGGCAGAAATTTACTCAGACACGGCTAGAATACCTGCGCCGAGATGCGCATCTAGCAAAAGGCGCGAGTAATGTGCCAATGCTTCAAGCCGGTTTTCAGTTTGAGCTACAAGACCACTTTGACGACGCTGTAAATCAAAACTGGGTCATTATTTCTGTTCACCACCGTGGCTCACAACCGCAAGCACTCGAAGAAGAGGCCGGCTCGGGCGCGACCACCTACTCGAATACATTCTCCGTTATACCAAGCCAATATAACTGGCAGCCTGAACCAGAGCTAAAACCACTGATCCACGGACCTATGATGGCCACTGTTGTTGGCCCAGAGAATGAAGAAATTTATTGTGATAAATACGGGCGAGTAAAAGTTCAATTTCCTTGGGATCGCTACTCGGACGGAGATGAACACAGCTCTTGTTGGGTGCGTGTTTCACAAACTTGGGCAGGCAGCCAATATGGCGCAATCGCCATCCCACGTATCGGTCATGAAGTGATTGTTGAGTTTCTTAACGGCGACCCTGACCAACCTATTATTACCGGTCGAACTTATCACTTCACTAATACGCTGCCTTACCCTCTTCCAGAGCATAAAAGCAAAACGGTTATCCGCACTGAAACCCATCAAGGAGAAGGGTTCAATGAGCTGAGTTTTGAAGATCAATCAGGACAAGAGCAAATTTATCTTCACGCCCAAAAAGACTGGGACAGTGAAGTGAACAATGACAACACTTTGCACATCAAGCACGATAAGCACCTCACCATACAGGGCACCCAACGAACTCAGGTTCTAGGCAATCAGCACCAAACGGTTGAAGGGGATGAAAGAGCCAAAGTTACAAAAGATCAAACACTCATTGTTGAAGGCAGTCTGCACCTGAAAACCGGTAGTGTATGGGTTAACGATTCCGGTTCTGAGATTCATGTAAAAGCTGGCAACAAAGTCGTCATTGAAGCAGGTAGTGAAATCACCCTAAAAGCGGCAGGAAGCTTTGTTAAAGTCGATCCTGCTGGCGTACATTTAGTTGGTGCTGGTGTGAACCTAAATTCAGGTGGTAGTTCAGGCTCAGGCAGTGGTTACTCAGGAAAGCTAGCAGAACTTCCAAAAACGCATACCAATAATACCGTCGTCAATGAACTCGAAAAAAATGCAGTCACCGCGACCAAACAAGCTGCCGATGCGAACGTTGTGACTGAGCTGGGGCAGACAGCGCAAGCAGCAACGAAAAGTGCTCAGTTGAGCAATTCAAGCACTAACGAAACAACTCCATCACCTGCTGAAACTACTAATGAAGAAAGCCAAGCTCTACGGCTTAAGTCCCCAACATTAAAACAATCTTTAACGTTAGATAAGCTCGCGAACCGTGATGCCCCTCCATATAAAAAAGGCGCAAATGGGCAAGAAGTAGCATACATTCAACAAGCTCTGATAAAACTAGGTTTTGATTTGGGTAAGTTTGGCGCAGATGGCGACTACGGCTCTACCACTGAACGTCAAATTAGGCTGTTCCAAGAGAGCTATACACCGACCAATCAAACTCATCTTGCTTATGATGTTGGTGCCGTTGATGGCATCACTGGGCAAGGGACAATTCTCGGGCTAGATGAAGCGCTGGTTGAGGGGTGGGAGTACCAAATATCAATTGATTCGGTTGTTGTTACATATAAAGAAACTTTACCCAAAAATAAGAGAGTAGTAAGCCAAAAATCTATTGATATAATTAAACAAGCATTTTTTAAGGCAGGAGCAAAGCACGCGGTTATTACAAGTACTTTAAGGACACCTGACGAACAGGCCAAAATAATGTATCGAAATGCTAAGCAAGATTTAGCTAGCCAATTCAAACTCTATGGACAAATCGGCGACATTGTACTTACAGTTTATAAAGAAAACCAAACGGCGACGAATGTTATTGAACTCATGACAAGCAAGATTGAAAGCTTACTAGTAAACGGAAAAAAAGTATCTAAGCACTGTACAACCTTTGATGAATACGAAAAGGTTAATATTATTGACTTAGGTGTAAACTCGATGTTGAATGTAAATAATTATGACAAGTCACTTATTAACAAGATTTCAAATCAGTTTCGCGCTTTGGAAAACGAAGGAAAACTGAGATTCATTGATGAAACCAATAAATCAAATAGATGCTGGCATATAGAAGTAAACATATAGGGACTCTAAATAATGCGATTTTTTTGGGCAATTTTTCTAACACTTACATCATTTGGGTCAAGTGCTAAACTTGATTGCAGTGTACCTTTAGTAGATATTAATTCAGATTTTTTAGTAAAAAAACTAACGTCCGTTGATGAAGATAGCCAAGAGCCTACAGAAAGACAGTTTATTGTTTATGATACGGGGGATATAGCAGTCGTACATCAAAAAACATGTGTCATGAGTAACATTCAGATCGAGTATTTTTACAATAGTAGGCATTACCCAGACATAGCGGATAATTTTTTAAACATATTTAATCAAATTAAATCTGAGCACCACCTTAAAGTCAATGAGGACATGTTTGTTAGTTTAATTGACATTTTGAAGTCTGAGTCATTTTCATCTGATAAAATTATAATTAAAAGCCCAACAGATTTTGTTGAGTATGATTTTTCTATTCAAACTGATGATAGTTATTTTGGTTTATATACTAAAAAGCTGAGCTTTTATATAAGTATAGGAGGTATATAATCCTTTAATGTAGATATCCCCTAATTAAAAAACGATGACAAGAAATCTCAAGATGATACAAAGGCTAGTCATAAACAAAGCTAAGGTACCCTGTATCACATTAACCTTAATAGCTATGAGTACAATAGTTAGTATGAAGGTCTTTGCTAACAACTTAGTAACTGATAGCGAGTGCTCTTCAGTGTATGAGATAAAAAACGACAGCTTTGTTGTTATTCTAAACGTGAAGACTTCAAACTCATCGGAAGGGATATTTGGATACAGTAACCTCTATTATCTCCCACTGGCAGAAAGGCAACCTCCTTCCACAAATATAACTCTTGTAATCAATGGTAAAGAACAACCAACAGAACAAAGCGTCTTGGACGATGTTGAAGGAATGGTATCAGTAGAGAAGTACCAGAGCCCCTGTGACGAAATAGTTGTGATTCGTGCAAGGTACTTTGAGTCAGGGTTAGAGTCGATTAGTGAATTAGGTTATATCTATATCACTCAGAAAAACAGCCAGCTTAAGTTCATAGGCCAGTATGACTTTATTATTGGTAACGAAAAAGAATATCAAATGTTCATTAGTGATGAGTCTCTTTTGCCTCATAACTTTAAAGACTTATTTTCCTATCTAGACTTTCAGCAATCTGATAATGAGCTTCAGTTGAAAATTACAAACTTTCTCAACACAAAGAGCCAAACCAATACCTTTTCTCTAGGTGACGACTAGCAGTTCAGTAATAGCTCAGTACATTTTTCATCGCTAGTGAGGGTTTCTCATTGCATTCAACACTACACATGAAAACTAGTAATCAGATCAGAATAGTGTTGTTGTTATCAGCTCTAGCACTGTCTCTCTCTGCATCTGCACAGCCAGTAAGGCCTTATAGCCTTGCATCCGATGTAACCTGTATCGAATCGGCATACAATATGATTGAGAAAAATGATGATGTTGTAAGCAATCAGGAACGCTTTTATCAGTGTTTCCCGAAAAACTTTGACCGGTTCTTAGCAATATTTGGTTATTCCGAAACAGACTCAGGCACAGATGGCCTACTCGCAGGAAATGAAAAGTCGTACGATTACCTTGACCAGTTTTTCAAACTTACTATATCAAAGAACCAATACTCCAATATGTTCCAACTCGGTGTAAACGGTCATTGGCAAGTAGATAATGTCGCCTACCTACAATACCTGCTACGTGAATTTTTTACCTCCCACAAAAATACTGCAATTGAAGAACTAGATCGCTTATCAGACCGGGAACTTAAGAGTTTTTGGTTCTTTTACTTTGACAGCCAAACAAAGTTAAAGTCTGTTCCAAATGAAGTACTCTCCATAAAAGATACAAACGCTAGAGTGTATAATTTCGCCTTAAGTGAATTTAATAAGATGTTCAACAGAAGTGGACCCCAATGGTTGGACACATAAGCTAACTTCTTAAGTGGTTGATCCAGCTCATGCAGCGTATCTCTGCCGACCAAAGTAGGCTTCATCAGGGGTGAGGTCATTGAGTCCCTGATGGTTACGCTCCTCATTATAAAACA
>NZ_SATR01000058.1 GCF_004551525.1 Vibrio ouci | reverse complement strand
TCAAGATCATCGATTTCTAGTGATGGCTCTTCCGCTTGAGGCTCTGGCATCTCCAGCTCTGGTTCAGTCATCGCATCTGCGAGTGCGTCTTCTTCGCTGTACTCAGGCAGTTCAAGGTCATCAAGTTCTAACGATAGCTCTTCTAGCTCAGATTCTGGAATATCAAGTTCAGGAGCGGCAATCGCGTCTGCCAATGCCTCTTCTTCGCTGTATTCAGGTAGCTCAAGATCATCGATTTCTAGTGATGGCTCTTCTGCTTGAGGCTCTGGCATCTCCAGCTGTGGTTCAGCAATCGCGTCTGCTAGCGCGTCTTCTTCGTTGTACTCAGGCAGTTCAAGATCATCAAGTTCTAACGATAACTCTTCTAGCTCAGGCTCTGGCATCTCCAGCTCTGGTTCAGCAATCGCGTCTGCCAATGCCTCTTCTTCGCTGTACTCAGGCAGTTCAAGATCATCGATTTCTAGTGATGGCTCTTCCGCTTGAGGCTCTGGCATCTCCAGCTCTGGTTCAGTCATCGCATCTGCGAGTGCGTCTTCTTCGCTGTACTCAGGCAGTTCAAGGTCATCAAGTTCTAGTGATGGCTCTTCCGCTTGAGGCTCTGGCATCTCCAGTTCTGGTTCAGCAATCGCGTCAGCTAATGCGTCTTCTTCGCTGTACTCAGGCAATTCAAGGTCATCGATTTCTAGCGATGGCTCCTCGGCTTGAGGCTCTGGCATCTCAAGTTCTGGTTCAGCGGTAGCATCTGCTATTCCAGCTTCAGGCTCATCAATTAACCAGTCATCATCTTGTGGTGTGCCAAATTCATTTGGAATAGCCTCAGGCATTGGCGCTTGAGGTTCTTCCTCAGCCACTTCAGGAGCTTCAGGAGCTTCAGGAGCTTCAGGAGCTTCAGGAGCTTCAGGAGCTTCAGGAGCTTCAGGAGCTTCATTAGATGGTGTTTGGCTATGCTCTTGCTGTGCAAGCACATCTTCTTCAACAATTTCCGCTTGTTCTGCACCAGATTCAGAGATTGCTTCGTCTAACTCAGCTGTAGGTCTTTCTTCAACCAATGTCGATGATTCTTCATCAGCCTGATTTTCAACCTCATCAACAATGGAGTCTAACCAATCGTCTTCATCTTGAACTTCATCCGCAGCATCAGAGGGTGTTTCATCAGAAGGCGTCGCCTCTTGAGTAACATCAAACTGTTCATCAACACTTGGTTGCTCAGCTTCTGCTGCAAAATCCTCTTCAAGATTAGGATTTTCAACTTCTTCAATCGCTGACGTTAACCAATCATCTTCGTCTTCTTCTGGCTCTGGCTCTGGCTCTGGCTCTGGCTCTGGCTCTGGCTCTGGCTCTGGCTCTGGCTCTGGCTCTGGCTCTGGCTCTGGCTCTGGCTCTGGCTCTGCAATGCTCTCTTCTAGACTGCCCATGTCAAGGGAAGCGTCTTGCTCCAACTCAACATCGTCACCTTCATCTAGATTAATTTCTTCAAGTAAAGGATCGGCTTCCGGCGCTGCATTTAGCATGTCGTCAATAAAGTCTTCACTCGAAAAGTCTTTATCGCCCTCGGTAAGGTCTAACGCTTCGTCAGAGACTGGCTCCGCTGGAGGCGTTTCCAATTCAGCTTGTTCCGCGCTCTGCTTCTCAATATCAAGCAGCTCTTCAAACAGATCGGTACTGTCGTCACCAAGTTCTTCTGTGTCAGCGTTTTCTAACTGAGACTCAACAACGTCATCCAATAAACCTGCATCATCGTCTAATTCAATAGGTTCCGGTTGCTCTGCACCAATCAGATCATCCAGTTCTGCTTCTAGGTCAAACTCACTACTGTCATCAGAGTCTGTGACAAATTCATCAAGCAGATCAGTACTCTCTTGATCCAGCTCTTCATCCGCGGTAATCAGTTCATCAAGCAGGTCGGTACTATCAGACTCGATATCAACACCGTCATCCTCAAGCATTTCATCAAGTAGCGCAGTTTCATCAATCGAATTAGCTTCTAAAGACTCCAAGTCTGCTTGTGCATCCATTTGAGCGAAGATGTCATCAATCTCACTATCAGACGCAATACCCAGACCCGAAGTGGCGTCGTCAGACTCATCACTTAAATCGAAGCTATCTTCATCTTCGTCTAACAAGCTATCGATATCTAAACCATCACTAGACTCGTCATCTTGAGCGTCGTTGAAAAGATCGTCGAGCAGCGCTTGACCTAACTCATCAGTGCCTAACTCTTCAGTCGTTTCGTCGCTAGCGAGAAGCGAATCAAAATCGTCTTGTGACAATTCACCTTCATCGGAGAGGTCGAATGCTTCTTCATCGTCATCAGTGTCGATCACGACCTCATCCAGAGCTCGCTCCATCTCTTCTAGGCCAAGCGCTTTGTCGTCACCATTGACACTAATGCCATTTGAGCCAAGGTCGGCGTCAGCGAGTGACTCATCAAGGTCACCGTCATCGCCGATTCCAGCAAATGGGTCATCACCATCTTCGCCTTCAAGGTTGAAATCCAGATCGCCATCATCAAGATCTGCAAAGACATCATCTGATTCTTCTTCCGTTAGCTCAGAGTCGTCACCAAATAGCATTTCACTATCGTCTTCGGACTCACCAAACAGGTCATCATCGAGCAACAAGTCATCGTCGATATCTTCATTGAGTGTATCTGGAGCAATTGGTGCAACTGGCAGTGGTGTTTGCTGTTCAACTGGCGCGACTGCTGGTTGCTCTTCCTCTTTAGAGCGGCGACCTAACAGCATCATGACGATAAGGCCAATCAATAGTCCTGGAATGATAGCCAAAGCCGCAACTAGCCACGTGTTAGAGAAAAGCTGCTCTAACGCAGATGGGGCTAACTTTTGCTCTTCAGCTAAACGTCGACGCTCTTCTTCAAGCAGTTTTTCGACTTCGTCACGGATGCGGTTTTCGTCGCTCAGTTCATCTTTTAACACATCAACTTCAGACTGAACATTCGCCAGCATTAAACGCAACTTGTGGTTTTTCTCTTCAAGCGCGACCAATTCGGTTTCAGAAACTTCTAACTGGTTTTCTAAACTTTTAACCTGTTGCTGCTTCTCGTTTTTAGCGATTGCTTGCAGATCACTCGTTGGTGACTCTTCTACTTTTGGGTCAGTCGTCTCTGGCTGAGTAGTCGTCGTTGTTTGAGCTGGAGTAACCGCTGGCTTAGTGGCTACTGGCGCAGTTGATGTTGCAGGCGCTTTGCCTAAACGAGCTTGGTGCGCAGCCATCACACGGACAGCTTCTTGCGTGCTAACAGCTCTAACTTGCTCTAAGGATGGGATACGAATTGTGCTTTGTGGCATCAGTTCGTGGATATTCTGGTTTTCAAACGCTTGAGGGTTGAGTTGGAAAATGGCGTAAAGCGTTTGCTGAACGGTGACACTGTTTGAAGGTCGCAACTGAGTTGCAATGCCCCAAAGTGTTTCTTGACTGGTCGTCGGACCGTAGAATCGCGAAGGTTCATCTGTCACGCGCGTATTACGAGAGAGTGGCTCTGAAAACTGGGGAGACGATTGAATCTCTCCATTCGGCCCTTTAAGACGAATGCTCTCTGCATTAACGATAGAAGTTTGAGTCACGGCAACCACTGCTAACGGCAGAAGTAGACGCTGTAAAAGTCGACGCATATAAGGCTCAGCTATGTGCTCAATTAAATTAAAGACAATGATCTGTTAAATATATCGGATAAACCCACTAAAACTATAGGTGTAGAGGCAAAAAATGTGTGTCTAGCGCCATAATCGCAGTAATCTCACACTAATTTTCTCATTTCGATTAAAAAAGCCTCACACTATGGCGAGGCTTTAAGAGTCAAATAACGCGAAGGTTAGTAGTAATCGCGAATCAGCACTTCGGCGATTTGTACCGCATTGGTAGCCGCACCTTTACGTACGTTATCGGCAACTACCCATAGGTTCACACCGCTGTGATGACTAATATCATTGCGGATACGACCGACCATTACGTGATCTTTACCACCAGCATCACGAACTTGAGTTGGGAAGTCGTCACCGTGGAATACTTCAACACCTTCTGTGCTCTCTAGTAAGTTAATCACTTCTTGAGCATCGATTGGCGCACATGTTTCTAGGTGAACCGCTTCTGCGTGACCGTAGAAGACAGGTACACGTACACAGGTAGGGTTTACCGTGATGCCTGGATCGTTGAAGATTTTCTGAGTTTCCCACACCATTTTCATCTCTTCACGGGTGTAGCCGTTTTCCATGAATTGGTCGATTTGCGGAATACAGTTAAATGCGATTTGCTGTGAAAACGCTTCTGTTTCTGCTGGCATGCCGTTAAGAAGCTTAGCCGTTTGACCAGCAAGCTCGCCAATACCCGCTTTGCCTGCACCCGACACTGATTGGTAAGTTGAAACGTTAATGCGCTCAATACCTACCGCATCATGAATCGGCTTCAGTGCAACCAACATTTGAATAGTTGAACAGTTAGGGTTGGCAATGATGTTGCGGTTACGGAACTCAGCAATTGCTTCTGGGTTAACTTCAGGCACAACCAGAGGAATATCGTACTCGTAACGGAACTGTGAGGTGTTATCAATCACGATAACGCCTTCATCTGCTGCGATTGGTGCCCACTTCGCTGATAATTCGCCACCAGCAGAAAACAGAGCAATATGAACTTGAGACCAATCAAACTCTTCAACATTCTGCACGCGTACCGTTTTACCATTAAAACGGTATGTCTTACCTTCACTGCGTTCGCTCGCAAGTAGGTAAAGTTCTCCAACTGGGAATTTGCGCTCTTGTAGAACTTCAAGAATTGTTTCGCCTACTGCACCAGTAGCACCTAAAACAGCAACATTGTATTGTTGGCTCATTGACTTACCTCAACCTGAAAACCTAATTTTTCTAGTGGTGATAACTGACATGTGTCATCACCGACTAATGTGACAGCACTGTACTCACGGCGGTCCCAGTAATTTTTACGCATCAGGTCAAAAGAACCCGGCTTACTGATCTCACGGCGGAACAAGGCGTCATCTTTACGCACATCATAGACTAGCTGCGTGATGTTGTGCAGCGTTGCTTCATCCCACTCGCGTTCCAGTACTAATTGAGGCACTGGCGCGGTTGGCAGCAAGTCACTAGCGTGCGCACGTAATTCGTTATCTAAAAACTCGCAGTAGCTGTTAAAAATCATTGTTGTGCCACGAGCTTTGCCCTCTAAGCCGTATCCAGCCACATGAGGGGTTGCGAATGCTAGCAGAGGCAGAAGCTCCATATCAACCTCTGGCTCAAATTCAAATACATCTAATGCAGCAATAAAGCCATCATTCTTCTGTAAACGCGCTTTAAGAGCATCATTGTCGACAACTGGGCCACGTGCTGCATTAATTAGAATCTGATCACTGCGTAGATTATTCAGTACAGATTCATTGATTAGGTGATGCGTTGGGTAATCCCCATCACGGGTAATTGGCGTATGAAGAGTAATGATGTCAGCTTGTTCAAGCAGTGTTTCAAGCTCAGTGAAGGTGCGAGTATCCCCTTGCTGTTGCTTAATAGGGTCATTGATGAGCACTTTGATACCAACACCAGCTAGACATTGCTGCAAGTAGCTGCCCACTTGGCCAGCACCAATAATTCCTACTGTCTTATCAAAGACAGAGAAACCATGTTGCTGCGCTAGAACCATCATGACGCTAAACGCATACTCGGCAACACCCACTTTGTTACAGCCCGGCGCTGCAGTGAAAAAGATGCCTTTTTCTTTCAACAATGCTTGGTCGACATGATCCATTCCTGCTGTAGCCGTTCCGACAAACTTAAGTTTGTTGGCCTTTTCGATTAGCTGAGCATTCACTTTCGTCACCGAACGAATCATCAGCGCATCAACGTCAACCAGATCTTCTGCTGTCAGAGTACGTCCGGATTTTAGTACCACCTCACCTAGCTGGCTAAAAAGCTGCTCAGCGTAAGGCATGTTTTCATCGATTAGGATTTTCATGTCTTTGTATATTTGAATTGCAATTGAGTTGATTGTGCAGAAAAGGCTCGTCACTGTCGAGGTATTAATGCTTGCCAAATAGCAGATAGAAAAATGCCCGGCTTAATAGCCGGGCAATAGTCCAGAACAAAAGGATCTTAACCCGCTCTCCATGGGTTAAAGTCTGCGTCTGTCAGATTAACCTTTATCGCTAAAGGTTAATCAGCTCTGGAAACTGGATTGCAAATGCGAGCCAAAGGCATGCACTGCAAATTCAGTTAGCCTTGGTACTTCTTGATAACTAGCGTAGCGTTTGTGCCACCAAAACCAAAACTGTTCGACATTACGGTCGTTAGCTCTGCATCACGCTTTTCAGTCACGATGTCTAGGCCTGCAGCCGCTTCGTCAAGGTTCGCTACGTTAATGCTTGGCGCAATAAAGCCGTTATCTAGCATTAGTGTAGCGTAAATTGCTTCGTGAACACCTGCAGCACCTAGAGCGTGACCAGTCATCGCTTTAGTTGCAGAGATTGCAGGGCTGTTGTCGCCGAATAGTTCTTGGATAGCACCAAGCTCTTTTACGTCACCCACAGGAGTAGATGTACCGTGTGTGTTTACGTAGTCGATGCTATCAACGTCTTGCATTGCCATCTTCATACAACGCACCGCGCCTTCACCAGAAGGAGCAACCATGTCGTAGCCATCAGATGTTGCGCCGTAACCTACGATCTCACCGTAAATTTTTGCGCCACGAGCTAAAGCGTGCTCTAGTTCTTCGATAACTAGCATGCCGCCGCCACCAGAGATGACAAAACCGTCACGGTCTGCATCGTAAGTACGTGATGCTTTTTCTGGAGTCTCGTTGTACTTAGTAGAAAGTGCGCCCATTGCGTCAAACATCATAGTTTGAGACCAATCTAGCTCTTCACCACCACCAGCGAAAACGATGTCTTGCTTACCAAGTTGGATAAGCTCCATTGCGTGACCGATACAGTGTGCAGAGGTTGCACAAGCTGAACTCATAGAGTAGTTCACACCGCGGATTTTAAATGGTGTAGCTAGACACGCAGATACTGTGGAAGACATCGTACGTGGAACCATGTAAGGACCAACACGTTTAACGCCTTTCGCACGCATGGTATCAGTCGCAACAGTTTGGTTTAGTGCAGACGCACCACCAGAACCTGCAACGATACCGGTACGGTCGTTAGACACTTGCTCGTCAGTTAGGCCAGCGTCTTCAATTGCTTGCTGCATTGATAGGTATGCATACGCAGCCGCATCACCCATAAAGCGCATCTGTTTACGGTCAATGTGCTCTGCTGGGTTAATCTTAAGATCACCCCATACCTGTGAACGAAGACCGTTTTCTTTAAACTGCTCAGATGCAGTAATACCAGATTTACCTTCTTTTAGAGACGCTAAAACTTCTTCGACGTTGTTACCGATACTTGAAACAATACCCATACCGGTGATTACGACTCGTTTCATTATGACATTCCTATAATTCAAAAATCCGCTAGATAATAACTAAGATAGCGGGGAAAAGTGGTCAGCTTTCCCTTAAAACCGTACAATTACCACAATATTATCGTTTCTATTCACATATTTCCGACACTATGACCACAATTACCAACGCTCAACTAGGCTGGAACGACGCTGGCACGCCAGTTTCTGACCAGTTTGACGACGTCTACTTCTCAAACGTCAACGGCCTTGAAGAGACTCGCTACGTGTTTCTTCACCAGAATCATCTTCCTGAAAGATGGCAAACGTATGACCAAAGACGCTTTGTTATCGCAGAAACAGGCTTTGGTACCGGACTCAACTTTCTTGCAGTCTGGCAGTGGTTCGATCGTTTCAAACAACAAAACCCGGATGCCGCTTTACAAGAGCTGCATTTTGTTAGCTTTGAGAAGTACCCGTTAAGCCAACAAGATTTAGTTAAAGCGCATGATGCATGGCCTGAACTGGCTGAATACGCTAAAAAGCTACAAGCCCACTACCCAATTGCGGTACCTGAATGTCACCGTATCGTACTTGAAAATGGAGCGATTACACTCGACCTGTGGTTTGGTGATATTAAAGATTGTATGCCAAAAGTGCCGGTCCCGGAACAAAGTTTAGTTGATGCTTGGTTTCTAGATGGGTTTGCACCAAGCAAAAATCCTGAAATGTGGAACCAAGACCTATTCAACGGCATGGCAACCTTAGCTAAACAAGAGTGTACTTGCGCAACGTTTACTGCCGCTGGGTTTGTTCGTCGAGGCCTGATTGAAGCGGGTTTTGAGATGAAGAAAGTCAAAGGTTTTGGTACTAAGCGAGACATGATTGCTGGCCATTTAGCTGAGAAAAAACCTCACTCAAACTTCAAGCCTTGGTTCCACCGTAGCGCAAGCAGCTCAAGCGAGTCTATTGCCATTATTGGTGGTGGCGTTGCCAGTGCCACATTAGCTAAAACTCTAACTCGACGTGGCAAGCAAGTGACGCTTTACTGTCAAGATGCTGCACCGGCTCAGGGCGCTTCTGGCAATCGACAAGGGGCAGTTTACCCATTATTGAACGGGACTCATGAAGGCGTGTCACGCGTCTTTGCACCCGCTTTCTTATTCGCGCGCCAATTTGTTGAACAAGCGGCCGAAACGGTTAAGTTCGATCATGATTGGTGCGGCGTCACGCTGCTAATGTGGAATGAGGATGCTGAAACTAAGCTAGAGAAAATGCTAAGCGGTGACTTTGACTCACAGCTGATTCATCGCCTTGATGCAAGCCAAACCAGCGAGAACATTGGCTTACCGATTGATATGCCAAGCGTGCATTACCCTCTTGGCGGTTGGTTGTGTCCTGCGCAATTGACTCAAGGTTTAATTGAAGAGCTACAAAACAGCTCAAACTTAACGGCTCACTTCAATACTAAGATTGAACGCATGGCTTGGTGCGAAGAGAAGCAACAATGGACGCTCTCATCAGGCGAGCAACATTTTACCCACGACACAGTAATCGTAGCGAACGGCCACCAGTTCTCTGAGCTTGAACAAACAGCAGATATTCCCTTAGGACAAGTAAAAGGTCAGGTAAGTCACATTCCAACCACTGATGATCTGCAAAAGCTTAAGAGCGTGCTCTGCTACGACGGCTATATGACACCAGTAAATCCAAACAATGCTCATCACTGTATTGGCGCAAGCTATGACCGCTCTCATCTCGATAATGTTTTTGACCCAGTTGCTCAACAAGAGAACGGCGACAAGCTGCGTAAATGTGTGCCAAACCAGACTTGGCCAGAGCAGGTTGATACATCTGGTGAGTTGTCTCGCCAAGGGATTCGCTGCGTAAGCCGTGATCACCTGCCATTTATTGGTAATGTTGGCGAACTTGAACAAACCAAACAGATCTACGCTGAGTTACACAAAAAGCAGAAAGGCGAAGTGGCAAAAGTACCAACGCAGCCTAACCTCTTCTGTATGCTTGGATTAGGTTCGAGAGGATTAAGTTCAGCGCCACTGCTTGCAGAAGTACTCGCTTCGCAGATTTGTGGTGACCCATTGCCATTACCTATCGACGTACTTGAGCAACTTCACCCAAGCCGTATGTGGGTAAGAAAACTGCGCAAGGGTAAAGCCATCACTGAGCTTTAAGTCACCAAAAGCAAAACGCCTTCATCGATGATGAAGGCGTTTTTTAATCTAGGCTTGCTTAAGCGATCGCAGCCGTAGAGGTTATCTCGCCTACAGCCTGTTTCACTTGTTGAGCAATTTCAGCATTACGGAAAGTACCCGCTTCTAAATCAAAGTTATCGTAAAAGCTTGGTACGGACAGAGAGGCTTTCACTTTTGCACCAAAGTATGGTGCTGACCCTGTTGCCGCAGACAGTACCGTTTGTGCGCCACCTGGACCAGGTGATGTAGCTAGATAAACCACTGGCTTATCTTGGAAAACATTACGCTCAATACGCGTTGCCCAATCAAATAGGTTTTTGTACGCTGCGGTGTAAGAGCCGTTGTGCTCAGCAAATGACACAATGATCGCATCAGCTTGTTCTAAGTCAGCTAAAAATGCCTTAGCGCCTTCCGCTTGACCAATTTCCTTTTCAGTATCTTCACTAAACATCGGCACTTGGTATTCATTCAAATCAAGCACCTTAACTTCCGCTCCGTCAATTTGACTCGCAGCATAAGAGGCCAATGTCTTATTAATTGATGTTGAGCTGTTCGATGCTCCAAACGCGATAACTTTCATATTCTTCTTCCTAGCTTGTTCCTCGGTATGTGCTAAGAAGAATATCGCTAGATTAAAAAACCAACAACTATAAAAAACTTAAAGGGTTGTTCGAAAATTTCGAACAACCCTTTAGTGATATATTTGTTAGCAAACTGCTTGTTGGCAAACTTGGCTTACGCTGCGTTAACCAGTTCCAACCATAAGTCATGAACTATGGTGCGGTCTGCGGGAGTCAACTCTGAGCGTGCTGCTTCAAGACTGGCTTGAATGCGTTCTTTCAGCGCTTCAATGTCCTCAATACCTTCTTCTTCACATGCCGCTGCCGATAAAGAAATATGACCACGTAGATAGCCACCAGCAAATAATTCATCGTCCGACGCTGTAGAAATTCTTGCATCGATTAGCTCAAGTAGCTGTTCTTCAAATTCAATAATCATTTCGCTTTATCGCCTAGTTCAGTTTGATTCTCAAAAAGAGCGCCAAGCTTCTCATATTGATAATCGCAACGCAAACCCTATATGTGGCAAGGGCTCACAGCGTGGCATGGCATGTGCAATCTCTCAAATATTCACCTGAGTTGCGCGAGGACAAAGAGAATGAAAAAATTCCAGATGGCGAAACCCACCTTACTAACGGCCCTGCTACTTTGTGGTACCAATCCCGCTTTAGCAGAAACGCCATTTTCAAGCTGCCCCACACAAGCTTTTCTAATCCAGAACCCAACGGGCACTCCGATATCATTTGGCGTCAATATTGATGTTGGTAGCTATGTCACACTGGCTTCGAATATGGGGACAGCCAAGATCAATGGTGTCGGCTACAGCAAACATGATGACTTTATTTACGGTTGGGACTACGGTGAAGCTTCGCTCTCTCGTATAGATTCAACCTTTACCAAAACTCTGCTCAGTGTCGACATACCAGAGGGCGCGCCTACCTCGATCTACGTCGGTGACGTTGCGTTAGATGAAAATGCTTGGTACGGCTACAGACCCAGCTATGGGCTCTATCGTATTGACTTAACGACATTTGTCATGGAGCTCTCTTCACCTCCTAGCCAATTTGGCAACCCTTCAATTTACGACTTGGCCTTTCACCCAGATAACAGTCTGGCCTACTCTATCGATGCTAACGGTTACCTATGGGAGATTGATGTCGCTGCGGGTACCACAAATCGACTCAATCAACTGCTTGATAAAAACGTTCTCGGCTATCGTCTAACCTTTGGTGCCGTCTACTTTGATGTCGACGGTAACTTCTATGCCAGTAACAATAGTAACGGCTACATCTTTAAGGTTGCGATTAACGGTGAGCAGTCGACAGCGGAGTTTTTTGCCTACGGTCCTTCAAGTAACTCGAACGATGGTGCTCGCTGTGCACTTGCACCGGTGGAGCCGAGTGAATACACCGAATTTGGTGATGCGCCTGATAGCTATCAAACCCTATTTGCTTCTTCTGGTGCCCGTCACGGACTCTCTGATCTTAAGTTAGGTTCTCTCGTCGATGGTGAAACCGATGGTAGCGTTTATCCTGACAGTGACGACGTATCAGACGGCATCGACGATGACGACGGCATTCAGTTCCCTGTTCCTATCCAAGTGGGTCAAACAAGCAAGGTCATTGCTACCGCTGCTGGTACATCCGCTGATTCAGTGCTTAATGCATGGATTGATTTCGACCGCGACGGAGAATTTGAAGCTTCAGAAATCATCATTAGTGATCGCGCGATGACCGATAGTACCGCTGACATATTCTTTACCGTACCTACGTGGGCGGTGGAAGGTGATACTTGGGCACGTTTTCGTATTTCCAACACCTCAGGTATTGGCCCAAGCGGCGGTGTGCCAGCAGGTGAAGTCGAAGACTACCCTGTTGAGATTACCGAAAGCGGTGTGACCACCGAAGTTTATCCGAGTGGTGGCGGCTACACGACCTTCGCTTACGAAGATCAATATCCGCTAATGGGCGATTACGATATGAACGATGTATTGATGAACGTTAAATACACCGAATATCAACTTGATAACCAAGTGATTCGCATGAAGATGGAAGGCAAAATAGCAGCGCTTGGTGGAGATAACCGCTCTGGATTCGCGATTCGATTACCTGGCGTACTCAAAGAAGATATTAAATCGGACTCGGTAACTCTCAGCATTAATGGCTCGCCAGCCTCAGGCACAATCCTTGAAACTGACACTACCGATGCAGTGTTCATTATCAATGAAGACTTATGGGATATCACTGAGGCGGGTGAAGCTGAAGGTTGTACTATGTTCCGCACCCAAGATAGCTGCGGTACTGCGTATCGCCCAGTGTGGACGCTTACATTCTCACTAGAAAATGCCGTTGCCACCTCAACCATGCCAGATTTTCCGTATGACCCTTTTATCTTCGCAGCACCGGGCCATTATTATGGTGATATAGGCCACGAGCTTAGCGGTGGTTACCCTGGTCGCAGCTTAGAGATCCACCTCAAGAATCAAGCACCCACCAGCAAGTTTGATAGTCGCTATAAATCAAATGGGGTCGATGCCTCATCAGGTGATACCCATTTCCACAATGCTAACGGCTTGCCATGGGGGATTGAGATCCCGACTACATGGAAGCACCCGAAAGAGCGTAAGAACATCTTAGAAGCCTACTCAGACTTTGCAGAGTTCGCCCTTGACGCCAGTGGCCAAAGCCAAAGCAACTGGTACATGTCGCCAAATAACACCATCATTTATGTCGATTAGGAGGCAAGACTATGTGTAATACAAAATTGAAAATATCTCTCAGCGTGTTATTTGCCTCACTACTGGTTGCTTGCGGAGGTGGAGGCGGTGGTGAGTCTGCAAGTTCATCACCTTCAGGGACATCGACAGGTTCTGAAAGTGGCTCGGAGTCAGAAGGGGCTGCTGCAACAGGGCAAGCATTGAGTTTAACCGACTTACAAATTGAACATAGTAATAGCTTAACGTCAGTGTATAACGTCGATATCGATGTCAGCCTGCCCCACTTAGCGGCATCACACGTTTATATCTCCATATGCGATAACAGTGGCGGAAGTCTGGAAAATGTCGATTACACCAAATGCCTCGTCAAAGCAGCGCTACAAAATGGACAGGGAGAATATCAGCTTAGGGTTCCTAATCATTGCCAATCGCTGATCGCGGTCGTTTCCATTATGGAGCCTGATGTCGACCCACTGGTATATACCCTAAATCATAACAACCAAGCCCAAACGACTTGGCTTATTCAATAGTTCAAATCAAAACAAGCTGCCACTGGCAGCTTGTTGTTACTTCACTTCGAACTGTTCAAACGCCAGCTCTGGGACTTGATAGAAGGCTCTGAGTGCATCCGATAACATGCGTACTCTCTCAGGGATCCCTTGCTCAAAAATCTTACCAACTTCTTGATGAACCTTAGCCATAAACTGAAGCCTGTCAGGTTCGAAGTCACCATTGAGGTTATCGCAACTAACCGTAAATGGAAAACCTGCACTTTTGGCCAGAATCCACTCATAGGCCTGCGGACGAATCTCTACTTTCTCAAACTCAGCTTGGACTTGTTCTGTGCGACCATCGGGTTCATACCAATAGCCGAAGTCTTCTAGCAATCTTCGCTCGGGCCCAGCCACACACCAATGGGCGATTTCATGCATACCAGAAGCGTAAAAACCACGAGCAAAAATAATCCGATGGTAGGGACGAGCATCATCAGCGGGAAGGTAAATTGGCTCATCACCGCCCAGCTCCAACTTAGTGTTGTACTGCTCAAAAAATGTCGCATTAAAAATCGTGATTAGGTCTTGGTACTCGTGGCTCATAGCTCAATTACGTTAGTTTAAGTTTTTCGCTCCGCATTCTCGCATTTTTCTACACAAATGCAAATCCATACAAAGCATGGTGACATTAGATTAAGTTATGTGAAAAACGTTTTCGTCTTCATAAAATCTCATTCGTCACAGATCACATTTCCCACTACACTCACGCCTTAAATTTATAACATCAATCCGCCGATTCACGGCCCTTTTTGAGAACTCACTATGCTGCTAAGTGTTTTGTATGTTATTGGTATTACAGCGGAAGCAATGACCGGTGCCTTAAGTGCTGGCCGAAGAAAAATGGATTGGTTTGGTGTAATGCTAGTGGCGAGTGCAACGGCCATTGGTGGCGGTACTGTTCGAGATATCTTACTCGGTCACTACCCACTGGGTTGGGTGAAGAACCCTGAGTTTCTGGCGATTACTTGTATTGCTGGTGTCCTGACCACTGGCCTAGCAAAATGGGTGATTAAGCTTAAAGGCCTATTTATTCGACTTGATGCACTGGGCCTGATCGTGTTTAGTATCATCGGTACTAAGGTCGCGATGGGTATGGGTCACCATGCACTGATTTGTATGGTATCGGCTTTAGTCACTGGCGTATTTGGTGGTTTGCTACGCGATCTCATCTGTCGTCAAACGCCGCTAGTTCTGCACGAAGAGCTTTATGCTTCTGTGGCACTGATTGCCTCAGGCCTTTACTTAGGGCTTTTAGAACTGGGGGTGAATGATGTCACCGCAACGATTTCTACTTTAATTGTGGGTTACTTACTCCGCATGGCTGCAGTGCGCTTTAAGTGGCGTCTACCTTCATTCCACTTGGAGACTGAAGGCTCTCTGCACTAATCCCTAAAAAGCTATAGCACCAAAGGTTGGTATTGATCCAACCTTTGGCTCAACATCGGCTTAGCAATCCAATACCCCTGAAAGTAATCCACCCCACTCTCTCGACACATCTCAAATTGCTCACGAGTTTCAATCCCTTCCGCGATGGTCTTTGCGCCGATTCGACGCGCTAGCGCGACAGCTTGCTGAACAAACTTGGCATCACCTACGTAGCTGCGATCGATTTTTAAGTAAGGGGCACGAATTTTCATAGCTCGCTCCCGAGTCGCATAGCAAGCGCCATAATCATCTAGCGCGGTCTTAATACCATACTGCTCTAGGTAAGCTTTCCCCTGAAGAATGCCCGCCAAATCCGACTCTTCGAACTCGGTAATTTCATAGATGATCTGTGAACTGACCATACGAAGGCAACGCAGTCGATATATCAGATGCTCAATCGATTGGCGATAGTTAGCAAGCAAAGTAAACACTGAGGGGGAGACATTAATAAACAGTTTACTGTGGCGGTATGCCGTATGAGCAAGATTGATCGAATGGAGTTTGCCACATAATAATGTTGCAATAACGCTGGCTTCATCTCCTGGGGTCATTGAGGAAAAATAGTCGCCTGGATTGATGCTCTTGCCATGCTCATCCCAAATTCTGACCAAACCTTCAAACGCTAACACCTGTCCTAACCTATCGACTATCGGCTGAAAAACACTATGAAAGGTTTTACCCTGATAGAAACCATACACAAACCCTTCCCGTTCATACCGAACAAGACTTTGAATGTAATCCATTTGAACAGAATAGATTGACGCTAGCTCCACAGTGCACCTCCTTTACGCTTTTTTAATGTATCAGATTCATTTTCAAACAAGCGTAAGCCTATGTAAGCAAAGCCATTACCTATGCTTACTTACAAAGCTTTGTGGTCACGCACAATTCATGGTCAAATTTATAAAAAAATTAATTAGAACTAAACCAATGAGTCAAACACAACCACGCTATGCTTTCGTATGCCCTGAATTAGAAACACTGTCCATTGAACAACAAGGACAATCAGTTCGCCTTGAGAGTGACTGCCAACACAAGATTGCCGACTTCGCTGCACTCGCCATCGACGCAGCAATGCAACGAAATATTCGCGTTTTCCTGCTCGATAGGAAAGAGAGCAAACAGTTAGATTTCTATAGTTTCTTAATGGTATAGAGTTTCTTAAGAGCATAAAAAAGCCCCGACACATGGTCGGTAATGCCGATCGGTTTAGAGACTTGAATGATCTTCGGGACGTATGATAATCCCCACTAACAAAGTTAGTGGGGATTTTTTATGTTGGCTCAAGAATTAGTACTGGCTCATGAAACGATTGAAGATGCTACAGACTATGAGTCTGTC
>NZ_SATR01000449.1 GCF_004551525.1 Vibrio ouci | reverse complement strand
GGCTCATAACCCGAAGGTCGTCGGTTCAAATCCGGCTCCCGCAACCAAATTTAAAAGGTATTGTGATTCGCTAGCTCGTCGGGCTCAGCTATTCATAAAACCTCGCGAAGGTCACTGGTTCAAATCAGTCCTCGCAACCAATTCTCTTGATGAGAATATGCGACACTAGCTCAGTTGGTAGAGCGCAACCTTGCCAAGGTTGAGGTCACGAGTTCGAACCTCGTGTGTCGCTCCAAATTTAAAGCTCTCATTGTGCTTAACAATGAATACGGACGCGGGATGGAGCAGCTTGGTAGCTCGTCGGG
>NZ_SATR01000448.1 GCF_004551525.1 Vibrio ouci | reverse complement strand
GGTTGGAAAAATAGGGCGCTTGTTGTTTCTTAGTCGGGTTGCCTCATTGGGCAGGGAAGTGGAATTACTGGTTTTAGGTTAATCGCCTTTGGTGGCCAAGTTGGTTCTTGCCTTGTGGTTTAGTTCAGAAAACCAGTGAGAAATAGCAGTTCTTTCTCATGTAAATCATATGTTTGTGGTAAAACATAACAAACAATTCAACAGTGATTCGCAACGCTTGGCGCTCTCAATTCGGGTTGAATTTAGTGTTTACGGCGCAGTATTCAAGTTCAGTGTCTGCGCTGCTCACACGTTAATTGGGCGTTAG
>NZ_SATR01000447.1 GCF_004551525.1 Vibrio ouci | reverse complement strand
CGTTTTGGTTGGAAAGATAGGGCGCTTGTTGTTTCTTGGTCGGGTTGCCTCATTGGGCAGGGAAGTGGAATTACTGGTTTTAGGTTAATCGCCTTTGGTGGCCAAGTTGGTTCTTGCCTTGTGGTTTAGCTCAGAAAATCAGTGAGAAATAGCAGTTCTTTCTCAAGTAAATCATATGTTTGTGGTAAAACATAACAAACAATTCAACAGTGATTCGCAACGCTTGGCGCTTTCACTTCGGGTTGAGTTTAGTGTTTACGGCGCAATGTTTAAGTTCAGTGTTTGCGCTGCTCACACGTTAATTGGGCGTTA
>NZ_SATR01000057.1 GCF_004551525.1 Vibrio ouci | reverse complement strand
AGAACCACGGTTGATTAAGGCTTTATTGTACTTTTTCCAGTTAGTTGTTTTGTAACGGGGTTTCGGCATGAGGCTACGACGATTGATGGGTGTAGCCGATCAGATCATAGCTTCTTGATTTAGTTCCATTGATTTAAGCAACAAAGCCGTGAAAATGCCCCTGTAAACGAGAAATCGGCCTCAATACAAAAAAAAGTGTGCTCTATTATACACCCCGAGCCCCTTTCAATAGGGGCGTTTTTCACCGTTAATTTAGGATGTTAGCGGAAACATAGACTGATCGAATAACATTCCAAAAAATGCCCCTGCATTTTCAATTAGGCCGCACACACCTATTGATCTTCGGCTACGAGAGTGAGGCCAACAACGTCCTGATCGCCGATCCATCGACCGGCAACGACACCGCCCTCACGCCAGAGGCGATACAGGCTCTTGTTTGGGTAGAAACCCTCATACTGGACAAAAAATAGGCTGGCATGATCCCGAGCCGTCGAGGGGCGTCGCCTCGGCGACGTCCTCAGCACACGCTAGGGCGGCACTCAGGCCTGTAAAGCATACCCTGAGCCCCCCCTATTGAGCCGGATTTTGCCTGATCGCGAGCACGCCGTGCGAGCTACTGTTGTCGAGCACCACCACTTGACGCTGACATGAGGAGTCGTGGTCGGTCTGCCAGTCGATGGTCGAGATGGCAGAGCGGGTGGAAATCTTAATATCGGAGAAGCGTATCTCGCGTGCATCGACCAACTGGCGACAATCGCCGCCAGTGTTGTAATTGGTGTTATTGAACAACAATTCGCCAAAATCAAACGTGACATGTGGAAAGGGTCCCTCTTTGACCGAGGCCTGGGGATAACCGGCCGCGATGGCGAAGCAAGCCAAGTCGCTCTGCCCGGTTTGCGGATCGTTAACCACACTCAGTACGCCTGACACTTTCGTTCCTGGACGGACTGGGCGTCGTGAGGCCTTATGCAACCGACCATCTTTGTAGGAACGACAGTACATCGCCCACCCTTCCGTGGTATACCACCGGATGCCGCTTTCGAGTTTGATGTCTGACCCGGTTGGAAATTCATAGGTTATGGTGCTCGAAAACAGGATCTTTTGATCCGCGCCACGCGCAGGGGTTGTCGGTGTCACGATGGTAAAATTCACATCATTGACCTCAGCGGTCCTATCCGTCCAATAGAAATTAGCGTCGGACCCAGCGTAAGTTGGCCCAGTGAGCAGCAGTAGGGGCAACAGTCGGCGTGCGTAATATGTGTCTATCATGGTCTATCCCTTCTTATTCGGTTAGCGGTCTCCTACACCGTCCACCGGGTAGGCCTAGTATCGATTGTAGATCCAAGGCGTGGTATTGCTGGTTGGCGCGCGGTGACGGCTTTGGCCAAGGTGGCCACTTTGCCTGGCTGAAATCCAACGATATTCAGCCACTTACCAAGCCTTTGTCGGGCGGAGTTCTCACGCGTTAAATGTTTTTATTAGTTCTATTTAAATATTATTAACCAATAATACGGACATTCGGTAATGACGCGGTCTACCCGAGGCGTTATCACGGGCGGGGTTTAGGAGGCAGGTGGCTCTGTTGCGTAAATCGATGGAACTAAATCAAGAAGTTACGATCTGACCGGCTACATCAGTTAACCATCGTAGCCTTATGCCAAAACCTCGTTACAAAACAACGAACTGGAAACAGTACAACAAAGCCCTAATCAACCGTGGTTCACTCACTTTCTGGATTGATGAAGAAGCCATAAGCGAGTGGAATCAAAGCAAACAGAGTAAGCGCGGCAGACCTCGTCAATTCAGCGATCTAGCCATTACAACCGCATTGATGGTGAAACGCGTTTTCTCCATGCCGTTGAGAGCGTTGCAAGGCTTTCTAGACTCAGTATTTAAGCTGGCTAACATTCCGCTTGTTTGTCCGCATTACACCTGTATAAGCCGTCGAGCTAAGGAAGTTGAGGTTTCATTTAAAACTAAAACCAGAGGTGCGATACAGCATCTGGCCATTGATGCTACTGGTCTCAAGGTTTATGGAGAAGGTGAATGGAAGGTCAAGAAGCATGGTACTGATGGGAAGCGCAGAGTCTGGAGAAAGCTGCATTTAGCAGTCGATACCAGCACTCACGAGATAATAGCAGCAGAACTGAGTTTATCTAATGTCACTGATGCAGAAGTTCTTCCTAATTTGCTCAAGCAAACACGTC
This sequence comes from Vibrio ouci, assembly GCF_004551525.1. Classification (GTDB taxonomy): domain Bacteria; phylum Pseudomonadota; class Gammaproteobacteria; order Enterobacterales; family Vibrionaceae; genus Vibrio; species Vibrio ouci. Next base: position 15,470 of record NZ_SATR01000057.1, on the reverse strand, counting down.
GACGAATCATCGAGATATCTGGAGATGGTGCTTACGACACAAGAAATTGTCATGATTCCATACGGATTAAACGAGCTGTTCCGCTTATCCCACCAAGAGAAGGGGCTGCCTTCTGGGAGAAAGGACACCCTCGCAATTTAGCTGTGGGTTGCCAAAAGCTCTACGGCTCTAACAAGAAGTGGAAAAAGCGGTACGGTTATCACAAGCGTTCACTCTCAGAAACAGCCATGTATCGAGTAAAGCAGTTGCTAGGTGGGAAGTTAAGCCTGAGAAATTACAATTCTCAGGTTGGTGAAACCTACGCCATGATTAAAGCGCTGAACAAGCTTACAGGGCTTGGTATGCCTGAAACTCGATATGTTGTATAAGAATTACTCAAGTTCAGGCAGTTTTGGTTTTTTGTTCGAATTACGCAACAAAGCCCATAAGAGCCGTCGTAATGGCTAAGTCACTAAACAAACGAAGCCTTTATGGTTGCCTTGCTTGACCTGTTTCCAGTGTTGGATTGCCTCTTCATCAATCCAAAATGTCAGTGAACCACGATTGATTAAAGCTTGGTTATATTGCTTCCAGTTAGTTGTTTTGTAGCGAGGCTAGGCCATTGGTCTAAGTACTTGAGTGAACTTAGCTGATCAGATCGTAGGTTAATGATTTAGTTCCTTGATTTAGGAAACAAAGCCCCATTAAAAAGGTATTTCTGATTGTTGTAAGTGTAGATCCTGTCAGTGTGCGTATTATCCATGCCTATCGCTTTGAACAACACAGGGATTAACTTACGTCGGATCTGATTCTCTATTTCTTGAGGATTAATTGAAAACTCAGCAACAGCGGCGGTAACGATCTCGTCGATTTGTAACGCATAACTGAAGCTTTGTTCTTCTGGCAAAACATTATCCCCTAAATGATGAGGGAATAGAAAATAGAATGTCTTTACGTGCGGTTTTATTTTAGGAACTAGCTCCGCAAAGCGATCTGCCAGTATACCATCGACTTTGCATTCTTTCACTTGCTCTTCGAAATCAGTAAACAGTAAGTATTGCTTTACAGGTGCATCAAACATCTCTTTGGCTTGCTGAATCGCTTAGTTAAGTAGCTTCGAGAGGTACTTTTGCGCGTAAGGCTCATCGGCAAGGTCTTGCTCAATAATCTTAATGATGCGGCCTGTGATCGCATCTTTTTGTTGTGAGCTTCATTGTCAGTTAGCTCTTCTGGTTTAGTTCCACTGAACTAGGCAACATCAAAGCCCGGCGCAATATCAATGCTGAATGTAGTGTTTATTGATGCCAAGAATGGAATTGTAGATCATTATCACAATCTATATAAAAACCTGTTCTATATTATGGCGAAGCTATGATAAGTTGAAAGCTAATTTTAATCAGTACTGGTAATTAAGTGTATGAAAAAAATCAAGTTTTATTCAAGCTCAGATCGAATTCGAATGAAGTCTCCTATTGGGTTAGCTGTGTCGGCTGGACGTACTTGTACTACAACATCCTCCTCTTGCAGTTGTGGGGGGTAGAAGTTATACCTATTTATTCTGTTGATACAGAAAACTACAAGTTTACCTGTAAGGGCGCGAATGTACTTTGTTAAGCTGATGTAAAGAGAACGTTTGCTCTATAATCTTTATCCCACGCGGCTTTATTCATCTTACGTGGTACAGATAAGCTCCCTTCTGATTTTCTGAAGAGGTTCTGCACAAATCGGCGATAACAAGCCATATTCAACGCTGAGTCCCCAGCGTAAATCTGCTGCTCGTCTTCTTTGAAAATAACGTCCAACGCCCAGTGCTGCTGGTTCTTGATGTGCCAGTGTTTTCTTGTTGCGTTTGAAGCTAACTCTAAAGATAAATGGTCTGTGCAAATATAGTACGATGTTTCATAGCTTCCTTTCCCTCTGACACTTCTATCTCTTACCACTGCAACAATGCTTTTTACAACACACCACTTCTCTTTGAGTTCTTTGCTGAAGGTGGCAGGAAGCACGTAAACCTCACGAATATCTTCTCTTCCATGCCCTTTATCTTTAGTGATATACGACTCCTGTTGTTCTTCAGGCAAAGCCCAATAGTCTTGGAACTGCACATCAATTTCTGCTAACAAACTTGGCTGATTCAGTTTGACTTGTACTAAGAAATCCCCACCTTTATCAACTACTTTCTTCAGTGTTTCAACCTGGCAATGAAGCGCATCAGCAGTTAATAAACATCCTTTGATATCCAAAGCGTCGAGCATGTTTTTTATCGCTATTAGCTCCATGCCTTTACCGTCACAAGGTTGATGTGTGAGAGTCAAACCTTCGTCTACATCAAATGCGGAAACCATATAGAGAGGGTGTTCTTGTTTACTTGCTTTCGCTCCTTTTAGAACCAACGCTGATTATCGGTTGTGCATGCTTCTCTCTGTGCAAATTGACCCAGCCGACCATCGCTTCCAAGAGCGTCTCTGGTACAACAGATCTCATTATCGCTGCAATATTATGTCGAGTGGGGAGACCGTTGGCGTAAGGAAAATACTCACGTAACCACTCGATATTTCCTTCGCCGAAATCCTTAATATCAGTCCATTTATTTTGACCACAAATCATGGCTGTTATGACCAAGAAAGCCACTTCCATAACAGGATAAACTTGGTTGATATGCGAACGGGTATCTTTCACTTTTTTTAGCTGCTCAATGATAATCATGTACGAGTTTCTCATGTTTTTAACTTTATGATCAGATCGTGATTACCTGGAAAAGTTCCCTATGAAATAAAGTCCTTTATTTTCAATTATTAAAGCTCGAACCCGCCCTTGTTTACCTGTAAATTAGTGCTAATTATAAAATTACAGCGAGAGCTGTAATTTTAGCCAAATATCTAGCTCTGTAACAAAAATTTAATCACTACTTTTAATTAAGTAAATTTATTTTGAACAGAGTTTTAATAATTATTTTAGTATAGATTAAAAATGAATAATAAATACTTAGTAAATAAAACATTAAAAATCAGTGTGATTAATAATGAAAAAGTACAATTCCGTTACCCTGACCATAATAATGTCACAATTGAATTTAGATCAAATATAATTCAATCGATCGTTATGACGGACAGTATAATGTCTTATGAAGACTGGTTGACTAAAATTACTGAATATGGTGTCGAATCAGAAGATGTGGAAGATATATTTAATGATCTATTATCTTTGGGTGTGATATATGCTGAACGTATGGGAATAAATAACACGTTTGATTCTTTGTTAGCTAATGAAGATCTCCGTACTTTAGAGTTGAAAAAGGATGTAATTGATAGTCTAGCCATAAAAAATGTTGGAGTATTTGGCTCAGGTGAACTTGCAGATATTGTTAAAAACTCTATCAAAAGAGTTTCTAACATGGAGGAATCTCAAGATAATCCTGATATTACTTTTATTTGTTGCGATTCTGATGATATTTCAAGTATTAAGTCTCTTTGGAAAAATTCGCCAGACTCATTGTTAAAAGTAGCTTTTTGGTTTGATGGTGGAACTCTAAGACTGGGTCCATTTTCTATTTTAAACGAATCAGCTTGTTTTAATTGTTTCGCTGATCGTATTAATTCAGCTTCTCAATTTATTGATGAAGCCGAAGTATATGATTTAACGTTACCTATTTCGGTTTCAAATCTTCCATTAGGAATAACTATAAATAACCTTGCTTCATATATCGTTATGAGGACTTTAAATTTAGCAAAGGTTCGCCAGTTTAATATATTAGAACCTAGTAATGTTGAAAGTTGGGCTGCATTGACAGGAGAGTATTCTAAAAAATTTGTCGTACGAAATCCATTCTGTTCTACCTGTAGTGATGTTGAACGCCCAAAACGAGCGATAAGGGATATGGCATGACGATATTGGAAGATACCTTAAAAAAACTTGTTGATTTTGAATCTGGCATTATTTCATGTATTTATGAGGCCCCTCCTCAATATTGTGAGCCACTAATACAAATTTATATGGCTGAATATTCCGACCCAGTAGTATTGGACAAAAAAAAGTTACGAAACAGGTTCCCAGCAATTTCCCGTCAAGCATCCGGAGCTGGACTAACTCGCTCAGAAGCTATGTGGTCGACTATAGGGGAGGCTATTGAACGCTATAATTCAGGAATATACGACCATTTATCTCAAACAGTGGCGGTGGCTGATGAAGTGGCTGGTGGAAGGGATTTTCTTGAGAAGATGATACATTTTTCTGAAATCAGTTATATAAATGGTTACGTAAATTATCCAAAACCAGACCCTAATATTGAACGTAACTGGACAGAAGCAAAAAATATATTGACTGGTGCTTCGAGCTATGTTCCCGCCTCTCTTGCGTTTATGAGGTATGACGCGCCGAGACAATCCGACATATTAGACCGCACATATAGTACGGGATTAGCTTGCCATTCTACATATTATGACGCAGCATTATCTGGATTCTGCGAATTGATAGAACGAGATGCATATTCTTGTTATTGGCTAACCGAAATACCTCCATTGTCTTTGTCTAAAGAATTTGTACGAAAGTGTCTACCAACAGACTTTGCAGAAGAATTAAATCGATTAAAAGTAGCTTATAAAGTCTTAGCATTACGAACAGATCTTAAGACACCAGTTATAGTTTGTGTGATCTCAGTCCCGGGTGGAGGTATAGCTTCAGGTGCTTCTTGCAACTTAAATCCTCAAAAAGCTCTACAAAAAGCGATGATCGAAGCATTTCATACATACAATTGGTGTCTTGATATGAAACGTTTAAATACAACAATTGAAGCTCCAGATTTAATTGATGACTTTAGAGACCATGTAGCATGGTATCTAAAGCCTGAACGTAGCGAAAAATATAAATGGTTAAATCAAGATATGATCGAGATTGACAAATTTCCTGAAGATTGGATGTCACTTTGTACAAGTGATTTACCAGTAAAAGATCAGGTGGGTATTATTGCAGAAAGACTTTCTAGTATTGGTTTTGATCCGCTATTAGTTGATTTGACATCTCCTGACATTCGTGACCTCGGCTTCTATGTGATTCGTGCATTTGCTCCTGGGCTACAGCCTCTTTCTTCCGGATATACAAAGACTCATACAGATCCGCGGAGATTAGAGGGATTTCTTGATTGGCTTGGATTTCCTGAATCAGTAACTGTGTCACTTTTTCCACCTCATTCCTTTCCGTAATAATAAGAATAAAAACATGTCAATTGAAAAATATATTACCCCCCATAGTTTTGATGCTTTAGAAATGAAAGATATATTAGAATTTCATGATAGAACAAAATTAAAACCAATAAGTTCAATGTCTTTTTTTCTGAGAACTGGTCTTTATATGGATTCAATAAGGGGAGCCCAAGAAGCATCAAGAAATTACAAGGCAACTCCTTCATATGATACGGAGTTAATAAATGTAGATGTCCCTGAACGCTTGTATAAGGCCATTGAGCAAAGAAGATCCTGTCGAAGTTTTGATCTGAAAAAACCATTCAATCGTTCAGGACTATTACGATCTCTAATGTCTTGTACACCTACTCGTAAAGCACAAGCTCATGTCGATGATAGTATATATTTAAATTTTAGGCCTTATCCATCTCCTGGAGGTTTATATCCTGTGGAGATACATCTATTAGAACCAACTAATAATGGATTTGAGCTTAAATATTTTAATCCTAATACAAGTACGTTACATATGATTCGTCGTGATATTTCAGTTACTGAAGTAGAAAATGCGTTATGTGTTGGTTCAGATAAATCATTAGTGCATACTACACGTGGAGCAATATTACTAAGTGTATTATGGGAGCGGACCGTAATAAAGTATGGAATCGCTGGATACCGTTTCGCGTTAATCGAGTTAGGTATTGTAAGCCAACACTTATCATTAATACTAGCAGACCAAGATATAGAAACTTTAAATTGGGGGGCTTTTTACGATGATAAAGGAACAGATCTACTTGGTGCAGATCCTTCTTTAGAGACTCTTGGTTCAGTTATCTGGTATGGAAAGTAGTTCTCATGGATTGTATAACACCTTTAAAACTCGAAGATATATGGTTAGGTTCAGGTTTAATAAATGATGGACAATGGCTTGATGAGGTAAATGAATTAATTACGCCAAATAGAATTAATGCAATGTCCATTTTATTGGAAAGAGATTCCTTAATTTTTAGTATATCTTCAAAAGATATAATTATTTTTCAATCAGGTATCGAAAGTTCAATAAGAGAAAGAGTCATAAGTTCTTATAAAATTTGTAAGGATTTATCTGAAAAAATAACAGATACGTTATCTGAATACCGAATTCTTATTGTCTCAAAATATAACTCTAATGATCAACATTGCATTCTTTTTACAAATGGAACATCGGTTGCTGTAATAAATGAAGATAAATTGTCAAATACTAATGATATTTACCATGAAACAACACATTTGTTTGCATTATCGGGTTACTCTATGGTTGATGAAGGGTTAGCAACATTCATAGAAGATATAGCTTCTATTTTTAGAGATTTAGAGGATGTTGCAGTTTCTAATGAATGGTTAGAACATAAAGTTCGATCTAGAACCAATAAGAGTAATCCTTACGTATATGGTTCGGCGAGTATTTGTTCTGCTTTATTAATAGGAGGAATTAAAAATGCTAAGAAATTAATACGCTCATGTCAAAACTCTAGTACCGAATATGAGTGTTATCTTTTAATGGAAGAAAGCCTTAAAAAGGCTGATTACTTGATGTCCAGTAAGGAAGCTTGTTATAAATCTATTAACCCTACTGATGACTATTTTAAAGGACGTCATTCATTATTTAAAAATCAAGTCAGTAAGATAATTAAGGGAGATCCTGTTAAGTATACCTACGACGAGTGGTTAAACATAGCTAGATGTTCTGTATTATTAGCATCTGAACCATCTTTTGATAATGAACTCTTAGATGAAATTCATAAAGTATCTAAAAAACTTCCAATTGATTTTATTAATGTTAGATGGTTATTTAGTATATCTAGCCAAGTAAGAATTATGTATTCTTTTTCATCTCTAGATTCCTTTATTGACTCATCAAAGTTACTAATCAAAACTTTAGTTGAAAAAATTGAGGATACTAATTTAAGTAAGGATGCAATGATAATTCTACTGTATTTATACTACTATCTCCCTAAGTTCGCTGGGGGCTCCAATGAAGATGCATTATCTTTGTCTAAAGAACTTCATGATAAACATGGTATAATTATTCCACAATTTAAATATGTAAAAAATGATAGCTAATAATATGAATTCATATTTAGAAATAGAAAAAATAAGATATATAGGTAATAGTCGTGAGGCACCTACCACCATAGTTTCACTAAAAGATTTGTCATTTGAAGATGGTAAGGCAACGGCCATTATAGGTCCAAATGGCTCTGGAAAGTCAACATTGTTAAATGTAATGATGGGACTGCGACCAGATTTTACATTTAAAGCAAGTCTCTCTGGTCAGGCTTATTCTGACAGATTACCTCCGAATCGTATTCGTATTGGTTATGCTAGTCAAAATCTAAACTTTCCATCAGGGACTAATGTAAAAGATATTTTTCGTTACTACTTCAGTGTTTATGATTGCTTTGAAGAAAATTTATCAGAAAAAATTTCAAGTTTAATTCCAGAAGACTTGAAAAGTTCTTCCTTTGATAATATATCTAGTGGGCAAAAACAAAGGGTTAATATATTTTTAGCTCTGAATCACCAACCCGATCTAGCTTTATTAGACGAGCCGGAAAGGAGTCTCGATGATTTAAGAATTAGAACCACAGCTCAAATTATTGCTGAACGTTCATCATTAAGTAAAACAACAATAGTTGCTACACATAATGAAAAGATTCTCTCCGTGGCGCAAAATGTGATTTTCCTGACAGATGGACAAGTTATTTACCAAGGTAAATTACATGATTTAATTTACGAACGTCTCGGTGAAGGGGTTTTAGAGATCATAATCAATAACGAGTCTGAATTAAGGTTTATAATGTCAAAGGTTAAAGGTATTTCTGATTGTAAAATGAAGATAATTCTTGATGATGGTAGATTGTTATTGTTTGGTAGTAGTTCTCTCCCTCGTGCTTTAGAAAATTCTAATATTCAAAAGTTATCTTTTACTTGGCGAAAATTAACACCTAAAGATCTTTTGCTTTCTGTTGAAGGTAGTCGTCTTAATGACGATTGTGCTCTATCATTTTAATCAGTTTATTAAGGTAGATGTGTATGATTTTCTCCTCTATATTTAGGTTAGAAACAAAGTCATTTGTAACAAATTTAACTGCATTGTTTTGGACATTTTTTTATCCAGTCATGATGCTTCTTTTGCTTATATTTCTATTTGATCCTAGAGATGAGGGTTCAGTAGACTTTTATTTTTCTAGTATTATTGGTTTAACGATGCTGACTATAGTTTCAATGTCAATATTTGGTCTTGCTCAAACTATTTGCGATTTTAGGTCGCATAATGCATTCTTATCATATGTAATAGCTCCAGTCAGTTACTTTGAAATCTCGATGGCAATAATTGTTTCTCGAATGGTGTTGATTGTTGGGTTTTCTATTCTGTTTGTTATTTCGAGTCTAATTATACTTGATGCTGGTTTTAAATTAAACGTTGGAATGTTTTTTTTGGGTTTTTGGGCACTAATAATAACTAGTATTTTTTGTTTTGGTCTTGCACTTATTGTTTCTCGTTATTGTAGGAATAGTCAAACAATGCTTGCGATTGCAAATATTATATATGTATATGCGTTGATGTCATCGAATGTCTTTATACCATTATCAGCCCTACCTAGTTGGAGCAAAGTTTTTATAACAACATCCCCTTTTTATAGTTTTAATAATATACTATTAAGCGCATTTTCCGGTGAAAATTATTTCTATATTTTGACTGTTGGCAGTTTTTTGTTTTTTTTAGGAATACTCTTTGTGTGGTTTGCGTCTGACCGATATTTATTTCTCCCTGTAGGTCGTATTCGGTAATAACAAAGGCAAGGTGTAAACCTTGCCTTTTGAATATCTATGCACCTTTATTTGATTAAAGAGCAACTAGCCGCTTTTTTCGGTCAAAAATAGTAATCAAAATGGAATAAATTAGAGCTTTTGATCTAGCTAATAATTGTCCAACTACGAGCTAGTTATCGTGGTTAGCTTAGATCTGTCCAAAATGCGCTAGAACAAGCATTGTACCGACTGTGAATACCAAGCGGCAGTGTCATGTATTGTCATTTCACTATTACTAATTGAGAGCCAAAAGCGGTCTGAAACCTCGTCATTCTTAGCCTGTAATTTTGGAGTGAAAGTGCCCCTGTAAACGATAAGTTTGGTCTTAATGTAAAACCAGTGTGGTCAAAAATACACCCCCAGCCCCTTTTAATAGGGGCGTTTTTCACCGATAATTTAGGCTCTTAGCGAAAACAAAGACTGAGCGAAAAGCATTCCAAAAAATGCCCCTGCGTTTTCAATTCTTCACCACACACCTCGGCGGATTGATTTTCAATCCGAATGGTTGTCTGTGAAAATAAAAAAGCTACAAAAACAATAATATAGGTCTTGGTGGTTTATGTTTTTACAGGCGTGAAAAATTTTCAAATTCTTCACTAAAATTTGGTGCTTATTTCAATGAAAAAACATGTATTTTCATTGAATTTTCATTGAGCCCTTTAGTGGCAATGGATCGACGTGTTTTCAATGGGATTTCAATGGATTTTTCATTGAATTGTCATTGAACCCTTTACTGGTAAGGGGTGTGAGACAGTTAGTCTCAAATCTGGTGGTTTTAACATTGAAGTCTCAATGGATTTCAATGAAACAGAAGAGGGATTTGTGGGACACTCTTACCCACTGAAAAGCTCACTTCGAGGGCTGTTAGGGTTCTTTCCTTTATGGTTGATTTAAAAAGAAAGAGACAACACCTATTGAGATAGGCTCTAAATCAAATTATCTAATGATGGAAATGTAATTTATTGAGTCTATAAATGAGAGGTTAATCACTGAGAGATTGAAAATTAACAAATTTGTAACTCTTAGATTTGCCAGTTTCATTCTTCTTAAAGCGAAGCTATCACAACTTTTTTATTGGTTTTAAGTATCGTCTTTGATGTGTTTTTTTCTGATAGATTCTATTCGAATACACAAAGGAGATAGATCAATGACAATCAAAAAACGTCTGATAGCAGTCTCTGTTTCAGGTGTAATGACCATGTCAGTACACGCAGGTGAATCAGTCACACTTACCCAGCCAGTTAACTTCACCAACTTCTCTGGCCTCAACTCACAACTAGGCGTTAACAATGCTTCTAGCTTTAAACAGGTTAAAAGTATCCACCTAAAAAAACGTGGCGTTTATAAAGTTAAGATTCAGCAAAACGTTTGGGGTGTTCCTGTATGGGGCCATTCTCTGAATGCGACTCAAAGCTTCAAGGGCGATGCATTAAAAACGGTACAAGGCAGCTACCTTCGTGTGAATGACTTGGATCGTAGCTTTGTTAAGCCGAAGTTGAACCGTGCAGATGCACTAAAAGTCGCGTCTAAGGGCATTGAGAATAAAGACTTCGCAGCTAAGTTATTGCGAAATGTTCAAGATGAGTTATTCATCTACCAAGACGGCAAGAAGACTCGTTTGGTCTACGTGGTTTCTTACCTGCTAGCGAACAGCCTTCAACCATCTCGTCCGTTTACCATGTTAGATGCACACAGTGGCGAAATCATCGACCGTTGGGAAGGGATTGCACACGCACAAATCGGTACTGGTCCTGGTGGTAATGAAAAAACGGGTATGTACGAGTACGGTACGGATTACCCCTTTCTCAACGTACAAGAGGATGGCACTAACTGTGTGATGGAGTCGGAGAAAGTTATTACGGTTAACCTAAATGGCGGCACCGAGGGTTCTACTCCATACAGCTACGAATGCCCGCGCAATGAATTCCAAGAAATCAATGGCGGTTACTCGCCACTAAACGACGCACATTACTTTGGCACCATCGTATTCGACATGTATAAAAACTGGTTCGATACGGCACCGCTTGACTTTAAGATGATGATGCGCGTTCACTACGGCACTGGGGTCGAAAACGCGTTCTGGGATGGTCAGGCAATGACATTCGGTGACGGTGAGAGTTTCTTCTACCCAGTGGTTAGCCTTGATGTGGTAGCGCACGAAACTAGCCATGGCTTTACCGAGCAAAACTCAGCTCTGGTTTACGCTAATCAGTCTGGTGGTATGAACGAGGCTTTCTCAGATATCTCGGGTGAAGCGGCAGAGTTCTACATGAAGGGCGAGAATGACTGGATGGTCGGCCAAGACATCTTTAAAGGAGATGGCGCCCTGCGTTACTTGGACGATCCTGAGCGTGATGGTTATTCTATCAGCCATGTTAAAGATTATTCCGATGGCATTGGCGTGCATTCCAGCTCGGGTATATTCAACAAAGCTTTCTACCACCTTGCGACAACGGATGGCTGGGATACGAAGAAAGCGTTTGAATTGTTCGTTCTTGCCAACCAGATCTACTGGTCACAAGACAGTAACTTCTGGGAAGGGGCGTGTGGCGTTAAAAGTGCAGCGAGTGACCTAGGTTATGACGCTTCTGCGGTTGTTGATGCGTTTGGTATTGTGGGTGTAGAGCCTTGTGCGGAGCCACCAGAGCCACCATTGCCACCAGAGCCAGAATACCAACGCCTAGAAAATGGCACCGCGGTTACTGTTAGTGGCGGTGCTGGGTCGAAAACTTACTTTGATATTGAAGTACCAGAAGGGAAATCACAGCTTACGATTAACCTTGCAGTGCCAAATGGCGATCCAGATATTTTTGTAGGCTTGGATTACGCACCTTCTCCAACCAAAAACATTTGTCTTAGCAGTTCGTTTTCTGACGAAGTTTGTGTGATCGAAAACCCTGAGCAGGGGCGCTATACCGTTAATGTATTTGGTTTCGAGGCATACGACGGTGCAGAACTGACAGCTTCATACGATGATAGTAGTGCGAACTTGCCACCAGTAACGTCGTTTGACCAATCAGTATCGGGTAAAACGGTATCACACACTTATGCTGCGGTAGGTGACTACGCAGTAACGTTAACCGTAACGGATGATGCAGGTAGTGCCACTTCGACGACACAAACAGTGACGATCGAAGAAGGCCAAACGGATGCATCCCGCTGAAACTGAACTTTGGTAACAAGTTCCCGAATGGTAAAGCTCGTGACAAACTTTCTTGGAAATACAGCACTGACGATTACTTCATCGTGAAGCGTGATGGTAAAAACGTAGGTGTAACGGACTTCCAGTCTTACGTTGACCAATTTGAGCACAACGGCACGGTCGACGTGGAATACCAGGTGTGTACCTCTCTGGTAATGTGTGTTCTGAAACGAAGCGTTACCGATTCCTAAAACCAAATAAATAATAACGCAATATGAAGGGCTTCTAACGGAGCCCTAATTCGTCATGTACGGCTAGAAAAGGAAAAACAACAAATGAAAAAGAGCTTATTAGCGATAGCATTAATGAGCGGCACTGTTGCCGCGAGTGAATCTCCGTTGCAAGAAGAGGTGTGGATCACAACAGACGCAGATGCTCAGCACTTAGCTATTCAACACGGCGCTGTGGTGTATTCTGACTTTTTCGGTGCGCGACCAGCGATCGTTGCTAAGATTCCTCGAGATAAGTTAGCGACGTTATCCAGTCACATGCAGCATGACAAACATCGTTGTGGTGGCTATATGGTGCACCCAGATAAAGCCAGTGCAATGAAAGCTGCAGCGATGCCGACGACAATAAAAACATTTAACAAACCCACGATAAGTCATCATGAAACGGTCAAAACGCTCATCAATCAGGTAGAGCCAACCAACTTGGTGAAAACGATTGAAGGCATGACATCTTTCACCAACCGTTTTTATACGACACAGACGGGGATTGAAGCATCTAACTGGTTGTTAGAGCGCTGGATAAAAGAAATCGAGGGTGTGAGTTATGCTTCTGCAAAGCAAATTCCTCATACTGGGTTCCCTCAAAAGTCAGTTGAAGTGACCTTATTAGGGGCGAAGTACCCAGAAGATATTATTGTTGTGGGTGGCCATTTAGATTCGATGACAGGGACTTGGTCAGAAGCGCCCACCATCTCGCCAGGTGCGGACGATGATGCATCGGGTATTGCTACTGTAACGGAGGCGCTTCGATTGATGATCGCCAGTGGAGTCCAGCCTGATCGTACGATTAAGTTCTATGGTTACGCGGCGGAAGAGGTTGGCTTAATAGGGTCTCAGGATGTGGTATCAATGCTTAGTAGCCAAGGGGCCAACGTTCTTTCAGCCTTGCAGCTTGATATGACCAACTACAATGGCTCTGCGCACGACATTACGTTCATTACAGACTATACGGACAGCAACCTAACGGCCTTTTTGGCTGAGTTGATTGATGAGTATGCTCAAGAAATCACCTACTCCTTTGACCGATGTGGCTACGCATGTTCTGACCATGCATCTTGGCACAATGCAGGCTACCCGGCCGCAATGCCTTTCGAGAGTATGTTTAAAGACTCCAACCCGAATATTCATACCCAATTTGATACTTTAGAAAACGCGGATCCAACGGCAACTCATGCCAGCAACTTCGCTAAACTCGCAGTGGCGTATTTGGTGGAGTCGAGCATGGACAGCGTATCGGGTGTGACGCTTTTACAAGATGGTGAACCCGTTGACAATTTGCAGGCGGGGGATATGGAGAGGAGCAACTCTTTAATTTTGACACACAAAAAGCAGGGCAGGTGACGATCACCATGTCAGGTCCGAGAAGTGGTGATGCTGACTTATTCGTTAAGTACAACGATTCCGTATCTGTAACGAATTTCGACTGTCGCCCATTCCTAAATGTGCTAGAACAAGCAATGTACCGACTGTTATCACCAAGCGACTTTGCCATGTATTGTCATCTCATTATTGCTAATTGAGTGGTAAAAGCGGTCTGTAATCTCATCATTCTAGCCTGCCATTTTGGAGTGAAAGTGCCCCTGTAAACGAGAAGTTTGGTCTTAATGTAAAAACAGTGTGGTCAAATACACACCCCCAGCCCCTTTTAATAGGTTCATCGCGGCTTTCCGGGGAAGGCCGCTTTGATTTTTAGAAAGAAGTAATCAGTGTCTCTGTAGCCATAGCCCATCCGCTTAATAAGCTTTATCTTGTTATTGATCCCTTCTAATGTACAAGTATTCAGATGATATGAAGCCGATGCTACGATACCGTGAAGGTAAGGTTTGAGTTTTTTAGTGAAGTTGATGAGGGGCTGTATGCCGCTTTCATTCACCTGCTGCCACCAGATTTCCCATAACCCTTGAGCTTGTTCCTCCGAGTCACAGTACCAAAGCTCCTTGAGCTGAGCACCGAGCAAGTGCGTTACCATGAGCTCTCGGTTAATCGATAGTATTTCATCAAGATAGCTTTGCTGCTTTATGTTCAAGTTCTCTCGATTTTTCAAAAGAACCCATCGAGAACGTTTTATCCAACGACGTGCTTTTTTATCAGTCTTTAGTTGATTCGCTTGATCTACACGAACTCTGTCCATGACTTCCCGACCGAACTTAGCCACGACATGAAACAAGTCATAGACAATTCGGGCATTTGGGCAATGCGCCTGTACTTCCAGATCAAAAGCAGTGTTCATATCCATCGCGACAACTTCAATATTGGCAGCATTATCGCCGAGTTCTTCAAAGAATGGGCGAATGTCCTTACGGCTTCGACCTATACCAATCCAAAGCACTTGGTGTGTTTGGGCATCAGCAATGACCGTCGCATATCTGTGCCCCTTGAAGATGGCGAACTCGTCCATAACAAGCTGACGTAAATCACTCCAAGGCACCGTTGGAACAACTCGTTTAAGGCGGTGTTTATCAACTTCCTTAATCGTATGCCAATGCACTCCAGTCAGTTCGGAGATATGCTTGATGGGTAACAACGGGAGCAGTTTCTCGATATAACCTTTTAAGCGATTTGTCATTCGTGAATATGGAGCAACCCAAGATATTGCCTCTGTTTTGACTCCACAAGAAGAGCAGTTTATCCGTCGAGTTTGTACCACTAATTCAACGGGGGTATCGAACATCATAGCTTCTTTGAGCACTCGCCACTGATAGTCATGGACAGAGTTAGATGAGCGACCGCATTGACACACAGCGGTGGAATCAGGCTTTAAAGTAATTGTTATTAAAGAATCAGTTTTGTGGGACTTTACAATCTGAAAGCCTTCCCAGAAGGAAGATAAGAAAGTACTATTCGACATGAAAACGGTAGTTTTTGGTAGGTTGTGTTTGGCGATATCGGTGTTTTTCAAGATAGTTGCCATCATTTGCTCGCTTATTAAGCAGCTTCTCTTTCTGGATTTAGGTGGACTTCGCCAACTGGCTTACAGTTCCTGATATCACCAGTCCATCGTTCAGGTTTTCGCTGTTTTGCAGCGAGTAA
>NZ_SATR01000446.1 GCF_004551525.1 Vibrio ouci | reverse complement strand
TCTAATGCAAGAAGTGTTTGTTGTTCTAACGCTTCTTGCGCAGTGACATAAAAGCCCGCTTCAGCGATATCTTCTGCTTTGATTTGTTCATTACGGATAAAGCGATAAGCACCTTCCATATCAGCAGGAGAGATAATGAGTTTCGAGATGGGTACTCCTGGCTGCTCAGCCAATGAGGCAGCGAGAGCGACGAGTCTTTGAGTACGTCTTGGGTCATTGAGGTGGGCTTGACCGAATTGCTTTTGCGCCCAAAGAGTTGGCTCTATATAAGTCATGGTAATCATCCTTGTCATTGCTTAGATGATCAGATCAT
>NZ_SATR01000445.1 GCF_004551525.1 Vibrio ouci | reverse complement strand
AGGACTCCGAAGATAATGCGCAAGCATTTGGGTTTATTTCTCAAAAATATAAGCCATATCCTCAACTACGTATGGTAGGCCTAATGGCGACCGAAACTCGCTTTATGATAGGGGCTGCTTTTGATGCCTGTCAGGTCGGTGAAGCAACACTAGCACGCCAATTATTAAGTGATGTGCCAGCAAACTCACTCACATTATTTGACCGTTGCTATTTTTCTGCTGACTTGTTGATTGCATGGAGCAAAGCAGCTTCCAATTGTCATTGGTTAACCCCTGTAAAACGAAAGCTAAGATATGAAGTTGTTGAGCACTTTGC
>NZ_SATR01000444.1 GCF_004551525.1 Vibrio ouci | reverse complement strand
CTTCCCTGACCCCTTGAGGGTCCTAAAGGGTTGTTCGAGACTAGAACGTTGATAGGCAGGGTGTGTAAGCGTTGTGAGGCGTTGAGCTAACCTGTACTAATTGCCCGTGAGGCTTAACCATACAACACCCAAAGGGTTTTGTGGACTCAATGTAAGAACATTGAATGTGTAAGAACGAAAACAGCTTTCCGAATTAAAGAATTTGCTTGGCGACCATAGCGATTTGGACCCACCTGATTCCATGCCGAACTCAGAAGTGAAACGAATTAGCGCCGATGGTAGTGTGGGGTTTCCCCATGTGAGAGTAGGACATCGCCAGGCTT
>NZ_SATR01000443.1 GCF_004551525.1 Vibrio ouci | reverse complement strand
CCTAAGAGTGGCAGCGTTATTTTATTAAAATCGTTTCAGGCATACCAAGCTCGGTCATCTTGTTCAACGCTTTAACCATTGCGTATGCTTCTCCTACTTGGGCGTTGTAACTTCTTAAACTCAAAGAGTTACCCAACAGCTTTTTTTGAATCGATGCATCGCTGTCTCTGACAGCGAGCGCTTGTGGTAGCCATATTTCGATTTCCAGTATTTGTTGGACCCATACAGTTCTTGACAAGCAACCGCGAGATTACGTGGGTGATATCTTTCCCAGTAAGCTGCATTGGTTCTTGGTGGAATAAGGGGGACAGCTCGCTTAATGCG
>NZ_SATR01000442.1 GCF_004551525.1 Vibrio ouci | reverse complement strand
CCGCTATCACTGAGGTTGAGTGCTTCATTGTTATCACCGATGCTACCCATTACCGTCACATCGAGTTCAAAGCTTTCGACTCCTTCAAAGATGTCGTCATTGAAGGTGCCAACGGTCACCGTCATACCTGTCGCATCACCCGGTATATAGAGGTTACCGCCGTTACTGATTGGGAAGGATTGAGGGCCATTACTGTCGGTGTAACTCACGGTTAACTCGCCGTTATCAAGGAAGTCGGCCATTTCTGCAGTCAACGGGTCGTCGACATCAAGCGTAAAGACGTAGTTCAAGGTGCCATCGACTTCTTTATCGAGGGACACATCAAAC
>NZ_SATR01000441.1 GCF_004551525.1 Vibrio ouci | reverse complement strand
GGCGTTATGTTTACTTTAAATTCAAAGGCTTAAAGTTCTTAAGCTCTAGTTCTTTGTCCCTTTGGCAATTCGTCCCTAGTAGACTCAGCAAATCTGCATTGTCGGTCTAAGTTCTTGAATCTCTCCGCCCGTAAAACATGCCAATGTTCGCGGGTTGCTTCATTGTCAGGTCGTGGCGGTTGGCTTCTAGTTTAAGTGGCTTTAAGTCGCTTTTAGGTTCTTAGCCAATCAGCATTTCGGCTTGGCAGTTGCCTCGGCAATTCAGCATTGTTTTGCGCTTTGGTTGGAAAGATAGGGCGCTTGTTGTTTCTTGGTCGGGTTGCCTCATTGG
>NZ_SATR01000440.1 GCF_004551525.1 Vibrio ouci | reverse complement strand
TCTAATGCAAGAAGTGTTTGTTGTTCTAACGCTTCTTGCGCAGTGACATAAAAGCCCGCTTCAGCGATATCTTCTGCTTTGATTTGTTCATTACGGATAAAGCGATAAGCACCTTCCATATCAGCAGGAGAGATAATGAGTTTCGAGACGGGTACTCCTGGCTGCTCAGCCAATGAGGCAGCGAGTGCGACGAGTCTTTGAGTACGTCTTGGGTCATTGAGGTGGGCTTGACCGAATTGCTTTTGCGCCCAAAGAGTTGGCTCTATATAAGTCATGGTAATCATCCTTGTCATTGCTTAGATGATCAGATCATGGAACATGCAATTAGTTCAAA
>NZ_SATR01000439.1 GCF_004551525.1 Vibrio ouci | reverse complement strand
AATGGTGGGTCGTGCAGGATTCGAACCTGCGACCAATTGATTAAAAGTCAACTGCTCTACCAACTGAGCTAACGACCCAATGGTATCCCGTAGGGGAGTCGAACCCCTGTTACCGCCGTGAAAGGGCGGTGTCCTAGGCCTCTAGACGAACGGGACACTAAGTTGAACACCTTGGGGGGTGTTCCATCTCTTAAACTACATAAACCATCAATCTGTGTGGACACTCATCGTGAGTAATCATCGTATAAGGAGGTGATCCAGCCCCAGGTTCCCCTAGGGCTACCTTGTTACGACTTCACCCCAGTCATGAACCACAAAGTGGTAAGCGTTCTCC
>NZ_SATR01000438.1 GCF_004551525.1 Vibrio ouci | reverse complement strand
TTGGCACAGTCAATTCATTATCGTTCTGTTGGAACGATAATAGCTTTAAAATTACACAGTAGTTTTGAAGTCAGTATTCATTGAGCCGAACAAAATCTTAAATTGAAGAGTTTGATCATGGCTCAGATTGAACGCTGGCGGCAGGCCTAACACATGCAAGTCGAGCGGAAACGACTTAACTGAACCTTCGGGGGACGTTAAGGGCGTCGAGCGGCGGACGGGTGAGTAATGCCTGGGAAATTGCCCTGATGTGGGGGATAACCATTGGAAACGATGGCTAATACCGCATAATGCCTTCGGGCCAAAGAGGGGGACCTTCGGGCCTCTCGCGTCAGGATATGC
>NZ_SATR01000437.1 GCF_004551525.1 Vibrio ouci | reverse complement strand
TTGAAGGCAATCCAGCTCAGTTTGATGTGTCACTCGATAAAGAAGTCGATGGTACTTTGAATTATGTGTTTACGCTCGATGTCGATGAACCGTTGACGGCAGAGGTGGCGGACTTTTTAGCGAATGGTAACCTCACCGTGAGTTACACTGACAGTAATGGCCCTCAATCCTTCCCAATCAGTAACGGCGGTAACCTCGATATACCGGGTGATGCGACAGGTATGACGGTGACCGTTGGCACCTTCAATGACGACATCTTTGAAGGAGTCGAAAGCTTTGAACTCGATGTGACGGTAATGGGTAGCATCGGTGATAACAATGAAGCACTCAACCTCAGTGATAGCGG
>NZ_SATR01000056.1 GCF_004551525.1 Vibrio ouci | reverse complement strand
CACGATTAGGTGGCTGGAAGAATACTAAGCGAACGGATCGCGCTTCTATAAAGACGTTATGGCAAGGATGGTTTAGGCTGCAAACCATCCTTGAAGGGTATGAACTGGCTAAGTCTCTTGATTCACTAGACTTGTGATCAAGAGACAGTCCATTGGATGCCCTTTTTGATTTTCAAAGCGAGTAATCTTATTACGCTTGCTTAGCTTCTACCGCTTGGTAGATGCTCTCTTCAATCGTTAAGCGTACTTCAGGGTAGAGCATTGAGTAGAGTAGCGAAGCCAGCTGCTCACTCTTAGCACCGTCACAGTTACCATCAACATCAAGGTAGGCTTGCTGTTTAAGAGTGGTAAACAGTGCAGAGAATACCCCTTTGTCGAAGAACTCAGGCGCATTAATACCATGTAGGCGACCAAGTCGCTGAGCGATATCTTGGCTCTTAAGCTCTAAGTCAGATTTACCCAGTTCAGGGTTTGCTACCAACAGATTCAGTGCAATTGAGTAGCGCTGCAGAGTTTCCGTGATGGTACGACCGAGCAGAACAAGCACTTGGCTGTTAGCCGTGTTGATTGACACTTGCTGTTCACTATTAATTGTCACTAAGCCTTGGCCAGCCAGCTCTTCAATATACGCTTCGGTGAGCAGAGCTAAGTTTTCTTGCTCAACACTCAAGAACAGTTCTTGTTTCAAGAATGGATACACCAAAGCCACATTCTGCTGGATCTGCGCCAGTGATAGCTGTTGGTGACGCACAAGCATCTGGGCAATCAACGACGGCAGGGCCAGTAGGTGAATGATGTTGTTACGGTAGTAAGTCATCAAGATCGATTGGTTACGATCGAGAGAGACGATATCACCCATACTGTCCGCTTCGAGCATGAACTTATCTAGTGATTCTGCGTGCTTAACCAAAGATTCAGCATCATCTTGCGGCACGGTATAAGTCGATGAATACGGGACATTTTTCAGAATCGAAAGGTAGCAGTCGATCTGATTGACTAAGCTGTCACGAGAGAGCGCGCGTTGACGAGAAGCAAGCAGGGCAGTGGCACACAGTGTTAGTGCGTTGGTTGCTGCCGCGTCATTAATGTGCGTCATCATCTTAGTGGCAAGATCGTTGACCACAGGGTTTAACCATTGTGGTTTGCTAGAGCCCATAGGGTCGATATCTTTGGTCCACTCAGGTGCTTGCTCATTGAGGTATTGGTTAAGCGGAATTGGCTCACCGAAGTTCACGTAGCCTTGACCAAAGTTACGTAGCTTACGAATAGTACGCAGCACTAAACTCGCGTTCTCTTTCTCTTTGCGCTTACCACGTAGCTCTTTGGCGTAAGTCGCGACTTCCATCACGTGCTCATAGCCAATGTAGACAGGCACTAGCGTCACAGGGCGGTTAAGGCCACGCAGCATCGCCTGAATTGTCATCGCCAGCATACCCGTTTTTGCTTGGAGCAAACGACCAGTACGTGAACGACCACCTTCACTGAAGTATTCCACTGAATAACCTTTAGCAAATAGCTCGGCTAGGTATTCACGGAAGATCGTCGAGTAAAGTTTGTTGCCTTTAAAGCTACGACGGATAAAGAACGCACCGCCACGACGGAAGATAGGTCCTGCAGGGAAGAAGTTGAGGTTGATACCTGCAGCGATATGCGGTGGCACCATACCTTCACGGTATAGAACATAAGAAAGCAGCAAGTAGTCCATGTGGCTACGGTGACAAGGTACGTAGACAATCTCATGACCATCTTGAGCCAGTTTACGCACAGTCGCGGCGTTAGTGATGTTCAAACCTTGATAGATACGGTTCCACAGCCAACCCAGCAGACGTTCACCATTTTTAATCAGTGAGTAAGAGAAGTCAGCGGCAATCTCATCCATGATCGCTTGCGCTTCTTTACGCGCTTTCTCTATCGGAATGTTTTTCGCTTTTGCTTCATCTTCAATCGCTTTTTCAATCGCTTTTGACTGCATTAAGCGATCAAACAAAGCTTGGCGACTTGGTAAGTTAGGGCCTGATGCGGCGAGCTTCTGACGCGAGAAGTGAATACGAGCCACGCGTGCCAACTTGTGGGCAATTGAAGTATCAGTACCGTGCGAGTCCGCCATGTAACGCAGTGACACCACTGGGCTAATACGCACTAAACAATCACGACCAGCCAGTAGCATCGCTTTAGCTTTTTGTGGTCCATTTAATGATTGCAGATATGGCTTTTGCTGCGACTCTTTACCCGGCTTACGGCCCCACAAAACCGTCGTTGGAATGACTTGAACATCCAACTCGCTATCGAATTTGTGTAGTTCTAGCAGATCAGAGAATTGCGAGATCGAGTCGCTAGGGACATCTTGGTCATTGCCCATCACCGTTTGGCGAGAAGAGGTGAAAACGTAGCGGTTAAATTGCTTACCGTTGATTTCCACAGCTTCAAGTGGATCAGGTAGACCTAATTTTATCACCTGAGCTTGCAGCGCGAGTAAGTCGACATCTGAGCGGTATGGCAAAGCGTAGACAATAGGCTTGTTTATATCAATGCTATGATCTTCAATAGGGTTTGAAGGAATTGTGGTTCCTTTCACTAACACTGACATCGGCAGTTTTAGCAAGGAACGCGATAACATTCGTCCAGAAGACATAAGGTTCTTAGCCTCGAAATAGATGTTTTGCATAAGCGCATTTCCATTTCTCTAACTATAGAAGTGGGAATGCACCCAAGCGGGTATTTTTATAGCCGGCAAGGATAACAGAAACTGGTCGAACCTTTTACTTATAATTGATTATGAAAACATCAATCTTTGTTCTGAATGAATTGTTTGCTAAATAAAATAGAGAAAAGAGCTTGAAGCCAAAAACGACACATGGATTTAAACGGCTGAGAAATGCCACCCGCTACTCATGCCAAGGATTAAAAGCCGCGTTTAAACATGAGCCTGCTTTTCAAGAAGAAATTATCCTTGCATCCCTAATGATTCCCGCTGCATTTTTTATTGCTGACAGCCAGCTTGAGCGCATTCTGCTGATCGCGACAGTGATGATGGTGTTAATTGCGGAGTTGTTCAATAGTGCCATTGAAGCTGTGGTTGATCGGGTTAGTGAGGAGCAGCATCCGCTATCTGGACGAGCCAAAGATATCGGCTCTGCAGCGGTCATGGTTACCATGTTGTTGGCGGGTTACACCTGGCTAGAAATCCTATTTTTCTAAACTCACCAAAAAACAATCAATTGGCTTTTCATTTAACCAATTACTGGATATACTCACAGTTAACTGTATAAAAAGACAGGTGACTTATGAAGCCGTTAACGCCCCGCCAACAACAAGTTTTTGACCTGATCAAAAACAAAATTGAATCGACTGGTATGCCGCCAACTCGTGCTGAAATTGCACGTGAACTCGGCTTCCGTTCAGCAAATGCTGCTGAAGAACATTTAAAAGCGCTTGCTCGTAAAGAAGCGATTGAAATCATTCCTGGTGCCTCTCGTGGTATTCGTATCTTGCTAGAAGATGCTGCCAACGATGAAGAAGGTTTACCATTGATTGGTCAAGTAGCCGCAGGTGAGCCGATCCTTGCTCAAGAGCACGTAGAGACACATTACCAAGTCGACCCGGGGATGTTTAAACCACAAGCGGACTTCTTACTGCGTGTTAACGGTGAGAGTATGAAAGACATCGGTATTATGGATGGCGATTTACTTGCAGTGCATAAGACACAAGATGTTCGTGATGGACAGGTTGTAGTCGCACGCGTTGATGATGACGTAACGGTGAAGCGTTTAGAGCGTAAAGGCTCAACGGTATTACTGCATGCAGAAAACGAAGAGTTTGCACCAATTAAAGTGGATTTGACCAGTCAGCACCTAGCGATTGAAGGTTTAGCTGTTGGCATTATTCGCAACACAGATTGGATGTAATCTCTGTTTGAGATAAGTTCTCACTTGTTGATTTTGTAATTGATATTCATTATCATCTACTTTCTGGCTACAGAAGGAAGATGATAATGGCCGCCAATCAAACATCAGCTAAACATCGCTATCAAATACCCAGTAATTTACTGAAACCCTTATGGCTTCGTAGCCGTGAAAGTTTGGTTGATAATGGCTTGGTGTATGACCCTATCGCTGCCCGCGCGTGTCAGCGTTGCCAATTAGCACCTGAGTGCTTTTCTGGTGACATTGACCAAAAACAGCTCCTTCACGCCACCCTTACCCAATTGTGCGATCAGCACGTTTCCGACTTTATCAAGCGTAACCCTGATGGTTGGATCGTTAATGTTGGTGCTGGATTAGATACCCGCTTTTACCGCGTTGATAATGGTCGTTGTCATTGGCTCGAACTCGATGTCACTGAAAACCTACTTTGGCGCCAAAAACTGTTCCACAATAGTGAGCGCTACCACCATGTCTGCGGTAGTGTTGATGATCTAAGTTGGCTTGAGCAGTTACCAGTGCCAGAAAAAACTCCTGTGATGATCGTATGTGAGCATGCATTACTCGATTGTTCAGAAAAACAGGTAGCGAAGTTCATTCAGGCTTTGGGCTGTCATATTGATAGCGCTCGTGCCTGTATCGTTTTAGCCGGTGATCTTACCCATACCAAACTCGGCCAGAAACTTGGCTCTGATCACTATGGTCACGGTTATAGCGCGCCGGGCGAGGCGATGCTGGGTTATTTACCATGGGCACGCTGGGCAAAGACCTACCAACCTTTAGAGCAAAACTGCGGACGATGGAAGCTTTGGCAGCGCTGGATCAACAAAGTTAACTTCTTAAAACAACGTTTAACACCAGTAGTGGTTCAGCTTCGTTGGTGATCCCGTTACACTTGCCATTCAATCTTTATTCGAGTGGCAACGTGCAAATACTTCAGACTCTCTCCAATCGCGATGTGCACAAACAAGTGCTACTGCTCGCGATCCCTATGGTTCTCTCTAACATTACTGTTCCGCTGTTGGGCTTGGTCGATGCTGCGGTGATCGGTCACCTTGACCACGCTTGGTATCTAGGTGGTGTGGCACTGGGAAGCACGATGATCAGTGTGACCTTTTGGCTACTCGGATTTCTACGCATGTCGACCACTGGCCTAACGGCGCAATCTTACGGTGCGACTAATAAGCATCAATTGGGGCTGGTCTTTACTCAAGGGATGGCGATGGCTTTGGGCTTCGCTGGGTTGTTTCTCTTATTCCACCAAGCAATCGCTGACTGGGTATTTAGCTTTAGTGATGCCAGTGACAAGGTAAAACACTACGGAGAGCAATATTTCTCAATTCGCGCTTGGAGTGCGCCAGCGGCATTGGCCAACTTTGTTTTACTCGGCTGGCTACTTGGGACACAAAATGCCAAAGCACCAATGTGGATGGTGATCATTGCCAACGTGACCAACATAGCGCTAGATGTGCTGTTTGTGATTGGCTTTGGTTGGAAAGTTGAAGGTGCGGCGCTGGCTTCCGTCATTGCCGACTATACCGGGATGAGCTTTGGTCTGTGGTGTGTATGGCGCAAGTGGCATCAAGATAATTTGCCACCAGTACTTGGCTTAATTAAAGATACCACCAATGGCCTCAGCCGATTTGTAAAGCTTAACCGCGACATCTTTCTGCGCTCACTGTGTCTGCAAATGACCTTTACCTTTATGACCTTCCAAGGTGCCAGCTTTGGTGATGAGATTGTCGCAGCTAATGCGGTATTGATGAGCTTCTTGATGATGATCTCCTACGGTATGGATGGTTTTGCCTACGCGATGGAAGCAATGGTGGGTAAAGCGATTGGTGCCAAGGACCGCAATCAGCTTAATCAATCATTGATTGGTACCTTCTTCTGGAGTTTGGTGATTTGTATCGGACTGACCATCGCCTTTGCGTGTGCCGGATCGAGCCTGATCAGCTTGATCACGGACATTGAAAGCGTTCATGCCATTGCACTCAGTTATTTGCCTTGGCTGGTGGCAATGCCACTTATCTCGATGTGGTGCTTTCTACTTGATGGCATTTTTGTCGGTGCGACCAAAGGCAAAGAGATGCGCAACAGTATGTTTTTCTCTACCTGTGCCTTCTTTATTATCTTTTACTTCGCAATGGGCTGGGGTAACCATGCGCTGTGGTTGGCAATGTTGAGCTTTATGGCAATGCGAGGCGTGACACTGGGTTTGATATTAACTCGCCAGTGGCGCAGAGGAGAGTTCCTCGTTTAATAGATGATTGTTAATGATGAACCGGGCTATAGGCCCGGTTTTTTTGTTTATCGAGGTCATTATTACGCATGTGTAAAAATGATTTTCGATTTAATGGGATTATCATTTTCTGTGAAACGCCTAAAATGGCAACCAACAAAACGACGCAGAAGTGAGACGAAAGCTCTACTACGCTTACTACGTCATCTTAAATACCTATTTGAAGGAAACATCCAATGACACTTGAACTCAAACCAGGTCAAACTCATATCCAATCAAAAGCAATGGTTGCTTGGGCAGCTGGCGAACCTCTAAAGCGTGAAACGGTTGATGTTGAACTACCTAAAGCAGGTGAAGTTCTTGTTCGTATCGTAGCGACTGGTGTTTGTCACACTGACGCTTTCACACTATCTGGTGACGATCCAGAAGGTATCTTCCCTTCGATTTTAGGTCATGAAGGTGGCGGTATTGTTGAAATGGTTGGTGAAGGCGTGACTAGCGTTGAAGTTGGTGACCACGTTATCCCACTTTACACAGCAGAATGTGGCGAATGTAAGTTCTGTAAGTCTGGTAAAACTAACCTTTGTCAGGCAGTTCGTGAAACTCAAGGTAAAGGCCTAATGCCAGATGGCACGAGCCGTTTCTCTATCAACGGTGAGCCAATTTACCACTACATGGGTTGTTCAACTTTCTCTGAGTACACAGTACTACCAGAAATCTCACTAGCGAAAGTAAACAAAGAAGCGCCACTTGAAGAAGTTTGTCTTCTAGGCTGTGGTGTGACGACTGGTATGGGTGCGGTACTTAACACAGCTAAAGTTGAAAAAGGCGACACAGTTGCTGTATTCGGTCTAGGCGGTATCGGTCTTTCTGCAATTATCGGTGCTCGTATGGCTGGTGCTAGCCGCATCATCGGTGTAGACATCAACGAAAGCAAATTCGAACTAGCAAAACAGCTGGGTGCGACTGATTGCATCAACCCAATGAAATTCGACAAGCCAATCCAAGACGTTATCGTTGAGATGACTGACGGTGGTGTTGACTACTCATTTGAATGTATCGGTAACGTAAACGTGATGCGTCAAGCACTTGAGTGTTGTCACAAAGGTTGGGGCGAGTCTGTAATCATCGGTGTTGCTGGTGCAGGTCAAGAGATCTCTACTCGTCCATTCCAACTAGTCACTGGTCGTGTATGGCGTGGCTCTGCTTTCGGTGGTGTTAAAGGCCGTTCAGAACTTCCAGAAATCGTAAATCGTTACATGGCAGGTGAATTCGGACTGCAAGAGTTCATCACTCACACAATGGGCCTAGATGACGTAAACGAAGCATTCGAACTAATGCACAAAGGTGAATCTATCCGCACTGTCCTACACATGGATAAGTAATTCACTTAGGTTTCTGATCAATAAACTGTCCAATTGATCAGAGACCGTCTGTTCACCCAGACATCTTTTTCGCCACCTTTCGCCCGGGAGGTGGTGCTATTCCCTTTGTTAAGAGTGTCTTTACCTGTGCGCTTTTACCAAAGTGAATGCCTTTTAATTGAACCGTCAGCTTTATGGAGCCTATTCAATGACTATCGAAAATATTAGCCAAGCCAAAGTTGCTGGTGGTTGGCACAAACAATACACACATGACTCTGTAACGCTGAACTGCAATATGCGCTTTGCGATCTTCTTGCCGCCAAACGCATCGAAAACCAAGCCAGTACCGGTTCTTTATTGGTTATCAGGTTTAACTTGTACCGATGAAAACTTCATGCAAAAAGCAGGCGCCTTCCGCCGAGCTGCAGAATTAGGTATTGCCATTGTGGCACCAGACACTAGCCCTCGTGGTGAAGATGTCGCTGATGATGAAGGTTACGATCTTGGTCAAGGTGCTGGTTTCTACCTTAATGCGACGCAAGAACCTTGGTCGCGCCACTACCATATGTATGACTACGTGACAGAAGAGTTGCCAGCACTGATCGAAGCTAACTTCCCAGTATCACGCATTAAATCGATCTCTGGTCATAGTATGGGCGGTCATGGTGCGTTAACTATTGGTCTTAAAAATGCTCAGCGTTACCGCTCAATTTCAGCATTTAGCCCGATCAGTAACCCAATGCAATGTCCTTGGGGTCAAAAAGCATTTAACGCTTACTTGGGTAATGACTTTGAAACGTGGAAGCAGTACGACGCAAGTGAACTGCTTAAACAAGCAGAAGCAAAACTACCTATTTTGGTTGACCAAGGTGATGCCGATAACTTCTTAGTCGAGCAACTGAAACCTGAAATGCTTCAAGCCGCGGCGAAAGAGCACGACTCAGACGTGGAAGTTCGTATTCAGCCTGGTTACGACCACAGCTACTACTTCATCTCTAGCTTTATTGATGAGCACCTAGAGTTTCACGCTGCTTACTTAAATCAGTAACTCGCATTCATTGATGAGCCTGCGCTTAATCGGTGCAGGCTTTTTTGTGCCTAAAAACAGCCCTTGCCGCGTAAAATTAATAATAGGAAGTCGTATTATGAGTTGGTTTTTCTTACTAATGGGCGTGATAGCCGAAGCGCTTTCACACGTTGCACTAAAAGCAACGGATGGATTTAGCCTTTCTAAGCCGCTGCCTGCTGTAATGGTCATTGCGGGTCACTTAGCTGCTTTTCTGTTTTTAGGCCAAGCGATGAAGGATTTACCAGTTGGTATTGTCCATTCATTATGGGCTGGATTGGCGATTGTCACCGTTAGCTTAATATCGACCTTTGTTTATCGCCAACATCTTGATACTACTGTCTGGGTCGGTATGTTACTGATTGCCGCAGGAGTGGTATTGATTAACCTCTCTCAAGGCCATAGTCATTAACGTGCTTACAGACAAAAAAGCCGCACTTTATCCAGTGCGGCTTTTTTAGTTTGTGACAATATTTAGAACAGGCGATTTAAGCCATTCAACGCCGCAACACGGTACGCTTCCGCCATAGTTGGGTAGTTGAACGTGGTGTTAACGAAGTACTCGATGGTATTCGCTTCGCCTTTTTGCTCCATGATCGCCTGACCGATGTGAATGATCTCAGCGGCACGCTCACCGAAACAGTGAATACCAAGAATCTCTTTGGTTTCGCGATGGAATAGAATCTTCAAGCTGCCAATGTCTTTGCCTGCAATCTGCGCGCGAGCAAGGTGCTTGAACGAAGAACGGCCGACTTCATAAGGCACTTTCGCTGCGGTAAGCTCCTGTTCCGTTTTACCGACTGAGCTGATTTCTGGAATGGTGTAGATGCCGGTTGGAATATCTTCAATAAGATGGCCTTCAGCTTGGCCCTTATTAATTGCTTGAGCAACAAATCGACCTTGGTCATAAGCGGCACTTGCGAGGCTAGGGTAGCCAATCACATCACCCACTGCGTAGACATGGTCAACTTCAGTTTGATAGTTACCATCGACTTTTAGTTGGCCGCGCGAATCCGCTTCTAGGCCGACAGCCGCTAGGTTTAATTTATCTGTGTTACCAGTACGGCCATTGGCGTAAAGAATACAGTCGGCGCGCATTTTCTTGCCAGATTCTAGGTGAACAATCACGCCATCTTCAGTGCCTTCAATCTTCTCAAACGTTTCATCATTGCGAATCACCACACCACTGTTCCAGAAGTGATAGGAAAGCGCATCTGACACTTCGTTGTCTAAGAACGCAAGTAATCGGTCACGCGTATTGATCAGGTCTGTTTTTACCCCTAAACCACGGAAGATTGAAGCGTATTCACAACCGATGACCCCTGCACCATAGATAATGATATGTCTAGGATCGTGTTTAAGGCTTAAGATCGAGTCGCTGTCATAGATACGTTCGTGGGTGAAGTCAACGCCTTCAGGCTGATATGGACGCGAACCAGTAGCAATGACAAAGCGGTCTGCGCTGTAAGTCTCTTCAGTACCATCGCTTTGCATAACGGCAATGGTGTACTTATCAATAAAACGCGCCGCACCAAAAATCAGTGAGCACTGGTTACGATCATAGAAGCCTTGGCGTAGACGAGTTTGCTTATCGATGACAGATTTAGCATGACCAAGGATATTCGAGAAGGTTGAATGTAGGCTGGTATTGTTATGACAGAACAGAGGGTTGTTATTGAATTCGATAATACGGCTAACTGCGTGGCGAAGTGCTTTTGAAGGGATGGTACCCCAGTGAGTACAACCACCACCGACGCTGCTCTCTTTTTCCACAATGGCGACATTTAGCCCTGCTTTGGTTAATCCCATCGCTGCCCCTTCACCACCAGGGCCACTACCAATAACGATTACATCAAAGTGGTTACTCTCCACCATAGCTTCTTCCTTGTTATATTGTCTTAACATTGCTGTAGCGAGATTTTAACTGATTCCGATGCGGCGTACACCAAAAGCACACTAGAGAGTCGGCGGGATCACGTAGAATCAAGCAAATAGATTAAAGGGTATGTCGTATGTCTCTAATTAAGAGCGAAAAGATTGAAAAATCAACGGAACTCGGTTTAATTGCCTCTCGATCGTCAAAGCGAGAGATTTTGGGTTATCTCCTTAAGTCAATCGTTGTATATTAATGATCATCGAAGTACGAAGTAGAAAACGAATATGAAATCCATGGGAATCCGAGCACAGCAGAAAGAGAAAACACGTCGTTCTTTGATTGATGCTGCGTTCAGCCAACTCAGTGCTGATAGAAGTTTTTCAAACTTAAGTTTACGTGAAGTCGCACGTGAAGCAGGCATTGCTCCTACCTCATTTTATCGCCATTTTAAGGATATGGATGAGCTAGGTCTAACCATGGTAGATGAAGGTGGTTTGCTGCTGCGTCAGTTGATGCGCCAAGCTCGCCAACGCATTGTCAAAGAGGGCAGTGTGATTCGTACTTCGGTCGAAACTTTTATGGAGTTTATTGAAAGTAGCCCTAACGTGTTCCGACTATTATTACGTGAGCGCTCGGGTACTTCATTTGAGTTTCGTACTGCGGTTGCAAGAGAAATGCAGCACTTTGTGGCCGAGATGACCGAATACCTGATCAGCACAGGTATGGCTCGTGATGAAGCGTTTACCCAAGCGGAAGCGTCAGTCACTTTAGTTTTCAGTTCTGGCGCGGAAGCGTTGGATCTTGGTGGGCATGAGCGAGATGAACTTGCCGAACGCCTAATAATGCAATTGCGAATGATAGCCAAAGGGGCTTTCTGGTATCGCAAAGAACGTGAACGTAACCGATTAAAAGGTGGGATAGATTAATGTCGAATGAAATAAACCAAGTTAATCGTGGTTCTGAGAAAAAAACGCTAGTACTGGCACTGGTTGCGGGTATGTGTGGTGATGCAATGTTGTCTTGGCTGACAATGAGCGAAGTTTCTTTCTCTATTTTTCCACTGATTGCGCTTGTTCTGTCAGTACAAGCTCTTTATCAAGAATACCTAAACAACCCTGTATCTGAAGATATTCCGCTCGTTGGCCTAGCGTGTTTCTTCGTTGGTGCCTTTGGCCATTCTGCCTTTATCAAGGCGCAGCACCCAGACGCTGGCTCAAACATGTTAGCCATCTTTATCACTCTAGGCTTACTAGTGTGGGTGGCGAAGAAGTTAGGTTTCTTAACCCCATCTTCTGAAAAAGCACAATCTTAAGCTTTAAAAATGCCGAAATAAAAAACGAGCCAAATGGCTCGTTTTTTACTTTGAGTAGTTACGCTTTGCGCTCTAGCAGTACGCCCGCTTCCATGTGATGGGTGTAAGGGAACTGGTCAAATAGAGCAAATCGCGTCACCTTATGCGTTTCGCACAGAACATCTAAGTTCTCTTTTAGCGTTTCTGGGTTACAAGAGATGTACATAATGCGCTCGTAACCTTGAACCATCTTACAAGTATCGATATCCATACCCGCACGTGGTGGATCAACGAAAATGGTATTGCAGTTGTAGCTCTTAAGATCGACACCAGCCTCCTGTAGACGACGGAACTCACGTTTACCTTCGATAGCTTCGGTGAACTCTTCTGCCGAAAGACGTAGGATTTGTACGTTATCAATCTTGTTCGCCGCGATATTGTATTGCGCAGAAACGACAGAAGGCTTCGCTAGCTCTGTCGCAAGTACGCGGTCAAAGTTTTGTGCTAGTGCCAGTGAGAAGTTACCGTTACCACAGTACAGCTCTAACAGATCGCCCGTACTTTCTTGAGTACAATCAACCGCCCACTCAAGCATCTTTTCAGCAACCTTACCATTTGGCTGAGTAAAGCTGTTTTCCACTTGTTGGTAGATGTATGGCTTACCGTTTACATCGAGCTTCTCGATCACGTAGTCACGATCTAACACAATCTTCATCTTACGTGCGCGGCCAATGATATTGAGGTTAAAGCCTTCATCGTTTAGGCGCTGTTTAAGTGCCTTAGCATTTTCCGTCCACTCATCATCAAGCTGACGATGATAAAGCAGTGACACTAAGATCTCGCCACTTAGCGTTGAAAGGAAATCGACTTGGAACAATTTACGACGCAATGAATCATTGTCTTTCATTGCATCAACTAGCAGTGGCATTAGGTCGTTGATAAGACGGCTTGCTGCTGGGAACTGGTCTACACGGTATTTTTCACGCGTCTCTTGGTTAAACATGATGTAGTAAAGGTCTTCACCTTCATGCCAAACGCGAAACTCTGCGCGCATACGGTAGTGCTGCTCAGGAGATTCAAATACTTCCAACTCAGGTACATTGTAAGATGCGAACATTTCATTAAGACGATCGACTTTGTCAGCCAATTGTTCTTGGTAGGTTTGCGGGTTTACATCAAGAGTCGCCATGATTATTACCTTTGGTTTGGTACCTGTGGAAGGTGTATTTAGTTTAAGAGCGCAGATTTTATTCAATCTCAGCGCTATGTCCAGTATTGTCCGGCCATGTGTTAAAGATAGTGTGTAAAGAGGCAGTTGTGAGCAGTATGAAATGTCTCTAAATGATATAAATCGACAATATTGGCTAGACAAACAACTAATAGCTTAATAACATCATCGCCAAGCTGGTGCTGTCTAGAAGTATAGATGGCTGAAAGGGAATCTGGTGTAAATCCAGAACTGACGCGCAGCGGTAAAAGAGAACGAAAGCTCAATAGGACACTGCATATAGATTTATGTGGGAAGTCGAGTGATTAGGTGGTCAATCCAAGCTCTTAAGTCCGAAGACCTGCCAGCAGCTGTGCAAACACACTGGAAGCAAGACGCTCCATGCTCAGTAGGACTTACGCGAACTAGGATTATAAAAATGAACCGATCTATTTTAGCGATGACAGTGGCATCGCTACTTTCACACGCCTCTTATTCTTATGCCCAAGAAGTCTCCGCGGATGAGACTATGGTAGTCACAGCGAACCGTTTTGAGCAAAGTATCAAAGATGTTATTTCTCCGATTACTATCGTTACCAAAGAAGAGCTAGAACTGTCGCAGGTAAAATCACTGCCAGAAGCGTTACGCTCATTACCGGGTGTACAAGTTAACAGCGTCGGTTTTGGTCAGTACTCCAGTGTCTATGTGCGCGGTAGTTCTTCTCGCCACCTACTTGTTCTAATTAACGGTGTTCGTATTGGTAGTTCAACTGCAGGTGAAGCCAACTTTAGCCAAATTCCGTTAACGGGTGTGGAGCGTATTGAGTTTATTCGTGGTGCACGAGCGGCTCTTTATGGTTCTGATGCCATCTCTGGTGTAATAAACATCGTGACTAACTACCAAGGTGAGAGCATTACCGAGGTAACAGGTGGTATGGGAAGTCATGGCTACTACGAAGCGGGCGTTAATGCAGCGGGTGACCTCAACGAAAGCACTTGGGGCAAAGTAAGTGTCTCTGTTAATGGTGATAGTGGTGCTGTATCTGCACGTACCTCGACAGATACAACACCTTTTGAAGATGATAAAGATGGCTATGATAAAGCGAGTGTTGTTGCGGAGATTGGCCATCAAGTGAATGATGCGCTTCAACTTAGCCTTCAAGGTTATTACCACAAAGGTAACTCTGAATACGACAAGACGGCATGGGACTCTAACTTTGTTAATGTCATTCATCCAAATGCTGAATCAGAGAGTACACTTTATAACTTTGCTGGTAAGGCTAAGTATCTAAATGGAAACTACTTTTCTGAACTTACTCTAGCAGTTAATGCTGATAAAGGCCTTGATAGTAATGATTTGCAAGACGACTCTCGCTTTGAAAGTGAGAGAAACGTTGCGACCTGGCTACATAGCTACCAGCTAACTAATGATTTCACGCTTGCTGGTGGCGTCGAGTGGAATGAAGAGAAGGTTTCTACAACTGAAGGGACTTACATCCAAGAATCTCGTGACAATAAAGCTGCCTTCTTAACTGCGAATTACGTTGTAGAGAAATTTGCGACGGAAGCTAGCGTACGTACCGATGACAATGAAAGTTACGGCCGCAGTAATACATGGCAATTAGGCGCTGCATATAACCTATTAGATGAAATTAAAGCCACAGCTAACGTCGGTACTGGATTTAAAGCACCAACATTTAACGACCTTTACTACCCGGACGCAGGTAACCCTAACCTGCAACCTGAAGAAAGCTTTGGCTATGAGCTTGGTTTTCATGGCTACCATGACTCTGTTGAATGGCAAGTGACGGGCTATAAATCTGAAATTGATCAGTTGATCGCATGGGCTCCTGTTGACCCGAACAATCCGGCAGGCGATTGGATCCCTTCAAACGTGAATAAAGCAGAAATGGATGGTATTGAATCGTCGATTACATTCTATCTAGATAATGTATCAAATACGTTTGGCTACGATTATGTTGATGCGACTGATTCATCTACGGGTAAACAGCTAATCCGTCGCTCTAAGCATGTAGCGCGTTGGAACTTAGGATATCAGTTAAATGCGTGGCAGCTAGATGCGACAGCGGTTTACCGTGGTAAGAGTTATGAAGATGCTGACAATACAAATGAGTTAGAAGCTTTCACTTTAGTTGATTTTGCAGCGAGCTATACATTTAGCGAACAACTGACAGTTCGAGGCCGAATCCATAATGCATTCGATGAAGAGTACACAACACAAGAAACTTATAACACGATGGGGCGTTCATATTACCTGAATGCTACATACGCATTTTAAAGTCTCAAACCGCCTTCGGGCGGTTTTTTCTTATCAATAGAAAAACAGTATGAAAAAGAACGTCATTATTAGCTGGTCGAGCGGCAAGGATTCGACTCTCACTCTCGAAAGATTGATGGACAGCGAGCAATACCAAGTGGTTGGGCTTTATACCACCTATGTAGAAGACGAAGTGCCTTTTCAAGCGACGCCGATATCAGTCGTCGATATGCAAGCTGAGTTATTGGGGCTTCCTCTGATTAAAATCGCGCTGCCCGCAGTGTTTCCATCCAATGAGGTGTATCAATCAACCATCATTAATGCACTCAAAGCTAGTAACCTCAATATTGATGCCGTCGCGTTTGGCGATATGTTTTGCAATGGTATCGAGGCATACCGCCGCAGCTATATTGAACCTGCAGGTTGGGAGTGCGTCTTTCCGCTATTAGGCGAAAGCAGTCGCGAACTTGCCGAAGAGATTATTGAGCGCAGTATTACAACGCTGGTGGTCACAACGGATGGAACGCAGCTGGATTCAAGTTATTGCGGTCAGTGGTATACGCAAGAGTTTATCGACAGCCTACCTGCAAAAGTTGATCCCTGCGGAGAAGATGGGGAGTTTCATACTTTAGTGACTCAAACCCGCAGTTATTCGGGTCGTCTTGAACTTGAATTAATTGGCGTAGAGCATGGCGAACGTTTCAGCCATCAACGCTATCAAGCGAAGAGATTGCCAAATATCGAGCAGTGAGTATCATTGCAGGGTCGAAAGTAAATGAGTGACTCAAGTGTCCAAGCAACAAGCAAAAATCTTAATCTTTGATTCTGGGGTTGGCGGTCTATCTGTCTATCAAGAGATTCAAAGCAAGCTGCCTCAACTTGAGTACCTCTATATCTTTGATAATGAAGCCTACCCGTATGGTGAATTGGACCATGATACCTTGATCGACCGGGTCGATAGATTGGTGACCTCATTAGTTGCTAAGCATCATATCGATCTCGTGGTCATCGCCTGCAATACGGCAAGCACCATTGTTCTGCCAACACTACGCGCTAAACTGACTATTCCAGTGGTTGGCGTTGTTCCAGCTATCAAGCCAGCATCGAACTTAGCCAATAAAGCTGTGGGTCTGATTGCGACTCCGGCGACTGTAACACGTCCGTATACCCATGACCTGATCCGAGACTTCTCGCAAAGCAAACCTGTAGAGCTATTAGGCTCGACTCGCTTAGTCGATATCGCAGAAGAGAAGTTGAGAGGAAAGGCGGTCGATTTGGCCGAGTTAAAACAAATACTCGCAACAATCGAAAATAAAGTAGATGTCGCTGTACTGGGCTGCACGCATTTCCCGTTAATTAAGCAAGAGATTCAAGAGGTACTGACAGAACGTGTGTTGTTGGTAGATTCTGGGGAAGCGATAGCAAGAAGAGTTGAAGATTTACTTGAGACGACGGGCGAGCAAGAAAAGCGTGGGAAGCGAGAGATTTTCTCAACAGCTCCCCCTTGGGAAGAGGGAGCGTTAAATAAGGCATTACACCAGCTCGGCTTTAGTCCTGTTCAACATTATCCGATTGCGATTTAGGATCGTTGGCGATACGTACCTTTAAAGTGCGTTGCATGTAGTCTTTTTCATTTAAAGCATCGATCACGGTTTGAGCATCAGTTGCTGCCATTACCACAAATCCAAAGCCTCTTCTTTTACCTGTGCGTTTATCTTTCATTAAGCGCACTGCAAAGACTTCACCATGTTTAGCAAACAACTCTTTTACGTGTGACTCGTTTGCCTTATATGGCAGATTGCCTACATACAATGTTTTAGTGGATGGATCGTTAGGTTGTTCCTGCTCAATAGTGGTGTTCGAAAGTTTAAGAATAAAAGCGGAAGCAAAAACACCCAGAACAAAGCTTAATGCAGGCGACACGGCAACCTGCGAAAAGATGATTCCACCTAATACAGCTAAGGCGACAATCATTAAGGTCGATTTGTTTGAACTCATATTAGAATACAACTTTTAGGTTTGAAGAAAAATTAGGTCTACTGTTAACAAAATAGACACAGGGATCTTACGTATATGGTTGTTGTTTTTCCAACGTATTGATGTGACATGACTCAAATGTTGAAATTTTATTCTATTTTTAATGATTTGATTTCTTTTTGAGCAAACGGAAATTAATTTCAAAAAAACACTTGTCATCCTCTCAGACCTCCCTATAATGCCGCTCCATCGACACGGAGTGAGACGAACGTCACACACCGAGTTGAAACGAGAGAAAAGAAAGTTTGAAAAAATGCTTGACTCTCAAAATGGGAAGCGTAAGATACGCACCCCTAACGACGCAGCGCTGAGCGAGGCGGAAGTTAGAAAAAGCTCTTTAAAAATATAGACCTATCAATCTGTGTGGGCACTCGTTGATGATAATCCAATTAGATACTTCGGTATCAAATTAGGTTTCAATGAAACGAAGTGACCAAACGAGATTAGCTTTCTTTGTAAAAGGAAACTTAGTCTTGGC
>NZ_SATR01000436.1 GCF_004551525.1 Vibrio ouci | reverse complement strand
CATTGCCCTCTTGGTAGCTCACTACCAAGTCACCTTCAAAGTCCGCCGCTTCCGCGCTGCCATCAAGGTTTAAACCAAAGGTGTACGTCACGTCACCGTCAACCGGATTGCCTAACGTGACATCGAAGGTCGCAACCGCGTCTTCCGCCACGCTCTCAGCACTCACTGACAATGTTGGCGTGTCTGCGTTGTTGTCACCGTCGCGCTCATCCGTAATGCTGCCATTGCCCGACGCAGACAGATCGAAACTCTCTCCACCCACAGTCGCCGCCGCTGTCGCATCCAGCTTGAACGTTTCTGTGCCTTCGAAAATCTTATCGTTCGCCGTGTCTACCGACACTTGAACA
>NZ_SATR01000435.1 GCF_004551525.1 Vibrio ouci | reverse complement strand
GGCGCCGCAAGGTGTGAGAGTTCAAGTCTCTCCTTCCGCACCATTATTTAAGTCTTTCTCATGAAAGCACTGCAGGTCTATCGCCAAGCGGTAAGGCAGCGGCTTTTGATGCCGCCATCCCCTGGTTCGAATCCAGGTAGACCTGCCATATACAACGTCTTACTGATTCTCCAATTATCAGTAATGACTACAAAATTGATGCGGAAGTGGCGGAATTGGTAGACGCACCAGATTTAGGCGCCGCAAGGTGTGAGAGTTCAAGTCTCTCCTTCCGCACCATTATTTAAGTCTTTCTTATGAAAGCACTGCAGGTCTATCGCCAAGCGGTAAGGCAGCGGCTTTTGATGCCGCCATTCCCTGGTTCGAATCCAGGTAGACCTGCCATACAACTTCATAACGCTTTTACCAATTAGCGATATGAACACAAAATTGATGCGGAAGTGGCGGAATTGGTAGACGCACCAGATTTAGGTTCTGGCGCCGCAAGGTGTGAGAGTTCAAGTCTCTCCTTCCGCACCATTTGGCTACGTAGCTCAGCTGGTTAGAGCACATCACTCATAATGATGGGGTCACA
>NZ_SATR01000434.1 GCF_004551525.1 Vibrio ouci | reverse complement strand
GTTCAAGAGAACCAAAAAATATATGCAGGAGGTGAATGTAAACATAAAAAGAAAAGTTGCAGTTGTGGGATAAAAAACAAGTTGATTCAAATTAATAGGATCCTAGAATATCATTTCAAAACTTACTGCTCTCCCTTTCCGGGAGTGCAAGCATCTCATCACCACCGTTGATTGTCAGCTTACATTTTAACCATCTTTAGGTTCAAGAGAACCAAAAAATATATGCAGGAGGTGAATGTAAACATAAAAAGAAAAGTTGCAGTTGTGGGATAAAAAACAAGTTGATTCAAATTAATAGGATCCTAGAATATCATTTCAAAACTTACTGCTCTCCCTTTCCGGGAGTGC
>NZ_SATR01000433.1 GCF_004551525.1 Vibrio ouci | reverse complement strand
TCCCAAAGGTTAAATAGTCTCTGTTGGACTTAGAGGTGTTTGGTTGTCCCAATAAATGAATCGCTAAGCTTTCGGTGTATTTCGGCAGCTCCGCATTAATGTGCTCTCTAAAGATGTGGTAGTCGAAATCGCGATTGCTTTTTTGAAAACGAACGTCTTCGTGAAGGAGTGGGGCATCGTTAAAGTACGTGGTCGATTGAGGCGGGATTTGTTTGAGGGTCTCAATCGCACTGGCTTTATAGACCTCTTTTGACAGCCAGTTCTTTATCATCTGTTTGGGGTTATCGGTGTAGAGTCTGATGTGCTCGCTGGCCCGGGTTAAGTCGATGTAAGCCCGTCTCAGGTTAGT
>NZ_SATR01000432.1 GCF_004551525.1 Vibrio ouci | reverse complement strand
CCCAAACATTGAGGCTACAAGGGCTATAATATTGGCGTTTAAATTGTCGATGGAGATTCCATTGTTTCAATGGAGCCAGGTTTCCAGACATCCTGAGTGGAAACCTAATATCGATGCATGGTTTAAGCGATTTCAGGTCGGTGTTAATTTTTAATTTCCAGCTTATTTTTAATAAATGATTTTTATAATTTTATATCTTGTACTATTTTTATTTTATATGAATTATTTATATACACAGAACAAATTTGAGTGGGATAGGGCGAACAATAATGTTGTGAGGAGGGTATGGGAGAATCACGCGGCAACTCGGTAAAATCGAAAATAATATTTATTTTTGTTTTATAATTTT
>NZ_SATR01000431.1 GCF_004551525.1 Vibrio ouci | reverse complement strand
TCGAAGCCCATTAAATAGATGAAATCTAACTCATGAGCCTCTGCTTTTCTTAGCTTCAGCATTGTAAAAAACCTAAATTGACCAAAACATATAACGCCCTGTTAAGGTGTGAGCAACGCAGTACCGCTGCCGCCGCATACCACCTTAATCACTAAATTCAACGCATAGTGAAAATGCCACGCGTTGCGAATCCCTCTTAAGCAGTTTGTTAGGAGTTTTCAATCTCCGCATCCCACATGTCAGTATCGCCATTAAACCTTTTGTACCAACTCCGTAGCGATACGTTGGCTACGCTATTACTTTGCGCGCCCCACATTAGTGCTTCTGATATTTCAGCAAGCTCTGTATG
>NZ_SATR01000430.1 GCF_004551525.1 Vibrio ouci | reverse complement strand
ATTGCATGTGTGTGCATGTAAAGATGATTTCTGGACTTGCATAGTTTCTGAATTAGGTCGTGGCCGCCGCGGGGCAATCCAGCAACATGAAGATTCTTCCATGGATGGATATATATTGGATTAATTTGGTGGTCCTGACTTTCCCTTCTATTTATGCTCCGAGCCTTAATCACGATCGACATATATATTTACTGGCTAGAGCCAGCAGCCCCAGCAAAGTTTTCTTGGATACCAGATCCTAGGTTACACTCACAACCTTTCACTCGATCTTTGCAATTATCATGGTGCTAGCTGTTCATCCAAGTAATGGAATATATCTGAAACTAATTTCAGAAAATCCGTTTAATTTAT
>NZ_SATR01000429.1 GCF_004551525.1 Vibrio ouci | reverse complement strand
TCATTTCGCGAAGCTGTTCATAAGCCGCTTTTTGTTGTTCATACTCCGCTTTTTGTTGTGTTTGAGACGCTTTGATTTGCTTAGACTCCGCTCTTTGTTCCGCTCTTTGTTGTGCATGAGACGTTTTGAGTTGTGCGTACTCTGCTGATAGGTTATCGTATTTCTCGGTGAGCTGAGCCGTGTGTTGCTGCAAGGCCACGAACTCCTTAGATTGGGAGCTCGATATTGATTGGGAGCTCCCAAGTGTTGAAACACTACGGGTCGACCGCAAGTTATCGGCCGTAGTGTTGGAGAGCCCGTAAACCTGATTTTTATCGGGTCCACCTGACGAGCCAACCTCCATCCACAAATC
>NZ_SATR01000055.1 GCF_004551525.1 Vibrio ouci | reverse complement strand
AACATTGGCATGTTTTACGGGCTGAGAGATTCAAGAAATAAGGCAGACAATGCGGATTTGCTGAGTCTACTCGGGACGAATTGCTAGAGGGACAAAGAACTAGAGCCTAAGACCTTTAAGCCTTTGAAATGCAAGTAAACATAACGCCCAATTAACGTGTGAGCAGCGCAGACACTGAACTTGAATACTGCGCCGTAAACACTAAATTCAACCCGAAGTGAGAACGCCAAGCGTTGCGAATCACTGTTGAATTGTTTGTTATGTTTTACCACAAGTTACTGACTTAAATGGCACAATAGCTCCCTGTTGACC
This sequence comes from Vibrio ouci, assembly GCF_004551525.1. Lineage (GTDB taxonomy): Bacteria > Pseudomonadota > Gammaproteobacteria > Enterobacterales > Vibrionaceae > Vibrio > Vibrio ouci. The sequence goes on along the minus strand of NZ_SATR01000055.1, from coordinate 17,634 downwards.
GGCAGAGTTGCTCAGCGATCACACAGTGAAGATAGATATCGTAGCTCAAACATCGAAAGAATGCAGTTTGCAAAGCTAGCTAACTATTTAGTCAATATCCTTATCACCCAGATAGTGCTCCGCAAAGTAGTCGTGCAAGCTGCAAGCAGTTTTAGTCAACGGCTTAATCCATCACTCTATCAGAAACGTTGAAGTCAAAGCGTCGGCGCCAAAGTTAAGGGGCTACTCGCCTAACTTCGATCGAGGAGAGCCAAGGTTCATTCTCTCCTACTTCACCAACGCTAACTCTTCTTCCAATACTGCCTGAAAATGTTTGAAAGACTCCAGGCTCATCAAAGACAAACGGATGCAATGATGGAACGGAGAACTCTGATCAAAACTTCGCACATAGACTTTGTTGCGATTCAGCACCATAACCAGCTTATTCTTCGCCTCAATGTCGGCGAACTCAATCAGCAAAAAGTTTCCCTTGCCATTGAAGATCTTCAAATGGCTGCCCATTGTTGAGGTCAATAACTCGATCGTCTTCTTGCGCACAACCTCCACTTCTCTCACGTACTCCATCATGTATTCTTCATCTCGTAGAGCTGCAATCGCAGAAACCTGAGCAAACATCGAGACACTTTTTGTGTTCCGGACTAAGGCAAGAACGTCATTGAGGCTCGGATGGCAGATGCTGTAACCGAAACGAATAGACGCGAGGCCGAACGCTTTGGACAAGGTGCGACAGATGATCACGTTGTCGTATTGGGTGACGCAGCCAGCCACAGACAGTTCAGGGCAAAATTCAATATACGCTTCATCTACGACAAACAAGGTGTCTGGGTTGTAGTCAAACAGCTTCAGTAAATCCTGCGGTGGGACAAACTCCCCAGTCGGGTTGTTTGGATTACAGATGTAAGCTAACTTAGCGCCGGATAAGGAGACAGGACTAGCCCCGTATTCAAACATCGTTTTGAAATCAAGGCGACGGATCTGGGCGCCTGACACTTCACTGATCAGTCGAAAATTGTCGTATGTGGGCCCAAAGATACACACGGTATCCCCCTTTTCGACGAAGGCGCGAATGATACATTCGTGCAAAGCATCTGAGCCAGAAAAGTAGTTGAGCGTTTTGGGCGAACATTTGGTGTAACACGCCAATTCTTCAAGCAAGGCTTCATTGCGCACGTTTGGGTAATAACGCAAGCGATCAGACTGAACCAATTCCACCAGAGCTTGGCGCACCAACGGAGAAGGCTCTCGCGAGGACTCATTCCAATCAAGCTTTAAGCTTGTGACATCGGCTGGTAGCGACCAGATTTCTTGACTTGCAGGCAGATACGGTTTCACACCGTCTAATTGGTTTAAGGTAAACTTCGACATGGTTTAGTTCTCCAAACTGTTTTTTTCGCTCAACCTGTTGTTTAAGAGAAATTGCACAACGACAACAGAAAGACACATTGAGGAAAGAATGAGGAAAGTTGATTTTCCAAACGACTCCAGCAGCACACCGCCGACGAACGGACCGGTGTAGATGCCTAAAACGACCATTGATGCCACGCCAAGAAATGCCCCCCGATTTTCTTTTGGCGCGAGCTTATCCAACTGAACGCTGACGTTTGGCATCAAGACGGCTTCAGAGACACTGTACAAGACTGCGACCGCCATCCAACTGAGCATGGAGTCGGGACGAATTGCATACATCATGGCGTAAGCAAAGCAGAATATGGATGCACCAACGGAAATCTTAAATGAGGTAGAAAACCCGCCTAAGTACTGAATCGCGATAGGTTGTACCGCAATCACGACAATCGCATTGGTTGAGAACAACACGGTGATCAGGCTAATGGCCGTCTGTGGATCCGCAATATGCAGGTATTGAGGCAAGGTCGTTTCGATTTGAGCAAACAAGAGAAAGGTGATGAAACCGGAGCACAACGCAATCATAAATGGGCCGTGGGTCATGGCCAATTTCAAGCGTTGGTGAATCCCCATAGTCGCACCTTCTTGTCCACGGCCGGAGCCACAAGGAACACTGAGACTCATAGCGTAGATCGCGAAAGGAATATAAGACACCGCGGTCATGAAGAAGGTCATTCTCTGGGCATTCAACCCCGCCATCAGCCCGATCAGTGGTCCCAATACGGCCGCCACATTGACCAAGAAATATCTCGCTTGAAGCGAGAACTCTCGCAACTCTGATTCTTCGAGCAGATCGCTACTGATCGCTTTGCTTGGCGCATCAATAAAGAAGTACGAAATACCAACCAGGACCAATCCCACTGAGAAAGTAATCGGATCCTTGGCCACCCCAAGGGTCCCATACGCAATAACAGCGATGACACAGCCTAGAATAATAATGGTACGTCGTTCATAAATATCCGACAGTGCGCCTCCGTATATTCCGACTATAAATGATAGATAAGCACTCACCGTCATCATAACGCCGACTTGAGAGGGCGATAAACTGTATTCTGTGCTCAGAATAATGGCGATAAAAGGCCAAACCATAAAGTACGTCAAGCGGGTAATAAGAACAAAAAACAGAATACCTTTTACAGCTCCGGGAAGAGCGCTAATTTTAGTTAATATATTGCTCATGATGGCGCCATCCACTTAGAAAGTGTTTTTATTGATAATAGAATTAATATTTTCTATGCAGTCAGCGATATGTCCCTGCTGTAAGTTCCGCTTGAGTAAACAGAATCCAGGGCGATCGGTTGAATTATTAATAGAGCGTTCAAAATCATCATGGTCGAACTGGAAACGCAGTATATCCACTAGGCGAGAAAGTGATTCCTTTAATAAGTCGATATCTAACTTTTTATAAAGTGAAATGTACGCTAAAGAACTCTTTGGTTGATAGTTTTGTAATTTAATACTTTTATCAAAAAAACCACGCACTGTATTTTCAATTAAGTTAACCCCGGTAGCCGTTAGCACCATTTCCCAAATATAATCCCCTCCCCCTCGATTATTCACTTCAATCAATCGTACATCGTCACCATCGACTTTAAACTCGATGTGCATCGGGCCGTGATAATGGTCAAGCGCTGAGAGCAAGTCGATCGCAGCGCGCTCAATTCGGTATTTTGTCTTGTCGCACACCGGAGCGGGAAAGATATGAGAGTCTTCGACCACCGTCCCAGGGATCAAAAATTTTTCCGTAATACCAAGCACATAATGCTGTCCATTAAGGGTCAGTGTTTCGACACTGTACTCGTGTCCACCGCAATACGTTTCGAGCAGAGCGACGCCAAATTCACTCAGGAGCGACTGCGAAGCGTGCACTAACTGGTCGAGATCATGGCAAACAGAGACATTGGAGCTGCCTGCGCCCATGGTGTCTTTGACGACCAAGGGGTAACCATATTGCTCGGCAAATAATTTGGCTTCACTGAGGCAGCGAATCTCAATAAAAGGCAGGTGAAATGCACTATTTTCGAGGAACGTTCTTAACTTTGGCTTAATTCTGCACAGTTCAGATATTCTTTTATCTAAACTGGGAACATTTAATTTTTCTGCCACTTCAACAGCGGGAAGAATAGTGAATTCAGCAAATCCAAACATGGCAGAAATAGGGTATTTATCGATGGCAATTAGAGCCGCCCTTTCGACTTCTTGTACGGTAAACTCCGAAACAGGTATTACTTCTGCGCAATATTCAGCGGTATTTATTCCTATATTGTTTTCTAGCTGAATTGAAATAACATCAAATTCTTTAAGGTTAATATTTTCATAAATCTCATCTTGCCCACCAACTATAATGATACTTTTCACAATAACAACCTCTAGCTTCCTTTTATTTTAACTCTATATTAAGTTTTTATTACTATCAATAACTTTACACTTGCTTAACATCAAAAATCCTTTAAAAACATGAACTATGTCGATGTAAGTAGGCTATTGTAAAAAATAGTAATAGATATTGCATTAATGATTTATTTGTAGTTTCCTAAATGGCCACTTCGGAAAATAATAAAAATATACTTTAAATTTATATTTAAAGTCCTATTTTAATTCCTGCAATTTAAGGAGAATGTCTTTTGGAAGGAATAATAGATTTCACTGGTGAGGACACATCACTAGAGCTGAATTCAGTTACTAATTGTCAAAGGAGAAAAAGTTTAAAGCAATTACTCAAATCTAAACAATGTATTCGTATTATCGAATCGCATAGCCCTATCTCCGCCATGATCGCGGAAAAATCACGGGTAACCATTAATAATGATAATTTAGAATTTGATGGTTTTTGGTCCAGTTCTCTGACCGACTCACTATTGCAAGCGAAGCCTGACATTGAAAAGTTGGATGCCAACTTCCGACTCAAGAATATTAATAATATTTTCGATGTGACCACCAAACCGATGATCTACGACGCCGATACCGGTGGAAAACTCGAGCATTTTATCTATGACATCAAAGCCCTCGAACGTGCTGGTGTTTCTATGGTGGTGATCGAAGACAAGACTGGCTTAAAGAAAAATTCTTTGCTCGGCAACGACGTTCATCAAACCCAGGATGATATTGAATCATTCTGTCAGAAAATCCGTGTCGCAAAGAAAAACCAAATCACGCACGAGTTCATGATCGCGGCCAGAATCGAAAGCCTGATCTTAGAAAAAGGCCTCGACGATGCGTTAACGCGCGCGGACGCTTATGTGGCGGCTGGGGCAGACGCCATCCTAATCCACAGTCGTAAGAGTTGTGGTGACGAAATCCGAGAGTTCGCAGAAAAGTTCCGTTCACAGCACCCCGACATTCCGCTTGTGTGCGTACCGACCAGTTATTCCCATCTTCATTACAACGAACTGAAAGAAATGGGCTTCAACATCATTATCTATGCCAATCACATGATGCGTTCGGCCATTAACTCCATGGAGTACGTCGCGAACAGCATCTTAAGCGAAGGTTGTTCAAAACCCATCGAACAAGACTGTATCTCCGTGAAGAAGGCGCTTGCCTTTATTCCTGGCACTATCTAAGAGAAAAAAAATGTTAAACAAAAAGATTACTGAACTTGCAGAATACGCTTCAAAATCCATTTCCAGAAAGGCAAAAGAGCTGGGCGATGTCTGCGCTCTGAGTTTTGGTGAACCCTATTTTGGTCCCCCTGAGTCAGCAAAAGCGGCCATTGAGAAAAACCTCAATTACGACGCTTATGTCGCGACATTAAAACGCTATGAAGATCCACGCGGCTCATTAGAACTGCGTCAAGAAATCAGCCGCTGGTACGCCGATAACTACGGTATTTCGGTGTGTCCTGACAGTGAAATCCTCGTGACGCATGGCGGCGTCGAAGCCATCACTTTGAGTGTGATGTGTACCACGTCTGCGGGGGACAACGTTTTGGTCAGTGATCCATCTTACATGCTGTACTCACGTAACATTACTGTCCTAGAGCGTTCAGTCGAACCGCTGCGTCGTGGGCCGAACAGTCATGAATATCAAGCCGCGCTGAAAGACAAAAACACCTCATCATCACAGCCGAACCTAATGATCATCAATTCACCAGAGAACCCAAGTGGATACGTCCTGAGTGAAGAAGATTGGCAAGCCGTGGCGGACTATGCGGAGCAGAATCAAACTTGGGTGCTTCATGATGAAGTCTACGACTCAATGGCGTTTGAGCGTCCGCACCTACCTGCGGTGACCAACGACAAACTGAGAGAGCGCACGATCATGATCAACAGTTTCTCGAAAAAATTTGGCCTGCCCGGTTTACGCATTGGCTGGATGGTCGCGCCTGCCGAATTAATTGACCAAGCCGCAAAACTGCATGATTACATGTACCTAGGGGTTGGTATTCTCAACGAAAAAACGGCGATCGCCGTGTTACAGTCTGAGACCGCAGAATGGTTGGAAACCAACTGTGACGAGATCCGCGATCGCGCCAATATCGCGGTCACGACGCTCACCAAAGACCTCGGCTTCAACTGGTGTCGTTCACCACTGGGGGCGATGTTCCTGTTTCCTGAAGTGTCAGGACTCTACGAGCGGATCCCACAAAAATACAAAGATGAATTTAACTCGAAAGGAGAAGCGGTTGCCAATTACCTCCTGTTAGAAAAGGGGGTGGCGACTGTGCCTGGGAATGTCTATGGTGAGGATTCAGCGAACTACATACGCCTCGTTCTGTGTACACCTCGCGATGAGTTTGATCTGGCGATGGAAAGGTTAGCTTCATGTTAAGTCCGGAGACGCTCACGCAATCAATGGTGAGTCTCCAAGAGCGAGGGTACTGTAACCTCGCTCAGGCTTTCACCGACGAGCAACATCAGCTCTTATCTCAAGTGTATGATCGTATGTTGCAGAGATCGCTCGCGGTGTTGCAACGCGTCTCACAGTCTAACCAATCGCTCAGTGAGTTTTACAAAAGTGGTCAAGAGAAGGTCATCGTCGTGCCGGAAAATGACAACAGGAGTGAAATTTGCCGCTTTGAATACATCACTCCTGAGTCAACGGTGATCAACCGCCAATTAGTGCCCTACTTTCAGCAAGTGCTGTTTGACATCACCGGAACTCGCTACACCTTGTTCAAAGACAAATGTAATGTGAAAAGACCGGGCGGCGGTGCGTTTGGTTGTCACCAGGACTACCCTGCGTATGCCGATTTCGCGCCTGACGCTCATTTGACGGTCGCGATATTCCTCGATCAGCCTACGATCCGTAATGGTTGTTTAGAGATGGCCGTTAACTGGAAACAAGTGATGGACACCGACGGAGCGCGCGATCACGCCTATCCGGAACAAACTGTCTTCCGCCGCGATCCTGATTCCGGTGACGTTCTGCCCGACATTGCCGACCAGTTTCACTGGCAACGCATTCTTCCACAGCGCAACGATCTGGTGATTTTTGACTCAGTGGTCCCACATCGCTCAGAAATCAATGCCAGTCAGGGCGCTCGCCGAGCGTTCTTTTTCACCTTCGCCCCAGAGAGCTCAGGGGACCATTATGAGCACTACTATCACGCGAAGCGTCAAGTGTACGACAACCCTAAGTTCCATCTCTCAACCCCTACGGATAGAGGCTTATGAACAACACCATACCGAGTACGGTTGAAGATCAGTTGCTGTTTACGCCAGGTCCACTTAAGACCACGCGTTCCGTCAAGGCCGCGGCGATGAAAGATATCGGCTCACGAACCCACTTAATGCGCGATGTGACATTGCAGATCATCGATTCATTGCAGTCTATCTCCGAATTATCAAGCGACTATGCCGCCGTCTTGATGCAAGGCAGCGGCACCTTCTCCGTCGAAGCCATGATCAGTTCGTTACTGGACGAACAAGCTCAGGTCTTGATCTTGCTTTCTGGGGAATACTCACAACGTATGGCGGATATCTGTGATGTGTACAGGATCCCCAACCAAGTCTTGACGTTTGATGAAGAGTTGGGGATCTGCCCCAATACGTTACGCGACTTTTTGCAGACCACAAAGACGCGCTTTTCTCACCTGCTGTTCGTGCATTACGAAACCGCGTTAGGAGTGGTCAATCCTTATGACGCAGTCATGGAAGTGGCAAACCAATACGCGTTGAAAGTCATGGTCGATTGTGTCAGTTCGTTTGGTTTGCTTCCGGTATTCAGTTCGTACCCGAACCTGATCGCACTGGCTTCATCGGCCAATAAATGCCTCCAGGGCTTGACGGGGGTATCATTCGTTCTTGTTCATCGAGATGAGCTGCACATCTCGCGCCGAAAACGCACCCTGTCTTTTGATTTGAAAGCGCAACATGACGCTTTTATCGCGAACGGCGAGTGGCGTTTTTCGCCGCCAGTCCAGGTCCTGCTCGCCTTTCAACAAGCCTTATTCGAGTACACCGAAAAAGGGGGACGCCAACAGCAATATCGCGATTACTTAGCACTGAGAAACTACCTCGACGACAAGCTGGTCACACTGGGGATTTATCCGGTGATCGACAAAGCGATCAGTGCGCCAATCATTAATACTTACTCGCTTCCGTCAACGCTAGAGTATGGCCATCTTGCTCGAACTCTGGCGGCCAAGAACATCGTCATTTACGCCTCGAAACGTCAAGGGTGCTTTCGTATTGGCACCGCGGGTGATATCACCCGGGCCGATATTGATCGGTTGACGACAGAAATCCGCGCGGCCCTCGAGGTCTGTCATGAGCAATGCTAATGTCACCAACAGCCGTATCACGGGGCCAACACCTTTGCCCCGCTCGTCGATGGCCTACATCAATCAGCAAATGGTGAGTCACCGCAGCGCGTCCTTTAAAGCGACCTATGGCAATGTCCAAACCGGATTGCAGGCGCTGTTGAACACGACGTGTACCCCGTTGCTCTTCACCAGTTCTGGTACGGCAGCGATGGAGTCGACCGTCGACAACCTGTTAGGCCCGAGCGATCGCGCGCTGACTTTGTCCTGTGGTTATTACGGCGATCTTTTTCACCGCATGGTTGCGATGAAGTTAGGTCACAACGCCCATTTGTTGCGCGCCGAAGAAGGCCATTCAATCGACCTATCGCACTTGAAAAAGGCATTAATCAGTCAGCCATATAAAGCCATATTCCTGACTCACAATGAGAGCTCTACCGGCGTAACCAACCCGCTCAAAGAGATGGTCGCGCTGATACGCCAACACAGTGATGCACTGATCATTGTCGACAGCATCAGTGGTCTCGGGGGACTCAGTATTCCCTTTGACGCGTGGGATCTGGATGTGCTGATTGGCGTAACGCAAAAAGGCTTGATGTCCCCTCCCGGGATGTCAATCGTGGTGGTGAATGACCGCGCGCTTGACGAGTCACGGCAACAGCGCAATTTCGGTAGTGTGGCATTTAACTACCCAAAAGCCCACGCGTTGGCGCTCGAACGGCAGACACTAACCACACCATCGCTGCATGCGTTTTGGGGATTAGAACACGCCTTAGCGACGATGGCAGACATCGGCTTTGAACACGTCTTTCAACATCATCGTGACATTGCCCATCTTTCACGCACGTTGGCAAAACAGAACGGGTTTACGCTGTTCTCTCAGCCTCACTGCCATTCCGATACGATCACCGCGCTCGAAATGGACGCAGGCATTCTGGCCAGCGATATCGCTGCTCGTTTGTCGTCCAAGCATGGCATCGCCGTTGGCGTGGGCAATGGGAAATTCACCGACTCCGTCCTGCGCATCGCGCATATGGGATATGTCTCCGACCAGGACATACACGATGTTTATTCATCGCTCTCAGACATGATGAAGAGCGACGCACTGCCTTTTTCATCCCCCCTATTACGATAAGGAAAATAATGAATGAAAACCCCTTTCGCTGGCCTAGCCGATAGCTTGATCCAAAAATCCCTCAACCGTGCGTTTATCAATTTTGCGGGCGGCGAAGAGCGAGCGCCATTTATGGCGCCGAGTACCTGCCTGCCTCTGAGCGACATCTTGAATGACAATTTCGAACGGATCCAGTCAGAGATATTTGCACTGCTCAAGACACGTTCTCTGACTCGCTACGAAGAGATTGATAAGAAAAGGGCGGATGAAGTTTCCAAAGACTGGAAGCTGTTTTATGTCAAGTTGCTTAATGAATACAATGAATTAGGCATATCATTGTGCCCTAATATCTACGAACTCACCAAGCAGCACGACGAGATCTTGTCAATCGCCATCGCGGTGTTGGAACCGAGTGTCTGTTTGGCTGCGCACGAAGGACCCTATGCGGGCATCCTACGATACCACCTCGGCATAGAAGTGCCAGAGACCAACCCCCCTTACATTCGAGTCAAGGACCAATTTTACACCTGGCAAGTGGGTGACAGTATTGTCTTGGATGATGTCTTTGATCACGAAGTCGTTAACCAAGCGTCAGAACGACGCGTGATACTCATCGTAGACTTCAAACGACCGATGCCCAAGCTGTATGACAAGCTCAACGATTTCTACTTAAAACGCATGCAGCGTCGTGCCAAAAGCTTAATTCAAAAATCGAACTAACCACAGGAAGCAATTGTGAAGGTACTCTTACTCGCGGCGGGTATCGGTAGCCGCTTAGGCAACTTAACCGCAGATAAACACAAGTCTTTACTCGCGATCAACGGCGAGCAGTCAATTCTTGACTACCAATTACGCTCAATGGATAAAGCGGGCCTCAACGAGGTCAATATTGTGGTGGGCCACTGCTCCGAATCGTTGGCACTGTATTGTCAACGCTACTCTAAGCGCCATGACATTAGCTTGATTAAAAACGATCATTACGCCTCAAAGAACATCGATTGGAGCGTGTATCTCGGTTTGACGTCGATTGACGAGGATCTGATTTACATCGAAGGGGACATGGTTTTGCAATCGGAGATCTTGACGGAGCTGAAACAGTCGACGGCCGACATATGCTTGATTGTCGATCAACAACCCAAAAGTCAACACGTCGATACGGTAGTCCGCTCGCTTGCGGAACGTGACACCCTTTTCATTGATGTCAAAGAGCACGGTTTTCACTCCGACGCTTCTCTTGAAAACGCGCTAGGCGAATTCGTCTGTGCGATTAAGATCAGCAATAGGGCGCGTCAGTTGTTGCTCGATAAACTGGCCACTTTTGAATTCGATGGTGTCATCCAGTTCTACAGTGCCATCAATGACATCTTGCCAGAGGTGAGCTTCTGTTATCGCGATTGCCAACAGTTTGACTGGGTCGAAGTAGACAATGTCAAAGATCTTGAGCGTGCCAAGGAGTTATGCCAGACGACCAACTTTGGTTTGGACAAGGACTGAGCCACATGAGTACTAAGTCAACCACATTGAAACGCCCGATCATGACGCCGAATCAAATCACCCTGTTGCGATTTGTCCTCACGCTCGTCTTATTCGGGGTTTGGCTATGCGTACCGTTGTCCTGGCTACAGAAAGCGGTGATCTGCGTCGTTTTTGCGGCGATATTCATCTTAGACAACATTGACGGGATCATCGCGAGAAAGTATGCCCTTTCCTCTCTGTCTGGGCATTACTTCGACGCCGCTGTCGACGTCGTTACCTACTTTTGTCTTGCCTTTATGTTGCATGCCGAAGGCATTGTACCGCTTTACTTTATTGCGTTGATGCTCATTCGAGAAGTCTTAGTCGTGTACATCAAGGCGTACCTCGCCGAAACGTGCAAGCACGTCGCCACTTCACCACTGGCGGTAGTCAAATGTGAGCTGATCGGTGTCCCCTTTGCCTTACTGTATATCGTCTTCTCTGGTGACAGCCTCACTCAGTACATGGCCATCACGATGGTGTTGGTCTACTTCACTACCCTAAGACTGTGGTACGCCATTACCGGTAGGCAACAACTTCTGTTGTTGGTAACGGCCGTCATCCCGCTTTTGCTCTACCCTGTGGTCAGTCATTTTCTTTCCATAGCCGAGTGGTATCTCTATAGCTACATGACGATAGCCGCTCTTTTTTCGTACGTCTCAGCGTTGGGTTACTTCAACTTAATGTGGTCTGAGAGATAACCTCGATAGGAACAATCTTATGAATGAAAAAGTTCTTCTCGTCACCGGCTCGAGTCGCGGGATCGGTGCCGCCACCGCAATCCAAGCGGCCGAACAAGGCTACGCCGTCTGTTTAAATTATGTGCATGATGAACGTGCGGCGTTTGACACTCGAGATAAAATCTTGGCGCTTGGGGCACGGTGCATCGCGGTTCAAGCTGACGCCTCAAATCGCGACCAAGTCGATGCCATGTTTGACGCCATTGACCATCATCTTGGTCCCCTTACGCACTTGGTCAACAACGTCGGGATTTTGAAACAGAAGATGCCCTTGATTGACATGGATGGTGAACGATTCCAGCATGTGCTGCTGACCAACGTCATGAGCCATTTCTATTGCTCACATCAAGCCATCAAGCGGATGGCCCAGTCTCGCGGTGGACGGGGTGGCGCGATTGTCAATGTGTCATCAGGCGCCTCCCGAAGTGGCTCGCCATTTGAATACATCGACTATGCAGCCTCAAAAGGCGCCGTCGATACATTCACCACGGGCTTGGCCAAAGAGGTGGCTGCCGAAGGCATTCGGGTCAACTGTGTACGTCCAGGCGGTATTTACACCGATATTCACGCTGACGGGGGCGAACCAGATCGAGTCGCGCGAATTAGCCAACAGTTTCCAATGAAGCGAGGCGGTACCCCAGAAGAAGTGGCCAATGCGATACTGTGGCTGCTGAGTGACGACGCGTCGTTTGTCACTGGAAGCTTTACCGATCTGTGTGGTGGCCTGTAACATGACCATTGCCCCCTTTTCCTGGTCGCAAGCCACCCAGCAACGCCATGACTTTTGCCTCTCGATCATCAAAACATTGGCGCAGTATCAATGCCGCTACACGGTAAATTCGCAGGACATCGCCATCAAATCCGATGCCTCGCCAGTGTCGATAGCCGACATTGAGAGCGAACGGATATTTCGTGACGCCGTCACCCGAGAATTTGCCTCAGACAGCGTTCAGGGCGAAGAATTGGGCCAGACTGAACCGTCGCAGTTCAATTGGGTGATCGACCCAATAGACGGCACAAGAAAATTCATCCGAGGCATCCCAACCTGGGGCATCTCGATCGCGCTTGAATACCGCGGTCACGTCGTCGCGGCAGCCATTTGCTTGCCAGCAACGGGTGACGTTTGGTCTGCAGTCTACCAACAGGGTGCCTTCAAAAACAACCAGCCGATACAGGTGAGCGAAGTGGCCGAAATCAACGACGCGTACATCACCACGTCGGCAAGAAAGTACTTTGTCGAGATTGGCCAGCAAGCCTGTTACGACGCGGTTCATTGCCAAGCTTTGCATGATCCTGGTTTTCTCGATGTGTACAGTTTTGCCATGTTATGTGATGGCCGAATCGATGGCATTGTTTCCTGCCAAGATCACTGGTGGGACATTGCAGCGGCCACGTTGATTTTGAGCGAATCCGGCGGGTGTTATCACTTTTCCTCTGAGCAAGATCGCCCCGATAACGGAGTGAACATTTTTACCAATGGCAAACTGCGCAACCAACTCTCAACACTCATCAATACAAAGGAAGTTCAGATATGAAAACGTGTGTACTGATCACCACCGCACGCGAAGAGCAAGCGAATAGGATCCATGAGATTACCCGACAGTTTTTCGATGTTAAACTCTTTTCTAAACATGATTGGGACAACAAAGACGTTACCGAGGCGCTCGAACAGACGCTGATGTCCGGCGAGATTGATTACTTATTCAGTTTTTGTTGTCCATTGATCGTGCCACAATATTTGCTCGATAGCGTGCGTTGTCAGAGCGTCAATCTCCACCCCTCTCCCCCAGAATATCCGGGGGTGAAAGGCGCCTTTCGTGCCTGTTGGGATCACAAAACGGAATTCGGTGTCACCGCACATCTGATGGAAGAAAAAGTCGACACGGGGAATATTCTCAGAGTCCAACGCTTCCCCATCCTGGATAATACCGATCCAGAAGCGCTCACGCTGACGTCGTTCGTTCATAGCATAGAACTCTATGAAAACGTTATCCGTGACATCGCTGAGGAAAGGCCGTTTCAATGTCATGAGCAATGGTCGAACTTTACCATGAGCCGAAAACGGTTTGCCAAGCTACTTAGTGCCCGCCAAACATTAGCACTTCAACCAAACGGGTAACCCATGATATCACCAATTGAATTTTTGCACGCCCTCCACCATCATGGCATCGATAGTTACTATGGGGTCCCGGATTCTCTGCTTAAGAGCTTTGGTCAGGCATTGAATGAGGCGCCATTCGTTCAACATCACCACATAACGCCCAACGAAGGAATCGCGATATCGCGAGCGATTGGCTATTATTCGGCAACGCAAAAAGTGCCCGTCGTTTACATGCAAAACTCAGGGTTAGGCAATGCGGTTAACCCCCTACTGTCGCTCGCAGACAGCCAAGTCTATGGCGTTCCGATGCTGATCATCGTTGGGTGGCGAGGTGAGATGCTCGCCACAGAGCAACTGGCCGATGAACCTCAGCACCGCAAACAAGGGCGCGTCACCACCGAGCTCATTGACGTGATGGGATACCCCTGCTTGATCTTGGATAAAAACAGCGATTTTAGGCAGGTGATTGACGACAGTTTGCAGCGCGCCAAGCAGCTTCAAGCCCCGGTCTTCTTGGTGGTACGTAAGGGCACCTTCTCTGCTTGTGACTCTAGCCGCGATGTGAACCGATTTGACCTCAGCCGAGAACACGCTATAGAGACCGTTCTCCAAGCCCTGCCAGAAGATTGCATCTCTGTCGCGACGACGGGCAAAGCGGGACGAGAAATTTTCGAGCTCAGGAAAACGCTCAACATGCCTCATAACCGCGATTTTTTGTGTGTCGGTGGCATGGGACACGCTTCAAGTATCGCCGCGGAAATCGCGCACCACAAACCGGATCGATCTGTGGTCTGTTTTGACGGCGACGGCGCGGTTTTAATGCATCTGGCCTCGTTGCAACACGCCGCCTCTCAACCTAACTTACTGCATATCGTATTAAACAACTGCGCGCATGAATCGGTTGGCGGCCAACGTACACAGTTTGATGATCTTGAGGCGCACGCGCTAGCGCAAGCCTTCGGATACCAACATTTTGCTTATGTCACCGACGTCGACGCAATTGGCAGAGAGGTCGACTACTTCTTAACCAAACCGACCTCAACGCTGCTTATTATAGGCTGCAAGATTGGCAGTCGAGACGATCTTGGTAGGCCAACGATATCCACTCAGGAGCAGTACGCGGCCTTCACCGAATTCGTTTCATCGTACTAACGCTCATCGTGGCAACTGAGTGTTGGCAGTGGCCAGCACTCTAGCGCCCAAAGGCCCATGCGAGTGGTCATGCCATTGAGGGCTTTGGGTGTTTACTTTTCAACACTCCTAAGGAGAATCATGTGGAAGATGTGACGGTTGTTGTTTCAAGAAATGACTATACATCGATTGTAAAAGATGGCGACGTAATTGCGCCTCTGAAAGTAGGGAATATCATCTATGTGTTCTCTGTACACTGCTCGGTGATCCCGAACAATACCCCTTTTGAAGAGCTCCACCTCATCGAGCTGGTCAACGCTCAACAATATTTGGCCGACTTACTGACGTCGATCGGCACGCGGCACCGTATCCGCGACGTTGTCTTTACGGGAGAAGAAGACTTGTTGCCTGTCGCTTATGCCAAGCAAGCGCTTGGTCTGCCTGGAGTGCATCTCGAACAAGCGCAACTGTTTCGAAACAAGTTGCTAATGAAGCAGCGATTGGCCCCGACATCGATTGTCATTCCTGCCTTCTCGCCCGCCTCAGAGACCCAACGTTTGTTCGCAATGCTCAAGCAGTTTGGAAAGCTGATCATAAAACCACAAGACGGCTACTCTTCGAAAGCCATTACGGTCGTTTCGAGTCCCCAAGCGCTGGAGCACTATCTTTCAGAAAACCATGAATGCTTGGATCAGTACCTCGCCGAAGAGTTCATTGCGCACGACATGTTCCATTTGGACGCCGTTGTGGCTAACGGAGACATTTTGTTCTCTACATTGGGTAAGTATGATCAGCCGTTGTTTGAATACCGTGACCACCAATGGATCATCTCGAGATTGACCAATCAAAAGTCCGCATTACATGAACAAGCAAAACGGGCACTGGAGCAAATCCTCAAGCATTTTGACACCCATTCTGGCGTCTTTCATTTCGAGTTTTTCTCTGATGGAGAGAGTGTGGTGTTCTGTGAAATTGCCATGCGCCCGGCAGGCGGGGCCATCTCAGAAGCCATCTACGAGATCTGGGGCATCCATTTGCATGAAATCAATGTCCAACTGCAACTGGGTATGCCGTTTGTGTTACCAGAACTGGAAGACAAACACGCGGCAATCATGTTACTCACGAGTCAACAAGAGGGGAGTATTCATGCCCTATTGGAACAAGACTTCTTGCTCCAAAATGGCCACTCAGTGCTCAAACAGAAACAAGTCGGAGACAAGGTGATCCCGTGTCGATTCAGCTCAGACAGTATCCTTAATATCGTGGCGAGCAATGTGGATGAAGCGCAGCTCAACCATGCTATAGAAGAAATTAAGTCAAAACAGTACTACCACATCGTCACACAATGAGATTAGGAGGCCGAAATAACGTACCTCAAGAGTGACGACCATTACCTGCTCATCAACCTTAGACTCGATGAGCAGGTTCGCTTTATCTGTGTTCAGAATGTACACATAGCAGTCACGGTCAAGTAAGAATCTCCGTCTGCGCTCCAAAAGGAGTACGTCACCATTAAGCCGATATTTTGGGGAAATCTTCATTGAGGGTCTCCTCGACGCCCAATGCAAGAATTTATCTAACTGTCGATTACGGCATTTTCAAGCGGGTCGTAGTCTTTCCTCTCGAATACGTTAGTAAAACTCTTTCCGGGTATCCTAGAGAGTAGTCGATTATTGATTGTGCGAAAGTAACGCTCTACTGACCCCTTGAGCCAAGGCTTTTTAGTCGGGTTTTTCTTAACTTTTATTTTCAGATCTTTGCACGCTATTTTGAAGTCACTACTGTTAAACTCAGTACCATTGTCGACAATCAAATGCTCAGGCAAGCCATAACAAGGCCAACACCCTTCTACTGATGGGTATAGTTCTTTGACGTGTTCTTTTGGAAGAATTGCATTCACAAGTGCCAGTGATACTGATAAGTAACTCGGCGGCTCGAACCCTAGATAGAAACCCACAATGCTCTTTGTATGAGTATCGTACAAAACTGTGAGCCAGGGTCGCCCTAACGGTATACCGTTTTTTTCATCAATAATAAATAAATCAAGCCTAGTATGGTCCGCTTCTACACGTTCCAATACTCGTGTTGTTGCTGGCCTTTTCCCCACTTTTCTGAAAGTAGAATCAGCTACACTTTTTCCCTTTCTAAGTAGTATTTTTTCGTACTCAGAGTGCTTTCTTAGTCTCTTCCTAAATGCCTGTATTGAGAACGGTTCAAATTGAGTTCCATTGATTTCATTATGCCGATCAATTTCAACCTCAAGAGTTACGTATGCCGATGTTGCTGTCGGGCATTCTTCAGAGAAGTAATTTCTTATTGCACCTTGAATTAAAGGTTCCAGTTCATCGGGAGTATTTTTTTTGTATTGCCAGCAGAGACTTTAGGAATTAGGGAGTTAAGCTGAAAATTTGATTTTTTAAAATCTCTCCAGTACCTATAAATGCTGATTGCTGATGGTGTACTTGAACCAAATTTATCTATTAAAGCAGTAAGTGACTCATCTATTTGCTTTTTGGAAAAATCGGTACCATATTGATCTATAAGGAATTCTAGAATGTTATATCTATGTATGGCCTCATTTCTTCGGTCTTCACCAACAGAAAAGACATCCTTAAACGTCAGATCAACATCTTTCCATAAGGGGAGTGATAGCGTTTCCTTTGGTTTCGATTCATTATCGAAGTTAGTACTTGGAAATAGCTCGCCAAATCGCTTAGAACCTTCACTTGGCATGCCTAAGAGCTCCAAATAGGGCTTTGCCAACCAATAGGCTGGTGCATATCGGTGTTTTTCAAGATAGTTGCCATCATTTGCTCGCTTATTAAGCAGCTTCTCTTTCTGGATTTAGGTGGACTTCGCCAACTGGCTTACAGTTCCTGATATCACCAGTCCATCGTTCAGGTTTTCGCTGTTTTGCAGCGAGTAA
>NZ_SATR01000428.1 GCF_004551525.1 Vibrio ouci | reverse complement strand
TACGAATACGTTCGCCACAATTCTTGCATATCATCACATAGTGGCGTATCTCCTTGACTACCGGCTTCAGTTCCGGAATTGAGATTACTTGCGTCACATAGTCAAGTACACGCTCGGCATCTGCAAGGGACTCGCCACAATTAGTGCAGTAGTTGGGAACATCGTCCACTATTTCGTCTGGAGCAGAAGAGCAGGATAGCTTATGTCCGTCATGCCCCTCCTGACCGCCAGGCTTCTTGCCGCTTGGCTTGCGGAGAGTCTTCGTCCTTCTGATGATTTCGTCTTTCATACCCTCCTTGCTCGGCGGAGTGCTGCTGTTACCAGAATTCTTCTTGGGGTTCTCGTATTTAGA
>NZ_SATR01000427.1 GCF_004551525.1 Vibrio ouci | reverse complement strand
GTGCTTTGCCTTCAACTCAAGAAACTGCTTCATCATCGGGGTAAGGACAATATCTTCGTGCATACAGGTATATCTTTGCGGAACACAGAAGCACGGTGGCGCAGAGTTTTTAACGGTATGAACTCCCGGTTTCATGAAGCAGACGCTCTGCACAAGCAACTCTGTGCCACCGTATCTCTGTGTTCATTGATTAATGTCACAAAGATAATCCTTTTTTAGAAAATACGTATGTAAAGGGTTTCAATCCTTAGCAAGCCTTAACAAAGCCGGTGTTTTTGCTAAAACATGTTATAAAACACACTTTTTTATTTGCTTTATTTGGAAATTTCCCGAAAGTCCGTACCTTTGCACT
>NZ_SATR01000426.1 GCF_004551525.1 Vibrio ouci | reverse complement strand
CGTCTAGAGGCCTAGGACACCGCCCTTTCACGGCGGTAACAGGGGTTCGACTCCCCTACGGGATACCATTGGGTCGTTAGCTCAGTTGGTAGAGCAGTTGACTTTTAATCAATTGGTCGCAGGTTCGAATCCTGCACGACCCACCATTCTTCTCCACGAAGAATTAAAACTTATGTGGGCGATTAGCTCAGTTGGGAGAGCACCTGCCTTACAAGCAGGGGGTCACTGGTTCGAGCCCGGTATCGCCCACCATTCTCTAAGTATTTTTGGATAGGAATTCCAAACCACTTCAGTAAATCGTATGTGGTTGGATTTTTTGACGCCGAAAGTCTTTAGAAAATGACCTTCTTCGGAAG
>NZ_SATR01000425.1 GCF_004551525.1 Vibrio ouci | reverse complement strand
GGTACTGTGTTTGTACCTGTGTTTCTTTAAAATTTGAAATTTTTTTTTTTTTGCTAAAATTGAGTGCGGTTTGTACTTTTTGGATCGTTTTGATGTGCTGATGTCAAAAATGATTTTTAAAAAATAAAAAAATATCGTTGGCATGTATTTTGGCACGAAAAGTTATTTGAAAAGCACCCGCAACCACACTGCCAAACACGCTCGCAATTGGTTGATTTTAAATGTAAAAGTAATTATTTTAAGAAAAAGATTATGACTTTCTACAGAGAGATGAGAAAAGGGTAGTACGGATAGAGAGAATCAGTTGTGTGATATTAGCAATTGTAATTTTAATTAAAAAAAGGTATTAATTATAAT
>NZ_SATR01000424.1 GCF_004551525.1 Vibrio ouci | reverse complement strand
ATCTGGAGTTATAGAACTCCGATCAAGCGAAATTTATGGCGTTGGAAAGGTAAGACATGAGGCTACAAGTTCTATGTCTTGGGAAGAACCCATTTCTGCTTCTAATATAGTCAGAATCGCTCATAAACAAACACTTGGACCGTTACTGTCCAACAGTTACTGTCCATTTTTGAACTGTTACTGTCTGACCTCTCCTCAGATTTTTAACTATATCTGGAGTTATAGAACTCCGATCAAGCGAAATTTATGGCGTTGGAAAGGTAAGACATGAGGCTACAAGTTCTATGTCTTGGGAAGAACCCATTTCTGCTTCTAATATAGTCAGAATCGCTCATAAACAAACACTTGGACCGTTACTG
>NZ_SATR01000054.1 GCF_004551525.1 Vibrio ouci | reverse complement strand
TTCAGATTCTCCACTAAAATTTCGGCAAAATGTTAATACATTCTTAATACGATTGTATTAAGAATGTATTAACCCCTTTACTGGCAAGGGCTAGAGAGGCGTTTTGTGCATTTTTGGCAGATTGTTAATACGATTGTATTAACAATCTGTTGAGCCCTTATACAGCAAGGCTTCTGGGCGAATTCGGACTTAAAGTGTATTAACATCTTAATACGATCGTATTGCGATGTTAATACACTATACTCAAGGGAAATGTGGTTGGGAGTGATGAATTATGGGAAGAAGTCGAGTGTTGCAGGCATCAATTAAAGGGAAGCTGGAGAGAGATTTTGATACTTTCCAGGAAAGAGAGAAGCTGACGGAATCGGAAGCAATACGCGAACTGCTTACCTTCGCTCTGAGACTCAAGTTGAACAAACCTGACAATGAGTCGCCTTCGAGCAGAGAGCTACTGGAAGAGATCTATCGTGTTGTAAGGCAATCTTCAGCGATAGGGGATATTACCCACGGACAAACGTTCGATAGCGAGAAGCTATTTAGAGATCAGAAAGAATCAAAACCATTCAGGCAGGAAGTGAAGTCGGACATAGACAATAAAGTCGACTCTTTTCTATCAGGAAAGAAGAGAGACTAACCTCAGCTATCCGGCGCAGGGCTGTATCACCAACTTCTAGAGAGCATGCTGTCTAGTAGCCGTGATCGAGAACCAAACTCTCCGCGTCCACTTTGAACTCAGAAGAAAATGCACGTCGTTGCCGTTTTGTCATTGAACTCCTCACTTGCGGTGGAGACTTGGCCACCTAATGTGGTGTCATGGATCATCAAATCGCTACAGTATCACCCAATAATAAATAATGATTAATTATTATCCTGTCGCTCACTTTCGCACATATTGGTTTAGGGTGTGAGTATAGAGTTTCATTAATTAATGGTGAGTCTATCGGTATGGTCAGCAGCGAACAGAGGACTAGAAAGAGTAATTTTTTGTGCACAATAGCTACCATTTCTTAGATTTTTTCCTCTAGTGCTAGCCAGTTTTTGAGTAAATGGAAACTAAAGTAACAAAGAAAGCCATTGCTGGGTTGGCGGTAGTGTAGTGGTTCAAATACTAATGAGTATGCCGCTTTTACTTGGAGTTTTCTGAATAATAAGGAATTACAATGGCTTGTAATTTTAACGTTAAGTTTGGTTTTGATAGCAAAAGGGCTATCAGAGAGATTCAAGAGAAACAAGACATGGCCAATGTTTTGTCTGGTTTACTTGGTATGTCCGTAATGCTCGACATTTTTGCTCGAAATGGTGTTATTGGTTCGTCATACAAGGTAGTTACTACAGATTTTGAATTGCTAGGTAAATCGATGCATTCTAGTAATCCTATCTTGGTGCGTCAGGTAGAAAATATTGCCTATCGCATGGCTACTCATTCTTCCATAACAGACCAGGAGAGAATGTTTTGGAGGTGTTTATACAATGAAATGTAGTGTTAAAGCGGTATTCGTATCAGCCCTTTTAATGACTTTCTCTCAAGCTGCCTTTTCCAATAGTTATGAGGAATATAAGGTTAAAGTTAAAGAGTGTATTGTAGCAGAAGAGCAAAAAGCACCATTGACTGTCAGTGATATTCGCGATCTTAGCGTTGATGATGTCGAAAAGTATGTATTGTTTCTAAAAGATATTCGAATCCAGCGTTGCTCTGCCAATGAAGAGTTGGCAGCCTTAGCTGACGAAATCAGCTTATCAGAATCGGTGGAGTCCAAGTTGATGGAGCAACGATATTTATCGGTTTACCTGAAAACACAGATGCGTGATTTTTCCTCTGAAGAAAAACTTAAGCTAACTCAGCTAGAGAATCGTCTCCAGCAAAAGGGGCTAGAAGTAAATATGTTGGAAATTGTTGATAAGTTAAAAAATCAATAGTGCCGCTGCGAAAGCTACGATTATTCCCAATAAACCAATACCCCTAACCACTGATGAGGGGTATTTTTCTATGTAGTGAGGAAAGAGACAGAGTAGGTATGAGGCTATAGGGACTCCGATATAGAAGCTACCAATTCTGGAACTATAGGGTAAGTCTAAAAAGCAATTAATTGTAATTGAATACGCGAAATAGAGTAGTGTGATTAACCATTCGTTTCTACCAAACTGCCGATAGTAGAGTACTATCACTATTAAAGGCGAGAAAAGAAGTTCCAAACTATACCTCAGGGCTTAATTAACTCAAAATAATCATACGTCTATGAGAAATAACTCTCTTAGCCAAAAGAACGTTACTACATAATAAACCACAAGTACTAGTGGTATTTGTTGAGTTCATTTTAAGCGGCCTAACTCTTTACACAGAAGATACTAATGTTTTTAAGTTTTCATGTACTCGAGTATTTGCCGTGTTAAAGTCTACTGTCCAAATTTGAAATAGCTTTCCAACCAAAGAATTCGAATCCACGGCATTCGATTATGAGCGGCCTTGTTGCTGGTGGTGAGTTGATAGGTTCCTGGTATCGGATAAAGCGTCATTAGGGGACTGTGTTTCGACTTTCCACTGCTGCGAAGCTCGTCTCGCTCGACATTACCATGGATCCGTTGGGTGGGAGAGGGAATAAAACAACATATACCGGTGCCCCATGGGGGCCGACGAGTTTCTATAAGTATGATCCAATACATAATGCCAACGAAGGAAACTCGGAGAGGAACAAAATAAAGACTCTTCCGTTTGAGTATAAGGATGTTGCTCAGCATGAACCACCAGAGGCTCCTTGTTATGTTCCGCCTTCCGGTCGGCCACCACTTTGTGATCGCAGCGTTTTCTGACATTTGAGTGTGATTGTCGAGCGTACGTTCACGCGTAAATCCCGCTCACGTTAGTGATCACGCGAATAACGCCGAAAAAACATTTCCTGAAATCTCCCACTATCCCGTAAGTGGCTAATATATCTTTATTAGCCATTTTTGGCTAAATTTGAAATATTAGCCAAAAAGGGCTAAATTGATATGAGTTTGCTAAATGGAGCAGGAAAGTGGAGCCTAATTCTAAACCGATTGCGGTGATCAGCGGTGATATTGTTAATTCGACTAAGCTTGCTGCTGCTCAGTTCGAGCAGTTACTGACAAGAACCAAAGAGATCCAGTCATGGATCAGCGCAGGAAACGCATCAAATGCGCACAGTATTCGACGCGGTGACGAGTTCCAGAGCGTGGTGCACGATATCGAAAACGCATTGAGATACACCATCGTTTATCGGGTTGGCATAAAAGCGCTGGGTAAAGAATTTGATTGTCGGATCAGTTTTGCGATCGCAATGAATGCCGATCTACGTGAGTTGGTTTCTGAATCGATGGGGGAAGCTTTTGTGCTTTCTGGCCGAGGACTTAAAGCGTTAAAAAATGACAGGCTGGTTTTTCATTCTGATCGCTGCGAACTCACTGACCATTTTGGCTTACTGATTAAGTATCTCGATCGACAACTTTCTGAACTAACCTCACGTCAATGTGAAGTGATGCTTCCAATGATCCGTAGTCATGAAACTATGTCGATTGGCGAGCTGGCAGAGAAGCTCGACATCGCAACTGCGACCGCCAGCAAGTCCCTTAAAGCGTCGGGTTGGGCGCTGGTTAATGAGCTGAACAATCAATTTATCAACCAAGTAGCGGGCCTCAAGTATGCTTGATTTCTTTGGTGTTCTGATACCATTCTTGCTGATACACATTATTTGCGACTTTTACCTACAACCTAATCAATGGGGAGAGGAGAAGAAAGGGTATACTTACCGTTCTCCGGCACTGTATCTGTATTCACTACTGCACGGTGTCGCGTTAATCGTTCCTGCTGCTCTATTAGGCATAGACTGGTGTTCAGTCATTTACCTGGTTGTCATCGTGACGCTTAGTCATTGCGCCTTTGGACTGTGGAAAGTCGCGACAAAGAAAGCTAACAAGTCCTCCTGTTTTGTAATTGATCAGGCTTTGCATGTCTCGATACTCGCGGTCTTTGCCTTTTATGTGACCGACGGCATTACGATGAATGCCGTATTGCAGCACGAGAAGTTCTCGGATGGTGTATTGGTTGTCTTTGCTTATTTACTTATCCTCAAGCCGTCATCCGTTGTGATTGGCCGACTGTTAAGAAACTATCCGATCGCCAGTTCAGGCAGCGAGTCAGATCCGAATGTGAGTGGTCTTGTCGCAGGTGGTGAGCTGATTGGTTACTTAGAGCGAGTGTTGATCCTGACATTTACCCTGGTAGGAAGTTATGCCGCGGTGGGGTTTGTACTGGCCGCTAAATCAATATTTAGATTTGGTGAGCTGAGTAAATCCAACGACCGGAGTATGACCGAGTATGTGTTGATTGGTTCACTGGTCTCGGTGGTGATCACAACACTTGTCGGTACCCTGGTATCACTGGGATTAGGTTCCGACATTAAGTGAGTCCCCGAAAACATCTGGGCGTGACTGCCAGTCTCATTGAGGCCGTGACTGAAAGCGGCGCCTTCCTCAGGCGCAATGATCAAGGGGAGCGGTCTCTTATCCTATCGCTCTCTGTCGCGGTCTAACTCTTTGCTTGTCTCTTTATTGAAGTCCAGTTCCTGCTGCGAAGAGCGCTCTTTTGGTTCACAGTACTCTAGTCCCTCACGGTCTTTTTCGCGTTGAACCGATGAAACAAGGGGGTCATCGGGAATGTCCGGGCGTTTGATGGTACTGGCGTCAAACTCAACGTCGTGGATTAGACGCTTGTCTTGCCCTTCAAATAACGAAATACAGTCGCTGATTTGCTTAAGCATGTTTTCTTCTGTCACAAAGTGAACCTGACAAGAGGCAAACTTCTCCACAATCTTTTCGATATTATTCGGATTGATGTCCTGATTTTCGCGGGTCAACACAATGATGATGTTTTGTCTGAGCTCATCCGGGCTAAGGTTCTGAATGTCATTCTTATGACTGACATTAACGATGTCGTAGCGGCCCTGGGTGTGTTCGTTGATGATGAACGAGGGCTCAATACCAGTACTGATAATGGTCGTGTTGCGATCCTGCCCCTGATTGAACTGCGTCATGTGTTTGGATTTTGTGCCCAGTACCCTTGGGTTGATGTCCAGAGCATTGGCTTTGTTACCGTGATCATCAAGGTAGGTGATTTCAATGGCCCGGGTCTCACCGCGCTGGTTATGAATATTGGTCAGCATGGCTGGGTGGATCCCACTGTCTTCAGAAGAGTAAACGGCTGGGTGAAAGCGCACATGGGAATGGGACGCGTCTTTAACGCCAAGTTGAGTGAGGTATTGCTCGACCAGTGTGCCTTTTATGTCGAGGCTTTCCTCTAAGTATTGCTTAGCTCTTTGTTCAAACTGAGCGACGCGTCTGGGCGTCGTGTTTATCAGGGTATCGTGATGCCTGTTCTCGATGAGCTGGTAGCGAGCAGGATCGTTTAACAGCTGGTGGGCCTCATTCATCGCTTCTTTGTAGGTGAGCGCCTTAGCACTCATCATCAGGTTAATAAGTGAGCCTTTCTCACCGGTTGTGTAGTCTTTAAAGTAGCCGCGGTATTCTCCGGTCAGGCTGACTTTAATTGCCGACTTACCTGAGCCAAAGGTCAGGTAGTCCTGATCTGACTTCGCATGGTTCGGCTTACCCAATAGCTGCTCTGCCAGACTTTCCGTATAGCGAGGTAACTCGCTGTGGACGCGTTCTCTCAACAGGTTGTAGTCGAAATCGCCATTGTGATCGCGGTAGCGGACGTCTTCATGGAGGAGCGGGGCATCATTGAAGTAGATGGTCGACTGCGGCGGGATCTGTTGCAGGGTTTCAATGGCGCTGGCTTTGTTAACCTCTTTGGAGAGCCAGTTTCTCATCATCTGTTTGGGGTTGTCGGTGTAGAGCCTGATATGCTCACTGGCCCGGGTTAAATCAATGTAAGCCCGTCTCAGATTGGTCAGGGCGCCTTTGCCTTTGATCGAGGTAATGACGTTCTGGTAGGTCGTGCCTTGCGCCATATCGGCGGTCCGGGTATAGGCATAATCCCAGTGCCCGTCTTTTATCTGGGAAGGATCGATGGAGAGGGGGCGACCATCCTTATCCTGGGCCAGGATCGCCTGGTGACTGGCCTCAATAACGTGATGCACGACATTGGCTTTGATGCCACGACTCTTGTCCGTATACCGGGTGACAATCTTGTCCCCGGTTGACAGAGGCACCTGTGAGACGGCAAACAGCGCGGTGAATTTATGATCGCGATGTCTTGGTAAAAAGGCCTGCTCCTTACCGGTGTCCTGGTTTTGTATCATTACCACTCCATGCTCTGAGTCGACCATTGTGATAGTGGCATACTCCCCGGGCCTGGTACTGAGGATAAGGCCTTCCTTATAGGGCATCATGGTTTTGAGTTCTTCACCACTGGCCCCAGTCGAGCGAAGTCGTGGTGCCATGATGTTCTCGGTCCCTAGTTCTTTCAAGCCGATCAGCCCGTGGCGAATATGCTCGCTGATCGCATCACGCTCCTGGTTGGTGTAGGCGATGATAAGCGTGTTTTCTCGGGTTTCCTGAGTTCGGGAGAGGTAATCCTGCGCGACTTCGTAAGGCAGTTTCTCTGTGGCGATCTGCTGCGCCTGGCGTGGATTCTTGGGATTGTCCTCGAATGTTGAAATGACATGCTGGCTTTTTCCTTGTGAGTCAGGAGCCTGCTGACGGAGTTTGTCGAGTGCGCTGTCTGGCTGTTTATCGAGAATGTTATGAATGGCGCCCAGAGTCTCTTTGTTGCGCTGTCGAATGATGTCGGTCATCTGGGCCGAATCAATCAGGCCTTTTGTCATGGCCAGCTCAAAGGGTTTACCCGCACTGAGTGACAAGAGCTGCTCTTTGTCACCCAGCAAGACGGCTTTAGACTGACTCTCAAGGACGAAATCGGTCAACGCTTTCGCCTGCTGATTGCTGACCATGGAGCTTTCATCGAGGAAATACAGAGTGTGTTTGTGCGCCTCTGGCGTGGTTACGCCGCGGCGAACATCCGTCAGTAAACTTTCCAGTGTTTGAGCTTTGATGCCTTTACTTTCCAGCTCGCTGACCGCGGAATGGGTAGGGGCGAGCCCTATGATGCGCTCTGGTGGGGTATGACAGGCGAGGCGGGCCTGTTCAATCAGGGCAATGTTGGACTCAAGCATCGTCGACTTACCGGTACCGGCTAACCCCTGTATGGCGACAAAGCTATCTCGGGTGGTTGAGATCAGGTGAATCGCGTCTTTCTGGCCCTGGGTCAGCCGGGGCTGATCATCGAGGTAGGTCTGCGCCTGTTTTGAACTGGCAAAGGCGTCATGCTGATGTTTGCCTTGCTCAATGTTACTCAGAATGTGCTTTTCTGCCTCAATCGCGCTTTGTGTCGTCCAGCGAGTGCCGTCATTGTACTGCGCTGAGAGAGTATCACTGCGTTTGGCAAGCTCCGATTCAATGTGCGCTTTGGTGACTGGTGTATTGGTCTCTTCGAAGGCGTATCGAACCGCCTCAACGACGAGCGCTTTTTGACTAAACGCGGCCTCTTTTTCTGACAGGTGATTAAGAGCAAAACTGACGGCTTTCTCGTAAGCCGGGCGCTGCTGCTCGGTGGTCAGTATCCGTAAAGCCTGCTCAATGTCTTGTCTGAGTATGGGTTCGGTCGCTTTAGACACATAGTGATCATTGACGGCTTCAGTATGGAGTACGCGTTCGACGGCGGATGCGCGGCTGTCGGCTTTCTCGAGAGCCTGGAGCGCTTTGTCAGGGTGGTCGGTGAAAATGTCGATATGGCGACTGTGTTCCGTCAGATCATTGAGCAGCGCTTTTGAAAGCGTAAAGGCTTTTCCTGACAGCAGGGTGTGGGTTTTTGGCTCAATGTGATGAGCGCAATGTACGTAGTCATAGCTTAGGGGGGCGTCCTTGAGAGAGTCTCGCGGCCACTCTGTCGGCTGGCCTTGTGCATTGGTTACCGTCAGTGATTCACTGTTGATGGCTGTGACATTGTAACGTTGACCGGCTTCGATCCCACTGGGGAAGTGCTTGCCGGTGGCGATGAGGCGTTCGCCTTGTGAGATCTCAAGACAGTTCGGTTTGAATACCTGCATGTTCATCGACTTAAACGCTTTGGAGCAAGGATCGAAGGTGTGCGTTTTACCGTCTGCCTTGCCCAAGGCTTCTATGGTGTTAGCGCCTTTATCCACACTGGCTATCACAAAATCCAACGGCTTTTCTTCTTGCCAGCTACGGAGCATCATGCCCGGTTTGTAATGTCTCACCAGCTCTTGCTGCGGCTTGGAGAGGTAGTGCGCCTGTTGGGTGATCAGGGCAACGCCAGTGCGGGAGAGCTGGCCATCGTTTCTTAGTGTCGCCCGGATCTCATCAGTTAAACGTCGTTGCTCAACCCGGGAGGTGGCGAGCACCTGACAGTTGGTTTTGTCCGGCAAGTCGGCATAGCATCGAGCCACAGTGTGCGTGTCTTGGTGATGCAGGCGCACCTGGCTGTCGCCCTGTTTCGCATTGACCCAGCGATGCTGAGCGACGTTGCCTTTGCGATAAAGCGTGAGCGCATCGTGCGCTTTCAATCCCTGCCGGCTTGAAATGCGATTAAGCAAAATGACTTTGCTGTTTGTTTGCCGGGCTTTCTCACTCAATGCGATCAACTCATCGGCGCTCATTTTATTGGCGCTGTCGACCAGCAGAATGTCTTTATTGGTTAGAGGCGGCTCTGAATGAAGCAATCCATGTAGGGTATGGCGCTGCTCTTTATGAAATAGGTGTTTTAGCCAGGTGGAAAGTGTATAGCTGTCTCTGGCGATCTTGCGCTGGCTTATCTGGCGGTCTTTAGCGCTTTGGGAAATCAACTGAACCCGTTTGTCACTGTGGTTGCCCGTGTTGAGTAAGTGTTGAGCAATGCGCTCGCAGGAGCCGTAGACGTCGACTACATGGAACTGCTTAGTGGAGGCGTAGATCCCTGCCACGGTTTGTCGCTGGCTCTGGTTGATCTTAAGCCCAGCCAGAGTGGCGTCATTGACAGTGGTTCGCATGTGATGACTGCGACTTTGAGTGATGGCCATTAAGGCTTTTTCAGTTTGCAGCATCGCTTTAGTGGTGTATTGGCCTCGGTGTGCCAGTGGCAGCAGTTTTCCTTCCCGTATCCATTGATCGGCGACCTGTTTTAAGTCGATGGCGTTGGCTTGTTGCGCTCCCTTAGTAAAATCAGTAGCGGCGATTTCGATCACTTTCTCAAGGTTGAACGACGTTGAGTACTGACCTAGGTGAGCGACTGCCCGGGAAAATGCCTCGAGCGCTTGATGTTTGGTATCGTGGTTGTTTTTTGGAAGCTTCAGACAGTGGTTGACTAATCCGGAGGGATCATAGCCCAGGTCTGTGACGGTGTGTTGCCACTGGT
This sequence comes from Vibrio ouci, assembly GCF_004551525.1. Classification (GTDB taxonomy): domain Bacteria; phylum Pseudomonadota; class Gammaproteobacteria; order Enterobacterales; family Vibrionaceae; genus Vibrio; species Vibrio ouci. The sequence goes on along the minus strand of NZ_SATR01000054.1, from coordinate 9,924 downwards.
GATTGAGGTTGGCATCACTGTGATAGGTTTTGCCTGGCCGAGTATCGAGAGCTGCGGCATCTTTGGCTGCTCGCGAATCATAGCCTAAATCGAGAAGTTGCTGGTCAATCTGTTGTTTACGGGTTGAGAACGCTTTGTTCAATTTGTCGGGTATACCATCGATATCAAACTGAGCGTTACCCAGGCCTTTTTCCTTGTAACCAAGCTGCTGAGACTCTTTGGCAAGCTGGCTTTGGTAAAGCGCGCCGTAGTACTTCTGAAAGTGATAAATGCGCTCGCCACTGCCGTTAATGACACCGCCTTGCTGTTTGAGGCAGGAGGCTAGGGCTCGGAGCTCGCCTTGCTGATCGCGAGTCATGTTGGCGGCCAGGGATGGGAGTGCACTTGTGGGTCATTATTACGACTGGTTTTATGCCGTACGACAGCGAAGATCATCGAATCGGTGTTGTCGTAGGTTTGCACGCCTTTTTCATGGGTGGCTTTGACTTGCGCAATGTCTTTCTCCAGCTCAGAAAGCGCGAATTTCACGGCGTTATCGTGGGCGTCTATCAAGCGGGTATCACCGCCGACTAACGCAAGTATGCTGGCGTTTTTGGGGGCAGAAAAGGTGAGGTCGAAGCCCGATCTGTGATGCTCGCGCCTGCCTTTGATGGTCTCGCCATTGAGGGTACCGGAGAGAACCGTTTGCAGTGTTTTTTCATCAACAGCTTGATTGAGCAATCCCGCTTCTTTAGCAAGCTTGCCATACCAAAAGGTGTGCTCTCCCTGGCTTTGTTCTTTGAGGTAATAGCTTTCTCCTTGTTGCTCCAGTGACATGTCCGGAAGAGCGTTTGGGTTTTCTTCAGTTAGGTAATATTTGCTGGCGTTAGAGGCCGACTTTAAGGGACTAATGGACATCATAGTGGTGTTTCCTTATCAGGGACACCAAGAGTAGGGACGTACTGGCGTGCGCACGGCTGCGCTCAAGCGTCAGTGAGTATGGAATACATACTCACGAATTACTCTTGGTGTGGGTTAGAGGAGGTGATGGGTTGGCTTCGATGAGCAAAAGCGGATGACATCAAGGGATATCTCGGAGCATTTACCTGCGGATGACCGATACTAGGAACAAGTGTTGAATAGAATTTACGGACGCGGAACTCATTTCCTAATGAACTTGTGTATATGGTTTGATTGCTGGGAGCTCTATTTTTATAACGGCACCTGTTTGGTTCGTCCTACGCATGTCATCGCACTTAGCATCGGCAATAGATGCATGAAATCTCTTTGATGCTTTTTAATAACTAATTATTAATTATCTTAATGGGCAACGAGTTTCAGTGAGCCTGGTGCTACCTTTGGTGAGATATACATGTACGCAGTGTCGAATGCTGAGGATAGGGGGGCCTGCCGGATGATGGAAAACTCAAATTTAAAACGAACCTGGACGTGGTATGTGAATAAACCGGGGGACGGAAAACCTGAGATCCCACCAGTTGAAGACTGGGATCCCTCCGCCAATTTTGAGGCATACCTGTCTAAATCTACGGAACCTCTGAAAACCGACCTTAAATATCAGTGGGATAAGCCACATCATCATGCGCCAGTCAGCCAAGATAAATATTTGATCGCCGCGATGAGAGGCACTGAAGCCAGTATTCCGGCCAACCATTATGACCGTCCGATGATGCGATTTGACCACTGGGAGTACATTCGCAAGTTTATCTTTTTTGGTGGCTCATACGGAGAAGGAAATGTGCTTGCGCCAGATCCATTACTGATCACCCAAGCGCACCAAACAGGCGTCAAAATCTATGGGTGCGTTTTTTTGGCGCCTGGTGAATACGGAGGACGTTTTTCTGATGTCCAGGCGCTGGTGGGCAACAACAATCATGTGCTCAAGCAATTGGATAGTATCGCTCAGTATCTCAATTTTGAAGGGTGGCTAATCAACCTTGAATCCCCCGTGATTGGAAATGAACACCTTGTCGGACCTATCGTTGAAAGCATAAACCAGTTTATTCGTCAGGCAAACCGCGAATATCTGTGTTATGTCCCTTCCCACAACAACCCGTTTTCAAAGGTCAAAAACGTCTTCACCGATAGAGAGATGTTAATGATGGGAGGCGCCTATAATAGTCGGTTCGACGATGTCAGCGTATGGTGGCTCGACAGATATTATAAAAATGTGCCTTACCTTTTTGATACGCTTTATCCGTTGTGGCGATTGTTAGAAGACGGTTTATATGTTCGGGATAAAGACCGGTCCTGTTACGGCGCCTATCGGGCTATCAAGCATTTCTTTGATGGGGTCACGCAACCGGGGGGACATGTGTGGAAAGGCATATCTTACTACACGAAAAAGGGTCCCTATCAAAGTAAAGAATTTAAACACTGTACCTACTCAGCGTTTCACAGCGCGATACATGTCAGCAGGTATGCCTATCTCGAGTGTCAGGAGGGATGGCGTAGCGAAAATCCCTTATCACTGACAGATGGCAACCGCTCGGAAGGCAGTGCCATTCAGATCCATGGTGATTACCTTCAGATTGACCTTATCCATGACACGCCTATTTATGAAATACAGTGTTGGCGGGATGGACGAAATACCAAAATCTATCAGAGTGTTGTCATCATGACCGCTAAGGAGAAAACCTTTAAGAACCCGCATATCTTGTTTAACAACGACCATGAGGATCATTTTCACTTTGGTCCGGGAAAAGACGAACTCTATACCGAAACTGAAGCCGGGCTGCATTTATACAAGCAAGATATCGCGGGAAACCCCTTGGTGATTTCGGATGGACGCTATGTCCGTATATACTCGAAGGGCAGCAACATCGATGAAAAAAACATGATGGTGCAAGTTGATATCAAATGTGACCGTACATTTGCTCAGCGCTTTCGAAGTATTAACGCTGCGCGTGGCCGGCAAACCACCACCGGGGGGCCAAACGCCACCCATTTAGAGCGCGTCACCGATGGCATTATCGACAGTCATCAATATGCCGATCTTGGTGATAGGGAAAAAGCAATAACGCTGGATGTGGGTGGTATCAAAGAGATTAATAGAATACATATCTGGCGCTATTTTGCCGATCAGCGTCGGTATAACGCCATTGTTATCCTGGTATCTGAAGGCGACAACTTTGACCCAGACCATACCACCATTGTCTATAACAATGACAAAACAAATTATTTCGGCTTCGGAGTCGGTACAGACCCTCTCTTTGCAGAGAGTCCTGATGGGCAAGAGATTGATTTTCACCAGCGATTGAGTGGAAGCCACATTCGCTTGTATTCCAATGGATCAAACGTAAACGCTTTTAACCACTATGTTGAAGTCGAGGTTTATGTGCCCGAGTTGATCTCTCAGCAGAACCTTGCGAGCGGTCTGATCCCTTCAGGGTCGACGACAATAAGAAACGGAAAAGTGGCCACCGACGGAAGTCTGGACAGCCACAGCCACCTTACCTTAGGGGATGGACTGCAATATTTAGAGTTCGATTTTGGACAGCAGAGAACACTAACATCAATAAGATTATGGCACTACTACCAAGATTCGCGTCGATATCACGATGTGGTGATCTTACTGGCTAACCAGGCTGACTTCAGCGACGCTTATACGGTGTATAACAACGATACCGATAATTCATCTGGGCTGGGAGGTGGCCTGGATGCGGAATACAACGAAACATCGCAAGGCCTTTTCGTTGACTTTATGCCTGAACAATATCGCTATGTGCGTTTCTATAGCAAAGGCTCGAGCGTTAACCAAGGCAACCACTATGTTGAAGTGAGAATTTATGGTACGTAATAACTCACGTATTCGCTACTGCTCTTGATGGGGGAAGTGTACTGATGATGCGAATGACGTCATTTCCTTACACAATACTAATCAAATTCATCAGGTTATAGATGACAGCCTTTCCACTGACAGGTTGATTGGCCGTTTTCAGATGTCATACCCTCCATCAGGCTTCAAGGACCACCAAGTTTTATGACTAAACGGTTTTCGCTGAACATTTGTACCACAATGCACCTCACCACCCAATAAGTGATATGAATACCAATCCTCGATGAATACAACATCTCGTTGTGGAACCGCATTTTTGAAGGCCTTTTCAAAAGCACATTCTCCGTCTACAAGAGGCCCATGCGGCTTTGGAACCATGCTGACATGATTAATAACAAGGTGATTAATCATGTTTGGAAAGTATGCTGATGTTCGGTTGGCTCCTGTGGGATGAAAAAGAACGGGTATTTGAATCACGTGTTCATCACCAACCCCTAACTCGCGCTTAATGATAGAGGTATTGGTATCTATAATATCTTGATACCCATGGTTTCCCTGCCAAAATTCCTCATCATTTAATAGCTCATCTACCTTCTTTTCAGCCGATTCACGCCCTTTAGGACCACTACGTTTCAATCCCTCAAACATGATAGCGTTGCCTTGGCCATTCAACGATAATCTTTCCAGAATCGCCTTAGCTCTTCGCGGAGAGGCGACAAGCACTTGAAACCCAATGTCATTGACCGAGGGCACAAAGCTAAAAATTTCGTCTACATGCCCAACACTCAACCAGTCGGTATAAATTTCAAAAGGAGATTGGACTTTCTGAGAATATAAGAAGTTCCTCAATTGAGGCATCATTTTCCTATAGTCGACAGAGTAATCTCCATATTTCTTACCACCAAATACAATTCTTCCGAACGGATACTCCCTTCCATTCACCGATACGGGGGGACTGACTTCAAGGTTGCCAAATGAATCTAGTGAACCCGGATTACTTCCACCAAGTTGAAAATGACCAAAATCTTCACCCAATAGTTTTTTCTCAGGAAATCCGTCTAGCCCTCTGTCTCTGGGGCTATCCATAACCACGGGCAAGATGTGACTTGGTGCTTGAACATACCCAAATTCAACTTCATCTTGAATCCATCTATCTCCAAGGTGATCTTGTGGTTCAATTATTGTTAAAGGAATATTTATATTATTTAAAGCCTTAGTGAGGCCTTCAAGGAATTTTTCATTGCTACTTCCCTCATCCACTATCCTGCACGCAAATACGCGCTCAGGGGGAAGCGTGTTTGGAGTCATAATCCATGGAGCAACCCTAAAAACTGCGGCGTCAATAGACATGACGAATTGACCTTTAACTAACAGCAGTTCTAAAGTGATTAACCCCTCAAAATTTTCGCTGGGGTACTCGTGCGCTTCAAGGTATAGATTTTCGCCCTTCGGAGAAAGGGGAGGAGATTCGATCAAGGTTTTCTTTTCCCCTGAAGGGTCTAAGCCTAAAATTCTTTCATATTTGCCAGTGCTGGACTCTTTATACACGGTAAATCTTGGTGCAGCAGCTTCAGTTGATGCCAAAATTAGGGAGAAACCTTCTGGGAATTCGTCTAGCTGTGTATTTTCCACTACTAATTTTGCCCATTCTGAATGATACCTACCAGATGGGTCATGCTCCTCTGTTTCTAGGTCATTATTAACTAAGACCACAGCACCTCTTTGATTACTCCCCCAAACCCAATTATCGTTGGCCGTGTCGATTAGGTCTATATCGCCATCGCGATCACTATCATTTCTTAAAGAGACGCAACATACGGCGACATTAATTTCAATTTTATCTATTTCCTGACCATTATTGTCTACATGAATGAGTGTGGCTTTATTTTCTCCGAACTCTAGAGGTTTGACGCGAATTAATCCTTCAAAAGCTAAAGGGGCGTGTACTGGGGTATTTAACGCAAACTCTTTCCATTCATTACTTTCTACATGAAAGAGTTTAATGCCATGAGCACTTTCAAGTACTAAAGCTCCTATCTGGATACTAAAGTTAACTCTTACGTCTTCTCTTTTCGAAATAAAGTGGTTAGATTCCATTTTTATAACCTCACTATGTTTTACAATCTCTATTACGGCCTGGATCCCCCGAGAATAAGATCTTTAGTAAGTCGTTAATTGAGATATACTGACGATACTGAGTATCTAAAACAACTAACTAACAATTAGTTATTCCATTATTAAGAGCTGCAGTAATTTATATGTTGGCGATTTGACCAAAGAGACAAAAATTCTCATTGAGTTTCTGAACAACAGAACGTTCAAACGATACAAAGGGAGCTGCACCTCTTCAACCGCAGCCTCTTTCTCTGACTATGGAATACATACTCACAATTCACTCTTGGTGTGGGTTAGGGGAGGCGATGGGTTGGCTTCGATGGGCAGAAGCGAATGATATTGGGTGTTATCAATAATGACTCTGAGAGAGAGGTTGCTTTCGGTTTGATTGGAGGTGATAAACGATGCGTTACCTTTGGTGTATAGCTGCTATATAATCCACGCCTTTATTTATCTTTAGAGAAAAATCAGTGCGTGCAGAACCCCAAAAAATGTACGAAGAAAGTGGGCTAGCGAGATAGTTTGATATTCGTGTTGAGCAAGATTACCCATAGCGCAATTATTCGGCCATTCGTATAAAGCAAAAACGCGTCTAGACTCCGGTCTCTTGAGTTATGGGAAAATACCCAAGGGTGCTTTTTCCGCATCTATCATGGTGATGTTCCCGCTGCGATTAAAGCGGAGCTGGAGTCTTACCCACTCCATAAAAGAAGCGCGAAATACTATTAAGATTTTGACGGTGATGGAGAAATAATTTTCGATTACTTTTGCGCGCTTTTTCAAGCGAAACAACCAAAGAGATCGCGAGATCAAAATAAAATCTACACAAGTAATAGTGCGTATGAAGGCCTGGCTTTGCCTGATGGGCATACTTCAGATACCGATGTCTTGGGGATTGAGTTTACCTGGAAAGAGAGCATCGCAATTTCTGAAGATGAGTCGCCAGATAACGAACTTAAAAAGGTATTGTCTCAACCTGGAGTCTACCTGCAGAGGTCAAGTGATGGCACTTCTCGCTATGTTGGTTCTGCATACAGCTGTGGGGGATCTTGAGCCGATGGCTAAAACACCTCAATAGCAATGGTGATGCAAAACATCTCAATCTGTATGTGCTGGAGAATGGGTATAATAACTTGGTATTTACTGCTCTCGAGCCTACCAATGAAAGCTTGGGTCTCAAAGCCGAATGCCGCTGGAAGCAAACATTAGGGACCAAAAGCACTGGTCTCTATGACAGTGTTAGGTTAAATCGTAATTAAGTGAGTTAACCCGTTGAAACCCAGTCATGACATTGTGTTCATGGCTGGGGTAACACGATTTGAGGCATCGTAGAGCGAACCATAGTGGTTACGATGTTTTACTTGCTATACGTTTTTCAGATGGCGGAAAATAAGAAATTGAGTCAATTAGAATATCCAAGAGGATATCGTAACTATCACCAAATACGGCTTTCCAGTCAGACAAATTGTCGTCTAAATGACTATAAACAGAATACCAGTCACCGTATGATTTAATGGTTAACATGGTCTCATATTGCTTCTCTCCAACAGGATCTTGCTTCGTTCGATATATCGGACCGAGTTTGCTGAAGTTTTCTCTCCTGAGCTCAAGAGCTCCTTGCTTAATCTTAAGTATCACGGGATACAACATACTCTCTGTATCACATGATAAGCTTTTCATGAACTCAATATCGTAGTGTTCATTTCCTCGGATAATGGCGTAAGACTCGTGAGAGAAGCTTCGATTCTCCGGCTTAATCATCATTTTTCCTTCGACCTTAATCGAGCTATTGAGCCACCATGCACTGGCTCTTAGCTCAGCTGATGGAGTGACACTTAAAGGAATTTTGCACATTTCCAAGATTGCACCTTGTCCAAAGCCGTCTAAATAATCGCTCATTTCATCATACACTTTTTCACTTAAGAGCGTTTTGAAGATTTGTTTAAGGTCACTACTTACTTGCTTGACTTGTCGGTCGACAAAATCGACATTTCTTGGGTCCACGACTGCTGCCATACCTCGATCAATATCGTCTGCAAATACAAACCCTTTTACGTTTTCTCCTAGAAATTCAGCCGTTACGATATAAAAGTCCTGATTGGGATCCATACCAATCACTTTTAGTTTTTCATTAACCTTTGGGTTGGTTGAAGACATGAAAATGGCATTTCGTGATGTCGTGCCTTGAGAACGATAGTCGGTCACTTGCTCTAGGTTCGCTCGTTTATAGATTTCAATTTCAGTTCGGGGAAAGACATATTCACCTGAATACATAGATGCACTGTATAAAGTTTCTTGCAATACATACCCTGATTTACCTAAGTTCGTATTTACTTGGTAGTAGCATTGCGGGATAGGGGGTCTTCCTTGCCGCTTTTTGTAATAAATCGTTTGCTTACCAAGCAGTTTTACAACAGCGCCTGATGGAAGGTAGGAAGAGACACGGGCATGACCGTCAACTAAAGTCACCATGAAAGTACCTTTATCGACAACATGATTTTCCTTAGGTATTAGTGAGTTATCACACTCGCGAGCCTGAACGCTACCAGCCAATAGCAGAAATAGTAGAATCCCTTTTAGTTTTAGGCCTAAATTCATAACGACTTTATCTCCATAACTGAGCGTTTTATAACGTGCTATTGTGAAACAAGTTGTCAAATATAGATATAAATGAAAAGTTCGAGATTCAAGGGTGTGATCAAATCAGAAAATCTAACATAAATACCACACTCATTAGCTATTTGGTTGGGTACGTCTGAGCGAGAAGGCGCCGAGTGTAATTGATCTTTAGTCCTCTAAGATTGTTGTACTTTTTCCTTATTTTTCTTTGCGTTAGCTCACATTGTGAAGCAACGCATTTGCGAATACAATAAGATGATATGCACGCTCGCACACCAAAGTGGTATGATATACTGAAAAGCCTGTCTAAAATAAGGTTTGTATGTTGTTTCAAGAAGAATCAACGCAGTGACAAGATATCGCTTGGTTTTCTAGAAATTGATTAATATGCGATATCGTACATGAGATTTCCTGAAACTATCTCTGGTGATTTAGATTTTGTAGAAATAGTGGAGTAGTCGTTGTTTTGTTTTTTTTCTGATCGAGAAGGTATGACAAAGGAATCCTTGGAAGTTCAATTTAATAGTCATAACGCAGATCTTTTGTACGGTTTACTAGCCAGTAATCAATTTGGCCATTTATTCAAATACATACTATTTGAAAATCGCTCAGCTTAAGGTGTTATCTCATTCAAATGAAAATCAATCCCTCAATCATGAGTAACTAATAATTTAATATAAGGCACATTTATGAAGTTTATTGATAGATCTAAAGTTCCCGTCCCTGAGGTATTTAAGTCAAATAGATACTTTAGAGCTAAGGAAAAGATGGAATCTTTTTTTAAACATGATTATAAGCAAAGTAGATTCGAGTTTGACGCCTCTGTATGGCTGAGAGCGAGAGAGGATATCATAAATCTATTTGATCGAAAGTGTGCGTATTGTGAATCACCTATTGGGCATACATCTACTGGGATTATTGAGCATTTTAGGCCTAAATCCACGGTCATCGACTTAGATGGAACGCAGAGTGATGGTTATTGGTGGTTGTCATATGAATGGAATAACTTATATTTGTCGTGCGATGTTTGCAATAGGCATAAAAGAAATAAATTCCCAGTTGATGGAAAAAGAGCTAGAAACAATGAATCACTTTCAAGTGAGAGTTATTTACTAGTCGACCCATGTAGGAAAGAAGATGTTCTATCAGCGGGTTTCTACTATGACAATAAAGGTCGTATTTTTTCCAGGGCGCGAGCATACTTTGTTCAATTTATAGCCCAAAGAATACTCGTGCTCTGTAATCGTCGCACCAACCCGCTTTTTTTAGCTTTTGCCTTTGACTTGGAGCACCACACTCACATTGCTTGAGCATGTTCATGACGAAGCGTCTAAACAAAGCAATATTCTCCACCGCTCCATCTAAACAGATCCGTGAACTGTCTTCTTTAAAAACAACATCTAAAACATAGTGTT
>NZ_SATR01000423.1 GCF_004551525.1 Vibrio ouci | reverse complement strand
ACCTTATATTCATACTGCCTCCAATGAGATTAACGCATGGAAAACGACAATACTAAGAATACCAAAAGCACTAAGTAAGTTTGTATTCTTACTTAAGACATTCGACTTTGTGCCCAAAGTTGAAAAGATAGCTAACGCCCAATTAAGGGGTGAACAACGCCTCCACCCAAACCTAAAGCATTGTGTCATAAACACTAAAACTGAAGTAGAAGCAAAAGTGCCAAGCGTTGTGAATCCCTCTTAAATTGCTTGTTATGAGTATGATTCAAATGGTGTGAGATCTATACCCTCGATGTCGCAAACCGCTTTAATTGTTGGGTTCAAACAAAGACGCTTTAAATACGCTGCTAGGTGTTTGAA
>NZ_SATR01000422.1 GCF_004551525.1 Vibrio ouci | reverse complement strand
TTGATTTCTGAGTGGGAGCGACTCAGTTTTTCTTGACTGTTTCTGAGTAAAGAGTGGTTGTGTGCGCTGAGGATTCCATGCGTCATCTTTGAAAATAGTTTCGGTGACAATTTCTGTGTGGGCATCGACTCACTTTTCCTTGACCGTTTATGAGTCAACAGGGGCTGTGTGCGCTGACGAATCCATGGGTGAGCTCTGGAAACAATTTCGGTGTTGATTTCTGAGTGGGAGCGACTCAGTTTTTCTTGACTGTTTCTGAGTAAAGAGTGGTTGTGTGCGCTGAGGATTCCATGCGTCATCTTTGAAAATAGTTTCGGTGACAATTTCTGTGTGGGCATCGACTCACTTTTCCTTGACCGTT
>NZ_SATR01000421.1 GCF_004551525.1 Vibrio ouci | reverse complement strand
ATTAAATATGTTTTTTTACATTGACGTTAGAACGGTTAGGCTTTACCCGATAAGATAAGGACCTCCTTATTGAGGAGGACTTTTCTTGAACCCTAGACGGACCAACAACTAGGAAACACAACGAGACCTTGAATTTTATCAGACAAGTAAACAATGCAGCTTACCTTAGGTAGGGCGTATCTGGGGTGCTAATACCTTCCCTTTACGCAACCAATCCCCGTACCCAATCTCTAAGACCAGTTAGGGTTCCTAGTGACCAAAATACTAGGTGGCAACTCCCACACCTTTTTTCATAAATAAGAGACAACGAATTCCTTGTCTCCCTATATTTACTTGATATATATATCCCCCACTACTACAC
>NZ_SATR01000420.1 GCF_004551525.1 Vibrio ouci | reverse complement strand
CAACATCAACTGGTTCATTAGCAAAATCTTTGAGTAAAAGAGCACTCAGACAAACATGCCAACTATGTTCTGCTGAGTTCTCATATCTATCTAACCCTACAGGTTTAGTCTGTCTTTCTATCGATTTAAGTTTCTCGACCTCTATCATAAAGTCGATTATTCCCTTAATTTCTTCCACACTAAGTCCTTTTGATGTGCAATATTTGATTGGCGTATAACGCCAAATTAAGTAGTGAGCAACGCTACCACACACCTAACCCATTGTGCCGTAAACACTTAAGCCTATTCAAACCAAAAATGCCAAGCGTTGCGAATCTGCTTAAATTTATTGTTATGTGATTTTACTCAATGCAGTCTGACTGA
>NZ_SATR01000419.1 GCF_004551525.1 Vibrio ouci | reverse complement strand
GCGAGAGGAGCCTCATCTAGACGTCGTCTAGAATCAGTGAGAACACTTGGAGCAACACGAGACCACGCATCTTGAGGTTTAGGTTGAAGAGCGAGGTCAAGAGAGCTACATACTTCTTTAATCGATTTGTTCCGCTGAAGCCCCATCCAAATAACAAGCCAAACGGCTTGTTGTGCTGGCAAGCGTCGCCTTCTGATACTTGCTTTAGATGTGTCATGTAGAGCTTGCTCTATCCATTCAAGTTGGATGGCATTAACGACAGACTCATAGTCTGTAGCATCTTCAATCGTTTCATGAGCCAGTACTAATTCTTGAGCCAACATAAAAAATCCCCACTAACTTTGTTAGTGGGGATTATCATACG
>NZ_SATR01000418.1 GCF_004551525.1 Vibrio ouci | reverse complement strand
ACTCTTTTTTAATTCTAGTGCCTCAACCTTTTTAGCTAAAGATGCAAACTTGGCTTGGAGGTCATGATCTTTCCTAAGGTTGTACATACCTCCATTAGATGTATGAGGTTGGGTTTTACTTGGTGCCTCATAAGTACCTGTGGTGTCCCAATTTTGCGCATTTTCAGCTAGCAAGTCTAGGTATTCCATTGCTTCATTAGGGTCTTTATCCTCAAAAGTTCCATTGCACATCAATTCAACCATTTGCCTATCTCTAGGAGTTAACCCTTCATAAAAATGTGAAACTAATCTCCATGTTTCAAAACCATGATGGGGGCAAGTATTAAGTAAGTCTCGATACCTATCCCAACATTGGTAAAATGTTTC
>NZ_SATR01000053.1 GCF_004551525.1 Vibrio ouci | reverse complement strand
ATAGATGCGAAGTCTTTCGCAACACCGCCGTACACTTTTGCAAGTGTAGTACAGATAGCAGCAGTTAGAGTTGTTTTACCGTGGTCAACGTGGCCGATAGTACCAACGTTAACGTGCGGTTTAGTACGTTCAAATTTTTCTTTAGACACGATCGTGTTCCTTCCTAGTTATGATTCGCCACGATCCGAATTGATCGAGACGCGCCAGAAATTGCTATTTTATGCGCCAACGTCAGTCAGCGCAATATTTGGACGCATTGATCTTTAAAAAAAACCAGACTTTTTTTCAGATCAAGACGTTTATAAGTAACCACGCGCTGCAATGATTTTATCTGCAAAGTTTTTCGGTACTTCAGCGTACTCGTTAAACTCCATAGAGTAAGACGCACGGCCTTGAGTTGCAGAACGTAGGTCAGTTGCGTAACCAAACATCTCAGATAGAGGTACTTGAGCGCGGACGATCTTAATACCCGCCACACCGTCATCCATACCTTCGATCATGCCGCGGCGACGGTTAAGGTCACCAACAACATCACCCATCCAATCTTCAGGAGTCGTTACTTCAACATTCATCATAGGCTCAAGAAGCACTGGTTGCGCTTCAAGTGAACCTTTCTTGAATGCCATCGAGCCGGCGATCTTAAACGCCATCTCGTTAGAGTCAACATCGTGGTAAGAACCATCGAACAGCGTTGCTTTAATGTCTAGTACCGGGTAACCCGCTACCACACCGCTATTCATTTGCTCTTCGATACCTTTCGATACCGAGCTGATGTATTCCTTAGGAACCACACCACCCACAATTTCGTCAACAAAGACAAAACCTTCGCCAGGTTCAGATGGCTCCAGTTTGATCCATACGTGACCGTACTGACCACGACCACCAGATTGACGAACAAATTTACCTTCAACTTCCGCACTTCCACGGATCGTTTCACGGTAAGCAACCTGAGGTTTACCTACATTACAGTCAACGCTGAATTCGCGTTTCATACGGTCAACGATGATATCTAGGTGAAGCTCACCCATACCAGAGATCAGAGTCTGACCCGTCTCGTCGTCCGTTTCGACACGGAAAGATGGATCTTCTGCCGCTAGTTTACCTAGTGCAATACCCATCTTTTCTTGATCGGCAACAGAGCGAGGCTCTACCGCGATCTGAATAACAGGATCAGGGAATTCCATGCGTTCCAGAATCACTTTATGGTTCTGATCACACAGAGTATCACCTGTAGTCACGTCTTTTAGGCCAATCGCAGCAGCGATATCTCCCGCACGGACTTCTTTAATTTCGTCACGCTTATTTGAGTGCATCTGAACGATACGACCGAAACGTTCTTTCTTCTGTTTAACAGAGTTGTAAACTGCATCACCAGAGTTCACGACACCCGAGTAAACACGCATAAAGGTTAGCGTACCTACGAATGGGTCAGTTGCGATCTTAAATGCTAATGCTGAAAACGGTTCATTGTCGTCGGCATGACGCTCAACTTCATTTTCGTTGTCATCAATACCTTTAATCGCAGGAACATCGACTGGCGAAGGCAAGTATTCAACTACTGCATCTAGTACCGCTTGAACACCTTTGTTTTTAAACGCACTACCACAAGTGGCCAGTACGATTTCGTTGTTTAGTGTGCGAGTACGTAGAGCTTGTTTGATCTCTGCTTCCGTCAGTTCGCCTTCTTCAAGGTATTTATCCATCAGCTCTTCAGTCGCTTCTGCAGCTGACTCAACTAAGTTGTTGCGCCACTCTTCAGCGATTTCTAGCATGTCTGCTGGGATATCTTCGTAAGTGAAGGTCGTACCTTGATCTTCTTCGTTCCAGTTGATCATTTTCATCTTGATCAGGTCGATAACACCCTTGAACTCTTCTTCCGCACCAACGTTAAGCTGGATAGGAACAGGGTTCGCACCAAGACGGTTTTTGATTTGATCAACAACACGTAGGAAGTCAGCACCTGCACGGTCCATCTTGTTGACAAATACCATACGTGGAACATGGTACTTGTCTGCTTGACGCCATACAGTTTCAGATTGAGGTTCAACACCTGATGAACCACAGAACACAACTACAGCACCATCAAGTACACGCAATGAACGCTCTACTTCGATTGTGAAATCTACGTGTCCAGGAGTATCGATGATGTTGATGCGGTGGTCTTGGAATTGCGCTTCCATACCACGCCAGAAAGTTGTAGTCGCAGCAGAGGTGATTGTGATACCACGCTCTTGCTCCTGCTCCATCCAGTCCATGGTAGCAGCACCATCGTGCACTTCACCGATTTTATGAGAAAGACCAGTATAGAACAGAATACGTTCACTTGTGGTTGTTTTACCTGCGTCTACGTGAGCGACGATACCGATATTACGGTAGCGCTCAATAGGTGTTTTACGAGCCACGATTGAATCCTCTTGAATTAGGGACTATTGCTATGTCTAGATAATTTTAGGATGGCATTGGGCAATTTTCCTTACCCCTAGATATAGCAATAGTTCCTAGGCTTGCGCATAGGAACTAGAGTAGCGCCGCGAGGGTTCCCGCGGCACTGAAAGGTATTACCAACGGTAATGTGCGAACGCTTTGTTTGCGTCAGCCATGCGGTGAACGTCTTCACGTTTCTTAACCGCAGTACCTTTGTTCTCAGACGCGTCTAGCATTTCAGCAGCTAGGCGTTGAGCCATAGATTTTTCACCACGCTTACGCGCAGCTTCAACCAACCAACGCATAGCAAGTGCGTTACGGCGAACCGGACGTACTTCTACAGGAACTTGGTAAGTTGAACCACCTACACGGCGAGATTTAACCTCTACCGCTGGGCGAACATTTTCAAGAGCTTCTTCAAATACAGCTAAGTGATCTTTACCAGATTTCTCAGCCATTGCATCTAGTGCAGTGTAAACAATTTTCTCTGCAGTAGATTTTTTACCGTCAACCATAAGGATGTTAACGAATTTTGCCAGCAATTCAGATTTGAATTTAGGATCTGGAAGGATCTTACGCTGACCGATGACGCGACGACGTGGCATGGAATTTCTCCGTTGTCTTATTCTTCAGGTTATCCAAAACTTTTCAGTTTCTTCAAAAATTAAAATTTAATTTTAGTGTTTGGCCTTACTTAACGCTTCTCTTTAAAAGAAAAGACGATTAAGACTTAGGACGCTTCACACCGTACTTAGAACGACCTTGTTTACGGTCATTTACGCCAGCACAGTCTAGTGCACCACGTACTGTGTGGTAACGCACACCCGGAAGGTCTTTTACACGACCGCCACGGATTAGAACAACTGAGTGCTCTTGAAGGTTGTGACCTTCACCACCGATGTACGAAGTTACTTCGAAACCGTTTGTTAGACGTACACGACAAACTTTACGTAGTGCCGAGTTAGGTTTTTTAGGTGTAGTAGTGTAAACACGAGTACATACACCACGTTTTTGTGGACACGCTTCTAGTGCAGGCACGTTGCTTTTAACAACTTGCTTTGCACGAGGCTTACGTACCAACTGGTTAATAGTTGCCATTAACTAGCTCCTGATTTACTTGAAAGTAAGCTTTGTGAAAAATCTATCCCTAACTACTAGTGGCAGTTAGGGACGCAAAATTCTATTCAGCAGTGAGAGGTGTGTCAAGAAATATACGGATCTTTTTTGTTCAACTCTGAGCAAAAAAGCGTAAACATCCGACGACACAAAGAAAGCGGTGAGATTCGGCTACTCCCAAGTCACCGAATTTGTGTGTGTGACGGTCAATTCAACGAAACCATCATAATCAATAAGTGCAATATTAGAACTGATTCGATTTTCGATACCACGGGCTTTGGCATCACTGACTAATACAGAAATATCCAGACCTTGGATCTGACGATAAGCTTTATGCTGAGGGTTAGCAGCGAACACCGCTTGCTCAATAAGAATCAAGCTGTCCCCGTCACTAAAGGCAGTGACCACCTCTGCTAACGCTTGTATATTTTTAACGATATGGAGCATAAGACACCTAGAATGTAAGTACTTTACCAGCGCGATGAAGCAGCTCGCTTAGCTCAGAATGCGTCAGTGACTGGGCATCAATGACCAAGTCAGCTTGCGCCAAGCCCCTTTCTTCCAGAGAGCTCTGACAGACAAAGATCCGCTCGATATCATAGAGATCAAATAGCTTCATCATCGGCGAGTAGTCTTTGCTTAAGATATCTGCCGTTTGTTGGCCGTGTAGCAACTGATAGACGCCATCACCCATAAAGATGACACAGATGTCTTCACAGTACGCAGAAGCCGCCAGTAAGGCATCAACGCCTTCTCTACCTGAGGAAAGGCTATGAGGTGCACTACGGAAGAGATACGTTAACTGACTCAAAACTGTACTACCCTATCTTGAACTAACATTGCTTCCGCCAAGCTACCTAAACCCGCTTGATGAAAACCTTCCGCTAAGTTGCTTTGACTCAAACCATGTTGATTCGCTTCATCCTGGCTGACAATGCCACGACGCAGCGCAGCCGCAACACAAGTTTCAAGACGAACACCATGTTCGCAAGTAAGCTCTTGCCATGCTTTAACGAGGTCAAATTCGTCATTGGCAGGAACAGTCAACGCGCTGCCGTTCGTCACGCCATCTTGATAGAAGAAAACGCTGACCAAGGTATGCCCTTTAGCCATCACAGCTTGAGCAAACTGATAGGCACTACGTGCAGATTGACTGCCATAGACCGAGCCATTCACCACTAAGGTATAAGTCAGTTGACTCAACTTTCATCATCCTCAGTTTTACGTTGGCGAATATAGAGGTAAACGGTGTGCTTAGAGATGTTCAAGCGATCGGCTACACGGTTGATGGCATCTTTAATATCGAAGATACCTTTATCGTATAGCTCCATCACGATTTGACGATTCTTAGTATTATTCGACACTGACTTATCAGCGTTGATTTCTTCAATCGTACGTTCAACTGTTTGGTCCACCAGCTCTTCTACATCACTAGCAAAGTTAACTGACGATGCCGCTTGTTTGGCCTCTTCCGTTGGCATGAACGATTGCAAAACCTGAGAAAAAGGTGCATCCAGATTAACGTTGATACAAAGCAAACCAATCACGCGGTTTTCACCGTTACGGATAGCGACTGTGATGGACTTCATCAATACGCCACCTTTCGCTCGGGTAAAATAGGAACGAGAAAAGTTGCGCTCTGACCCTTCAATATCACGCAGCATTTTTAATGCTAAGTCAGTAATTGGCGAACCGACTTGACGACCTGTGTTCTCACCATTGGCAATTTTGATCGCTGAGGTGTTCAAGTCTTCAAGCGAGTGAAGAACGATTTCACAAAACGGACCGATGAGACTCGCAATCCCATCAACGACAGCTTCATAAGATCTAAGAATAATTTTGTCGTGCTCACTAAATGGCATCACATTAACAGATTCCATTTCGAGCAGCATATCCGTGTTTACTGTTTCTGTAGTTGTCACTTCTTTAAGCCTTAGAGCGAAAAATCAACAAATTGGTGTAAGTTTATCAGAAATTTTGAAGAGCACACCTAGCTAACCTGTCATCTAGTGATTTAGAACAAAAAATTCGTTAGTTATGTTTCATCAGAGCGAGAAATAAAAAAGGCTTGGAATCATCCAAGCCTTTAACATGTCCGCTATTTAAGCTTATTGAGCTGCTTCACCATTATCGATTTTCAGCAGTTCAACTTCAAACACTAGAGTAGAGTTTGCAGGAATAGTCGGTGTATCTTGTTCACCGTATGCAAGCTCTGGCGGAATAACAAACTTGAACTTAGAACCGACAGGCATTAGCTGAACGCCTTCAGTCCAACCAGGGATCACACGGTTAAGTGGGAAAGTTGCTGGCTCGCCGCGATCGTAAGAGCTGTCAAACTGAGTACCATCGATCAAAGTACCTTTGTAGTGTACTTGAACAGTATCAGTATCTTTTGGCTGCTCACCTTCTGCTGGTGTCATTACTTGGTAAAGTAGACCAGACTCAGTCTTCACTACGCCTTCTTGCTTTTCAAACTCAGCGCGGAAGTTATCACCTTCGGTCTTCGCTGCTGCCGCTTTCTCAGCCGCTTGCTTTTGCATAATTTCTGCAACACGCTTGTCTAGCGCTTCTAGAGCTGCACGAGTTTCTTCTTCGTTTAGTTCAGGGTTACCCGCAAATACGTGCTCAATACCTTTCAGTACAAGATCTTTATTTAGCGTAATACCAATCTCATTTGGCTTGTCTAAGCTTGTATTCAGGTAGTTTGCAAAAGAGACACCAATTGCGTAAGCCGCTTTGTCATCTTCTGTTTTAAAGTGAACCGCTTTGCCTGTTTCCGCCTGTACTTGCTCTACTGCAGGTGCTGCGTCAGTTTTAGGTTCTTCTTCTTTTTGACAGCCAGCAGCCAACGCTACAGTTGCAGCAAGCAGTGACACTTTAAAAATTGATTTCATTTAACTCTCCAATTGAGACTTTTGTCTTTGTGCACAGTTCTTTAAGAAAGACTGGTACACATTCGCATGTTGTACCAATATAACCAATATGCGTTTTAATTAAACGTAAACAAGCGGATATTTGGACTTAATGCGTATAATTTTTAACTCACTAATCATTGCGATTGTCATCTTTTCGTTAAATGGGTGTTTTTTCTCCACCCAAGATGCACAACGTTGGACCATCGAGCCTCAAGGTACCACTAGCTTTGCACTCAGCCGAGATGCACGCTTTGCCCTGCTCTACTCCAAAGAACACCAGTTGGTTCTTTGGGATCTAAATGAGAGCCAAGAGCTTGCCGCTTTGGGCCCACAAGATCCTCAATCAAGCACAGTCTCGCAAATTCGAATCTCGGATAACGGTCGTTTTGCCGTCACCGCAACCCAAATAAACTTTGCTGTTTGGGATTTAGCGTGGACTCAAGCACAAGGCTTATGGTCTATTTCTGATGGATTAATCCGTGACATTGATATTGCAAGTAACGGGGACCAAGTACTACTCGGCCTCTCAAATGGCAAAGCCATCTACGTAAACTTAGTCACCGGACGGCGTCTAGAGTTCCTTGCCCATAACGAAAAAGTCAATTCTGTAGCCCTTTCTCCCAATGGCCGCTTCGCTCTGTCAGGGGGAAATGACTATAAAGCCTACCTTTGGAACACTGACACTGGGCAAATCATTCACACCTTTGAGCATGAACAAAGAGTCAATCGAGTCGCCTTACAGCGTGATGGTCAGTTAGCGTTTACTTCTGACGGCGGTAACCAAGCGATTGTGTGGGAACTCCCATCTGGAAAGAAACTCTCGCAGCTGAGTAGTTTTTCACGCCAACTTATTTTCTCTACTGCGCGTTTTTCCGATGACGGTCAGTACTTAGTCACAGGAACACCTTCAAGCAGAATCATGGTGTGGAACACTCAAAGTGGCAAAAGGGTCGATGGTTTTGAAGCGGAGCCGCTAAAAGATACTCGCCCTCCACGCGCAGTGGTGTATGATGCAGCCTTTGATAGCCAGAACCGCGTCATTACCGGCACATCTGCGGGCATAGCCCAAGCTTGGGACGTGGACTATTAACAACGAAGAACCGTTAGCGATGACAGAAAAGCGAATTGAACAGTTAGAAAGCCGTGTAAATGACCTAGAGTGTCAGTTAGCTTTCCAAGAGCAAACTATTGAAGAATTGAATGATGCGCTGAGTCAGCAGCAGCTGCTGATCACCAAGATGCGCGATCAGATGAAGTACGTGGTTGGTAAAGTGAAGAACATGGACTCTTCGAATCTAGCCGATCAATCAGAAGAGACGCCTCCTCCTCACTACTAGTAAGCATTTAGCAATTCTAGGACTAACTAAATATATAGGCGATAACAGCGCCGGCAACGACCAAACAGCCACCGATTCGACGTAATTGATTGTCAGGCTGTTGACTCATCTCAGCAACCATACGGCGCCAACCATTAGGTGCGATCAGTGGGCCTAATCCCTCGACGATAAGTACCAGCCCAAATGCCAGCCATAATGAGTTCGACATAGTTAACCTACTTGTACTAGAAACAAAAAATAAAGGCTCCATCAAGGAGCCTTTATTATATCTGAATAGCGATTACTTCGCTGGTACGCCGTTGGCGTTATTCATGTATTGGAAGAAGTCACTCTTCGGATCCAATACTAGAATGTCACTCTTGTTGCTGAACGATTTCTCGTACGCTTTCAAAGAACGGACAAAGCCAAAGAACTCAGCGTCTTTATTGTAAGCATCAGAGTAGATCTTCGCCGCTTTTGCATCCGCTTCACCGCGTGTTACTCGCGCAGTCTTATCCGCTTCAGCAAGAACCGTTGCCACTTCTAGCTCAGCTTGAGCACGGATAACTTCCGCACGCTCACGACCTTGAGAACGGTGTTTACGAGCTACTGACTCACGCTCTGCACGCATACGCTTGTAGATAGAGTCACTGATGTTGTCAGGAAGGTTGATTTTCTTCATACGGAAATCAACAATCTCAACACCTAAGTCCGTTAGCGCGCTATCACGTGTACCTTCCAGTACATTTGCCATGATCTTGTCACGCTCACCATCAATCTCTAGTGCTTCTTTTGCCGCTTCTGTTGTTACTTCTTCACTGTCTACGCTATCTGGTAGGACATCGTTATTACGTGGACCAGACACAATCTGTTTGATTTCACGAGCACCGATTTCAGAACGAAGAACGTCAGTCACTTTACGCTCAAGTAGCGCTTCAGCAGTTAGCACATTACCGCCACCTGTTGTCAGGTAGAAACGACCAAAATCTTCGATACGCCACTTAACGTAAGTATCGATGATAACGTCTTTTTTCTCTGACGTTACGAAGCGGTCAGAACGGCCATCCATTGTCTGAATACGTGCATCTAAAGTTTTCACACGATCAAACAGAGGCATTTTGAAATGAAGGCCAGGTTCGTAAATCTTAGAAACACCGTTGTCATCTAGGACACGACCGAATCGGATTACTAGGCCTCGTTCACCCTCTTGGATAACGAATACTGACATCAGCAGCAATGCAATCGTTACGACTAATACAGGGATCATTAACTTACGCATTCTTAATATCTCCCTTGACGTGAACCAGTTGTACGAGATTGCGAGTCTGAAGTTGTGTCATTTGACTTAGTTTCAAGCTCAATTTGGTCGTAAGCAGAAGTCGACTTCGTTTTACGTTTTGTTTGAGATTGACCTTCACCCGCTAACTTGTCGATAGGCAAGTAGAGTAGGTTGCCACTTGACTCTGAATCGATCAGAACCTTCGAAGTATTGCTGTAAACTTCTTCCATCGTATCTAGGTACAGACGGTTACGAGTAACTTCTGGAGCCGCTTGATATTCTGGTAGTAGTTTTTCAAACTGAGCCACTTGACCTAGCGCTTCGTTTACAACGCGCTCAGAGTAACCCAATGCTTCTTTCTTCAGACGTTCAGCACGACCTGTCGCTTTAGGAAGAATATCGTTACGGTAAGCTTCTGCTTCACGTTCGAAACGTTCCTCATCCTCACGAGCCGCGATAGCATCATCGAATGCATCTTTAACTTCCTCAGGTGGACGTGCAGACTGGAAGTTGACGTCAACGATGACAACACCCATGTCGTAGCTATCAATAATTTCATTCAGCGTTTCTTGCGTGCTTTGACGAATCTGTTGACGACCACTTGTCAGGATACTATCCATCAAAGAGTCACCCACAACAGCACGTAGAGCAGAATCAGTCGCTTGGCGTAAGCTGTCGTCTGCGTTAGTTACGCGGAATAGGTATTTGTATGGGTCAGCAACACGGTACTGGACATCCATTGCAACCGTCACAACGTTTTCATCTTTAGTCAGCATTAGACCTGATGAACGAAGAGAACGAATTGCCTGAACGTTAACGGCTTCATACTCGTCAATAAAACGAGGACGCCAGTTAAGACCAGGATCGACCACGCGATCATATTTACCTAGGCGTAGTACCACACCACGCTCAGCTTCACCGATAGTGTAAAAGCCTGCAAAGAACCAAATAGCTATTGCGATTGCTGCGATAACACCAAAACCTAGTGCACCACCGCCGCCACCAATAGACGATCCTTTACCACCTTTGCCACCAAACTTTCCACCCAGTTTCTGACTCAGTTTATTAAACACTTCGTCCAAGTCTGGCGGTCCTTGATCACGGCCACCTTTGTTACCACGATTATTATTACCCCAAGGGTCATTATCGCGGCCATTGTTGCCGTTGTTATTACCAGGCTCATTCCACGCCATTAGAAAGCTCCATCATTTGATATGACGTTATACTGTAGCAGTCATTTAAGTAACTATAAAGTCACGTAAAACTGCCTCATCTCTTTTTTCAAGTCTAGACCAATCCGCCTGTTGCATTCGAACTTCAATCAACAGGTTGCCTTCTTGGTCATATTCTTCTCGTTGAATACACTTCATCTGAAAGAATGTACTACGAAGTCTGCCTTGATGTTGTGGCGGAATTCGCATTTGGTGCTGAACCATTTGACTTGCCAAACGTTCAGTCAGCGCGTCAAACAAGAGTTCAATCCCCTTGCCTTCCATCGCTGAAACCCAAACCGTTTGAGGGACACCTTCGTCATCCCTATCGATTCGAGGGTTTTGACCTTCGAGGTTATCGATCTTGTTCATGACAACCAACGCCGGAATTTCATCCGCGTCGATTTCAGCTAGTACTTCATGAACAGCTTGAATATTCTCACGAAAACGCTCATCACTGGCATCAACAACATGTAACAAAATGTCAGCTTCTTGCGTTTCCTGAAGTGTTGCTTTAAACGCAGCAACCAAATCGTGTGGTAAGTGTCGAATGAAACCTACCGTGTCGGCCAAAATAGCCGGGCCAACATCTGATAACTCGATCTTACGCAAAGTAGGATCCAAGGTAGCAAATAGCTGGTCAGCAGCGTAGACACCTGCTTCGGTGATTCGGTTAAACAGCGTCGATTTCCCGGCGTTGGTATAACCCACTAGGGAAACAGTCGGGATTTCCGCTCGACTTCTTGCACGGCGACCTTGTTCACGTTGTTTAGCGACTTTCTCTAAACGACGTAATATCGTCTTAATACGTACACGCAATAAACGTCGGTCAGTTTCTAGCTGAGTTTCACCTGGACCACGTAAACCGATACCACCTTTCTGTCTTTCAAGGTGAGTCCAACCACGAATTAATCGAGTAGAGATATGGCGTAGCTGAGCAAGTTCGACTTGTAGCTTACCTTCGTGGGTACGGGCACGCTGAGCAAAGATATCAAGAATTAGACCAGTACGATCTAGTACGCGACATTTACACAACGCTTCGAGGTTACGTTCTTGGGCAGGAGAGAGGGAGTGATTAAAAATCACAATGTCAGCACCAGCCAACTGCACTGCTTGTGCAATCTCCTGAGCTTTGCCCTCTCCGACATAGTATTTAGGGTGTGGTGACTGGCGACTTCCGGTTACAACTTGTAACGTAGAAACGCCAGCAGAAGAGACCAGCATCTCAAACTCGCTGAGATCTTCCCACTCCCCTTCTTGCGTGAAGTTGATATGAACAAGTACGGCTCGCTCACCGGCTTCATAACGGTCAAACAAGCAATCAACTCCTTAAAAACTAAATAGGTAATTCAGAAAATTAATCTTCTGATTTCTCTTGACGATCACCTTGTGGACGATCACCGCTGTGGTGGCTCACTGGACGAGCAGGAACTACCGTAGAAATAGCGTGCTTGTACACCATTTGGTTAACTGTGTTTTTCAGCAAGATAACAAATTGGTCAAATGACTCGATCTGACCTTGTAGTTTAATTCCGTTTACAAGGTAGATAGATACTGGAATACGTTCACGACGTAATGCATTTAAGAATGGGTCTTGTAAAGATTGCCCCTTAGCCATTTTTATTTTCCTTATTTTGTAATTTTGTTTTAGTTATTTAGCTAGTGGTGCGCTGCACAAAGTGCGGCCTTTGCTCTGAGCTAAACGAATAAAATAACACCCTGTCGTTACCTGTTATGACGGCTTTAAACCGAAATTTCAAGTAACAGATCCTTTACAGGGTACATTCACGCAAAAGCGATCACATTATACACAGCTAAAACCTTCAGATGCTATTGCATTTGAAACAGTTTCTAGCGCTTGTTCAATGTTCTCACTATCTAACCAAGTTAAATCATCCCAGCTGCGTAACCAGGTGATTTGTCGCTTGGCCAATTGACGAGTTGCACAGACGCCTTTAAAGATCGCGTCATCAAGTGTGCAGTTCCCATCCAAATAGTCCCACATCTGCCTATAACCGACACAACGAATCGATGGTAGATCCGGATGAAGATCATCACGAGCATAAAGTGCACGCATTTCATCTTCAAAGCCCGCTTCTATCATTTTCTCGTAGCGCAGCTCAATTCGACGATGGAGCTCAGCCCTTTCCTTGGGAGCTATTGCAAACTGTTTAACTCGGTAAGGCAGACTTTCACCTTTGATTTGAGTTAACTCAGTAAGAGTTTTACCTGAAATTCGATGAACTTCCAATGCCCTAGATAATCTTTGTGGATCATTCGGGTGGATTCGCTCAGCAGAAACAGGATCAATTTCTTTCAGATCATCGTGAAGCTTATCCCAGCCATGAGTCAATGCTTCTTGCTCAATTTGCTGACGGATCTCTGGATTTGCAGCCGGAAGTGGTGATAAGCCTTCAAGCAACGCTTTGTAGTAAAGCATAGTGCCGCCCACTAATAATGGGATCTTGCCTTGCGCTACAATCTTGTCCATCTCAATCAGCGCATCACGGCGAAAATCGGCGACTGAATACGCTTCACTTGGATCTAAAATGTCGATCAGGCGATGTGGTGCCAACGCCTGCTCTTGTGCATCTGGCTTAGCGGTACCTATGTCCATCCCTTTGTAAATCAACGCTGAGTCGACTGAAATGATCTCTACTGGGTACTTCTTTCTTAGGCGAATCGCTAAATCTGTTTTGCCTGATGCGGTTGGCCCCATTAAAAACAGAGCCAAAGGTAATTCTTTGTTTTTCATAATTCTAAAGCTGCAATGGTTGCAGAAAAATCAACAGGCCTTACGAAGGTGGCATCCCCTAGTGGAAGCTGCCCCTGCCAAAGTTGTTCAATATCAGCAATGATTTGAATTGCTTCCGACAAAGTGTAGTCGCTTTTTACCTGAGTAATTTGATCACTTAACCAGTTTGCTAACTGAACATGATCCAGTGGCTGTTCGCTGGCGACATACGAAGCGGCGTAAGATAACAGATCTGGCAACAGTTGTTGTAGATTTTGTTGTCTAAGCGGCTGCGGCACCCCCATGATCATCAACGCCTTGCTACCGCGCGCTTTCAATTCAATGCCAAATACTTTCAACACTGGCTCCAGCTTATTGGCGGTATCAAGTAATTCATCATCCAATTTAAGTGATAGCGGCACTAAAAGTGGTTGGCTCTTTAAACTGCCGCGGTGCGTGGCCAACTGACCATTAACTCGCAGCCACTCAGCTTTCGCCAAATTCACCAAGCAAGTCCCTGTCTTACCGCCCATCACTAGATAGTGCCCTTGAACCACATGCATCGCTTTACCTAAAGCTTCGACCACAGGCAATGGTGCTTGTTCCGTGGTTTTTTCTTGCTTGGGCTGCTCAGCTTGAATGGGGTCACACTCCGGCGTCTGCATTAGCTCTTGGTAGGCTTTGACTTCTCTCTGGCTTGGCGCGGGTTCACTGTAACGCTCAGTCACCTTTGGCTTACTGGTAGGACGAGACTCATTCCACTCACTGCGAGGTCGCGCTTCACGAAGGTTGTCTCTAGTTTGCTGATAATCCGCTTTACCCGGATAAGAAGGGACTGATTCGATCGCTTGATATTCTTGCGAAGAGACTTGTGGTGATGGCTCTACTGGCGCAGCTTCTGACTCAGTGTGCGCAGACTCGATATGGAAAGCAGAAGCGGTTTGCTCTGGCTTATCGATATGCGCGCTTTGTGCTAACGCGTCACTTAGGGCTTGGTAGATAAAATCATGTACTAGTCGCGCTTGATGGAAACGCACTTCATGCTTAGCGGGGTGAACATTGACATCCACTTGGTGCGGATCCAGTTCAATAAACAACACATAGGTCGCAAACTGATCCGGACGCAAACTGGTTTCGTAACTCTGACGGATCGCGTGATTGATCAACTTATCACGCATCATCCGCCCATTGACGTAGCAGTACTGAAGATCGCTTTGTTGACGAGCCCCTTCCGGCGCCGTGATCCAACCGTGAAGTTTTAACCCTTGGTGCTCCAGCTCAATTTTGAGCATATGACGCACAAACGCACTGCCACAGACTGCCGCGATACGCTTCTCTGCCTGAGCGTCTGTTTTCGCTGCTCGGTACTGTTTGATCAACTTACCGTTGTGTCTAACGTTGATCGTCACATCGAAGCGACTTAGAGCAATACGCTTAAGCAGCTCATCGATATGGGCGAACTCTGTTTTTTCAGTGCGGAGGAATTTACGCCTTGCCGGCGTATTGAAAAACAGATCGAGCACTTCGACGGTTGTGCCAATCGGGTGCGCTGCAGGTTGCAATTTGACCTGCATCTCTCGCCCTTCACTGTATGCAGACCAAGCTTGCTCTTGTGTTGCTGGGCGGGACGTCATGGTCAAACGAGAAACTGAACTGATACTCGCCAGAGCTTCACCACGAAAGCCTAAACTGATAATGGCTTCAAGATCATCTAAGGTGTGAATCTTTGAGGTTGCATGACGACTGAGTGCAAGACCAAGCTCATCTTTGACGATGCCTTTGCCGTTATCTCGCACACGAATTAGCTTAGCGCCACCCTTCTCGATATCAATATCGATACGCGTAGCACCTGAATCTAAGCTGTTTTCCACCAACTCTTTGACAACAGAAGCGGGTCTTTCAACCACTTCACCCGCTGCTATTTGGTTGGCAAGACGTGCTGGAAGAATTTTAATCGTCATGTCTGATCACACTGTTAGTTACGAGGAATAATCAACACTTGGCCAACCGCCAATTGATCTGAACGTAGATTATTCGCCTTACGAATGCCACTGACACTCACACTGTACTTGCTGGCAATCTTGCCAAGGAACTCGCCACTTTTCACCGTATGCTTACGCAGAGGCTGATCCTTCATGCTGACCGTAATCTTAAGTTTCTGACCTAACTTAAGCGTGTCTGACTTCAAGTTGTTTTCACGCTTAATGGTCGAGACGGACACTTTATATTTAGCGGCAATCTTACCTAGGTACTCACCTTTTTGAACCACATGCGTGAGTGTTTTAGTCTCAACCGGGTTGCTGACTTTCGGTACACTAACAGGCTTAGATGTACCAGGAATGGTCAGCACTTGGCCAATGGCTAAACTACTGCTTTTTAGCTTATTGGTTTGCATAATCGCTTTGGTCGATGTGCCATATTTCTTGGCGATGACAGACAATGACTCACCACGCGACACTTTATGCTTAATGGTTTTACCGCGATTAGCAAATAGCGTCCCTTCTGGAGGGTTGGCCTCAAAGTACTGAACGATCGCTTTGGCTAAAGAGCGAGCGAGCTTATCTTGGTGACTACGCTGGAACAGCAGTCTCTCTTCAGTTGGGTTAGAAATAAAGCCAGTCTCAACTAACACAGATGGAATATCTGGTGATTTCAGTACTGCAAGACTTGCGTTCACTGGCTCTTTCTTATGTAGATGAATACCCGCACGCCCCATTTCACGGAGAATATTAGTCGCAACCTTGTAGCCCTCTTTTTGTGAGTGGCTAAATTGCAGATCAAGCAACGTTTGACTGACGTTTTTGTCATTGGTGTTCTTAGCAAGCACATCCCCTGCGCCGCCTAATAATTGAGATTGTTCTTCATGGTTTTCAACCCAACGCGCAATCTCTGTATTCGCTCGACGGGTATTCAACACAAATACAGAGCCGCCACGAGGTTTAGGTGATCGGAAGGCATCCGCGTGAACAGAAACCAATAAATGGGCTTTGTTCTTACGTGCAATCGACGAACGCTTGTTAAGGTTAACAAAATAGTCACCTCCGCGCGTCAATACCGCTTTCATCCCTGGCGTAGCATTAATTTGCGCAGCAATCTTCTTCGAAATCGCTAACGTCGCATGCTTTTCATATTTCTTGGTTGGACCTATCGAACCTGGGTCTTCACCACCGTGACCGGCATCAATTGCAACAACAATATCTGCAGTGCCAAGTAACTGAGAGGCATCACGGCTCACCGTAGTTGGGCTGGTTGGTTTTGTAGTGACAGGGGTTGAGCCTTTTTGGCTGCCATGTGGCATATCAATCACCAATCGGTGACCGTACTGTCCGCCTGGGGTTGGGGCCAGTTTAAATAGCTGAGGCGTTACTTTACGGCTCAACTCAAACACCAAACGGTAAGTGCCTTTATCTGGCGGAGAGCTCTTACGAATCTTTTTCAGAACTGGGCTATCAGAGATATTGATAGGCAGCTTTGTGCTTAAACTGGTCTTTTTCAGGTCGACCACCAAGCGTGAAGGGCTAGAAAGCGTGAAATAACTATATTCCGCTTCCGATTTTAGATCGATAACAACACGCGTCTCATCAGGAGATGGCCAAACACGAACGCCTTCTAAAGCGTTCGCAAAAGCCAAACTAGGTACTAAGGTAAGAGCAAGGAGAAACGGAAAGAAAACAGCTCTTAATAATCGACTCTTCAACATAACTCCAACTGTTCTAGTAATTGACATCCATATTGATTGTTTGCAGTCAGTTCAACCACACGCTCTTCACCCTGATAGCGCAGGTCAATATCCAGATCAGGTTCTGGCAATAAGCCATGCCCTTTTTCTGGCCACTCAACAAGACAGATTGCATCTGGAGTAAAGTAATCACGAATTCCCATAAACTCCAACTCTTCTGGGTCAGCTAAGCGATAAAGATCAAAATGATAAACCTGCCATTGATCGAGCTGGTACGGTTCCACCAAAGTGTAAGTTGGACTCTTTACATTACCTTGATGTCCTAGCGCACGTACAAAACCACGACTAAATGTGGTCTTTCCTGCACCAAGATCACCATGTAAGTAGATCGTAGTTTGCTGAGAACACAGGTTAGCCAAGGCTGTCCCTAATTGAATCGTTGCTTGTTCGTCTTTTAGGGCAAATTGTTTGGTGGTCATGAAGATCAATCTCTAGGGTCTAATGCGGTGACTATAAAAATCAAAAGAACAGGAATAGTAAACTGGGTTGGATTTGAGAGACAAGAGATCTTGTGTAAGTAAAACGAAAAATCAGCGATTTCTTGGTATTTTTCCCTATTGACTGCCTAGATCCTATGAATAAGATCCGTTAAGATCCTGCCCCCTTCAACTAAGGCGTATCCGCATGAACTATCAAGAGCTCGTCGAAAAGATCAAAATTTGGGGCCAAGAACTCGGCTTCCAAAAAGTTGGTATCTGCGATGTAGACCTCTCAGCGCACGAACAAGAACTGCAAAGATGGTTAGATGCGGGCTACCACGGTGATATGGATTGGATGGCGCGCCACGGTATGATGAGAGCACGCCCACATGAGCTGCTGCCGGGTACGATACGAGTCATTAGCGTACGTATGGACTATTTACCCCCAGAAGCACGCTTTGCGACCAATTTAGCGGATCCAAGCCAAGCTTACGTTAGCCGATACTCACTTGGTCGTGATTACCATAAGCTCATCCGTAATCAGTTGAAGAAGCTCGGTCAAAAGATTGAGCAAGAGGTTGGTCAATTCGGTTATCGACCTTTTGTAGACTCGGCGCCAATTCTAGAACGTCCCTTAGCTCAAAAAGCGGGACTTGGTTGGACGGGTAAACATTCATTAGTACTCGATAAGGATTGTGGCTCATGGTTCTTCTTGGGTGAGCTATTGATCGATCTTCCCTTACCAGTTGATGAACCTAGCGTAGATGAATGCGGAAAATGCAAAGCCTGTATCACTTCATGCCCAACGCAAGCTATCGTTGCTGACGGTGTTGTTGATGCAAGGCGCTGTATCTCATATCTGACGATTGAATTTGATGGTGTGATTCCCGAAGAGTTTCGCCAAGCAATGGGCAATCGCATCTATGGCTGTGATGATTGCCAATTGGTCTGCCCTTGGAATCGTTTTTCTGAGATAACTGAACAGGAAGACTTTCACCGACGCGAAGCGTTCGAGGATTCAAATTTGGTGACTCTGTTCCTGTGGGATGAAGAGACTTTCTTAAAAAATATGGAAGGTTCTGCGATTCGTCGAATTGGCCATCTTCAGTGGCTGCGCAATTTATCTATTGCAATGGGGAATGCTCCTTTTTCGCAATCGATTGTTGATGCACTCCAAACACGTATAGGACTCACTGAAGTTTTAGACGAACATATCCACTGGGCTTTGGCTCAGCAACAATCTCAACTGCCTCTCAGTTCAACAAAGCTCAATCGCCTTATCAGAATTGTCGAGAAAGGACTACCCAGAGATGCATAATACTTGCCGAACTTAGTCGTCGATAAGTTGATTTAGCTCCAAAAATGAAAATGTGGAAAAAAGAAAGGATGATTACTCATTTTCTTACAGATAAAGAAGTTAATCACAATGCAAATAAATGACTAGGATCAAAAAACAGTGACTTAATGATCGTAATACCATGTGAGGCCAAGTATACGAGTTACATCATTTTCTTTATAAAACAACAACTTAAACACAACTAAGGTATGCGTAAGAAAGTTTCAAAAACAAAAAGATCTTTTTCGTCAAGCGCTCTTTCTGAGTTAATTTTGGGTTACCCACTAAGTTATCCACAACAAGAAATATGTGGATAAGTCTGTTGACTGATGTGTAGACGCCTAGCTCACACAGGGTTTGCTATCGTTTTTTCATCAGCACATCCCGTGCTTATACAATAAATTCAGACATAAAAACGCCCACCTAATATTTAGGAGGACTTCTTACGGTATTTTGGGGTTCATGCTTCGCAGCATTAGCTAAAGAGCGGTGGCCTATGGCCGTTTCAAATGAATGTGTCATTTGAAGGGGATTTGGAGCGTCTCGGCTGGATTCAGTCACGAGGGTTCTCGTGTGAGCCAAGCACTCTAAAATTTGGAGCGACACACGAGGTTCCCTATTCATAACAAAAAGGCGTGACCTCAACCTTGTAAGGTTGCGCTCAATCAAACTGAGCGGGTGTTGCATCTTTATCACCGTTAAGCACGATGAGAGCTATAAATTGGAGCGACACACGAGGTTCGAACTCGTGACCTCAACCTTGGCAAGGTTGCGCTCTACCAACTGAGCTAGTGTCGCATATTCTCATTAAGAGAATTGGTTGCGAGGACTGATTTGAACCAGTGACCTTCGCGAGGTTTTATGAATAGCTGAGCCCGACGAGCTAGCGAATCACAATACCTTTTAAATTTGGTTGCGGGAGCCGGATTTGAACCGACGACCTTCGGGTTATGAGC
>NZ_SATR01000417.1 GCF_004551525.1 Vibrio ouci | reverse complement strand
AAAAAAAAATGACGACGTGTCAGGATTTACCAACGGAATTACCGACGGAATTTATTCCGTCGGTAAAATCCGTCGGTAAATCCGTTGGTAAAATTGTTTACACTGTTCATCATGTCAATTACAAAGGGAATCACCGATGGAAATTTCCGTCGGTATTTTCCAGAGAGCTCCACAACTGTTCACTTTCCAATTGCACTGTTAATTGTTGTTCTTTACGGACAAAATCACCGACGGATTGAAAAGTCGTCGGTGTTATTTGACAGTTTTCTGAAAAAATTCAATTGATTTAAAATTTTCATTTAAATATTACAGATGGAATCACCGACAGACTGAAAAATCGTCGGTAATTGTTGGCGGTTTCTGAAAACT
>NZ_SATR01000416.1 GCF_004551525.1 Vibrio ouci | reverse complement strand
GTTTTTTTTAAAAAAATTAATTAACTTAAGGAGCTGGGAAGGAGGGGTAAAACCGGTTTTAGATAGACCAAAACAAGGATAAGAATACATCTAAACCAACCCCCAAACAACCCACCTCATTTCATGGGGAGTATAAATACAAGGAGGAGAGAGAGGATAATCCATCCTCTTCCCAAAATAGCAGCTACATGTCGTTCTTCCCTTCCTCTTTCAGAACAGAAACCTAAACCAAACTAGTAGAGAGTGCTTTGTGAACGTGTGAGGGAAAGATGAGACCTTGAGAGAAGATTGGTCAGCTGCCTAGAGGAAAGGAAAAGGAGGGCTGGAAAACGTGAGAGGAAGAAGAAGGAGGAGAACCAGCAGGAGAAG
>NZ_SATR01000415.1 GCF_004551525.1 Vibrio ouci | reverse complement strand
TATCTTGTTTTCCCCCAAGGTATTTATGCCCATGTTTGACAGTTCTTGACCAAGGCTTTCGGCTTCTTTATCATGTTGCATTATGTATGCAGCTTTTGGGAATGACACGCTAAGAGGAGGGATTTCTAGCTTTTCTTCTTCAAGCTCTCTTCCTTTAATTCTAGCCATCCTTCTTGCCCTTCTTCGACTAGCAGCCCACCGATAATCCTCTTGGTTGGGTTGATACCCTAACCCAAATCTTTGAGCAGCATTTTTCATCATTGTCGGACTAACCCCTTCTGGTATCCCGATAATAAGGTTATACTGAAATGGGATCCCGCGGTTCAAGAAGCATAGACTCGCCATCCTTGCTGCTTCTGAGATCTTTGG
>NZ_SATR01000414.1 GCF_004551525.1 Vibrio ouci | reverse complement strand
GAAGGATGTTCATATTGGCCTGGACCTGCCGGATGGCTTTGACAGCTAAGCCATGAAGATCGTCTATTTCGACAGCACGCGCGATTCAGAAACTCTCCAAAAGGCCTTTCCAGGTTTGATGGAGGGGGTGGATGTCTATCAGGGGGGTAAGGTCTTTGGGGATGACGACCTGATCGCGCGACTGGACGGGGCACAGGTTGCGGTCAACGGCCACAGCCCGATGTCCAATGCAGCACTGAACGCGCTGGCCCCGACCCTGAAACGCATTGTCTTTCTGGGGACTGGCGCTGCGACCTATATTGATATCCAACATGCGAACAGCCTGGGGATTTCGGTTCAGGTCGTGCGGGACTATGGCAGCCGCAGCATCGC
>NZ_SATR01000413.1 GCF_004551525.1 Vibrio ouci | reverse complement strand
CAAGGAAAAATGTGCTGTGGCAGGACGCCTATAGAAACATTAGAAGATGGGAAATCAATCTGGGCTGAAAAGAATCTAGCCCAGATATAATCTGACAGGCACCGAGTCGAAAAGTGGGTAACTGTCAGATCAGGTCTGAATTAGTACAAATCATTCAATCCAAATCCATCATGATGGGTGTTTGGTTTCTAGGCAAGTGTACACAAATGACGAGCAATAATTCGCCTAACAAGAGACTATGGCGTCAATAGTTAATCTTTGACGCTATCTTTATCCCACATTACACCGTCTCTTAGCATCGAATTAAGTATCACAACCATCTTTCTCATACAGGCAACTATGGCTACTTTCTTTGGTTTTCCTGCCGCAAGTA
>NZ_SATR01000412.1 GCF_004551525.1 Vibrio ouci | reverse complement strand
ATGCCTAAGATCTTTTTCTCGCTGACGTCTAGCCAACCAGCCATTTGCCAAAATAGAGATGATGACACCGATGAAACCTATTGAGGCCGCAATAAGTGTTTGATAATGGAATATCAATTCGTAACCCTTCTGAGTATTGTATAACGCCAAATTAAGTAGTGAGCAACGCTACCACCTAACCAGAATCATTGCGCCGTAAACACTTAAGCTGATTCAAACCAAAAGTGCCAAGATGTATGGACTCCCTATCTCCCTCGGGAGTAACGTAATAAGTAACGACACTTTTACAAGGAAGCCCATACATGACTCATTCTACGGTGCTCGCTATCGACTTAGCAAAAAACGTTTTCCAAGTTTGTAAGATGGATCGACAT
>NZ_SATR01000411.1 GCF_004551525.1 Vibrio ouci | reverse complement strand
AAGCCGCTGCCTTACCGCTTGGCGATAGACCTGCAGTGCTTTCATAAGAAAGACTTAAATAATGGTGCGGAAGGAGAGACTTGAACTCTCACACCTTGCGGCGCCAGAACCTAAATCTGGTGCGTCTACCAATTCCGCCACTTCCGCAACAAATCTGTATTCATATCGCTAATTGGTAAAAGCGCTATGAAGTTGTATTAATGGTGGCTACGACGGGATTCGAACCTGTGACCCCATCATTATGAGTGATGTGCTCTAACCAGCTGAGCTACGTAGCCAAATGGTGCGGAAGGAGAGACTTGAACTCTCACACCTTGCGGCGCCAGAACCTAAATCTGGTGCGTCTACCAATTCCGCCACTTCCGCATCAATTT
>NZ_SATR01000052.1 GCF_004551525.1 Vibrio ouci | reverse complement strand
CAATCAAGCTCAAGCAAATGCGAGAAAGCGTCAGCCATTTCATTTTACCAGACAAAAGAAAGGACCGAACGTTTCCACGTTCAGTCCTCTTTGTTCCGGCCAAATATCCGTTTAGGTATAAGCGTTAGCGCTTATCCGAATGGCATTATCTCAGATGAGAGGCGTTTTGCTACATATGGCTATGACATTGAAGGTTAGATTTTAAATGTTGAAGCTAAGTTTTTCAGGGAGGTTGCTAGCTGAGCTTGTTCTCTTGCTGTAGATGCAATCTGGGTAGCACCTGTTGTCGACTCAGTTGATTTCTCTTCGACTGTCACGATGTTCTTGGCTATATCTTGGGTAACAACAGCTTGCTCTTCTGTTGCTGTGGCGATTTGATCTGCCATGCTGAAGATGTCGCTTACTGATTCAGATATCTCAGTCAAACTCTGCTCAACTTGACGTGAGTCTTGTACCGCAGCCGCAGATTTCTTCTGACTGTTATCGATAACGCTAAATGCAGACTCCACATCAGATTGCAGTGACGTGATGAAACCTTCGATTTCTGAAGTGGATTCTTGTGTGCGCTGAGCGAGGGTTCTTACCTCGTCAGCGACGACTGCGAAACCGCGACCTTGCTCACCAGCACGAGCGGCTTCAATGGCTGCATTGAGTGCTAACAAATTGGTTTGCTCTGCAACAGATTTAATCACATCTATCACGTTGTTAATATTGTTACTGCTCTCGTGAAGATGAGTGATCTTTTGAGCCAGTCCGTCAATTTCTTGCGCTAAGCTTTCTATCGACTGATAAGAGTTTTGCACTGTGCTCAAACCGGTTTGAGTTTGATCATTCATCATCTTAGCTGATTCAGCAGTTTGTTGAGTTTTGGTCGCGACTTCATTAACCGTAGTCGAAAGCTCTTCTATCGCAGTTGCAATCAAGCCGATTTGGTCTTGTTGCTCAACCATTGATGCTGAATTGTGCTGACAAGTTTGAGCCGTTTCCTCAGCGGCTGACGCAAGGGTTAAGCTCGAATTAGATAGGTTATCGATAACCTCAGAAAATTGCTCAAGTGTCGAGTTAAGTGAAGAGGAGATAACACCCAGCTCGCTTTTGTCTACGTAAGTTGCTCGAACCGACAGGTTATTATCATCACGAACATGCGCCATAACAGAGGTAAGGTCTTTAACACGAGTTGAAAGATCTTTAATAGTGAAGAAGCTGATTAGTCCGGCAATAACCGTGATAAGTGAACAGATTATGATGTTCACAATCAAGTTTACTTGAGCAGCACTGGCTTTTTGTTCTGCTAGTTGAATTAGGCCATCGGCTAAATGGTTTTCGATTTTCTTTAATTGACCAATACGAGCCGTTGATTGGCCAAACCAATATACGGCGTCTGCATTGAAATTCGATGTTTTAGATTCAGCCAGAGCGCGAAGCTTTTTAACTTCTTGTATGGATTTATCTCGCATCTGTTGGTCGTAAAATTGCTGATTTTCTGGGTTAGTAAAAACACTAAAGTTAGAAAAATATGTATTTTGCTGAGTAACGAGAGAAATGAATTTAACTAACATCCCAGGTCCAAATTCATCTTTCGCGAAAGTATTACTCAATACCGCTCGCTCAATACCCGCGCGTTCTTTACCTTGAATAAAGTTATAATAAGCAACGGTCTCTTTCGTCATTTGAGAGTCAGTACTAATGTCAGAAATAATGCCAGACACGCTTAATAACATACCATTGAGCTGAGTGTAGTAAGCGAGTGCATCAGAAAGTTTGATGGACTGGGAGTCTACTTGGCTACGGACAGTACTGAGTTGATTCAGGCGCTGACTAATTTCGCTATTCAGCTGTTGAATTTCACTATTCTGAATTTGATTCGCTTGCCAGTAACTGGTGCGCTGCTGCCGTTTTGTGTCTGCCGCGCTGCGCTGTTTCTGTAATTCGTTCTTGAATTTAGTGCCGTTCGAACCTAGAAAGCCCGCTGTCATGCCACGTTCTTTTTGTAGTTCATGCACTAATTCGCTGTATACAACCGACAATCGAGTTAACTGGGTAAGAGATGACATTTCATTTGAAGTAGAAATACTCTGAGAAATGGATGAGGCACTGAGCCAAAGAAAACCAAGAATAGGCAAAGCGATCAAAATAGCAATTTTCTGCTTAAATGAAAGGTTAGATAAACTCATTAATTATTCCTCATTGCCAGCCACACTATGAATGGTAGTTAAGCTATTATTATGTTTTGTCGAGAAAGTATTCACTCTACTGCATAAGTTCAATAACCCTAAATGGCTACATGTCTGATTTTATGCCCGCAAGCAAAGTATTTTTAAACATTAGATAGCTTTCCTATGCCCACTTATCGTTACATGCTTAATTAGTAATCGCTTAATAATTATAGTGAATAATCGAATTGTTATAGCCGGATTTCTAGCGTTTAAAACAGAGTTTGATTTAGATCAATTTAAATCCTATTAATTAGTTTTCGTCTACGACTAAAGTACTAAAACCTAATGGGACGGAATTTGTTTGTGGATAAATAGCGGGATGTTGGATAAATAAAAAGCGAGCTATTATCGCTCGCTTTTAAATCGGGGAGGAAGGCTATTCTTGGCTCAAGGATTCTGCATCGCACTCAACGTTATAGACTAGGTCAGTCACTCGCTCAGGGCGCAAAATGTATTCGCTCGGTACTTGGAATCGACAAGCCATCATATTGTTGTACATTTCCCAGTGCTTAAGTAGGCACACTCCAATGTCATCGGTTTCATCGGCCCAAGTTTCTTTCATAAATGGCGTAAGGCTAGCGGCACCGTGAGCAAACATCATCATTTGCCATTTGATCTCCCAGATTTTGACTGGTGTCTCAGGATGATTTTCATTGTACTGCTCTGCTAGTCCATGAACTAACTGCTCAATTTCGCCTGAATTATCGATGAAGTAATCGAACAGGGCATCTTCTTGACGTACCGCGTCAGCAATCAACTGGATCGGTTGTTTGCAATCAAGCATGTGGGCGAGTAGACGAACTGAGAAGTGGTATAGCTTAACGTTAGAGCCGACACCTTCAGGCATATTCGCGATGATCGTGCGCATATACTTTTCCATGTAGAGGTGTAAGCCGTCACTGATCGAATACCAGATCTTCTCTTTGCTGCCAAAGTGGTGGCGAATCAGGCTATGCGATACGCCTGCTTTTTCACTGATGTTTCGCAGCGAAACACGCTCATAGCCAAGCTCACAAAATAGCTCAGTTGCGACACGCATAATCTCACATTTGGTTTTCTCAGCGTCTTGAGCGCTTCGTCTGCCTTGCTTTCTTTCCGTCATAGTACCTAGTCAATTTGGTTCAACGCCTTCTTTCTACCAGAAAATGAGCATCATTTCATTAAAGAATCCGCTTAACAGTATAGCCTACATAAAGATTATATTGCACGGGTGGAAAATAAATATTGATCTCACTCATATAATTTATATACTGCACAGGTGTGCAATATGAAAAGATGAATAAACAATGAACACATCAACAAAAGGAATAAGACCAATGATGCGTTTTGCTGCGATAGGGTTATCCGTATTGGTGCTTGCAGGGTGTAACAAGGCGAACTCAGAAATATCAGAGCCGGTGGTTAAGCCCGTTAAGCTGACTGAAGTGCCTAACGTTCAAAGCGAGCGTTATGATTCTTTCATTGCAAACATTGATGCGACTGATCGCGCGTCTTTGTCTTTCCAAGTGGCCGGGGAGGTTGAAGAACTCTTTATCCATATGGGCAGTGAAGTAAAGCAAGGCGACGTACTTGCGAAACTTGACCCAACCGATTACCAGTTGGCTTATCAAGCTCGTTTAGCTGAGTTTAATTTGGCGAAGACTGCGTTCCAGAGAGCGGAGAAACTACACGCGAAAAAACTCATCAGTGTTGATACCTATGATCAGCACGAGGCAAAGTACAAAGCGGCGAGCGCCTCTCTAGAACAAGCCAAAACAGATTTAGACTACACCCAAATTCTTGCGCCGTTTGATGGCGTGGTCTCTATTACTTTTAGTAAAGAACACCAAGTTGTTGGCGCCAACCAGCCAGTACTTAATGTCATTGATAACGGTGTCATGGACGTGGTGTTTACCATTCCGGTGAGCTATGCCGAGCAGTACGGTTTAGAGCATATTGAGTCATCTACTTTTCATGTTGTTATGGACAGCCATAGTGGAGTGGCTATTCCTGCGCGATTTAAAGAAATTTCGACTAAACCTGACAGTGATACCAACAGCTATTCAGCCAGTGTGTCCATTGAGCGCCCTAAGTTAATGAACCTTCTTCCAGGCATGACTGCGCAAGTGAAATTACTCAATGAAACAGGTCAACGTTACGTTCACATTGCTGACACTGCATGGGTGTCTAAACAAGATACCAGCGGTGAGCTATATCGATTTGATCAAGATTCTCAAACTATCTCTCCGATTGAGGTTCAATTGGATAGCAATGGCAACGTGATTGCGGGGCTAAACAGTGGTGACCTTATTGTCGAAGCCGGTGTAGAGAGTCTACTACCAGGTCAACAAGTGAAAGCATGGAAGAAAGAAGGTGGTATCTAAGATGCTTAGTAATAAATTTGCCGTAGCGATGCTATCAGCCAGTGTGTTAGTCGCTTGTACGCCAGAGGTCGAACACCGACCAACCAAACCCGTCATGGTCGATACATTTACTGTAGAACAAGCGTCTCAGAGTCAGTTTCGAAATTTTAACGCCCAAGTAATGCCTGCAGAGCTAACGCCGCTGGCTTTTCGTATGGATGGTGAGCTCTCATCTATGTTGGTAAAAGAGGGCGATCGTGTATCGAAAGGGCAAGTCGTCGCTTTGTTAGATGATGCTAAGAGCAAGCAGCAACTGGTCGATGCTCAAGTGAAGTATGAGCTGGCCTTTAAACAAGCCAAACGTGGTGAGGAGTTACGTAGTAACAAGATGATCTCACGTGCCGAGCTCGATGAGTTGAACGCTAATTTGCAATTGGCAAACGCGAACTTAGGTGCTGCGAAAGCCAGTATGCGTTACACACGTTTAATTGCCCCGTTTGATGGTGTTATTTCATCTGTTGATAAGAAGAAGCATGAGAACGTAACACCCGGCGAGCAAGTGGTCACGATTTATCAAAACGAACAGGTATACGTAAAGATTGAAGTTTCTGATTCAGTGCTCGCCATGTTGAACCCAGAAGTGAATGCGCAGGGTTACCAACCTACGGCGACCTTTGCAGGCCATGAAGGCAGTTATCCAGTGAGCTATTTAGAGCACACTAGCGAGCTTCACCCGCAAAGCCAAACCTATGAGATTTGGCTCAACATGCCGCAAATCGAACATCAAATTCTGCCCGGAACCAGTGCGAGAGTATCCGTTGACCTGATTAAGGCAGGCTTGAGCACATTTGAAGCTTACCAACTTCCTATGACAGCAATTGATGCGGGGAGTGAAGCTCAACAGTTTCATGTTTGGAAACTTGAAAGCGGAGAAGCGCACAAGTACCCAATCAGCGTTGACCAAATCACCGGTAACGGCGCACTAGTCGCATCGGGCATTAGCAAAGGCGATGTTCTCATTAATTCGAATCTGAGAAAGCTGCGTGAAGGAATGGAAATTAAAGGAGTTGAGCTGTGAGCATTGCTGAGTACTCAATAAAAAACAAAGTGATCAGTTGGCTATTCCTCGTCATATTGGCGGTGGGTGGTTATACCTCGTTTATGGACTTGGGCAGACTTGAAGATCCTGCGTTTACCATCAAAGACGCGATGATTATTTCTACCTATCCGGGGGCAACCTCTCAAGAGGTAGAAGAAGAGCTGACATACCCATTAGAAAAGGAAATACGTAAGTTACCTTACTTAGACAAAATTACCTCGACCTCATCGAACGGAATGTCGCAGATAATGGTCAGTATGGAGATGGAATACGGCCCAGACGAACTCCCTCAGATTTGGGATGAAATGCGCCGTAAGATCAACGATCTTCAACCAACGTTGCCCTCTGGTGTGAACTCAATTCAAATCATTGATGATTTTGGTGATGTATACGGCATCATGCTAATGCTTACAGGCAACGGCTATGACTATATTGAGCTCAAGCGCTATGCCGATTACCTGAGTCGTGAGCTAGAGCTGGTTGATGGTGTAGGTAAAGTGGCCATCGCAGGCGATCAGCAGGAGCAAGTGTTTGTTGAGGTTTCTCTAGAGCGGTTAGCAGCTCTTAATCTCGACATGAACACGGTTGTCGGTCTGCTTAGCCAGCAAAATAGTGTCCAGTCGGCGGGTGAGGTGATGGTTAACGGCCAGACACTGACCATTCGCCCAAATGGCACCATGAGCTCACAACAGGAGCTAGAAGATTTAATTATCCATGGTCGTGATACAGGTAACCTGATTCGACTGAAAGATGTTGCGACGGTCACTCGCGGTATTCAAGAGAAGCCGAGCAATGTCATCACTTTCAACGGCCAACCAGCCATAAACCTTGCTATCTCATTTGGTGCTGGTGTTAACGTTGTTGAAGTGGGCAAAGCCTTAGAATCAGAGCTTCAAGCGCTAGAGTCTATTCGTCCGGCGGGGGTAGAGATCAATTACTTTTATAATCAGTCGGCGGAGGTTGAGAAGTCAGTCGATGACTTTATCGTCAGCTTAGGTCAAGCGGTAGCTATCGTAATCATCGTTCTGCTATTTGCAATGGGCTTACGCAGTGGCCTGATCATCGGTGCCGTGTTGTTACTGACGGTGATGGGCACGTTTATTCTGATGAAGCAAAATGATGTTGAGCTGCATCGTATTTCGCTTGGGGCACTCATCATTGCGCTAGGTATGCTGGTGGACAATGCCATCGTTGTTGTAGAAGGAATATTGGTTGGATTGAAGCGCGGTAAAACCAAACTTCAAGCCTCGGTTGATATTGTTAAGCAGACTCAATGGCCATTACTTGGCGCGACCATCATTGCGATTACCGCCTTTGCTCCAATCGGTTTGTCTGAAGATGCGACCGGTGAGTTCATGGGCTCATTGTTCTGGGTATTGTGTTATTCACTGTTCTTGAGCTGGATTACAGCGTTGACGCTGACGCCTTTCTTAGCAGAGTTGCTGCTGAAAGAAGAAGACAAGCAAGCACAAACAGAAGATGTCGACCCATATAAAGGCGTATTGTTTACGGTCTTCGGCGCAAGCCTTAAGTTCGCGCTACGTTTCCGCTGGTTAACTGTCATCAGCATGGTTGGTCTACTTGTCGCTGCGGTTGCTGGCTTTGGTATGGTTAAGCAGCAGTTCTTCCCGCCGAGTAATACACCGATGTTCTATGTCGATATGTGGATGCCGGAAGGGACCGACATTCGTGAGACGATCAAAGAGACCAAAAAGGTCGAGCAATACATTCGCCAGCAAGAGAACGTCGAATTTGTCTCTACCACTACAGGACAAGGCCTACAGCGTTTCGCGTTAACGTATCAACCTGAGAAAAGCTACGAAGCGTATACCCAGTTGCAAGTTCGTACCTCTGACCGAGAAACCATGTTCGAGTTGCTGGCTGAGCTAGATGAAAACCTAGCAGTAAAATTCAATCAACCAACGTTTCAGTTTAAGTTGATGGAGTTCGGGCCGTCACCAGCATCGAAGATTGAAGCACGAATTACTGGCCCTGATCCTAAAGTGTTGCGTGAAATCGCAGTGCAGGTAGAAGATGTACTGCTTCAAGATCCCGGAGCAAGAAACGTTCGTCACGATTGGCGTGAGCGTACTAAAGAGCTGGTTCCTCAATTCAATGAGTCTAAGGCGCGACGCTTAGGTATCTCTAAAGAAGAGTTGTCGAACACCCTGCAGATGGCATTTGGCGGAACACCAATTGGCTTACTGCGTGACGGTACCCACATGTTGCCGATCATTACTCGTCTTCCGGAGCAGGAGCGTATTGATTTTGAGTCGCTCGCTAATGTGAAAATTTGGAGCCCAACACTACAAAGCTATGTTCCTGTTGAGCAAGTCATTGATGGTGTAACTCTTGAGTGGCAAGAGCCGTTAATTCAGCGTCGAGATAGAAAACGTACTCTGACCGTTCTTGCCGATCACGATGTGTTGGGACATGAGACACCAGCAAGTTTATTTAGTCGAGTGAAACCAAGTATTGAAGCGCTAACACTCCCTGCGGGCTATGAAATTACTTGGGGTGGTGAGTATGAATCTTCAAAGGATGCGCAAGAAGCACTGTTTGGTTCTTTGCCGATGGGTTACTTACTGATGTTCATTATTACTATGTTGCTGTTTAACTCATTGAGAAAACCGTTAGTCATTTGGTTCACAGTGCCTCTGTCTATCATCGGTGTTTCTATTGGTCTACTCGTGACGGATATGCCGTTTAGTTTTACCGCCTTCCTCGGTCTATTAAGTCTGAGCGGCATGATCTTGAAAAACGGTATTGTATTGCTCGACCAAATCAATATCGAACTGGAGTCGGGTAAGGACCCATATCAAGCGGTATTTGATAGTGCTATCTCGCGAGTACGCCCGGTGAGTATGGCGGCTCTCACTACGATTCTGGGTATGATCCCACTTGTCTTTGATGCATTTTTTGGCTCAATGGCGATCACAATAATGGCAGGCTTAGGCTTTGCTACGGTGCTAACACTGATTGTTGTACCGGTATTATTCGCTATTTTCTATCGAATCAAACCATCCACTGCCGGATAGTTCAAGGATTGAAACCGATTCGTTTAATGCCAGCCCGGATTTATTCCGGGCTTTTTTCATCACATGTTTTTTGTGTGTGGGGAAGGGGTAAACTCGTCTCAAACTGATGATTTTTCATGCTGAAGAGAGTAAAATCCTCAGCTTCAAACAGCACTCTGAACATTACCCTAAACGCGTTTCTTATCGTGTGCTCGCCACCTTTTCGTACTGAAATGCTAAATTGAATCGCATAACAAAATTATCTAGAAAGAACGAGTCGTATGACCAAAACTGAGTTTTTCGCGCATTATGTGCGCATGAATCGTAAATCGTATTTGCTTGCGATTGTATTTATCTTTCTTGTTAACTGGCTGCAGGTCGAGATCCCACGTTATATTCAACTAGCGATTGATTTGATTGAAGATGCATCGGTGACAGGCCATGCGCAGCTTAAAAACTACGTTGGTATTGTGGTCGCTATGTCGATTGCGATGGTAGTTGTACGCATTTTATCCCGCATCTATGCGTTGAATCCTGGCAGGATCACAGAAGCAGCACTCAAAAATACACTGCTGCAAAAGCTCAATCGTTTACCGAGTAGCTTTCATCAGCAGTTTGCTTCTGGTCGCCTCATTTCAATTATCAATAATGACCTTAACGGAATTCGACTGTTATTCGGCGTCGGATTTTTGCAGTTTTTTAATGCCTTGTTAGCACTGTCACTGACCCCTTTGTATATGTGGCGCATTTCTCCTGAGCTGACTTTGTATTCAGTTATTCCCATCTCTATTGCTTTCGTCATATTTCGAATAGGTTTTACGCGCATGAAAACCTTACACCTTGAACATATGAGTCGACTGCAAAACTTGTCAGCTCAAATGATGAATTACTTGTCTGGCATTGACTTGATTAAGAGCCAGAACATGTCTCCTTGGGTGAAAGCTGAGATAGAAAAGCTTAACCAACAATTGCTTCGCTGCCGCATGAGAATCATGCGAATACAAGTCTACTTTATGCCAGTGTTGGATTACGCCAATGACTTAATGAAGATCATTATTCTTGGTCTAGGTGGATACATGCTGATGGCGCAAGAGTTGACTTTGGGTGAGATAACGGCATTTTTAACCTATTCAGTGTTGCTTGCGATGCCATTAATGCAGTTGGGCCGTATCGCGACTATTTATCAGCGTGGAATTGTCGGTATTCAAAGCGCTCAAACAATCTTGAACGCGGAGATGCCTGAGCTGGATGAAATTAAACTTTCTCAGCCTGAAGTCGAACAACTCACGGGGAAAACCATTTCTGTTCGAAACTTGAGCTTTCAATACGATGCAGATGAAGAAAATGTACTGTCTAATGTGAGCTTTGATATCCCGAAAGGAAAGAAAGTCGGGGTGCTTGGTGGGATCGGTGCGGGCAAAACGACGCTGGTTAACTGCCTAAACCATCATCTAGAGGTACCCGCAGGAAGTATCTTTATTGGCGATAGAGACATTACCTCTTTTTCGCGTTCAGACTTGCGCCGCTATATCAAAACAGTAACCCAAGACCCGTATTTGTTTTCTGCAACGGTTGAAGACAACATCCGCTTTGGTAGTCAGAGTGAGGTAGCTAAAGCGCAAGTCGATGAAGTATTAGAACTCAGTCAGTTGGTCGGTGATGTTTCTCGTTTTGAA
The DNA here is from genome assembly GCF_004551525.1 of Vibrio ouci. GTDB lineage: Bacteria > Pseudomonadota > Gammaproteobacteria > Enterobacterales > Vibrionaceae > Vibrio > Vibrio ouci. The sequence continues at coordinate 9,164 of NZ_SATR01000052.1, read as the reverse complement.
CACGGCGATCAAACCCTAGTGGGTGAAAAAGGCATTATGCTCTCTGGCGGTCAAAAGCAAAGGCTTAGTATTGCGCGTGCGCTTCTAGAGCCTGCCGAGTTGATCATTATGGACAATGTACTCTCTGCCGTTGACTACGAAACAGAGAGAAAAATTTTAGAGAATCTATTCGACCATTTAGGCGACAAGTCAGTTTTGGTCGTGTCTCACCGTGTTAATGCACTTGAATATATGGATGAGATTGTTGTTTTAAACAACGGTGAAGTGATTGCCCGAGGGGATCATCAAACGTTGCTCAAAACGTGTGATTACTATCTAGAAACTTGGCAACTACAACAAAATGAGACGGAGGCAGCAGCATGTTAAAAGGTGTCGACGTCAAATATCTTAAGCACTTCTTCAAGTTCGCTAAGAAGTATAAGAAGTCAGCAATTTTGGGCATCGCAATGTTGCCGCTTACTGTGCTGACGAGTTTACTGTTTCCATGGTTAATCATCCAAATCATCGATGTACACCTAAGCCAAGGAGACATGGAGGGCTTGCTAGAATATGTCTCGTATTTAGTCGCGGTTCTGGTGATGAGTTACGTTGTTGATACGACTTACTCATACAACTTACGAAAAACGGGACAAAACACCGTGACAGATATGCGAAGTGTTTTGTTTGATCGCGTATTAAAGTTACCCCGCAGCTATTTTGATAGTACGCCTATTGGTGTCACGCTATCTCGCCTGACAAGTGACCTAGAAACTATCGGAGAGACCTTCGTACAATCGGTGGTGGGGTTGGTGAAGGATACGTTGAACACCATTGCCTTGTTGGTGATGATGTTTTTGATTGATTGGCAACTAACGCTGATTGTTTTGGTTGTCATGCCGCCGGTGATGTACTTAACGGTATACGTGAGAAACAAGCTCCGTGAGTTGTATCTGCTGACTCGATCTGCATTAGCAAGAGGTGTTGGCTTTTTGCAGGAAGTCTTGTTTGGTATGAAAACCGTTCAAATGTATCGAGCAGAGATACAAGTTGAAGAGAAGTTTAAAAGTTATACGGATGAGTTTTTACACGCGCAGAAGAAGATCAACAAATATGATGCGATTCTGTTTTCGTTTATCTCGGGTATCACCTCTGTGACGATTGCTCTACTGATTTGGTACGGTTCAGAGCAAGTTATTGCAGGCGCTTTGACACTTGGTGTGCTGATTGCGTTTATCAATACATTGGAAAAAGTCTTTGTCCCGATACGAGACTTCACCTCTCAAATTGCCTCAATACAAAGCTCATTTGCTGCGTTTGACCATATTGAGGAGCTCTTCGCTCAACCAACAGCAGAAGAAGGGCGTCAGCTATTGCCAAGTCAGGAAGTGAAACGTCAACTCACACAGTTCGAGACGTTAGAGTTTCGTAATGTGAGTTTCCGTTACAAAGACGACGCCCCATATGTGTTAAACAATGTCTCCTTTGTACTCGAAAAAGGTCATCAAATTGCGCTGGTGGGATCGACTGGTTCAGGGAAGTCGACAATATTGCGGTTGATCTCTAGGACTTATCTAAACTACGAAGGCAGCATCCTATTAAATGGTATCGAGTTGTCACAAATTGCCGTAGAGGACTCCATGCACTTGTTCTCGTTAATGATGCAAGAGGTGCACTTATTTGAAGAGAGTATCGAGTTTAACATTGCGTTAGGTAAACCCGAGATAGAGAGTAAGGATGTAGAACAGTCGGCTGAATATGTGTATGCGAATCGGTTTATCGATAAGCTACCTGGACGATATGATTTCAAAATTGAAAAGAATGGCTCGAACCTGTCAGTAGGGCAAACTCAGTTGATTTCATTTGCTCGTGCGGTTGCACAAGGTGGCCAGGTTATGATGTTAGATGAGGCGACGAGTTCGGTCGATTCCATCACTGAATCCCTCATTCAAAAAGCGATGCAACGACTGTTTAATGATAAGACGGTAATTGCAATTGCTCACCGACTGAGTACCGTAAGGCACTCTGACATGATACTCGTGCTGGAAAAGGGTGAGATCGTCGAGCGGGGAAATCATAAACAGTTGCTGGCTCTTAATGGCTTGTACGCTGGCCTGTTAAATGAAACGATCAAGTCGCCTAGTCAAAATATCGAAATCGTAAATCAATAGTGTAATAGCTAACTTAGCAACACATTCAATAAAACCATGCTAGCCCGGATTAACTCCGGGCTTTTTTATATTTCTAATATTCAATACGGGAAAACAAAGAAAAATATATGGTAAATATTTTTAGTTTATTAATTAAATATAGACGATGGTATAGATAGAAATTATTTATCGAACCGTTATTAATCATAATCTTATAAATCCCATGGTTATATTTTGATTGACGTATTGACCCAATGTAATACTAAAGTTGAAATCTGTATTGATGGCTTGCTCACTAAATTTGATTAGGTTATGGAAAACTAACTATTGATATTTCACGTAATGGAAATTTTATGCAACCTCTATGTAATTGATTGTTAGTCATTAAAAATCAATGACTTAAATCTTATTGAGTAACCTGTTGATTAAAAAATAACCAGGAAAAACATGCACTTAATCTGAGTTAACATCAATATAACATTTCATTATATATGAGACCTCGTTCAACTTTACGAACTAATTTTGAGAAAACATTTGAACTGTAATAATTAAGGATTAATTTTAATAATTAAAAGGCGCAAGGAAGCCTTAATATATTTTTATTTGATTTTGGTTTTTACGTATTGAGTAACGTATAAATTAGAAGTTATCACTTTATATTTATTGCTTGTTAAGAATGGAGTCCATTAATGAAGAAAATTGCTTTGATCACGGGTTCGAAAGGTGGGATAGGTTCCGCTATTTCGGAGCAGTTAGTGAATGACGGATATCGAGTCATTGCGACGTACTTTACTGGTAACTACTCATGCGCGTTAGAGTGGTTCAATGAGAAGCGATTTAATGAAGATCAGGTACGCTTGTTTGAACTGGATGTGACCAATACAGAGCAGTGTGCTGAGCGCCTGGCGATTTTGCTTGAAGAAGAGGGTACCATTGATGTCATCGTCAATAATGCAGGTATTACTCGCGATGGAACGTTCAAAAAGATGCAAGCGTCAGCATGGAAAGAAGTGATTGAAACAAATCTCAACAGTGTGTTTAACGTTACCCAGCCTCTGTTTGCCGCTATGTGTGAAAAGGGCAACGGCCGAGTTGTTAACATTTCATCGGTGAATGGACTAAAAGGTCAATTCGGGCAAACCAACTACTCAGCAGCGAAAGCGGGCATGATTGGTTTTTCGAAAGCACTTGCAGCGGAAGGCGCTCGTAGTGGTGTCACAGTAAATGTTGTGGCACCGGGTTACACAGGGACACCAATGGTGGAAGCAATGAAGCCAGAAGCGTTGGAATCCATCAAAGCTCAAATCCCTATGGGTCGTCTTGCAACACCAGTTGAAGTTGCAAAATCGGTCTCTTTCTTAGTCAGTGATGCAGGCGCGTACATTACAGGGGAAACTCTCTCTGTAAACGGCGGCTTATACATGCATTAAGAAGGAGTAGAAAAATGGAAAAAGTATATATCGTAGCGGCAAAACGTACTCCAATTGGCTCATTTGGTGGAACGCTAAAAGACATTTCTGCTGGTAACTTAGCGTCAATCGCGATTAAAGCGGCGCTGTCAGAAGGTAATGTTGACGTGAACCTAGTTGATGAGGTGATCGTTGGTAATGTGATTAGTGCTGGTCAAGGGATGGGAGTCGGTAGACAAGCGTCACTCTACGCTGGAATTCCCAACGAAGTGCCAGCTTACTCAATCAACATGGTTTGTGGCAGCGGCATGAAGTCGGTTATGGACGCGGCGAGTCACATTAAGGCTGGAGACGCTGACATTGTTGTTGCTGCCGGTGTTGAAGTGATGTCGCAGATCCCATTTACCATTCCTTCCGGTATCCGTGACGGACATAAGATGGGAAGTATGAATCTGACAGACTTACTGATCAATGACGGTCTGACGGATGTGTATAACCAATATCATATGGGCGTTACGGCTGAAAATATCGCTAAAGCCGTAGAACTCAGTCGTGAACAGCAAGATGAATACGCGTTAGGTAGTCAGCTTAAGGCAGTGTCAGCGATTGAAGCTGGAAAATTCAAACAAGAAATTGTCGCTGTCGACGTTAAGAAACGCCGAGAAACCGTTGTATTCGATACTGATGAATATCCAAAAGCAGAAGCGACACTAAGTGGCTTGGCAAAACTGCGACCAGCGTTTGACCGTGAAGGCACGGTGACAGCGGGTAACGCTTCGGGCCTAAATGATGGTGCGAGTGCAGTAATCGTTGCCAGTGAGTCTGCGGTGAAAAAGCATGGGTTAGAGCCTATTGCAGAAATTGTCAGCTATGGTCAGTCAGGTTTAGAGCCGGAGCTAATGGGACTGGGTCCTGTGGAAGCGGTCAGTATCGCGCTCGATAAAGCGGATTTAAGTATCGAAGATCTCGATCTGTATGAACTTAACGAAGCATTTGCGGCGCAAGCGCTCGGCGTTATCCATAAACTTGCGGAAAAGCACCAGGTATCGATTTCAACCATCTTAGATAAAGCGAACGTAAACGGTGGAGCGATTGCATTAGGCCATCCACTTGGAGCGTCGGGTAACCGAATTCTTGTATCACTCATCCATGAACTCAACCGCAGAGGTGACCAATACGGTGTGGCGTCTCTATGTGTTGGTGGTGGCATGGGTACCGCGCTAATCATCAAATCAATCCAGTAATTATTAAATGGAATTAACTCAGGAGTAATACTCATGTACACAGATTTTTTTAAAACATTTAGCGATCAAACTGAAAAAAGCCTAGAACCATACCTAAAGTTCAACAAGCTAGTGACTAAGAATGTTGAAGTATTAACTGAGCTTCAGCTTAATGCCATGCGTACATACAGCGAAATGGGCTTAGCGCAAATGAAAGCGGCTAGCGAAATCAAAGATGTTACGTCATTGACAGCGTTTAACAGCCAGCAGCTCAGTGTTTTGACTAAGTTGTCTCAACAAATGATGGACGATAGCAACAAGCTTCAAGCTGTTGCTAAAGAGTTCAAAGATGATGTGGAACAGATGACGACGGAAAACCTTAAGACAGTGACTCCCGCATAACACTGCCTATATTAGCCGCCGAAAGGCGGCATTTTTTTCCGATCGTAGGAGTCTAATCATGTTACACAACTTCTTTTCGGACTACCTTGTTAAGCTCCAAGAAACCAATCAAAAGTGGTGGGAAGATCTAGAACTCAGCAGGGCAGCCGCAAACACTCCTCTCAATAAAGCAATGCAAGAGGTGAACCTCGAAGACACCGCTAAATTGTTAGAGGGCGCAGCCAACCAACCAGCAGCAATGCTTAAAATCCAAGCCGATTGGTGGCAGCAACAATTGCAGATTTGGCAAAATGTTGCTCTTAGCGCAAATACTGATGATGTCATTAAGGCTGAGAAAGGCGATAAGCGCTTTACTCACGAAGAATGGCAACAAGATATTTTCTTCAACTTTATCAAACAATCTTACCTGCTTTTCAGTAAAACCTACTTAGAAACTATCGATAGCATCGAAGGCTTAGATGATAAAGCCAAGGAACGAATCAGCTTTTTCTCGCGTCAGGCTATCAATGCACTTTCTCCAAGCAACTATATTGCGACCAACCCAGAGCTGCTAAAGCTGACACTTGAGCAAAATGGTCAGAACTTGTTGGCTGGTTTAGAGCAACTGAAAGAAGATGCCGAGTCTAGCGCAGATATTCTTAAAATTCGTATGACTAACAATAATGCTTTCCGCATTGGTGAAGACGTTGCGAATACCTCAGGCGATGTGGTTTTTAAGAATGAGCTATTTGAATTAATTCAATACCGCCCTCTGACAGAGCAAGTTAACTCGACACCTTTGATGATCGTTCCACCGTTCATTAACAAATACTACATTCTAGATTTGCGTGAAAAGAACTCGATGGTACGTTGGTTACTAGAGCAAGGTCATTCAGTATTTATGATCTCTTGGCGTAACCCTGGTGCTGAGCAGCGTGATGTTGAGTTTGGTGATTACGTGACTGAAGGTGTGGCAAAAGCGGTTTCTGCGATTGAAGAAATCACCGGCCAAGACCAAGTCAACGCGGCAGGTTACTGCATTGGTGGCACTGTGCTTGCGAGTACCATTGCTTACTACGCAGCGAAGCGCATGAAGAAGCGTATTAAGAGTGCATCATTCTTTACGACATTGCTTGATTTCTCTCAGCCAGGTGAAGTTGGCGCATACATCAACGACACCATACTCACAGCTATTGAAGCTCAGAATGATGCCAAGGGCTACATGGATGGTCGTTCGCTCAGCGTGACGTTCAGCTTGCTACGCGAGAACAGTCTGTACTGGAATTACTACGTTGATAATTACTTGAAAGGTAATAGCCCGGTTGATTTCGACCTACTTTACTGGAACAGTGATAGCACTAACGTGGCAGCTAAAACGCACAATTTCATGCTGAGGGAGTTGTACTTGAACAATAAACTTGTTCAAGACAAAGGGGTGAAAATCGGTGGCGTGTGGGTTGATCTCAACAAGATCAAAATCCCGAGTTACTTTGTTTCGACCAAAGAAGACCATATTGCTCTCTGGCAAGGAACGTATCGTGGTGCACTGAATGTGGGCGGCAACAAGACGTTTGTTCTTGGTGAGTCAGGCCATATCGCAGGTATCGTAAATCATCCTGATAAAGATAAATATGGCTATTGGACGAGTGACACGCTAGATGAGAGTGCTGATGAATGGTTGGCTAACGCAAATCATACTGAAGGCTCTTGGTGGAAACATTGGCACCAGTGGTTAATGGGTTTCAATGCTGAAGAACAAGTTGCGCCTTTCCCTGTAGGCAGCGAGCAGTTCCCAGTATTGGGCCCAGCTCCTGGTAACTATGTGAAGCAAGTTCTACCGATACGCTCAGAATAACGGCTTAACTAAACGAAATAAGACAAGGCTTTTAAACTCTGTTTAGAAGCCTTTTTTTATTTGTATTGTGACATGGGATCTGTTTAATTATTTGTAACAAATAAATGTGAGGGTGAAGGGATGAAAACGATAGGGATCATTGGCGGTATGAGCTGGGAGTCCACAGCTGAATATTATAAACAGCTCAACGAGGGCGTAAAACAGCACAAAGGCGGACTACATTCGGCAAAGATCATCCTCAATAGTGTCGATTTTGCAGAGATTGAACTGCTGCAGCGTAGCGGCGAGTGGGACAAAAGTGCCGTATTGTTGTGCGATGCAGCTCAGTCAATCGAACGAGCGGGCGCAGACTTTGTTTTGATTGCGACCAACACCATGCATAAGGTCGCGGAACAAGTGCAAGAAGCGGTCTCTATTCCACTGCTTCATATTGCCGATACCACTGGTGAAGTGCTAGTAGAAAAGGGCATTACTAAAGTTGGCCTACTAGGTACTGCGTTCACAATGGAAGAAGCTTTTTACAAACAACGTTTAAGTGACAAGTTTGGGATAGAAGTTGTAGTACCAAACGGCGTGCAGAGAAAGCTGGTACATGATGTGATTTACAACGAACTTTGTCTGGGTAAGGTTAACCGTCGCTCCAAAGATGATTTTCATACCATCATTAGTGATCTTGCAGAAAGTGGTGCGCAAGGCGTGATTCTAGGTTGTACAGAGATTGGTCTGTTAGTCTCGCAAGATGAAACCGACACACCGTTATTTGATACGGTTGAGTTACATGCGTTAGCCGCAGTAAAAGAGGCACTTCGTTAATGAATCGAAATGTATGGCTGTTGTCACTCTGCCAAGCTCTGTTAATGACAGGCAATATACTGCTTATCTCGGTAATTGGCTTGGTTGGTAAAGCGATAGCGCCAAGTTTAAGCCTGATCACTTTACCTGTGGCGTTACAGTTTTTAGGTTTAATGAGTGCCACGATTCCTGCCTCTTTGATTATGGGCAAGCTAGGCCGACGCAAGGGCTTTAGCATTGGTAATCTAATTGGCATTACTGGTGCAAGTGTGTCGACTTACGCATTGTCCCAAGAGATGTTTTACCTGTTTTGTGTCGGTACATTCCTGCTGGGGATTGGTATTGGCTTTGGTACACTTTACCGATTCGCTGCGATAGAAGTGTGCGATGAGAGCGCAAGGCATAGGGCGATTTCGATTTCTATGGCTGGTGGCGTATTAGCAGCTATGCTTGGGCCCAATCTAGCAATCTATTCACAGCAGTGGTCGGCTGACGGTTTGTATGTCGGCGCATTTATGGCGTTAATTGGCTTGAACATTCTCGCCTTGGGCCTGCTTCAGACCATTCAATTTCCACCCACCCACGAACACCATCAGCAGGTGCAAAGTGAGCCCTTGCTAGACATTATCAAAGCGCCCAATTTTATGTTGGCGGTATTCGCAGCCATGGTGGCGTATGCGGTGATGAACATTTTGATGACCGCAACACCTTTGGCCATGATTGGCTGCGGGTTTGATTTTGAAAAAGCGGCAGGCGTGATTGAGTGGCATGTATTGGGCATGTTCGTTCCTGCATTTTTCACTGGTCGTTTGATTGAACGCTTTGGCGCAAGGAACATGATCATATCTGGTGGCATTTTGTTTGTGCTATGTATTGCGATCAATATTCATGGGCAATCAATCTGGCACTTCAGTTTGGCTCTTATTCTGCTCGGTGTTGGTTGGAACTTTATGTTTATTGCAGCAACAGGGCTCTTTAGCCAATCGTATTCGCCGCGTAATAAGTCGAAAGCGCAAGCGTTTAATGAGTTCTTTGTCTTTAGCTGTGTCACCATAACCGCGCTTTTATCTGGTTGGCTTGAATCGACTGTCGGATGGGAAATGATGAACATCTACGTATTACCGTTTGTATTGGCCGTGTTAGCGTTATTTGGTGTAAATACGTATAAAGCGCGACAATCTATCGCTTAGGTAATCGCTCGACTCGTTGACATAAAAAAGGCTGCTTGTTGCCTGTCTCTTGATCACAAGTCTAGTGAATCAAGAGACTTAGCCAGTTCATACCCTTCAAGGATGGTTTGCAGCCTAAACCATCCTTGCCATAACGTCTTTATGGAAGCGCGATCCGTTCGCTTAGTATTCTTCCAACCACCTAATCG
>NZ_SATR01000410.1 GCF_004551525.1 Vibrio ouci | reverse complement strand
TCGTTGGTGATTTCTCAGTCCCTAGGGACTGTGTCGGCTGTGGAATCCACGCGTCACCCGTGAGAGCACGTCGTTGCTGATTTCTCAGTCCATAGGGACTCTGTCGGCTGTGGAATCCACGCCTCACACGTGAGAGCACTTCGTTGGTGATTTCTCAGTCCCTAGGGGCTCTGTCGGCTGTGCAATCCACGCGTCACACGTGAGAGCACTTCGTTGGTGATTTCTCAGTCCCTAGGGGATGTGTCGGCTGTGGAATCCACGCGTCACCCGTGAGAGCACGTCGTTGGTGATTTCTCAGTCCCTAGGGGATGTGTCGGCTGTGGAATCCACGCGTCACCCGTGAGAGCACGTCGTTGGTGATTTCTCAGTCCCTAGGG
>NZ_SATR01000409.1 GCF_004551525.1 Vibrio ouci | reverse complement strand
AAAAAAGATTTATTACAAAAATTGCACTCCGCATTCATATTTTCTAAATTTGATATGAAATCTGGATTTTGGCAAATCCAGATTGATCCAAAAGATAGATACAAAACTGCTTTTACAGTTCCCTTTGGTCAATATGAATGGAATGTCATGCCCTTTGGTCTATAAAATGCTCCATCTGAATTTCAGCGCATCATGAATGACATTTTCAATGCACATTCAAAATTCTGCATTGTTTACATTGACGATGTGCTTATTTTTTCACATTCCATTGATCAACATTTCAAACATCTCCATATTTTCTTTCATACTGCCAAACAAAATGGTCTCGTTGTTTCTAAAGCCAAAATTTCTCTCTTTCAAACTCGTGTCCGCTTCCTAG
>NZ_SATR01000408.1 GCF_004551525.1 Vibrio ouci | reverse complement strand
AATGCTCTACTTTCTTTGGTTTGAACCTTTCCTTTTACTCTCTTTTACCTCACCTTAACCTTAGCCTCATTACAACCAGAAAATAAGACCTTTTGATTCATGCATTGTTTGTAATATGTTAGTAATGGAGATGAGATTGAAGAGCAACCTTATGGTAGAACATATTCATTGATTGAATTTGAGAGATTTAAACACATAAGCCTTAAACACGTGAGTGTTGGAGTGTATATCAATGAGAGGACCTATCACTTTGGCATGGCATAGATTTCATTTAAATCCCGACGATTGATTGAGTTTTGAAGTTTGCATGTAAATGAATTCATAAGAATTATACTATTTATCCTTCATGATTGTATTCTTGTTTATAATGCATATATTCT
>NZ_SATR01000407.1 GCF_004551525.1 Vibrio ouci | reverse complement strand
TTGCGCTCTACCAACTGAGCTAGTGTCGCATTGGTTGCGGGGGCCGGATTTGAACCGACGACCTTCGGGTTATGAGCCCGACGAGCTACCAAGCTGCTCCACCCCGCGTCCGTATTCATTGTTAAGCACAATGAGAGCCTTAAATTTGGAGCGACACACGAGGTTCGAACTCGTGACCTCAACCTTGGCAAGGTTGCGCTCTACCAACTGAGCTAGTGTCGCATATTCTCAATAAGAGAATTGGTTGCGAGGACTGATTTGAACCAGTGACCTTCGCGAGGTTTTATGAATAGCTGAGCCCGACGAGCTAGCGAATCACAATACCTTTTAAATTTGGTTGCGGGAGCCGGATTTGAACCGACGACCTTCGGGTTATGAGC
>NZ_SATR01000406.1 GCF_004551525.1 Vibrio ouci | reverse complement strand
TTCTCGGCCGTAGTGTTGGAGAGCCCGTAAACCCAATTTTTATCGGGTCCACTAGACAATCCAACCTCCATCCACAAATCTGGATCGAATTCCGGATGGGTCAAAGGATCGTCCCCATATCTCTCCCTCAACCGGCTATTATAGGTCTCCCGAAAATTCTGTCGGTCAAAAAATCATCAAATGCAATTCAATAAAATAATAACTTACAAAATAAAATGAATGAACGAACATACCACGAAGTGCTGAGCATGGTTGTCCACGAACTGCTGCACCCCCTTTTGGCGGTCTTGACTCCGCACATGCGTCTCTAGAAACAGCTCCATTGGACTCGGTTCACGGTTCTCTCTAGAGACGCAGCCTGTAAGGAAAAAATAGGTTGAAA
>NZ_SATR01000051.1 GCF_004551525.1 Vibrio ouci | reverse complement strand
CGTGTTTTATAATGAGGAGCGTAACCATCAGGGACTCAATGACCTCACCCCTGATGAAGCCTACTTTGGTCGGCAGAGATACGCTGCATGAGCTGGATCAACCACTTAAGAAGTTAGCTTATGTGTCCAACCATTGGGGTCCACTTCTCAAGGCTTACGCTCACACAAAAACGATTGGCAGAGTATTCATCCTCAAAAAATGAATATATAGCACTTAGGAAACATCCTTTATTTTGTGTTAAATGTTCAAATGTGATGGCAGCTTCACAACATACTGAGGGAATGAACGACTAACTACCAGAACGAGTGCTTTGATACCCGAATTTAGTGAATAGATTTGTGTTTGAAATATTGTAGATACAATAAAGCCGACTTTGGGTCAGCTATTTAAACAATCTATCTACATTCACTTCAAAGGCTTAACAACAGTAGTTAAGCGTTCAGTTTTTAGCGCGGGGCGGAGTTTTGGCCATTCACCTAGGTCTCATTGTGGACGTCTTTTTTATTGAGCGAGTCCCTACAAGAGTTTGTATTTATCACTTGGCGCTCACAACGGACCGCATTGATAATGAGAGGCGCCGTCACACCAACGGCATGACGGGCCCTTTCTCGGGTTGGAACTTACACAACGCGAACTTTTTCCATTCGAAGCAAATCCTTCAGGTATTTCTCAATCAAGTCTCGGCCTATCGATGGAGGAGTATCACCAAATCCCGGCAGCGGATACGCGTTCAGTGCGGTGACAAAGCGCGCCGAAGAGATAGGTGAGCCAGCGACCGCTGGGAGAGGCGACTGATAACTGTGCAGAAGCGGGAACAATGACTGCGCGCGCGTGGTTTCATCCAGCCTCTGGTGCGCCTCAGAAAAGGCGCGAAACCAGTTCTCGTAAGGATGAATACGTTGAACAGGCACACCGACCTCATCTAGCCAGTCGACAAAGCTGTCGAGAGAGATACCATCCTTGTGCGGATTGACAACATGGTATGTCTCAAACCCAGTACGATTGCCGAGCCCCAAGGTGGTGATTGAGCGCGCGGTAAAGTCGACAGGCAGACCATCATAATGTGGGGGCTCGTTGCTCTGTTGATAAAAACTCGCCGGCGCCATTCCGGTCTCAATCACACTGATCAGCAGACGCGTAAACATATCGGTGACGTTGAGCTGGTTGGGCTGCTGGCTGTGCGCGAGGATCATGCTGGAACGAAACACCGTGACCGGTAAACCATAGTGTTCATTGGCTTCTCGAAGCAGGACTTCCCCCGCCCACTTGCTGGTTGCATAACCACTGGCGTAATCGTCATTGATTGAGCGGATAGGGTCGGCACGGCGAATGTCTTCTGCTTCATCCAGCGGTAAGTCGCCCCCCCCCCCCCCGATCGGCGACGGCAATGCTCGACAAAAAGGACAAGGGCTTCATCTTACGTTCAAGAGCAAGACGGATCACCTCGGCGGTGCCGAAGACATTGGCCTCAAAACAGTCACGGTAAGGCAATACATGATTCACCAATGCGCCGGCGTGAACAATGGTATCCACGTTGCTCGCGAGCTCCTGCCAATGTTCCGTATCCAGACCAAACTGAGGTTGAGATAAATCGCCACTTACCACCTCAAGGTGCGAGTTGAACAGAGCCTCCAAATGGTGTGCGAAATCGGCATCCGGCTCAGCATAGGACTGTCGCACACGCTTGAGAGCCTCGCGGTGATTTTTCGCCCGAACGACGGCGATCACTTTGCCGCCCACCTGCGCCGCACGTTCGAGCAACTCGACTAAGACAAACCGCCCCAGATAACCGCTGGCCCCCGTCAGCAACACGATCTTACCCTCCGTCAGATGCGACATTTTGGGGACTTGATGCAAGATCTCCGGATCGATGAAGTTGGCCAATGTCAGTTGCGAGGCATACACCTCAGTCACGCCATGACCATGAACCTCTTCAAAGCTCACTCGGCCTCCCTGTCGGCGTGCCGTTTCAACATAGGCCACGAGCGATTGAATGTCGTTGGCTGGACTGATGAGGACATCGATCGGTACGCGAACTTCAAACACCTCCTCAAGCAGGGTGGCCAGCGTCACGGCAGACAAAGAGTCTCCGCCCAGATCACGGAAGGTATCTCCGCTCTCAATGGTGTTGCTGTCACTCCCCAGCAGACCGGAGATGATGGTCAGGATCGCCTCTTCCGTCGACAAGTCGGAGCGATGCTGAGGCAATGCATTTAGGAGAGCCCATTCCCGATGACTCATCGCGTCATACAGCGCCTCAAGTTGCGGCTGATATTTTGCCCTGAGCCTTGGTAACAACGCCTTGCCATGATCCGACAGCAGCCCATTTGCGTTGGTGAAGGGTTGTGGTTCGATGAGCACTCCTCTTGGGATCTCATAGCGTTGCAGCGCATTCTCTTTCGCAATCCCCCGCAGCGACTCCATGATCAACCTTTCCAAGGTCCGCATTTGATGCGCGTATTTATCCATTAGCGACGCCGTCGGGACGACGACGGCCAGCAGGCTGGAGCGCTGACTGTCGCCGTAGACATAAATTTGCCGAACCAACGGACTCGCGACGTAAATGGCCTCCAGTTTTGCGGTCGTGACAAACTCGCCCTGAGATAACTTCAAGACGTTGCTGCGCCTGTCGACGTATCGAACCTTCCCCTGACCCAGATCTTCAAAAATATCGCCCGTTTTGTAATAGCCATCTTCCGAGAACAGCGCCTGACTGAGCACAGGATGATTAAAATACCCGGGGATCACCGAGGCCGTTTTCAACAGCAGTTCCCCCCGTGGATACGGCGTGTCACGCTTAGAATACCCAAGCTCAGGTGCATCGACGAGTTTGTAATCGCTGACTGGCGGCATCAGTAGTCGTTCCGACACGGCCACCGCACCCGCTTCGGTGGAGCCGTAAATGATATTGAGCTCCAATTCGAACAACCACTCGATAAACGCAATCATCTGTTCCGACAGAGGTGCAGAGCCGCACCCTATCCAATGAACCTGCCCACCGAACACTTGCGTCTGGAATTCGTGCCGAAGCCGCTGCTTGTATTGCGATACGGTCCCCTCTTCGGTGCGTTGCTTGACGCGCAGTTCGGACAAATATTTCTGATGGATCATCTCACACACACGTGGCACCAATGACAGCTCCGTCGGTCTGGCTAACCGAATGTCGTCAAAAAAACTGGCCAGATTGCTTTGCGAGGCAAAGTAACAAAGACCACCGCGGCTGAAGGTATTTTTCAAAGATGAATGCCCCGCAACATGACTCATCGGCATGTAATGAAAGGTCGAGGTGGCTTGATCGGAAAACAGTTCCGACCAATGGCCGCCCCACATGTTGGCCGCCAATTTGTTGGTATACATTGCGCCTTTCGGGGTACCGGTACTGCCGGAGGTGTAGATCAGCATCGACAATGCCTCTTCGTCCTGCTCCGTCTCAGGCAGCGAAGAGCGTTGAGGACGGCCATATTGGATTAGCGTATCAAGCCGCACCAATGTGATGGCCGGGAACGCGATCTCAAGGGCGATCTCCACCTGCGTTAAGTGCTGCTGATGCGTGGGGTCGAGGCCATTATGATCCAGCAAAATAAGCGTGGTAAGGTTGTTATCATGGGATAAGAGATCCAACGCCGTGTCGAGGTACTCATGGCTCACCGCAAGCGCGCAGCATTGGGTCTCTGCAAGGATGTCGGCAAGTTGCTCGGTGACCGCACTGGTTTGCAAGTGCACCGAGACCGCCCCTAGTCGGATACAGGCCAGATCGAGCCTTGCATAAGCGCCACTGGTGAAAGACAGAAAGGCAATTCTATCTTGACAGGCAATGGAGCAATCGCGTTCAAAATACAGCGCCGCGGCAATCGCCTCTGCCTCAGCCCACAGTTGTTGGTAGGTGGTCTCGGTATACTCGGGCACACGCGCCGGGTCCCCGGAAATAGATAAAGGTCGGCGCTCAGCGATGGCAGGCCTATCGGCGTGCTCTTGCATCACTAAACGCACTCGTTGTTCCAGTTGCATTCGGAAGTTCTCCAAGCATGATGGCCTAAAGACGTCACGCGTCATTCAGGCCAGTGTCGTTAAATAAAGAGGATTATTCAGTCAGCGTTTTGGGCACCCAGGCCATGGCGAGAAGGCCAACCAACAAGGTCATGGTCCCGGCGACTCCGAGGGCCAAGTGCATGCCATCCAGATAAGCCGTCTGGGCAAGGGCAATGGTGTCGGCCCCGATCGCTGGAACCATAAGAGTTTCATTCAAAGTGCCCGAGATCCCAGGCCCCGTTAGGCGAAACGACATCGCGGCCAGCGAACCCAGCACCGTGATCCCGAGGGCGTTACCGATCTCATTACTGGTTTCTGCAATCGCCGCCGCCGCGCCGGCTCGCTCAGAAGGAGCCGCAGACACCGCAATGTCGGCCACCAGGCTGAACGACAGGCCATACCCTACCCCGGCAATGATAGTGGCGGCAATAAACAACGCCACGCCATGGTCAGTGGTGGTAAACAGCAGGATGAACGAGCCAATGCTGATCAGAAAGTGGGTCAATACCAAGCCGTATTTTCGCCCGGTACGCTCAACAATTTTATTGGTGGTCACACACGTCACCGTTAGCACCAACGCTCCCGGAATGGTGACCAGCGCCGCGTTGAACACCGACAGTCCGAGGACGGACTGGAGGTAGATGCCAGACAGATAGCCCGTCGCCGACCACACAACCAGTGAGAGTAAGCCGGTCAGTATGGCGACGGTAAACACACGATCGTTGAACAAGGACAAATCGAGCAGAGGATCGCTGAGCCCTTTTTGGCGAACAATAAACCAAATCAACGCCAGCAGACCCACCGCTCCCGGCCACAGTTGCTCGAAAGAGACCCCCTCCGCGGCGGCCGTTTTGATTGAGTAGGTGAAAAACAGCAGGCCAATAAACGAGAGCAGAAGGCTAAGCAGGTCAATACGTCCGCCCCCAGAGTTTCTCACCTCTTTGAGCACCACTGGCGCAAACAGCATAAAGGCAATGATGACCGGGATGTTGATCAAAAAGACCACGCCCCATGCGAACTTCGACAGTAACATCCCACCAATCAGCGGGCCTACCGCGAACCCGCCAGCAAAGGTTGCCGCAAAGATCCCAATCGCCTGAGCGCGCTGTTTCGGGTTAGGGAAGAGTTCACTGACAATCGCTAGCCCTGACGGGAGTAACGTTGCGCCCCCTAGCCCCATCAATGCCCTAAAGCCAATTAATAGTTCCGGGGACGTGGCGTACGAGGCCCCGACGGAGCCGATGCCGAACACCAGCGCGCCGCCCATCATCAGTTTCAGTCGACCAAATCGATCGCCAATGTTACCGAAGGCCACCAACAGCGAACCGACAATAAAACCATAAATATCGAGGATCCATAACGCCTGATCTGCCGTGGGCATCAAGGCTGCCGTGATTTTTGGCATGGCGAGGTACAGCACCGACCCATCCATTGCCACGAGGCCCACAGGACCGAGCACCATCAGCAGCCCAAGCCAGGCTTGCCGACCCGCGCGGTCGTAGTTTTGTTCTATGTTATCCATTGAGAATCATCTCCGATTGTAGGTAAGTTAAGCAACGGCATGGTGGGTAACCGACAAACCGTCGTCACAGTCGACAAGCCACTGCAAAGTGTCTTGCCAGATCTCCAGGCCACGCTGAGTGAGAATGGACTCCGGATGAAATTGAAAGGACGCGAAATGCGCGCCACGAAGTGCATGAATTTCACGAGATTGATGATCGTGACTGATGCGAATGTCCCGGCAAAAAAAGCGCTCTCGATGATCTTGTGGAACGTACGCGGAGAACGCGTTGTAGAAACCGACCTTTTCCGTTTGACCAAACCAATCAATCGGCAGCTGTAGTCCCTGATTAGGGTGCGTGCGTCGCCTGATCTCAAAACCCAGATTCATGCATAGCACCTGATGGCTCAGGCAAACGGCAATAAACGGTTTCTTGCTGGCGAGAAGACGATTGAGCGTACGATTGATGGCCTGTACCCGGGCGTCGGCCAACACGTCCGGCGCGCCCGGCCCTGGGCCAAGCACGACCAAGTCATGGTCATCCGTGTCAAACTCTTCGGTGCACGCTTTGACCGTAACGTGGCATCGTAACGCCCTAAGCTGATGAGCGATCATCGCCGTAAAGGTATCTTCGGCATCGAGGACCAAGACGCGGTATCCGCCTGAGGTCGGTTGGACGCATTCATGAGGCTGTGGCTGCGCCAGCCAAAATTGCGAAAGACTCTGATTTCTCGACCGCAATGTTTTCAGCATGTCAGGCTGGGTAAACAGCGTCGTGTCCGTACCGCTGCGGCGCGCCTTTGTTGGGAGGGACGCATGGATCGCCGATAAAAAGCCCTGCGCTTTCGCGCGGCTTTCCGCCGCTTCTTGCTGTGGCACGGAATGACGAACGAGTGTGCTGCCCACCCCCAGTCTGAGATCTCCATTAAGACGGATCTCCGCGCTACGGATCACGATGGCGGAATCTAAGGTATCGCGATTGGCGCCATCTTTGCCAATCAGCGCGATGAGACCACTGTAATAGCCTCGTCCCTGTGGCTCGTACTTTTTGATCACTCGGCAGGCATTTTCCAGTGGGCTCCCCGTAATGGTCGGCGCAAACAGTGTCTGCCTAAGGATCGCTGACGGTGTGAGGACGCTTCGTCCCCTGATCATATATTCGGTATGAGCGAGTTTCGACATCGCCTTAATATAAGGCCCGCTCACGGCGGCGCCCTCACCGCAGACGCTCGACATCATCTTGAGCTCTTCATCAACGACCATAAACAGTTCATCGATTTCCTTTTGATCGGTTAGAAATCGCTCCAACCCCGATCGCTGCGGTCCACTCGGCGGATAACGATAGGTGCCACTGATCGGGTTCATCGCAGCGTAACCGTCGTTTAACGTGATATGTTGCTCTGGGGTGGCCCCGATCAGATATTGCTCCCCGGTAAAAATAAGGTAGGTCCAATACGCACCCGATTCGTTCTCCACAAGGTGTCGAAACAGCGACAAGGCCTTTCGGCGGTTGAATCCTTCAATCTGGCACTGGAACTCACGCTTTAAGACAAAATTGGCCCCAGCGCCCATCGCTATCTCATCGTCAAGGATGGTCGCCACAAGGCGCTGATAGGCCTCATCCTCCAGATCAAAACGCGGATCGTTGATCGTGATAACGTCATTGGGCAAAGCCGCCACCAACTCATGCGCGGGCATGGTCTGGTGGTCAGTGATCGTCATTGATAACAAGGGCGTATGGTCATCAATATACTCGAACCCTTTTTCCCTGATCTGTCGATAAGGCACCACCACCAATTGCTGGCAGGGCCCGCCATCAGAGCGCATCTTTACTTTATCCATATCAGCAAGCTGAGTTAACGTTGAGATTGGCCCAGTCATCACATCGATGGCATTGGCTGTGCCCAGAGCCGATTGAGCCGAGGGGCCTCCCGTCGAGCGCTGGATCATGGCAAAGGGCTGAGCGTGTGTATTTAAGAGCGTTTCAAACCTCTCTATTCGCATCATTGAGCTCCCCCGATGACCTCTTGTGTCATGGTGACCACCGCGCAATTTCGAGCGCCATAATCGAGCGCCGCGAGATGATGCTCACGGTTAAAATCGGCCATAGCATCGGCCACCATGAAAGGTTGGATGTCGTGGGAAAAGGCCTCGACCGCCGTCATCAATACGCCGACATGGGCGTAAACGCCGCAAAGGATCAATTGATCCCGCTGGGTTTGCGCCATCATCTCCGCTAGATTGGTTCTCTGAAATGCACTGTAGCGCCACTTGACGACGTGCCAGTCTTGTTCGGTCACTGAGAGGGGCGACACAATCGTGGTGTCGACAGGATCGCTGCGCATTCCCTCTCCCCAAAAATCGTGGAGCAGCCCCCTTTGCGTCGGAGTCATCGAGCCTGGCTGCGCACTGAAACAGATGGGAATGGCGTGTTGACGCGCATACTGGATAAGGTGATTAATGTTCTCCGTCAACCGTTTGCGCACATCGGCGGAAAACGGGGCGACAAAATAGTTTTGCATATCGTGTACTAACAGCATCGCTCGACGGGAATCGAGTGACCAGCCAACCTGGTTGACTGGTCGTTCATTGGCGTCGGGAAATGCGTAAGATGCAATGGAGGGAATACCCATCGTGACGTTCCTTTTCTGTCTTGGCAATGAAAAGTGTCAGTCAGTGACACTTTGTGAACAGTGCAAAAACTACCGAGCTCACGGACGAGTTCCAAGGGAATTCAACACCTTAAAATGCCAATTTGTCCCGTTCATCACATAGCAGGATATTTAATTTTTATTTATATTTATTAAAGACTTAAACGAAGAATAAAAGCGTTATTCTAGATCGATTGACCAACGGAGAGTTAATGTCTCGGCGGGAAGGCCACCGAGAAACCGCGCTTATCGAGATGAGAAAGTCATGTCATGAAAGAGAGTGTGGTGCACGGCGGAAAGGCCTGGTTTTCGCTTGCTAGAGCGAGCTTGGTGGCTAAACGCAGGCGCGTGGCGGCCTTGCCTGTGAAGGCAATCATCGAGATGTGGTTCTTTTAACTGGGTTTGTTTTCCAACACCACAAAGACATCATTGAGGACGTCGTAATAGGGCCGGTTAGGAAACGAGCCCGATGTCCAGACATCGTACGCGGTGCCATACGCCCACACAATGCTGGCGGCAAAGACACGGGGACGAATGTCATCCATCGCCGAGACCTTCATCCTAGCGGCAATGACATCGCATAGCGCCTGATGATGCGCCTCTGAACGAGACCGTATTCGGGCACAGACGCCGGGATGCTGGTGGATCAGATCACGCAGCGTGATAAAGCGCTTCGGGTCGATCCCATAACTGCCCTCTTCACACCCTCGTGTCACCTCGACTGCCGCCAGGCGGATCGCCGTATGGATGGGTTCGCTCACTGGCCGTGACGCCAACGCGAGCAGGATTTCTTTTTGCTCGATGTCGTAGTAATCGAGGATAAGATCTTCTTTGCAGGCAAAATATCGAAAGAAGGTGCGACTGGACACATTGACGCGCTCAGCAATGTCTTCGATCCGAGTGTCATCAAAGCCTTGCGAGACAAACAGCGTGTAGGCAGCATCCAACAGGGCATGGCGTACCCGCATTTTATGTTGCTCTCTGCGCCCGGTCATAACTGGTAGGGCTCACTGGCAAATGCAATCATTCCAATCCTCTGGGCTTGTTGAACTGTCCACCACCTCTCTTTGCATGAGAGAGAAAACGCCAGTGTATCATCAGAGCTCGCCTCTTCGCATCAGCGGATGTTGCTCAGTGCATTTAATAACAATTAAAAACAGAACGAAAAATAACACGACTCGATTCATGATCACTGTCTGCCGGTAAGGACAAACGAGTAACATTGACATGAAAAGCCTCACACGAGAGGCTCTTTAATCAAACGAAACTATGCTGATGCCATCGCAGACTGCAATGACTCCTAGCGTGACCGTTTTGAAGAAGCGCATCCAATCATTACTTGTACAATGAGTTCATGGACAGGGCCTTAACCTGGGCATCTGGCAAGGCCTTCGGAATTGGCGAGAGGTGTGTGGTGAAGAATTGAAAATGCAGGGCCATTTTTTGAATTCAATATCAAAGCTTTATCTTTGCCTAAAGTCTTACACCGTCAGGGATTTGAGCCCCTATTGAAAAGGGGTTGGGGTGTAAAACAACCACACTACGATAAAATTTTTCCATACCAAGAGCAAGTCAGGGCCACTTTTATTCGAAAAGTCGCCCAGCCTAAAAGATAAATAAACAATAAATTAGGAGGCGAGAGTAATCCAATACGACTATACAGAATTAACGACAACTTCACTTGTTGATCACAATGCTATAGGTGATCACATGAGTTACGAAGTGCCAACTATGAAGCTTCTGGACAAAAGTGAGTTTCGATGAACAGCAGGAACCAAACTTTCAGATAACTTATTCTATGCCAAACATGCTAATTAACTACAAAGTAACGGCCAATTTTACTTATCCACTACAAACAACACAGAATTGATCGGCCTGTAATACTAAGTTCAATATGCGCTAGATCTTATATTCAAAACTTTATAAAGCCCTCGATTGACTCACGATATCTAATCATACAATGTGCTTACTACATAGATGGTGAATCATCTTAGACAACTTAAGTAGCCGTCATAGTTAGCTAGGAACAATCTCAAATGAATGAAATTGATGATATTTTTTGTCTTTATGATAAAAGAAAGTTTAGTGAAACGGTTAAGCTTGGAATAGAACTACTTACTTCTATAGGTAAAAAGTCACTGATAACGGAAAAAGAAATTAGGGCGATTACGAGAGCATTGAGTGCAGCAAACAAAGAGTATCTATATCAAGATTATTTTACTTTATTTAAGTTCTATTTATCTATTTATAATTTGAACTCTAACTTTGAACCATATCCAAATAGTAAGTTCTTCTATCAGTTTGCAGCCTTTAATGTTGCCTCAGCCATACATCTATACATACAAGGTAAAATAGATAAGAGTGAACTAACTAATGCTAGATCTTTAATGGATGCTTTGGTAACTAAAAAACAGATAGATGATGAGATTCATAACTATGCTGTTGAAGTTATTAAAATTGCCGATGATATTGATGATGGAATTTTCCCTTATTATACCGTGGAACTGGAGCTTCCATTTTCCTTGCCATTTAAAGATTCTATTATTTCACTCAATGACAATCAATATAATATAAAAAAGGTACAGATAAATACAAATAAAAAAGATACTGTCACTTCTGATTTTGGAGACAGGTACTTTAGTATTATTAAATTTACAGTGAAAGGATTTACATCAACCAATGCCTTTTGGGAAGGAGCATCTAGCCTTGAAAAAAATGATAGCAACTTAGATTTATTTATCTCTGCGACCAATGATATAATTAGGAAGTCAATATTAATACACGATAAAATAAATATAAGACTAATTAATCAGTCAGATATAAACGCACTTCCAATTGTACAGTATAATGGTGAAGGTACTAAATTTGCTCACAGTATTATATGGGGGTTTGGATGTAGTTCAGCGGCAGATATCTTATCTCATAATAAAGTCGAACTTGAGAAGCAATCGTTAATATTGAATGATAATGCTTTTTCTACAAACCTTTACGAGGAAATACTTGCTGATGCACTAATTGAAAAAGGTAGATCAAATAACACCCCATCATTTTATCTACTCAATGCTTCATTAGAGGCAATGATTGAGTTTTATCTATTGAGATTTTCATCAAAATTTGACCTTTTAAAAACCACGGAAAGATTTTTATCTGGAGAATCAGCATGTAACTCATGTAAATTATATTCAAAGTATTCTGAAGAACTAGGTAGCGATGAAAAAAGACCGGCTATGGCTCCTAGTGTATTCGCGCAGATAAAAGAATTATCCAATATATGCGACATTAAAGGAAGCAAGAAAAGAAAATTAAATAAATATGTAAGCAAAGTACGAAATGACAAGCTAAGAAATAAATTGATACATGGAAAGGAAAAATGCATATCAGACACTGATTTATCAGAAAGCTTTAAGAGTTTTAATTTGATACGAGAGTTGTTTTTAGAAATTGACTCAGGTTTCATTAGTTCGCGTGCCGAATCAGAACGAAATTTTGATTTTGAATATAGAAGCTCAGAAGAAATTATACTTTTCATTAATGGGGTTGATAACGTAAACGAGCAGGATATGCTTTATCTTGAAGCAATAGATAAAAACCCAAAGTATCATGAATTAATTAATGCATATTCTGCGTTTCTTTTTAATAATGGGCATGCAGAGAGAGGGGTTGATTACTTAAAGAAATCAATGCATTTAAGTAGGAATAACCCTAACTATTTAGGTAACTATGCTAATCACTTAGTTAATCAAGGTGAGTTTCTTAAGGCTGAAGAATTACTGATTCAAGCGTTAAAGATAAACCCCAAGCATGTCAATAATTTAGGTAACTATGCCTATCTACTGGCAGAACTGAAAAGGTATGATGAAGCTGAAAGTATGTATCTTGAATCTATTCTAATAAATCCGACGCATTCGAGTAATATATATAGCTATGCCTGTCTTCTCGTAAGGGTTGGAAAATTTAAAGACGCTAATTTCTTTTTCTCCAGAGCAGTTGGATTAGACCCAAGTAATAAAAAGTATAGTAATGATTACAAATATTTTTTGACAGTATTTAATCCAGAATCGTGAAGCATGATTATAAATCACAGGCTCGATTTATACTTGTATCAAGCCGATTGAGAAAGCCTTAAGCGGCTATGTAGGCTTGTACTACTTGGTACGCTGACACTGCACTGATAAGAAAAAGTAGGTCAAAGCCCCATACAGAGCTTGAGACGGATAAGCGCGCTAGCTTGGAATGGGGCGTGCGACGTGAGGTCGTATGAAGCGCTGTTCACCGCTCAAAGAGTGAACCATCTGTATCACCAGATGAACCTAGGACTCTGAATAAAGTAGCGAGTCTGACAATGTAACGAAGGTTGGTATTTTCCAATCGGGATCTAAATCGTGAGAGGACGGTCCTCCTGATAACCACATAAATCGGGTGAGTGCTAGGGAATCAGTATGATGAACATAAGTGAATCCGTTCAAGGTGCGTCATGTGATGAAGCAGCGGAAGTGGTTTATACGCTGTTGCCAAAAGGCATGAGAGTCGGAAAGAGATTGCCCCATGCTCTTTCGTGATCGTTGAACTCTCCGCACCATAGCGGGCATCTACCCTGACATTGCGTAACATACGGAACACGGTAAGCCTGTATCACTCCCTCTGGGAAAGTCTCTGCGACCGATAGTGATGCAGGTAGAGGATGTTGGAAAAAGCGAAGGCTGCATTGTAACGATGCAGATACAGATTCATATCTGATCACGAAAGTGAGCTGACTTCCGACTGGTCTTTCGTTGCAAGAGAATTTGAAGAACTTTATTCAAGGAGAAACGCAAATGATGATTTCAAAAGAGATTAGTGCCTCTCCTGACAGTGCTCAATGGCAATCCATAAACTGGAAAGCTGTAGAAGCGCGGGTTTTAAAGCTTCAGATGCGTATTGCAAAGGCAACGAGAGATGGTAAACACGGCAAAGCGAAAGCGTTGCAGTGGATACTGACTCACTCGCGCTCAGCAAAACTTCTTGCTGTTAAGCGGGTATCACAAAATAAAGGCAGTAAAACGCCTGGAATTGACGGCGTTATCTGGAATACAGATACGCGCCGCATGAAAGCAGTCAATCAATTGAGCAGAAAAGCTTATCAAGCCAAACCGCTCAAGCGTATCTACATCCCCAAGAAAAACGGCAAGCTCAGACCACTGGGTATCCCCTGCATGGTCGATAGAGCGCAGCAAGCGCTTCATCTTCTTGCTCTGGAGCCAGTATCAGAAACACTTGCCGACCCTAACAGCTATGGATTTAGACCAAACCGCAGCACTGCCGATGCAGTCGCACAGTGCTTCAAGTGTCTGGCGCTAAAGAAATCCGCACAATGGGTTCTTGAGGGAGACATCAAAGCCTGTTTCGACAAGATCGGGCATCAATGGCTTATGAATAACATTGCCGTAGATAAACGCATGTTGGAACAATGGTTAAAGTCTGGTTTTATGGATAAAGGGCTGTTCTACCGTACTTACGAGGGAACACCACAAGGAGGGGTCATATCCCCGACCTTGATGCTAATGACTCTTGCAGGACTTGAGCAACGCATAAAGTCTACTGCACTCAAAAAGGGTGCTAGAGCCAACTTTATTGGATACGCCGACGATTTCGTCGTCACCTGTGCTTCAAAGGAAGTGCTGGAGAACGATATCAAACCGTTGATTGCTGATTTCTTAGCAGATAGAGGCTTAACACTCTCCGAAGAGAAAACGCACATTACCCATATCAGCCGTGGTTTTGATTTCCTAGGTTTTAATCACAGGAAGTACAAAGGGAAGTTACTCATTAAGCCGAGTAAATCCAACACGCTACTGTTCCTAAGTAATTTGCGCGAACTCATCAAAAAGCACGCAACCATCCCCGTCAACGATTTAATCAAGTTGATAAATCCGAAACTCAGGGGCTGGTCGAATTACTATCGACACTGCGTTGCGAAACAGGTATTCGGATATGTAGGTCACAAGCTATTCCATACGTTATGGCACTGGGCTAGAAGGCGTCATCCAACCAAATCCAGAACTTGGATCGCGCTTAAATACTTCATCAACCGTCAAGGTCAATGGCAATTTCACGGTTGGCAGAAGATCATGGATATGGATTGTCAGTTCAATCTGTTTCAAATAGCTAAGGTGCCAATAGAGAGACATGTAAAAATCAGGAGTGCCGCTACGCCTTTTGATCCTCAATACCAAGAATACTTGGCTAAGAGAAAATCAAAGAAGCAATGCCGTAACTCTTGGCATGAGCCTGCTCTCGCTGCTTTATGAGTTGCTGGGTGCCAATCGGTGCCTTCGTGAAGGCTTGAGCCTAGTGCGGTGAAAGTTGCACGCTGGGTTCTTAGAGGGACGACACTTGGTAACAGGTGTCGTCTACTCGACACTTTCGAGCTTGAAAGTGCCAACTGTAACAATTCTGGATATGTCCGACTTAGAGATGAAAGCATACCAAAAAACATCTTCATATTAGTATGTTAACTTTATCCTTACTTGTAACGTGTCAACTATCTAGCTATGACCAGCCAGTTTCTTAAAGATGGTGATATTTTCAAGCTTGCCTTTTGTTAACTGCTCGGCTTCATTCAGTTTATGGACATCATAAGGTAAATCTAATATATCTTTAATTTGCTTATCACAAGTGGCAAGTTTCATAACATCTAACATGCACATTAGATATCCGTTTACTATGCCCATAAGCATATATGTCATACTCTCAGCGTCATTAAACTGGGTATCACTATGAATTGCCATGTTTCGACGCTCTCGTAAAAGTTCCAGCTTCTGTTTAGCTAAGAATTTATCTTTAAAGAGTGCAACAGTTCTATGAATGGTGACACTATAGTTGTCCTTTCCTGTAAATGTTAAAGTTTCCAGTAAAGCCCAAAGGCTCCTAAAAGACTTGTTCATATCACTAGATTCAAGAGCATCGACATATCGGTTGAACACAGTTCTATAAAAGGGATATCTATTTACGGCCTGTATGTCTTTGAGAAATGAGCGGAACATCTTGTTTTTCACTTGAAATACATCTGTCGCATAGTGAATGGATCTGCCGTAGTCAACAAAGTCTGACTCATACCAATACAATTTAGATGCCCGTTCACCAGTAGTTAAATGCAGCATATGATATTTGAAGCGACGTAACTTGTTTACTGGTTCGTATCTCGTACCGAACGATCTTCTATCTTGGCCATAATTGTAGAAAAGATTGATAACACCTAGGTAAAAGCTTAGCTCTGATAATGCTTTCGAAGCGGCTGAGTTCTCACATCTAGCTTTGACCGTTACCGTCGTCCAAGAATAAGCTGAACAATTTATCTTCGCGCAGTTATTCTCTATGAAGCTAAAGTCGTAGTGACTTTTGAACGTCTTAGGAAAGTATTTCGAAATAACAATCTTAGAATGTGGTGTCTGAACATTCACTTTTGACTTAATACCACTCAGAGAGATCTTAGTTATGAGTGTATAGCTCTGCTCTGGTTGAGAAATATATTCCTGTTGTAACTTTCGAATCTGTTCGGAGATATAACCAATATTAAGCTTTTTATTATCAGCAGCGTGAAATACTGCTTGGCTCATGAATTTGGTTCGAAGGCTTTCGGGGATATGGTCATTAAAGCAAACTTGTTCCTCTAGCAATAACATATACGTCTCAAAATCGGGGCCTTCGAACTTCGATTTGTACGCTTGGTTTCCATGACACCAGTTAAATGATTCTCCATCTTTAACCTGAAGGTGCGATAGCCTTCCTATCAGTTCCTTTGCAGTGTCAGAGTTTTTCCATTTAGTCTTAGCCATACACATATAACCATCTAATTCAGCTTAGGTATTCTACAATAGCATGATTCTATGTACTTCTGTGTTGACTGAATAGCAACCGGCTTTATTGACGCTTTTTACTGAAAAATTGACTGGTTAGATAAACTAAGTAAAACAAACCTCTAGTGTAGGCTTCGATTCAGAGACGCAACTCATTTTGGGGCACAATCGTCTTACGTTTCAGCCGCTATCTTCAGCCGCAATCAATTGTGTTCTCAGTAACAATCCACCGTCTCTTGGGGCTAATAATGTTAATTACCCCTAAAGCAGCATCGATATTAACTTCCCTAAAATGAACATTCTCAGGCGCATTTTTAAAGAATGATCTAACGTCAGATTCTGCTTGAATGAACCCCAGAATAACAGGAGTCGGAATACTAAGATTCCGCAACTTTGCCGTATCTCTCAAACACGATTGTAGTCCCATGTTATCCCCCAATTTTCGGAACTTAATTTCTATTCCAACAAATACAGGGCAGTCGTATAGATGGACATCAAAGCCTTTGTGATTACGCACAGGATGAAACGGAGCCTTTTCAACATCAAGGAGAGCAATATCTAGCCGACTTAGGTACTCAGAATTAACGATAGAAATATCATATTCATTCAGAGGGTTACCGCCTCCAGCGATCCTTAAGACGTCTGGAATAGCATGACGAAGTCGAGTAAAAAGCTCGCCTTGTATGTCTGATTCAAACAAATATCGAAAAGGATTACTTTGAAACTGCCGCAGGAAGCTCAAAACCTCGGAGTTCAGTGTTTGTAGGTTATTAGCATTTGAATGAAACATATGCGACCCTGCATGTAAATAGGTAGTTTTAGCTAATTCGATGACTATCTGGCTACTCTACTGGCATAAGAAAAAACAAGTCAATTAACACGGGGATGAAGTGTGGTGTTAGCTTGATATAACAAGAAAAGGGGCAAACTCATGTTAGTTGGTACTAGCGGACAAGGTTTGTATCGGCTCTAGTTCGAAGGGAGAGCAAGGCGTACCTTGATGGTACTTCAATTGCCAGCAAATACCGGTGAAAGCCCAAATGGAACAACGTTTAGCATAGTTACTGATTTCTCCACACTCATTTACCAAAGCTGACTCGTACTTTAGTAGCTGAACCGACGGCTCAAGTTGGATACATTCATATTTCTGTGAATGAACTCGGGTGTTTGAAGACTTTTCTGTTGCCATCATTTTGATGATAGAAGCAAAGTCATAAGAATTCCCAGACTTACCTATTTCAGAAAAACTAGGATGGATTAAACGTTCAATATCCGTTTTATTTTGGCGAGTTTCATATTGGTGTAATTCAATCTCTTGCTCTATGAGAACATCCATTTGACCTCCAAAATATACAAGACTGTAACAGCAGCTATCAAACACATAATTAGCTATTAGAATAAGTAGGTCAATAACCGCCATATGTAGCTAGTCAAAAATCTAGGGATAAATCAGAATGGGGCAGAATTGAGCTAGCTACAGCAGCTAGCTCAGTACATTTTTACATTATGCTGCTTCACTTAATCTCAAGCTTTCATAGTAATCCTCAGCCAAAGCAGTCATTTTAAATTCGGCTTCTATTCCAGCTATCTTTTCTACGGCTTCTTGGATAGATGTTAGGTCGACGTTAAAGAACTCTTTGCGAAGATTAACAGCGTTTACACGTTTAGAATTGAATTCGCGGTGTAGTGCTGCTTCAAGAGCTGGAGCATCATCGGTGTAAATCATGGCATGTACGTCAAATGGGAATGGTACACTTGCATCGCCTAGTTCTTTAACCCTGTCCATTGGCTCTAGGCGGCGAGTAAGCCCGATCTTGTAAACATCCTCACCAAACGAACCAATATTACTGATGACGTAAACATGTCCCTTACGGGTTTGTTCCGCCATACTCTTAGCTCGTTCTTCTTTGGCTTCTGCTTCAGCGAGTTGCTGTTCAAGGATTGCTATACGTTGCTCCATTTCAGAACGATCCTGCTCAGTAGCCTTAGCCAGTTCTCTCTGCGCTTTCTCAAGAAGATTGCGGTACATTTTTTCTTCTTTTTCGGCATCAGCAATCGCTTTCTCAAACTCTTTAATAGCTCGCTGTTCTTCACGGATCTGCTCTTTAATAAGCTTCTGTTCAACGACTTCTTCTTGCTTTTTAAGTGTGTATTGGTATTGAAGCTTACACTCCTCGAACTTAAGTTTGATATAATCTATATCAAATCCGCACTCTAAGGTCGCTGCTGACTTCTCTAGTGTATTGGCAAGTTTTTCTATACGTTCGAGAGTACGCCCAAACGAACTCGGCGATACCTTGCCGATAAGAAGGTCACATTCAATATTAAAAGCAGTAAGCATGAGCTTAACTTGGCCATTTAGAATTTTATTATTGAAGGTTTTGTCGTTTGATATAACCGTAGACTCTGGGAAAGTGATCGCTGTTTTATCTTTGATCATGTCTTTTTGTTGCTGCCTAACGTCCTTGATCTCTTCCGCGAATCGAGTAGATGTTTCGTAAAGGTACTGCGGCATTTCAAAATGACCATGAGCAGTGTATTCATCAAGCCTTGAATATAAGTCGAGATCACCCATTAACTCTTCTAGGTCAAGCTCAACTTTTTCAATGTTTGAGTTGAGTTCATCTAATGTTGATTTAGTCGTTTCTAAGATCACTTGCTGTTCTTGAATGCTCTGTTTTAGTGCATCATCTTGCCCTTTCAAAGCTTGAAGTTCGGCAGTTTCCTCATTGAGTTTATTTAGCTCGCGCTTTGCGGTTTCATTGGCAGAAATTATTGTATCTCGGCTTATACACGCTGAGTCATATTCCTCTTTTGTTTTTGTTAGCGCTTCATCTAGTGACTTATATTGCTCGATTTTCTTATCTGCTGAGCGTTTTGTTAGAATATAAGTTAATACGACAGCTACTAATGATAAGCCTGCCAACATCAGTAAATTATTATCCATTGATTACTTTAGAACCTCTTGTATGAATTGCTTCCTAAGAGCAGCTCGCTCTTCACATCGCTCCTGATATTCTTCTGCGGCGTTAGCTACAGCATCTTTAAAAGCTTGTTTTGCTGCTGACTTATTTAGTCTCGATTGTCTCTGTAATTCGCGCTGAGCTTCTCGCACTTCTCTTTCGTGCTCTCTTAGTGCCTGAGCATGCGCTCGCTCACGAGCTTTTTGCCTACGCTGGGATTCACGAGCAGCTTGTTTGTTAGCTCTATCTATTGCTTTAACAACCTTTATAGCCGTTCGTAAACCACTACCTCGTCTAGCCAATGGTTTCTCCTTTAAAGTGGTCTAATGCTGAATTTTTTGGATGCTAGCACAATCAAATATGCGCAACTGATGCTCATGTCAAACAGATAGCATATTTTTAGGATTTATGGGGAATAAAGGAATTACTTTTAGTAGGGTAAAACACATGGAGCCTCTATAGCACAGAGTATTGGCTCTAAACGATTTTGGGGCGTGCGACATGAGGTCGTATGCAGCGCTGTCCATCGCGTTAAGAATGGACCATCTGTATCACCAGATGAGCCTAAGAGCCTGAATTAAGTAGCGGCTCTGACAATGTAATGAAGACAAGAAACTATCTTGTCGGGAGC
>NZ_SATR01000006.1 GCF_004551525.1 Vibrio ouci | reverse complement strand
CTGTTCAACTACAAGTTGGGCTGCTTCGAGTTTAAATTCAGGGTTAAAGGTTCTTCTTGTACGTTTTGTCATGGTGTCACCTAATGTAGATGAGGTGCATCTTAACACCTCTAATCAGGTGGCCAAATTAACTATGCCACTACAGATGAAGTGAATGTGGCATTGGAAAATAAAATAAGGGCAACACTCTAAGTGAGGGCGCCTCTAATAGTGCTAGCGCGAGAAACCTAATCAAGCACATCTGTCTGATGTTACTTGGCCATCATGAATCGTGATGATGCGTTTAGTTAGTGCTGCTAAGGCCTTATTGTGGGTCACAATGATTATTGTTCTGCCTTCGGCATGAAGTTGGCTAAAAATAGCTTCTATTTCTGCCCCTGATTTTGAATCAAGTGCGCCGGTGGGTTCGTCAGCTAAGATGAACTGAGGGGCGTTAACAAGTGCTCTGGCAATCGCTACCCTTTGTTTTTGACCGCCGGAGAGTTGATTTGGTTTGTGGTCAAAACGATCTCCTAACCCGACTTGCTCCAGTAATCTAGCTGCTCGTTCACGACGTTCATTGGCTCTAATTCCGGAATAGACTAAAGGTAGCGTCACATTATCCAACGCAGTCGCATATTCCAGTAAGTTAAAACTCTGGAATACAAAACCTATATTTCGGTTGCGAATATCTGCGAGCTGATCAGTATGTAAACTAGCGACATTTTGGCCGGCAAGGTGGTATTCGCCGGAACTTGGTTTATCTAGGCAACCGAGCACATTCATCAAGGTTGACTTTCCCGACCCTGATGGCCCAAGAATAGATAGAAACTCGCCTTGGTGAATGGTTAAGTTGATATTATCCAACGCACGGACCTCTGACTCACCATTTGAGTAGTATTTACAAACATTGTTTAGCACAACAAGCGGTAGGTTGGAGCGACGTTCGCTGATACTGTTATTAATACTCACGTAGTAGTGCCTCCTGGGGGCTCACTTTTGCTGCGAAGTTGGCTGGTAGCCAAGCGGATGCCACACCAATTACTACCAAGCAAGTAATAACGATTGTGACGACTAACCAAGATAACTCGGGCGCAGGTTTACCAAGTTGCTCATAGATATCTATACCAATTAAATCGATAGTACTGATTGATGAAACAAGTACATACGTCGCTCCCAAACCTAGTACACCTCCTAACATCATTGTTATCAGAGATTGGACGAGGTAGTGCAAGCGAACGGCGGTGGGGGTTGCGCCGACAGCCATGCGAACGCCAATGTCTCGTGTTGAACGCTTAACGGTCCCATACATCACGTTGGCAATACCTACTCCTGCAACGGCAAGGGCAATAAAACCAATGATGCCAAGAAAGCCTTGCAGACCAATTAAGAACTGCTGCATGCTTTTTTGCTCTAGGTACATGTCCTTAACTTGAATCACCTCATTATCTCTGACGCTAGCACCATGTTTGCGAGTGATAACTTGACGAATAGTTTTCGCGAGTTTTTTTCGATCTGTATTAACTTGGGGCTCTACGTTAATGCCATTAATATCTCCGTTGGCATGAAAGCGCTGCCATGTTGTTAGCGGCACAAAGCTAGACTCGTCAATAGATTGATAACCCCGTTCGATCCAGGCTGAGCTTTTTTTAAAGACTCCAATCACGGTGAACTCTTCACTGCCAAGCTTAATCGTTTTACCAATTGGATTAGCTTGTAATGTTAATGGTTCAAACCAACTGAAATCGTCTTCTGGGTTGAACAAAAATGACGCTACCGAGTAACCCAATACGACCACTTTTCGTTGTTTTTCGTGGTCGAGTCGGCTTAACCAGCGTCCAGTTTCTAATTCGGGCAGGTCCACAATAGAAGCAAAGTCATTTGAAATGGCTAATGCACTTAACCAATAAACGCGGCCATTAGCGGTAATTGGGTCTTCCCAAGTTGCAGTTGGAGCAACGTTTTTAACATCAGGTAGTGCTTTAATCACTTTGATATCTTCGACTTTCAAAGTTAGCGATTTTCCTGGATAAAACGTGCCGTAGTCGACGGTTGCTATTCCCCCGGCTACGTAAATCAAATTTCCAGCACCACTTTTCGCGGTTCTCATCACTCCTTGGCGTATCCCTTCACCGATAGCCAGCATAGACGAAATACAAACGGTAGCCCATGCAACAGAAAGAATTACCAAGCTTAGTCGTAATTTTTCCGCCGTCATTTCTTGAAAGATTTGGCCCATTGGTAGCAACATGATTACGTCCTAGAACTTAAAGCAATGACAGGAGTCAGGCGCGAAGCTCGCTTCGCCGGGAAGTAAGATGCCAACAATGCGAGAATCAACGTTAGTATCAATGACCAAAAGATGGAGCCTGGCGTAATGACAGGATACCCAAGCCAAGAAGGCAGGGTAATAGAACCTAGTGACTCAACTACCATTAAGGTGACCATCAGACCGAGTACGGTACCGAAAGTGACTAAGCACAACCCTTCCAGAATAAACAGATTAAGTATCGATTTTGGTGTTGCGCCAATCGCTAATCTAACACCGATCTCACGCGTTCGTTCCGATACAGAGAGGAACATAATGTTCGCGACCCCGAGTACACCAATCGCCAAAGTCATCGCTCCACTCGCAAAAAGGAAGATGTGAATAACACGGAAAATTTGAGTATATCTCTGTGCGAAACTGCTGTGGTCCGGAAAATAGATGGCTACGTGGTCTGTTGGGTCAAATTTGAACTGCTTGGCGTAGAAATGGACAAGAGTGCGTCGCAAGCTAGTTTTATTCATTCCTTGAATAGGTTTAAACAGCAACTTGTCTGGCTTTCCTTGCCACAAATCAAGATACGTGGTGAGAGGTATGATGGCATTACGCTCATCGCCAAATTCGAATGAATTGAACTTAGCTCTAATAATGCCAATCACCACGAACGGAATACCTTGAATTCTAATTGTTTGACCGATGTTGATTTTGCGGGATTTAGCTATCTTGTTGCCTAATACGACAACCCGTGCGCGATTAGCAATATCACTAGGTGAAAAGTTGCGAGATCCGAGCTCAAGCTTATGTTGAGCCAAAGAAAAATAGGAAGAGTCGGTACCAAATACAGTGTCCGTCAAATGAAGCCCTTTAATGGTTACATCTGCTTTGCGTTTGATATAAACGCTTGATGCATCTTCAATGAAATCAGCTTGCTTAATCATTTCAACGTGGTCTTGTTCGACGTGAATCTTGCGACGAGAGGGTAGGCCATGCCAAGCTTTACTAGTGCTTGAGGGGTATGCGATTTGCACATTGTTGTTCATAAATGACATTTCTAGGGTTTGGCGCATGTAGAAACCCTCACCTAACGCGCTCAGCACCAATACGGATACAATGCCCCATGCAATAGTGATGGTCGCTAACATGTTTTTTGTTCGGTGCGCTACCAGCGTTTGCCATGTTTGGTGAAATATACTGTTCATGAGACGAAAACTTGGGAGATAAGTGCTATGCTACTGTCATCCAACTTACCTGCGATTTTCAGTAAGCCTATGCGTTCACGCCAATAGTCATACCAACTTTTTTTCAGATTGTATTTTGCTAAGAACACTTTGTTGTGCGCCTTGATGACTTCCGAGACCTCCACTAATCCACTTTCGTAGAGCTTTTCTTGGCTGCGGAGCACTTTTTCACTAGACGTTACGAGTTCATTCTCTATTAACACTCGATTCCAATTGAAGTGAACCTCGGTAAGCCTCTGGGTGACATGTTTCTGAACCTCAATTTTGACCCTGCGTAAGTCATGTTTTGCACGGAGGACACTGAGTGATGCTTTATCGACTTTGGCACGTGTCGCTCCATTCAAATCAATCGGTACATTTAGGGAGATACTTGCGTTAAATTCGTTATCATCGCCGTAGTTAACTTTACCTTCGAGCGTTGGGTAGTAACCGCCTTTAGCTGAGTCCTTAGCAAACTCAGTCGCTTTAACGTTCTGGATGGCAACCAATAGCTCAGGACTACTGTCCATTGCTAGCTTTAACCATTGATTTTTTGAGTTTACGATCATTGGTGGCTGAACGAGCGAGTCAGTACGAACTTGGTTAACACTTTGCGGAACTAGATTAATTAAGGCCACGAGCTCTGTTCGTTTTACTTCCAACTTAGCTTGAGCACGCAGAATAGCGGCTTTCTCGGACACTTGCATTGTGTGGATCTGATCCACTTCAACGGATCTTATTTTACCCGCTTTGAAACGCGTCTCGGTGATCTTCAACAGCTTGTTGCCTTCATCCCACTTGGATTGCGCAAGTTGTAAATCGCCTTGCGCGCTTGCAACGTTTAAATAAGCGGACAATAACTTGTTTGCTAATGCATTCTGTGACTCAATTAATTTGAGTTGAGCCGTGATATAGTTGGCATTGGCAAAATCCAAATCTGACCACAAGCTGCTGTTAAAAATGGTTTGAGAAAGCGATGTTCCGTAACTAGTCGTGCTGTCTCCGGTTTCACTCCAACTTGCTGATGCTGAGGCACCCAAATTGGGTAAGAGTGAACTACGGCTAGCATTTATATTCACTTCACCAAGTTGAACGTCAATCTTAGCTTGTTCGTAACTTGGATCGTATTTTTTTGCTTCTTGCCATGCTTGTTCGATCGAGATTGCATAATTCGGTAAGCTGAAAGTTGTCACTAATATTACACAGCCAATGTGAGGTAAATAACGCTTAATCATCTGCGGCTCCATTAAACATACTGTAATCGATGATTTCTTGGTGCAGCGCCACGCCCTCTAATACTTCTACATTAATGCCGTCAGACAGGCCAAGGATTATTTTCTGTTTGTGGAAGCCTTGAGCGGAGCTGTTTGGGATCAATACATATGGAGCATTTCCATCAAATTGAAGCGCGCGCTCTGGTAGTGTGAGCGTATTCTCTGACTTGCTCAGTGTGATTCGCGCGGTAGCGGAGAACCCTGAACGCAGTGATACATTCTTGGGAACTTTTAGTTCACCGATTTCGATTCCGAAACCATTCTCGAAGCTTTTTTGGGCAGACTTATTGTTTTTTTGGGTGTTCAGTTTGTCTGACTGAAGTGCGACTTTAGTTAACGTACCTGAGATTTCCACGTCAGGATATGGTGCAATGGTTAGCCGTGCAGACATTCCTGGAGATAACAAGGCGGCATCATGTTCGTTGACACTACCTTTAAAGATGAAGTTATTCATGTCAGCGACTGACATAACTTCTGTAGCGGCCTGGCTTGATTCCGTTGAGATTATTGGCTCACCTATCTCCACTTTACGATTCAATACCGTGCCATCAATGGGGGCGTAAATAGTTGAGGTAAAACTTGCATTACCGATAGTGGCCTCACCACCACGGATCAGCGCTAGCTTTTGACGCTTTTGCAACACGTCTGCTTGTGTTGATTTCAACTTAGAACGAGCACTAATGTAATCGTTATAGTTCTTGGGAATGATGTCTTTATTCACCAAGATTTCAAGATTTGAAAGCGTCTTTATCGCAGCTTCAAGATCTGCTTCGCTCCTCATTAAATCTGTTAAAGCGTCAGTGAGATTTTGTGGTGTTGGGTTTGGGCGAACCTCAATTAATGGCTCGCCTTGTTTGATGCTTTGACCAACCTTGACGTAAATTTTGCCAACGATTCCGTTGAACTGAGACTTAATAGAGATGGAGTGCGAAGGTACGATATTACCGACCGCCACAGCTTGTTTTTCGATGGTTCCTTTTTGTACTTTGATAGTGGGAAAACCTTTTGGCTTAGGCGCAGATTCCAGATAGAAGTAAGAACCACCAACGATTAGCAAGGCGCAAGCAGCGGAGATAACCCAAGTTTTTCCCATCATAAATTCCATTCTATTGTTGTGCACTCAAGTTGCCGCTTTCTGGCGCAACGTTTGAGTGAAATTCAATACGAAATTACTGATAAAATTCGTCTGGTAAGAGTAAATTATTATTATTTATGTTGTGAACTGAATAAATTAAAAGGGCCACTCATGTTGAGGTAGCCCTTTTTATCGACGTTTTGGATGGATTAACTGTCGAATAGGTACAAATACTCGCCGTAGCCTTGTTTTTCTAACTCATCAACAGGGATGAATCGCATGGCGGCTGAGTTCATACAGTAGCGCAGGCCCGTTGGTGCTGGACCATCTTTAAATACGTGCCCAAGGTGAGAGTCAGCAAATCGACTTCTTACTTCGGTACGTGGGTAAAGTAGGTGGTAATCGGTTTTCGTGACAATGTAACCTTCATTGATTGGTTTGGTAAAGCTTGGCCAACCTGTACCAGACTTATACTTGTCTGTTGAGGAAAACAAAGGTTCACCAGTTACGATATCAACGTAAATACCGTGCTCTTTGTTGTCCCAATATTCGTTATTGAATGCGCGTTCAGTGCCTTCTTCTTGCGTCACGTAGTATTGAAGGTCTGTAAGTTTTGCTTTGATCTCTCTGTCAGACGGTTTGCTGTAAGCCTTAATGTTTGCAACGGCGTTTTTCTCATCAATCAATTGGCGCAAAGTGACAGGATTGTCTTCACGCTCATCACCGAATATGTCATCTAAATATTGGTCACGGCCAGACGCATAACGGTAGTAGTTGTAGCGAACTTTATTTCGCTTGTAATAGTCCTGGTGGTAGTCTTCGGCAGGCCAAAACTTGGTGAATTTAATCAGCTCAGTTTTAAGCGGCTTCTTAAAGATACCGAGTGCATCGATTTCAGCCACGAAGCTTTCAGCAATCTGCTTTTGTTGATCAGTATGGTAGAAGATAGCAGGGCGGTAGTGGCGACCTCTATCAACGAATGAACCTTGATCGTCCGTCGGGTCAATGTGACGGAAAAACTGATCGAGTACTTGTTCATAGTTGACCGCTTTAGGGTCATACTTTACTTCAATCACTTCGATGTGCCCGGTTTTACCCGATGACACCTGCTTATAGGTTGGGTTATCAACATTTCCGCCAGCGTAGCCTGACACGACGTCCAAGACGCCAGGAAGTTTTTCAAGGTCCGATTCCGTGCACCAAAAGCAACCACCCGCAAGTGTTGCAACTTCATATCCTTTTGAAGTTTTTGTTTTAGGCATATCACTGTCCGCGTTGCCTACAAAAGAGGCAAGGATCGCGATGGCAGCAATAGCAGAGAAGGCAAACTTAAACTTCGTTTTCATATCAACCTCATCGATTATGTATCGGTATTGAGTAATAAGAACGGGCAACAAAAAGAAAAATTGCACCTTATGTGAAGTTTTAGTCGATTAAATTTCAAAACGATCAAAAACGGCGCCTTAAAGACGCCGTTTTTCTTGATTATTTATGTAGGGAAGGTTATCAACCTAGAGCAGGTAACACACCCATAGTGATAAGTAGCTGCGCGCCAGCAATACACACACCAACAGTGCTCGTCACGGCGAGGCCAAGATTGCCGCCAATAACTTGGTAATGGTCTTGTTCAGATTGAGCGCGAGCTTTCTTAACCATCAGGATTGGCAGGAAGATAGCTAATACAACCAGAGCAATAGCCGCATAACCTAACGCCATGATAAAGCCTTGTGGGTAGAACAAAGCGAAACCCATTGGCGGTAAGAAGGTAACAGCACCAACAAGTACTCGTGAGTTGCCTTTCCCTTGTTTTTTAAGGCTGTCACCTAAGAATTCAAACAGACCTAAACTCACGCCTAAGAAAGAGGTAAGTAGCGCAAGGTCAGCGAATACACCGATGGTTTGGCCAAGGTTCGATTTATGAACTGTTGTTGCAAGAGTTGAAATAAGCGCACTTAAACCTTGGTTATCAAGCAGGGTAGATTGATTAACAACGCCCAAAGTCACCAACTGCCAAAATACGTAGATGATTAACGGAATTGCTGAACCAATAAGGATGGCTTTACGTAGCGACGGCGTGTGTCCATCTAGGTAGTTAACAATCGCTGGGATACTGCCGTGAAAGCCAAATGACGTGAAAATTACCGGGATAGCAGCAATCACCAGACCTTGCTCAACAGGCATACTAAGTAAGTATGATTCGGTGACATTAGGCGCCAAGAAGGTCAGAACCATAGCCATCGCGACAATCTTAACTAAGAAAAGCACGCGGTTTACTTTATCTACTGTAGATGTGCCAATCGTTACGACAGCGGCAACGATAAATGTAAACAGTAGGGTTGAGGTGGTGTTTGAAACCTCGATTCCAGTAAAGCCCGAAATGCGATCAGCGAACTGCGAACCACCACCAGCAATGTATGCAGCACATAATGCGTAGAACAAGAACATCATCGCGAAGCTTGCTACCCATTTGCCTTTTTTACCCAAAAATTTGTTTGCTAAGGTGTGCAGGGTGGCTTCTTGTTCGGCATGTTGGTGTATTTCAATCATTAGTAGTGCGGTATAAGCCATTAGCGACCAAAGTGCGACCATAATGATTAGTGATGTTGTGAACCCAATTCCGGCTGAAGCGAGTGGTAGCGCTAACATGCCAGCACCAATTGTAGTACCAGCGATGATCAAAGTACTACCCAATACCTTTGATTTATCCATTGTATATTTTTCTTTACGTTATTGTGGTTGAGTTTTAGTCATTTAGCCCGTATGCGGCTACATTAGCGAACTAAATAACTATCAATAGGGGCATTATTCAAGATGAACTGGATGATTTCAAGCTAAATGTACGGATTATTTACCAGTGATGTAAATTAATTTGTACATTGTTTGTTTTTGTTATTACGTAAACGTTTACTTGAGATATGATTCAAACCATAGCCAGTTTTTACTTTCTCCTTTCAAAAAACTGTCATATAAGTGGTTTAAAAAGGAACACAAGTACCGCATATTGGTACTAAGGCCTTCGCCGGTCTTGAAATAATGTTTTAAAAGGAGGTCAGAATGAGTGACCAAACAATTAACGAAGAATGCCTTGAGCTACTTGATGCGATGGAAATTGGCTTTGAGCTCTCAGACTATGAGCAGTCAATTGAAGAACTCGCAGAAGAGATCTTTAAATAAAATTCTTCGGAAATAGAAGCTACCATTTTGGTGGTTAACAGAAAGAGCCAGTGCAGATGCGCTGGCTTTGTGCTTTATACTACTAGGTAGTTCTCAATAAACACCGACTAGGAATAACCTTGAATTATCTTGCCCACCTTCATATTGCTGATCATTGCCAGTCTAGTTTGCTCGGTAACTTGTTAGGTGATTTTGTCAGAGGTAATCCTGAAAGCCAGTTCTCACCGCAAATATCAAAAGGGGTACGACTGCACCGTTTTGTCGATTCATTTACAGATAGCCATCCGTTGGTGATTGAGTCTAAGGGACACTTTCCTCAAGGAGTAAGACGCTTTTCAGGCATTGCTTTAGATATGTTCTGGGACCACTGTCTAGCTAAGCGTTGGTCGGAATTCCACTCTATGAAGCTGGATGGTTTTTGTCAGTTTGCACAGCAGAATGTTGAATCGGATGCGTTTACGACTTTGCCTGAATCCTTTGTTCGTACGTCTACGGCCATGTGGGAAGGGCGTTGGTTAGAGTCTTATCAACATGTTGAAAATATCGAGTTTGCGCTGCGCCGCATGTCTAGCCGAAGACCAACCATGAAGGTACTAGCAGAGTGCTTCCCTTACATTGAGTCAAACTATCATCAGCTTGATGAAGTATTTAGCGCCTTCTACCCAGAGATACTAACCGCTAGCAAAAGATTCTGATAGAATCGTCGACCTTGCAATTATAGGTAATTTACATGTCGACCGATTTCCAATCTCTTGGGCTGTGCTCAACGCTTTTAACTACGCTTGAAAAGCTTAACTTTAAACAGCCGACTGAAGTTCAAAAGCACGCCATTCCACATGTGTTAGAAGGCCAAGATGTTCTTGCTGGCGCTCAAACCGGAACTGGAAAAACGGCAGCGTTCGGATTACCTATTATTCAGCGTTTATTAGAGTCAGAGACGACTCGCGACATTCAAAGTAATGATGTACTGGCACTTGTACTTGTTCCGACACGTGAACTTGCCCAGCAAGTCTTCGACAACATTACTTTGTATGCTCAGGATACGAGCATAAAAGTGGTTACCGCTTATGGTGGCACGAGCATGAACGTGCAAACGCGCAACCTAGATCAGGGCTGCGATATCCTCATTGCCACGCCTGGCCGATTACTTGATCATCTGTTTTGCAAAAACATCAACCTGACTAAGACACAATACCTAGTCTTGGACGAAGCTGATCGCATGCTTGATATGGGCTTTATGCCAGACATCAAACGTATCCTTAAACGATGTAATGAAGAGCGTCAAACGATGTTCTTCTCTGCAACGTTTGATAAGCGCATTAAGACTATCGCCTACAAGATGCTTAGTGAGCCAGTTGAAGTGCAAGTAACGCCATCTAACAGTACCGCTGAAACCGTCAAACAGATGGTCTACCCAGTCGACAAAAAGCGCAAAGCAGAGCTGCTAGCCTATCTAATTGGTTCTCGTAACTGGCAACAAGTACTCGTTTTTACCAAAACTAAGCAGGGCAGCGACGCACTGGCGAAAGAGCTAAAACTTGATGGTATTAAAGCGGCATCAATCAATGGTGATAAAAGCCAAGGCGCGCGCCAAAAAGCATTAGACGACTTTAAATCGGGTCAGGTGCGTGCACTTATCGCAACGGATGTTGCAGCGCGTGGTTTAGACATTCAGCAACTCGAACAGGTTGTTAACTTCGATATGCCGTATAAGGCTGAAGATTATGTCCACCGCATTGGTCGTACTGGCCGAGCGGGTAAAGAAGGCTTCGCGGTATCTCTGATGAGCCGTGATGAAGAGTATTTGCTAGAGGCGATTGAACGCCTGTTAGACAGCAAGTTACCTCAAGAATGGCTTGAAGGGTTTGAACCAAGCTTGATTGAAGAAGTTGAAACGGATCGCTCACCAAAACGCAGAGGCCGAAACTCTGACAAGCGCAAAATGAAGGCTAAACTTAAGATTCATGCCAACCGTGGTAAAAAGCGCTAACCGTTAAGGATTAACAATGGCTGAGCAAAAGGATTTTGCTGATATTAAACTAGAGCTGCTCAGCCTTGATGATGCCGAGCAGCTATTAACGTTTGAGCTAGAGAATAAAGGCTGGTTTGAGACCTATATTCCGCCAAGGGATCAGGAGTTCTATTCTAACGAAGGTGTTCAAACTCATATTGAGCATTTCTTGCTTGAATACAAATGTCACCAGTTGCTACCACTCATCATTAAAACATCGATTGGAACTATCGCAGGTAGGCTTAACTTCACCAATGTTGATCTTAGAAAAGGCACTGCACATGTCGGTTATCGAGTGGGCAAAGCATTTACGCGTAAAGGGATCGCAAAAAGGGCACTGGCTAGGGGAATGTTCGTACTTAAAGAACGCGGTATTAAACGAATATTTGCTTATGCCGAAGTGAACAATATGGCGTCACAGAAAGTCTTAACATCAAACGGTTTCACGAAAGTTCGCGTAGTAGAAGATTACGGGAAATTGCATGGACAGAGTATTGATTGCATTGAATATACTTGTGTGTTGAAAAACGCTAACCGTCTATTTCTCTAATTCAAACAGAAAAGGCCCTCGCAATGAGGGCCTTTCGTTATTCTTTAGTTTGGTTTAAGCGTACTGCGCAACCATCGCATTCCAGCTCTTACGTTGAGCAGCAAGATCTTGCTTCATCTGTTGGTAACGTACCTTAAGAATCGAGCGTTCATACTTCTCTGCTAAGTTAGCCTTTTTGGCCTCAAGAATTTGCTTTCTTATGTCGTAGTAATCGGACATTTTTGCAACGAGCGCATCAAATTCTTTGTTTAACGCTTCATTAAGCTGTTGAGCATTGGGTAGCTTACTAACCTTCTGAGTCGCTTCGGATAGCGATTGTTTAGCGCGAGCTTTCTCAATCTTTAGCTTAGGCGTCACACGAAGTTTTGTGGTTAAGCCTAACCAAGAGCACGACTTGATTAACCACTTAGTCGGGTCGTATTGCCACCAGTAAATACCGTTACGGTAATCATTTTCAAAGATGTGGTGGTAATTGTGGTAACCCTCACCAAAGGTGAATACGGCCAGTACTGCATTGTCACGCGCTGTGTTCTTTTTCGTGTATGGCTGTGAGCCCCAGATGTGCGCAAGTGAATTGATAAAGAATGTCGAGTGATGGCTAAGTACTAAGCGCAGTACTCCGACCACGAGTAGCATGCCGATCATATCACCGTAGATTGCGCCGAGAAGAATTGGGAAACCAAAGTTGGTCGCAAGTGCCAATGGTACATAGTATTTGTGTTGCCACATTACTATTTTGTCTTTCTGTAAATCTCGGCAGTTTGAGTAGTCGGTATAGGTATTAGCATTGTACTCACGCAGCATCCAACCAATATGAGAGAACCAAAAGCCACGTTTTGCTGAATAAGGATCTTTGTCGTTGTTATCGACATGCTTATGGTGGATGCGGTGATCTGAACTCCAATGCAACGCGCTATTTTGTAGGGCGAAGGCACCACCAATGGCAAAAAGGAAACGCAATGACCAATGCGCCTCAAATGTTTTGTGTGACCATAGTCTATGGTAACCAGCAGTAATTGATAGGTTACAAAATGAAAACGCGACGATAAACCAAATAAGGTGCTCAGCGCCGTAGCCTAATGTGATTCCATACCAAGGTACAATCACAGCGGCGACGATAAATGACGATAAAAAGATAAAGATGTTTAACCAAAT
Source organism: Vibrio ouci (assembly GCF_004551525.1). Lineage (GTDB taxonomy): Bacteria > Pseudomonadota > Gammaproteobacteria > Enterobacterales > Vibrionaceae > Vibrio > Vibrio ouci. The sequence goes on along the minus strand of NZ_SATR01000006.1, from coordinate 143,428 downwards.
CAGCGGTGGTTTACTAGAGCCAGACATGGTGAATTTCCTTTCAGCTAACAGTTGTGCGCTAGAATATCAGCGTACACGTGTAAGTCAAACGGCATGGTTCAAATTTATGAGGAGTAAACGGGGATATTTGGTAACGATTTGTAGCTTTTATAAGAGTGACTATGCATTACCAATGGGTAATGTTTCAGAATGTTTGGCTTTTAGTTAAATGTTTTATAGTATGAAGGGGTAAACAATCCTTACAGGAAGTAATAAGGTACTACAAATGGAACTGAAAGTAGCTGAATATAGCGACTACGAACGCATTGCTACACTGCATGCAGAGAGCTGGAAGAAGTTTTACTACGGAATACTAGGTAAAGACTTCCTCGAAAATGACGTTCAAGAAGAACGATCCGCAATTTGGCAAACTCGCCTGATTAATCCTCCTTTTAACCAACATGTCGTGATCCTCGAAGAGGGTGGGCTGCTTTGTGGCTTTATTTGCGCATTTGGTAATCATGACTTTGAAAAGGGAACCATTATTGATGCCCTGCATATCGATCCTGCTTATCGAGGGCGTGGTTTAGGTGTGCAACTATTATCGGAAATGGCAAAGTGGATCGCTCAGTATTTCCCTGATAAAGGTGTCTACTTAGAAGTCATGAAGGACAATAAACAAGCGGTAGAATTTTACGACCATCTAGGCGGAAAATGTGACCTAGAAAGGTTATGGAACGCACCTTGTGGTAACCAAGTGCCAGAGCTTGTCTATACGTGGAGTTCCGGGCAAGAACTGCTAGATAGTGTGGCTGGTAACATAAAGTCTGAATCTGTAACAGCTTGATACACTTAAGCCAACCGTCCTGATAATTCTCGGACATTAATTTGTAGACCGTTAGGTAGCTTTAGATAATCCCATTTTTTATTTATCTAACGGTCTATTCAATGAAAAAAACGTTACTCTTCACAGCACTAAGTAGTGCTCTTTTTCTCGTAGGATGCGGCGACAATACTCAAGGACAGAAACAACTACCGGCTCAGCTCGTTGTAGCCGAGCAAGCTCAATTTACCCCTCATCAGCAGAGCAAGTCGTACATTGGACGTGTAGAAGCTGTTGAAGACACCAATATTACTGCTCAAGTGACTGGCTATCTTAAAGCGAGACATTTTGAGGAAGGTGAGATGGTCGAAAAGGGTCAATTACTCTATTCAATCGAACCCTCGTCATTTGAAGCGCAACTTGCAAGTGCGAAAGCTACTTTAGCTCAAGCAAGAGCGACGTTAAAGAAAGCGGAACTTGATTTCGAACGTGGCAAAAACCTTTTGCCAAAGGGCAGTATTTCTCAATCAGAATTCGATAACCTCAACGCAGCTTTACTAGGTGCACAGGCACAAGTTGAAGCTGGAAAGGCTCAGACTCACCTTGCAGAGGTCAATCTCTCCTATACCCAAATTAAAGCGCCATTTGCGGGCCGCATTGCACAAAGCAAGGTAAGTACCGGTGATTTAGTTTCACCTCAATCAGGTATTCTGACAACACTAGTGAGCTTAGATCCTGTCCACACCAGCTTTAGCATCAGTGAACGTGAGCGTTTAGAGCTAGGTATGGATAAAGTAAAAGGGGAAGGTTCGGCAGATGCTGTAGAAGTGCAAGTGGTATTGGAAAATGGCCAGCCGTTTGAGCATTTAGGCAAGTTAGACTTCTTAGGCAATCGAATCGACCTCAATACCGGTACATTGGCAATGCGCGCGATTGTCGATAATCCTGACTATCGTTTACTACCTGGTCAGCACATTCGTATCGAACTACGCGAAAAACAACCTATGGATGTCATCATCATTCCACGCCGCGCTGTACAAACCGACCTCGAAGGTAATTTTGTCATGGTCGTAGCAGAAGGCAACGTTGCGGAACGAAGAAACGTTGAGCTTGGAAGACAATTGGAGAAAGGAGTCATTGTCAGAAGTGGTATCAATGCGGACGAGCAAGTCATTACACAAGGATTACAACGTATCCGTAATGGTGTTCCAGTTCGTTTTGAACAGCCGCAGTCGGCTGAATAGAGAGGTGTAAATGTTAAGTCGTTTCTTTATCCAGCGCCCTAAGTTTGCGCTGGTCATCTCAATCATATTGACGCTGGCGGGTGCGATCTCATTAGCGATCTTACCTGTAGCAGAATATCCGAAAATCAGCCCTCCATCGGTGAGCGTGACTGCGTATTATACAGGCGCAAGTGCTGAAGTCGTCGAGCAGGCGATAGCAGACCCAATAGAAACGTCCGTCAATGGCGTCGAAAACATGATCTATATGTCTTCGAAAAGTGCTAATGACGGCTCATATAACCTGAACGTAACGTTTGACGTGGGTACTGACCCTGACATGGCGCAGGTGAACGTACAAAACCGTGTCTCTCAAATTGAGTCTAAACTGCCTCAAGAAGTGCGCATGGTTGGCGTAACCGTTAAAAAGCGTTCACCAGACTTGCTGATGGTACTTAACTTCTACTCACCAGATGGCAAGTATGACGATCAATTCTTGATCAACTACATCAACCTCAACGTGAAAGACCAATTGGCTCGTGTTAAGGGTATTAGTGAAGTTAGCGTTATTGGTGGCGGTGAATACGCAATGCGTGTTTGGCTCGATCCTGAAAAGATGGCGAATTTAAAGCTAACCACGAGTGATGTATATGGCGCATTAGCGGAGCAAAACGTGCAGGTTGCTGCGGGTCGTGTCGGTGCTGCACCATACAGCGAAGCTCAAGAAGTGCAATTTAACCTAGTGACTAAAGGTCGACTGGAAAGTGTTGATGAGTTCGAGAACGTGGTACTACGCGCTAATCCTGATGGTTCTTCAGTTTACCTAAAAGACGTTGCACGCGTTGAGCTAGGTAAGAAGTTCTACGACGGTAGCGGTAAATTCCGCGGCCAAGATGCATCAATCGTTGCTTTGTCTCTTCAATCTGATGCTAACGCGCTTGAAAGTGGTAAAGCGGTAATGGATCTGCTTGATAACTTAAGTGTGAACTTCCCAGAGGGGATGGCATACGAGACCAGTTACGATACGACAGTGTTTGTTGCGGAGTCGATTAAAGGGGTAGTAAAAACGCTGGTGGAAGCGATTCTACTGGTTATTGCTGTGACTTACCTGTTCTTAGGTAGTGCACGCGCAACACTTATCCCAGTGGTTGCGATTCCGGTTTCTTTAATTGGTACGTTTGCGATCATGCAGACGACAGGTTTCACGATCAATACGGTTACCTTGTTTGGTTTGATTCTCGCGATTGGTATCGTGGTTGATGATGCGATTCTAGTTATCGAAAACGTCGATACGACAATGGCGAAAGATCCTTCGTTGTCACCGCGTAAAGCTACCTTAATCGCGATGAAAGAGGTAACTGGCCCAATTGTCACCTCAACCTTGGTGTTATTGGCGGTATTCTTACCAGTAGCGATGCTTCCAGGCATTACGGGGATCATGTACCGTCAGTTCGCGCTGACGATCTGTATTTCAGTTGTTATCTCTTCTATTAACGCTCTGACACTGTCACCAGCATTGTGTTCGTTGGTGTTGAAGCAGGGCGGTGGCAATACATCCCGCTGGTTTACTGCATTTAATTCAGGCTTAGAGCGCATCACAGTACGTTATGGCCAAATAGCGGGCTTCTTGGTTAAGAAAGCATTGCTTCTGGTGACGTTCTTTGTTGTTGCGGTTGGCGCGGTTACCTTCTTCGCCAAGACCACGTCAACGGCGTTTGTACCTCAAGAAGATAAAGGCATCTTATTAGTTAACGTTCAGTTGCCAGATGCAGCGTCGCTATCGCGTACTGAAGATGTGACTGAACAGCTTATCGATATGGTTGAGCAAGAGCCGGGTGTTGATGGTATTACTGTTGCTAACGGTTATGCATTTATGACCGGTGCTGCAGCATCGAATGGTGCGTCACTATTTATCAAGCTACATGACTGGGATACAAGAAATAGCTTCGATGGCTACCATTCAGCTAACGCCATTGCACAGCGTATTAACGCACGTGCGGCAATGCAGCTGCCTCAGGCCATTGTATTTGCTATGGGGCCACCAGCGGTTCCTGGAATGGGCGCTGCGTCAGGTTTTGAGTTTGTATTAGAAGATACGCTAGGTAGAAGCAGAACCGATCTGGCGATGGTGATGGGCCAGATGATTGAGGAGGCGAACAAGCAACCTGAAATTGGCTTCACCTTCAGTACGTTCCGCGCCAACGTGCCGCACTACTATGTTGATATCGACCGTGAGAAAGCGCAGCAACTCGGCATTCCACTATCAAGTGTGTTCCAAACGCTACAGGGTAACTTAGGTTCGCTCTATGTGAACGACTTCACCATGTTTGGTAAGAACTTCCGAGTGACCATGCAAGCGGATGGGGAACACCGTAAAGGTATGGAAGACCTAGAGCGTTTCCATGTACGTTCATCAAGCGGTGAGATGATTCCTCTCAGCACCTTGGTTAGCTACGAGCAAATCTTTGAACCTGATGTGGCTTGGCGATACAACATGTACCGCAGCGCCATTATCCAAGGTCAGCCAGCGCCGGGCTACTCGAGTGGTGATGCGATTGCCGCGATGGAGCGCGTCGCAGCAGAGATACTGCCACAAGGGTATCAATACGAGTGGACAGGTATGGCTTACCAAGAGGTCCTAGCGGGTAACCAAGCCATCTTTGCTTTTGCACTTGCGTTGATCTTTATCTACTTGTTTATGGTTGCTCAATATGAGAGCTGGACGATACCGCTAGCAATCATATTGGTTGTACCAATCGCGACCTTGGGTTCTTTCCTAACTCTGAACTTAACTGGGACACCACTGAACTTGTATGCGCAGATAGGTTTAGTACTGCTTATAGCGCTCGCGGCGAAGAACGCAATTTTGATTGTCGAATTCGCCAAAGTAGAGCGTGAAGAGAAAGATGTACCGATTGATAAGGCGGCGGTAGAAGGCGGTAAGCTGCGATTTAGAGCGGTGAACATGACGTCTTGGTCGTTTATCTTGGGTATTTTCCCTCTGATCTTCGCTTCAGGTGCGGGCCATGTAAGCCAGAACTCTTTAGGTATCTCCCTAATTGGCGGACTTCTATGTGTGCTGCTTGCGGGTACGTTCTTAATCCCAGGTTTCTACGCTATGGTTCAGCGTAAACGTGAAAAAGCACATGGCGGCAATACTAAGTTGATCCCTTTGGATGACGAGTAAAGCTTTGCCCAACAATTAAGTGTATAAACAAAACCCTAGCGTAACTGCTAGGGTTTTTGTTATTCACCGTAAGACTTGACCCAATCGCGAAATACTTTGAATTTAGCGCGCGATTCCATACCTTTAGGGCAAACCAAATCGTAACCTTTGCCTGAAGGGAGCCGTTCATAAGGGGCGATGAGCTTTCCACTGTCAATTAATGGTTTCACAAACTCAAAACGACCAAGCGCTACGCCCATCGAATTCACCGCTGCATCAACAGCCAATTGATTGTCACTATAAATATCAGACTGTTGTTCACAATCGATATCTATCCCCATGTTATTAATCCAGAACTTCCAAGCTGAGCTACTTCCACTGTGAATAAAGTTAGCGTTGCTTAACTCATTAGGTTCACTGCCAAGTCCGAGAGTATTGGCATATGCTGGACTGAGTACCGGCGTCCTAACCCCTTCAAACAATCGTTCACTATGCAGATTTGGGTAGTTCCCCTCACTATAAAAAATCGCCGCATCAAATGGGTCAAATTCAAAGTCACTTCGGTTCTGTTTAGTTTGGAGTTTGATGCTTAAGTGTGGGTATAAGCGTCGAAATTCATGTAGGCGAGGAACCAGCCACGCTGAAGCAAAGTAGGGGGAGGTGGCAATATACAACTCACCACTGAGTTCGCCCGTCTGTATGTCTATGAGCTCTGAAAAGATCGACTCAAACGAAGTGTTGAGCATAGCGATAACACGCTCTCCTTCAGGAGTTAACTCTAAAACACGGGTTTTACGAACGAATAGATTAAATCCAAGAAGCTCTTCAAGTTTTTTGATTCGGTGACTCACACCGCCTTGGGTCAAGTAAAGCTCGTTTGCCGCCTTGGTAAAGCTAAGATGTTTAGCTGCGACACTGAAGGAATGTAGCAACGCAAGTAATTGGTGTTTATTCGACATTAAATTCATGCATTACTCCAACTAATTCATAATGTGTCGTAACTGGTTTGTTACGTATAGGGTGCTCATTATAAATTAAATCACGTAATCCAAACAACTGATAAGGTATCCCATATGACAAACAATAAAGAACTCAAAGTTGCGGTTATTGGTGGTGGTTCTAGCTACACCCCTGAGCTCGTGGAAGGCCTAATTAATCGATATGATGAGTTACCAATTACTCAATTGTGGCTAGTTGATATTGATGCAGGAATGGAAAAAGCGCAGGTAATTTGTGACTTAACTAAACGCATGATCAACAAGGCAGGATGTAACATTGAGGTGTATCTAACAACGGACAGAAAACAGGCTTTAGATAATGCGGACTTTGTCTGTTCTCAGTTTAGATCAGGAAGGATTGAGGCGAGGATTCGAGACGAACGTATTGCACTCAAATATCGCATGATCGGCCAAGAAACTAATGGTTTAGGCGGCTTTTCAAACGCTTGTCGAACCATTCCGATTGCACTAGAGATTGCGCGAGAAATGGAGCAATTATGTCCCAATGCTTGGCTGCTTAATTTCACCAATCCTTCAGGCATGGTTACTGAAGCGCTAACTAAGTACTCAACGATAAAAACAGTTGGATTATGCAATGTCCCCGTCAACATGGAACGCGGCGCGGCAGAGATGCTGGGTGTTGAGCGCAAAGATATTACTATGCAGATTGCGGGGTTGAATCACTTAGTATGGGCACGAAAAGTTCTGCATGAGGGTAAAGACAAGCTTCCTGAACTTATCGAAGTGCTTTTAGAAGGCAACGATAAGATGACGCCAAAAAACATTCCTCCTTTCGAATGGGATGCTGACTTGATTCGAAGCTTAGGTATTCTGCCATGTGCGTATTTACGCTACTACTATCAGTCTCGTGATATTTTGGATAAAGAGTTTGCAGCTTCTGAGAGCAAATCAAATCGAGCTGATTTAGTAGCAAAAGTTGAAGCTGAGCTGCTTGAGATCTATAAAGATCCAACTCTTGAGACCAAGCCAAAGCTCCTAGAAGAGCGCGGTGGGGCTTACTACTCGGAAGCGGCGTGTGAGCTAATGAGCAGTATTTACAACAATAAGCGCAGTATAATGCACGTTAATACACGAAATAATGGCGCAATTCAGGGCCTGCCGAATGATTGTGCCGTGGAAGTCAGTGCTGTAATTACCAGTAGCGAGATAATCCCACTGCGCGTTGAACCATTTGAACAAGATACGCTACGCCTGATTCAATTGATGAAAGAATTTGAAACCCTAACGGTGCACGCCGCTATACATGGTGATATCAATGCAGCAAAACGAGCGCTGATCTTAAACCCAATTGTAGATAGCGGCAGTCATGTAGATGAAGCTCTTAAAGAAACGATCAAAGAAAACATAGAGTTTATGCTAGCGTTTTCCCATGTAATCGAAGCTCTCTAAAGAGAAGGATTAAGCGATGAAACTTATCTTAAATGCCGATGATTTTGGTCTCACAGAATCGGTGAATAATGCTATCGTCGATTGCTTTAAAGCGGGGGTTGTAAAGTCTACGACTATCATGATGAATCAACCTGGAACAGAGCACGCGGTTGGACTATACAAACAAGGCTTAATACCAGAAGTGGGCTTACATTTTACCGTTACAGCAGGTAGACCACTGTCTAAACCGGAAGAGGTGTCAACATTAGTCGATGATGCGGGTAATTTCCTGAGTCAAAATCAACTGTTTAGCAAACATGATGTATGTCCCCAGCAAGTCGCTAAGGAGTTAAGGGCGCAATATCAAGCAGCGATAGATGTAGGTCTTAAGATTAACCATATAGACAGCCACCACTTTGCGGGTGTATTCAGTCCGCTAAAAGTTGCCTTCATTACTGTTGCCAATGAAATAGGGCTACCAGTTAGACGCGTTGATAACGTTACACCAGGCCAAGATCTACTGAACGTGGCAACTCCCGACGCTTTTGACATGAGTTTCTTTGCCGACGGTGCCGATGAAAAGCATTTGAAAACATTACTTAGTGCTTACAAGGAACAAATGCCTAGCGGGATCTTAGAGCTAATGTGTCATCCAGCGGATACAGTGACAGCAGAGTTAAATACACTCTCAAGCTATTGTGAAAAACGAGTTGAAGAGCGCACGATTCTAACAAGCCCAGCACTGCTTGAGTGGATGAAAGCTGAGGGGGTTGAACCTGTTGGTTACAGTTACTTCGACTAGCAGTCATTGACTCTTAAATAAAAAAGCCCGCAACTTAGCGGGCTTTAATACGTTTAGAGTGTCTATGATGTTTTGAACTCCGCAACGGCACTGTCCATATCCGTCGCTTGCACCGAAATGTCATCAACCTCATTGAGACATTGCTGTGCAGATCCCATGTTACCTTCAGAAATCGTATTCAGCTCAGTGATAGAGTCGCTAACTTGGTTCATCACGATACCTTGCTCTTCAATTGCTGAGGCAATACGTTCAGAGTTAGCCTGAATGTTGGTCATATCATCAATAATCTGAGACAAACTGCTATCAAGTGTTTGTGATGCTTCCAGTGTTTGCGCGCCTTGATCGTTACATTGATCGATATTGGTCACCACCTCTGACATTTGGCTCTGAATCGCGGTAACGACTTTGGTAATTTCTTCAGTTGATTGATGAGTGCGGCTTGCCAATGCACGAACTTCATCGGCAACCACAGCAAAACCACGGCCTTGTTCGCCGGCACGTGCAGCTTCTATCGCGGCATTAAGAGCGAGTAAGTTAGTTTGCTCAGCAATCTCTTGAATAATATTGACCGCATCGCCAATTTTGTCGACGTGATTATTTAGTGAGTTGATAGACTCTTGGCTACTACCCAAAATACTTGATAGCTGATCGATATTGTTCACGGTTGTTTCAACCACTTTACGACCATTTTGTGCATTGACGGATGCTTGTTGTACTCCTTCTACGGCTACTGCTGTACTTTCAGAGATTTCATTGATGGTCGACACCATCTCTTGCACTGATGTTGCCATCATACTGGTGTGATTAGCTTGGACGTGGAATTGTTCCATCACATTTTGCAGCTCGCCATGCATGTTTGAAGTGCTACCTGAAAGTGCCGATGATTTAGTCTGCGTACCTGAGATAAGGCGTTCAAACTTATCAAGCAGCATATTAAAGTAATTACCGATTTCAGATAGCTCATCGTTGCGAGTTAAATTAGCGCGCAGAGAGACGTTGTTGGTGTTGGCGATTTCTTAAATAGCGGCAAGTAATGACGCGACTTGTTGGTTGATTGAACGAGAAATCTGGAAAATGAAACCAAAGATTATCAAGACGACTAATGCTGTCATGGCCTTTTTTAAAGTCGCGAGTTGGTCCTTAGTCGCTTGAGATTGCTCATCAAGTGCTTGGACAAATGCTTTGAATTGCTTTTCAACGGTATGCGATAGGTTACGAGTATCACCTAATAGGCCTTCGTTGTATTTAAGCCCAATAACCTTACTTTGGTTGATGTAGGCTTGAGAAGATGCGGTAAGGCTAGTTGCGTTTGAAGGCAGATAATCTGGCATGAATTTACCAGCTAATACTTGTTTGTTGAATTCAAATAGCTTTACAAGCTCATCACTCGAAAGAGAGGGCTTAACGGCTGTTAAATCTGCCAAATATTGTCCTGCTAAGTTATCTTCAGCTTTGAGACCAAGTTGTTCATAGGCTCTAACAAGTTTATTAAAACCGTCTTGATAATTGAGAATATCTTTCTTTAGCTGAGCACTGGATGGGAGAGAGTGTTCAGACAAAATAACCGAAAGTTCCTTTTCTAAGTCGAGGAACGTATCCATATTCTTGTTAACTTTGTCTAGATATTTCATATCTTTACGCAGCAAGAAATCTTTCTCGTTTCTACGTAGATTTAGTAAGCGTATTTCAAGTTTGGCGACCAATAAGCTCGCATGATTCAATTGAGAAGTCGTCTGGGTAAAGTGAGTTGTTGCAAAAAGTACTGTTACAACCCCAAAAATGGCTACAACACCCAATGAATACAGTTTATTCTTGATATTCATGAGATTACCTTAGTCCGTTAAGTTCGCGATTTATAAGTATTTACAGTGATTTTAGTTGTTAATAATAAATATATCAATTCAATGCTTGCGTAAGTAGTATAGCGGACACTTATCTATGTATGCCTAAAAGTGAGTTTCAGATGTATAAAACTTTAGAGAAGTATCAAGGAATTATCTTTGATATGGATGGAACCTTGATCGATACAATGCCAGCACATCTAACTGCTTGGGCTAAAACGGCGCAGCATTTCGGTTTTCCTTTTACTAAAGAGTGGTTGCACAGCTTAGGTGGAATGCCAAGTTTTAAAATCGCGGCTGAAGTCAATGCTAAGCATGGAATGACGCTCGATCCGGCTGAAGTCTCACGCTATAAAATGGCTGCATTTGCTGAGCTTGATGAGCATGGCTCAAACATTGACTGTACGGTAGAAGTTCTCAATCACTTTAATGGCCAGAAAAAACTTGCAGTAGGGACGGGGAGTCAACGTGAGAGTGCGATTCGCCTATTAACTAAGGCAAACCTGATTGAACAGTTTCATGCAGTGGTTACGGCTACCGATGTAGAAAACCACAAACCAAATCCAGATACTTTCCTCAAAGCCGCCGAATTACTGGAGCTTGAACCACAAGAGTGTGTCGTCTTTGAAGATACATTATTGGGTTTACAAGCAGCACATTCCGCAGAAATGGATTGTGTCCTTGTGGAAGAGGGAGAGCTAAAGTTTTATCCCTGTCCAAGGTAATTAACCTCAGATCTGCATAAGCGCATCTTTCTCAAGCCGAGTCACTTTAATGCTCGGCTTTTTAGGCTGGAATGAATAGGCAATGAGTCCAGCCAGTAAATTCACCATAAAACTGACACAGCTCCGATGCCGTGAGTGCTCTATCTGTGAGATATTCTTCAACTGGTCAAACACCGTTTCGATGATAAACCGTTTCCTGAGCATTAAACGGTCCCAGAGCTTCATCACCTTGGGCTTCATGTTCTTTTTCACATCGGTTATCAATGTCACTCCCTTATCCGCTAACTCTTGCTCTAGCGGACCGGAGATATAGCCTTTATCTCCGTACAGGCTGCCCCAAAGGCTCTCGACCATCTCTGGAACAGGTTTTCTGTCATCCACATTAGCTGTCGTGACCTTCACTGAAATAATACCGCCTTGGTCATTAATAATGAGATGAAGTTTAAATCCGTAGAACCAGCCCATCGTGCCCTTCCCGCGTTTGGCGACACCTTCAAATACCTGATGTCTGGGGATACGTAGGTTATGACAAACCTGTAGCTTGGTTGAATCAACGAAGGCAATACCCGTTGGCTTCGCTTGACGATGAGTCAGGTAAGAGCAGAGGGGAACCAAGACGCTTTGCATGAGTTTGAGCATACGGGTGTAGCTGACCAGCGTGGGGAATTCCTTGGTGAGATACTGGCATACAAACTGGGTATAGTAGGTTTTGAAATCCCGATAGCCAGATTGATGAAACGAGATAACAATGGTCATCACTTCGCTGACAGAAAGACGAGAAGGTTTGTTTCTCTGTTTGGTGCCTGAAGCAATGAGGTGCTTTTCCCACGCAGGTAAGAAAGCCTGACAGAAGTCGTCGACATCGATGAAAATAGCGTCTAAATTATTCATCCCCAAGTCCTTATGCGATTGATAGTTCTCTTTAAACGATCAGATCGCGACTTGGGCATTTAGTTCATTTCTTATGCGCAGCTCAGGTTAATTAAAACAGTATAAAAAAAGCCGCTCGACAGCGGCTTTTTTTATTAACGATCCCAGTATGCTTCTTCTAGGCTATCTTCGCGCTCAGGTAGTGCGCGAGCGAGGCGAGGTGAGTGCTGAGTCAATACTTCGTAACTAACACGGTTCGCGTACTTACAAATCTGCGACAATGACGAGTATGTCAAATAAGGCTGATCATGCTTAGATGAGTTTGGAACGTTCATCTGATGATGGCTGTTTGCTGCCATATCATGAAGTAATGCTGACAAAGCGGCATCACCCGCGCCGTTGGTGTTCTTTATCTCAAGAGGGCCGCCAAGGTATGGACCGATGTGAGAGTACGCTTTAACTGGATTAACACAGTCAGAACGACGCATAGCACGGCTAAACTCATACTTATTGAACTCAGGAATGTTACCCGGTAACAATGGCAGCTCTGTTTCGCGCTTGGCTGATTCATCAGTGTAACCCGCCATGTACAAACCGACAGGACCAGAAGTACAAAGAACAACATCTACCCACTCTAATGCTTTGTCTGCGGCCAGAAGCGGATCTTTCTCACCCGTTAAGGCTTCACCTTCTTCTTCGTTCATCGCAACAATTGAGATATTTTCTTTAATGTAGTCTTGCCACCATTTCGCGTTGCCTTCAATGACCCATTTCGTACCTAAGGTAAGTACAACAGGAACATTCTTCGCTTTAGCGATTTCAATAGCACGAGCAACAGCTTGTGGCATTGGATCTTCAGGCTTACCACGCATTAGGTATGAAGAGACAACAAGCGCTGACGCTTTGTCGAATACATCTTCAGGAATGCTATCAGGACGAAGCTTGTTCATATGACCTTCGTTAATCGCGAACGTACGTTCACCATTTTCCGAAATCAATGTGTAGCAGCGACCAATAGAGCCTTCGACCATTTGTAAATGGTTAAGGTTCATGCGTGAAGAAGTGCGGCATAAGTAACGGTAAGCGAAAGAACCTACTTCGATATTACGTGACATAACGCCAAGCAAGACTGATTTGCTGTCAGCAAGAACAGAATAGTTATGAAGCGTGTTACCGATGGTGTCGCCAGGGTATTGGTGCGTGATGAGTTCACGTTCAACCAACTCTTCATAAAGAGCATCCGCTTGGCTTTCTTCTAAAACTAATGAGTGTCCCTTGCTCAGTTCGTATTTTGCGAGGAACTCGTCGTCAACTCGTGCTTCGATATCAACGATAGTCTGGCCAACACCGACCACAATTGGGCGAAATAGCTTTGGTGTTTGCTTCATCTGATTGATGAGTGGATCACGAGCGTGAGTTGGAAAGTAGTGCTTAGATTTGCGCTGTCCGGGAAACTTCATGTTAAAAGTGGAGTTGGAAATTTTCCCGCATAATATCACAAAGGTGAAAGATTGCTTTCATATTTATTACATAAAAAGGGGCCAAGCTTAACTGTTTGGCCCTTTAATAACCTATTTTTCGCCTTGATAAGCGCCGTACGCTTTCGTTCCCCAAAGTGGAACTGTTGATAGGCTGTGTTTGAAGCTACCTGATGTCTCTTTGGTAGAGTAGGACAAGTACATCAAAGTTTGGTTTTCGACGTCGATAATACGGCGAATCTTCATAGCCTTGAAAAAGATGCTTTTTGATTTCTTAAATACCACTTCGCCATTGCTAGATTTGTCGATTTTAGCAATCATCTCTGGAGTTATTTCACCCGTTTGACGACAAGATATTGAGCTATCACTTGGGTCAGCTAGACTGAAGTCTGCTTCAATCGAAGCAACATGACAGGTAACACCTGTTACAACGGGATCTTGCATATGGTTTAGTTTGATATCCTTCATCGTAAACAAACCTAGGCTTACATCACCCACTTCATCGCTGCTGTCACATGCGGTTAGTCCTAGTGCGAGTAAACCGACTACTGCAGTTTTTTTGAACATTTTAACGAGTCCTTTGCTAAGTATATTTAGGTGAAACACAATTAGCATATCAGCTTTTTTGTTTAGATGGGCAATATGTATGTAAAAGACTTGTGAGTTCAATGTGTTATCGAGTAAGCTTCAGCTAGTTATAGTACAAAGACAGGTTTAGTCATGACGACGTTGATTCCCCAAATTGCTCGAGTTAAGAATTCATGGCTGTATCAGCAAGTCGATGTGCAATTTCCTACCAAAGAAAGCCTTAAAGGTTTAGAACTCTATAAACAAGCCGTTTCGACGCGTGAATATGAAGTTCTCGCCGAGTTACCGGCCGCAGAAACATCCTTCAATTCTGACGACATTTTCCTCGTGGACTTTCATCGCCTTACGGTGATGTTCGCCCTTATTCAATCTAGTCAATGGCAAAACGAGTTTGAGCGAGAAATGATCGTTGAGTTTCTAACTCAAATCATCTATTCAGAGCCTTGCTCATTGTATCTAGGGTTTCAGTCTGGTGAGCCAGTAGCGGCTGCGATTGTTACTCAGACGGAACAAAGCATACTGATTTCAGACATTGTCGTTAAGAGTGATGAGCCTTCTGCGCACTTTGTGTCGGCATTGCTAGGCAAACTAAGTGACCAAATTGCCGCTGATATTGAGCTTATTGTCGAAAAGTAAAGCCTATGTAAAAGGGTGATGTGCTCTAAAGTTCTGAGCATCAGAGTTTTAATAACCAATAAACTGTTAACTTCGTCATTTTAATTGCAGCGTTTTTTTTTATTATTTCTTAATGCGAATTAAGAAGGTAATTTGAATGACTAAGACAAATGCTCAATGTGTAATCTTTGATTGTGACGGTACGCTTGTCGATAGTGAGAAACTTTGCTGCCAAGCATTGTGTGAGACCTTCAGTCGTTTTGGGGGCAAACTTTCAATGGAAGAGGCGGTTAGCCATTTTGAAGGTGGCAAGCTTGCCGATATCTTAGCCAGCACAAAGCATCGCCTAGGCATTAATGTTTCTATCGATAAACTTGAACCTGTTTACCGTGAAACCCTTGACGCTCTTTTCGAAGAACAGCTAGAGCCTATGGATGGCGTATTTGAAACTCTTGAGTTCCTTAAGGGAGCAGGGGTTGAATACTGCGTTGCGTCGAATGGACCGAGCCATAAAATTGAAAGGTGTTTAGAGCTCACAGGACTATTACCCTTCTTTAAAGGCAAAATCTTTTCTGCTTTTGATACCAACAGTTGGAAACCTGAACCGGACTTAATTCTTTATAGCGCGATGAACATGGGGTTCAAACTACAAGAGTGTGTCTATATTGATGATACGCCTAAAGGCCTTGAAGCGGGTGTTAGAGCAGGTGTGAAAACTGTCCACCTAGTCGGTTTGAATAATAAAAGTCACAAGCTGGACCTGCTTAAAATTCAAAACCTTAGAGAATTGCAGACAGTCTTAGAGGGCTAATGCATAGGTAAGGTGAGTAGAGGGGGCATTTCTCTACAGGCTGAAATATGCGGCATAACGGGTTGGGTGATGATGATAGATTTGATGTCTTCAAAGAATGACCCGCATTCTGCGCATAACATTTTGTCGTTGCTAGATAACAAATACTCTTCGCTACCGCAAAGTGGGCAACAAAGTACATCATGGTCGGTATGTTCTGATGTCATAAAGGTTCTCCTAGCAGCAAAAGTGACTTTAACGTTGTTTTTTTATTATGTTCACAGGTTAACTACATACCTGTGTCGTTACAATTCTATTTTAGTCTAATTCCTCTTCAGAAAGCCCGTCAGCGAGATCAATTGCAAAAGTTTGAGAAGCAATTCATATAATGCCAGCGGTCAATCTTTAAAAATACAATGTTCTGTATATAATGGTATCAAATACTATATAGAGAATCGTATTGTGAAACGTTTTTTGTTCCTGCCTATGCTCGCATCATTGATTGGGTGCGGTGATCGTGTTGGCGACGAAGTAGAACAGGTTGAATCACCAATCAAAAGCGTCAAGTTCGTTGAAACTGAGTTTAAAGGTTATCAGCAGTCACGTCAGTTTGGTGGAGAGATCAAGAGTGCGACGACCTCACCGTTGAGCTTTAAAGTCAACGGTACAGTTGAAGTCATCCATGTCAAAAAAGGTCAACGCGTTAATAAAGGTGAGTTGATAGCGGAGCTAGACAAAGAAGAGTTTCGCTTGGCACTGAATAAGGCCAATGCAGCGCTCGGCTCCGCCAACGCAGCTCATTTTCAGGCAAAAGATCAATATGATCGAGCGCGTAAACTAAAGGAAAAGGGGTTTGTCTCAGACTCTGAATTGTTCTCTATTAAAGCCGACCTCGATGCAAAAGTGCAGCAAGTTAATGTCGCTAGAACAGATGTAAACAATGCCGCACTCAACCTTTCTAGAACCTCACTTTACGCGCCGTTTTCTGGCCAAGTTAGCACTGTATTCTTAGATGAATTTACCAAAATTAGCTCTGGCACTACTGTGATTGAGTTGATCAATTCAAGCGCCTATCAGGTTGATTTCCTAGTTCCCGAATCCTTGATTCAACAAGTCGACTTTGGTTCCCAAATCAGTGTGACAGTACCTGCGCTTGAGTCTGTGACATTAACGGGGGCCGTTAGCGAGATAGGCGCCGTGGTTGAAAAAGGCAACGCCTACAGTGTCAGCTTAATGCTCGACAACGTTAATCATCAATTGCGAAACGGTATGACAGCGAATGTCGAATTTAAAGTAGGGCAAGCACATGAAAAAGTCGTGTTACTCCCTTTGTCGGCATTTAACTTTAATGATCACGATGCGAATGATCAGACAGAAAATGCAGCAATCTATATTGTTAATTCGACGATGGCGCTGGAAAAACGCTATGTGCAAGTAAGACGAAATATCAATAGTGAGGTTGTGGTTCTTAGTAACCTTAATGCGGGTGAAAAAGTAGTCGTTGCGGGTATACCATACCTTTATGAAGGGCAAAAAGTCGCTCTTTGGAACGGTATTTAAGGGCTTTACCATGCATAGACTGACTGAGCTAGCGCTCAAATACCATAGATTCACCCAAGTATTTCTAATCATGCTGCTTGTCATTGGTTATAAGACCTTCGTCGCCGCACCAAGCAAGGAAGACCCAGAGATCCTAATCCGCAATGCGATTGTCGTCGCACAGTTTCCTGGTATGTCTCCGGAAAGGATAGAAAACTTCATTACTAAACCTCTAGAACGCGAAATTAAGCAAATCCCAGAAGTAACGGATATCAAATCCTTCTCGCGTACTGGAGTTACTCAAATCAACGTAACCGTTCACGATCGCCACTTTAATTTACAACCTATATGGGACAATCTGAGAAATCGTATGGAAGCGATGAAATCTCAGTTACCCGACGGCACACAAGGACCATTCGTTAACGATGAGTTTGGCCAAGTCTATTCTGCAACGATCGCTCTTTATGGTGATGGTTTTAGCCAACGTGAGCTCAATAAGGTATCGGAGCAAATACAAGATCGGCTCAATAGTTATCCGTCTGTGTCACAAGTAGAACTGTATGGTGTCAACGAAGAACGTATTTGGATCAAAGCCAAGCCCGATGCGTTAGAAAATGAAAAATTTCAGTTTAAGCAGGTTATACAAACCTTACAGGCGCGCAATGTCGTGCTTCCCGGTGGGGTTATTGAAGCGGGAACACTAGAAGTTGAGATCGAACCGACCGGTAACTTTCAAAGTGTTGAGGATATTCTTAACCTTGACCTGTATGTGCGTGAGCTCGATAACACGGTCTTTCTACGTGACTTAGCGGATGTATACCGAGGCTACGAAGAACCATTTAACACACCTGTCTATTTCAATAATAACCGAGCAATTGTCATCGCAGCAGCGATGGTTGATGGCGCGCAAAGCGATCAGTTTGGTAAGGAAATTGAGCGTTTTCTCATTGAACAAAACGATCGGCTTCCTGTCGGAATGACACTAGAACTTGCGACGTTTCAGCCTGCCAAAGTCGATGTGGCGGTCAAATCTGCAACGAACAATTTACTCCAAACCATCGCAGTTGTGCTCGCCGTGGTCATGGTCTTCCTAGGCACACGTATGGGCCTAATCGTGGGTAGTATTGTGCCTCTAACCATTTTGATGACCGTGATCGGCATGACATTGTGGGGCGTTGAACTGCAACGAATGTCGATCGCAGCGATCATCATTGCGCTTGGCTTATTGGTTGATAACGGCATTGTGATGGCGGAATACATTAAAACCATGATATCTGAGGGAGTGGAGCGCTCTGAGGCGGCGATTGGCGCGGCAAAAACAATGGCATTACCGCTATTAACATCATCACTAACCACCATATTGGCCTTTATGCCACTACTTTTAGCACAGGACGTGACAGGAGAGTATTTACGCTCGCTTTCTCAGGTGATTACCATCGCACTGCTCAGCTCTTGGTTTTTGTGCTTGTTCGCCACACCAGTGATGTGCGTTTGGTTTATTAAGGATACGCAATGCGCGACTCGTCAGCCTAAAGACACGCGCGTTCATTTAGCTTACCGAAACGCTATCTCGACGATTTTGAATTATCGGATGAGCTTTATCATCGCAATGCTTGCGACATTTGCGCTCGCTATCTATGGCTTTAAATATGTAACGATTCAATTTATGCCGGGTTCAGAGCGCAACCAATATCTGGTGTTCGTTGACTTGCCCGCCGGAACCAAGGTCAGTGAAACGCAATTAGTCACCAAACGCTTGAATCAATGGTTATTGGATAAATCGCAAAACCCAAATGTGACGAGTACAGTCGCGTATGTGGGGGACGGCGGACCACGATTTTTTCTCGCCCTGTCTCCAATCGATCGTCAGCCTAATAGAGCATTCCTGATAGTAAACACCGTCGATGCAGGCAGTGCATTGGAGATGGTCGAGAAAACCAATCGATTCTTTATTACTGATTTACCTGAAGCGAGTGGGCAGGCCAAGCGAATGTGGTTAGGAGGCACAGAGCTTGGTTTAGTTGAGTATCAAGTTGTCGGTGAAGATATAGCAACGCTGCAACGAATCGCGCTACAAATTGAACAAGTATTGCGAAAAGTACCGGGGGCAGTGGGTGTACGTAACGACTGGGAAAACAACGTTCCTAAATTAGTGGTAAATATCGATCAGGCATTAGCACTCAGAGCAGGTGTTTCGAGTCGTGATATCGCACAAAGCCTTGATAGCTATTTGCGAGGCCGAGAAATAACCAGCTTTCGCAATGATGCTGATGTCATACCGGTAATGGTTAGTGGGGATGATGAAGATAAAAATATTGAGCAATTGTTTTCCGCTCAGATTGTAGCAAGTGGGACAGGGGCTGCGTTGCCGCTTATTCAATTTGCCAAAATAGAAGCGCACAGTGAGCCTTCAGTGATTCGCCGCTTTAATTTAGAAAGAACGATAACCATCAGTGTTAAGCACGATGAGTTACAAGCAAGCCAGCTCAACAAATTGGTTCAGCCTGAACTTGATAAATTTGTCCTGCCTGATGGCTATAGAGTGATGCTTGGTGGAGAACTTAAAGGAGCCAGTAAAGCTAACGGCGCATTATTTGGTTACTTGCCTCAGTGCTTTGCAGTAATGATTCTTTTACTGCTACTTCAGTTCAACTCAATCAGAAAACCCGCCATTATTCTTATGACAATCCCGCTTTCTTTGATCGGTGCGTCGGCAGGGCTGTTAATTACCGGGGCCTATTTTACCTTCCCGGCAATGCTCGGCATTTTCAGTTTGGCGGGGATTATTATTAACAACGGCATTGTGTTAATTGATCGAATCGAACAAGCGAAGGGTGAAGGCAAAGCAGTGAGAGAGGCAATTATCGAAGCCTGTGTCACCCGTTTTAGACCAATCGTCATGACCACACTAACAACCATACTCGGTCTTGTGCCGCTGGCGATTTCTGGAGGTGAGTTCTGGTATTCAATGGCAATCGTGATGATTTTTGGTATGGCTGTAGGTACGGTACTGACATTGGGGGTCGTGCCAGTGCTATATAGCTTGTTCTTCAGTGACAAAGAGCCCGACTTAGTGGTTCAGCAATCATAACGGACACGTAAAAAAAGCCTGCAAATATGCAGGCTTTTCTAAATCTGAGTATCCTAAGTACGATTAGCTAAGTAAGCTTCGTAATCTGGGATTTCAATATCCACTTTTTGTTCAATCAGCTCTGACTCGATAATGAACTTAGCCGTTGCACGGTTAGTTGCCACTGGAATGTTCCACACACTAGCAATACGTAGCAGTGCTTTTACATCAGGGTCATGCGGTACCGCGTTTAGAGGATCCCAGAAGAAAATCAGTACATCAATTTTACCTTCAGAAATCAAAGCGCCAAGTTGCTGGTCGCCACCCATTGGGCCGCTGATCATGCTTTTAATGGCTAATCCAGTTTCTTTGCTCAGCATTGAGCCCGTGGTGCCTGTCGCGTAAAGGAAGTGCCCTTGTAGTTTTTCTTTATTCTCTTTAACCCAGCGAAGTAACTCTGGCTTACAGTTGTCGTGTGCAACTAAAGCAATGTGTTTGTTTTCCGGTAGAGTACGAGTCGTTTTTTCCATTTAGACTTCCTAATTATTTGTTTTCGTTATAGACGTAAAAAGTTGGTCGATATTCCGAAGGAGAGAGCGATTGGTCAATCACCTTTGGATTCAATTTGTGTGGCGTGAGCGGCTCAATGATTGGAGCCATTATTTTCTCATACGGCTCACCGCGCAGGTAGCTAACCGCTTGTTGGATAGACAATCGGCCTTGTAAAACCATTTTATCAGTAGGAGCGAATTCAACTCTATCGCGCAGTAATCCACGATAGACGCCATGACTTAGATAGGTAGAAACCAAGCCTATCTTGTTAGTTTTTCCAGCGCTACGAAGTTCACTGATCGCCGCTTCAATAGCGACCGCACTACCTACGATATAATCAACATCAGGGTTATCGATAGCGGACTGAACTAGGTTACGCTGTAACTCCTTGTCGTTGTCTGCCCACAAGGTTTCGGTGATATGAATGTCACTGTTTTGAATTGCCGCATAGAAACCTTGGATAACTGGCTTGGTACCACCACTCGATTTAGGGCCCGGCAAAAGTGATACGTTTGCAATGCCTGAACCTTTAGGGTGTTTAGATTTTAAATACTCACCAGTGTAGTAACCCATCCAGTACCAATCGACGCCAACTTCACCTTTAAGGTTGGTTTTATTGTTGTCATCAACTAAGAACTTATTAACCGTAGCAAAAACGGGAGTGCTGCCAACGTACTGGCGTAGAGAGTCATAAAATAGGTCAGGAGCAACTGTGCCTAAAATAATCGCATCGGCGTTCCAACGAACACATAGCGACAAATGCTGGCGCTGCTTTTCTAGATTAAGGTAGCCACCGGCTTCAAGTACTCTTAAATCGACGTTTTGTTTCTTCGCTTCGTCAACCATGCCGTAGTTGACCGACAGCCAGTATGAGTCTTTTAAATGAGGGTAGATTCCACAGATTCGTAGCGGTTCTTGCGCCTGAGCCTGATTTGCAATAGCAATCAGTAGCACAGCGCTTAAGGTTGTAGCTCGCTTTTTAATAGCGGAGATCAAAGACATGCAGTATTTCGTTGGTAAAGGCCCTATAAACACTGCAAAATATACCGCATTATAGATGACTAAAGAAGTGAAGATTCATCGTGTTACTTGCTAAAGCCAGTATTGGGCGTAAGTTATTGTTTGCATTTTTGGCAATGGCCTTGCTGGTTTTGATTTCCGCTCTTATCGGAGTGTTTGGTTTTAGCTTTGTGGCTAAAACAGAGCGTAACGTCGTTAATTCAGCGATTCCTTCCATGATTGAGGCGCGTCAGGTCTCTGTGCTTTCCTCTCGGATCATATCTTCCGTACAGGTCCTATCTAATGCTAAGACCGAAAAAGAGCGTCAACAAGCTGGGCAGGAGCTGTTCGCTCAGTTGGAGTCTTTACTGACGCATATTAAACAGCTTGGTTCTGACTCTTTTGATTCCGAACTACTGACCAAGTTAGAGACTGATTTACAGGTTGTCATTGATACACTTGCCAAGCTGGGTATTACAGTTGAAAAGCGTCTATTCCTAGATCAAGAGTTGGTCGTACGTACAGAAGAGTTGCGTAAGCTGGCACAAGAACTGGAACAACTGACACGTACCCAGGTTTCCAATACCTCGACCATTGCTGTTGCTAACGTCACCCACATCTACGATTTACTATCTAAGCAAAAGACTCAGCAAGCGTATAAAGCACTCGATACCTTGGTTGAAGTCGACCTTGATCTTTCTGAACGTCTTCATGAGCTGCATCTGTTGGCGTTTAAGCTTCTCAATCATATTGAAGAAACTCGCACGATTTCAGACATAAACCGTATTAAAACGATTCGCCAGGAGTTTGTGAATAATCTATCGATAATGAAACGTCGCGTACAAGCAGTAGAAGATCCGACGCGTTCAATTCAAATGGTTGACTTGTTAAAGCAGCTTGATGAACGAGAAGTGGTGTTTGATGTCTTGCTGCAGCGTTATGAAAACGAAGCTTTAGCACAGCAGTTAATGCAGAACACCCTCGATCAGTTCTCGGCTCTGAATACAACGGTAAACAAACTGGTTGATGAATCGAACGCAGCAACAACCGTGGCCGTATCAGAGCTAAAAACCACCTTAGACTATGCGCAACTAACCCTGACGATCATTACCGTGCTCGGCATGGTGATCGTTGTTTTGATCGTTTGGAAAGTGGTTTATGTCTCGGTGCTCAAACGTTTGGCTGAATACTCATCGGCGCTATTGTCTATCGCTAAAGGTCAACTGAAAGTGGATGTGACGGTTAAAGGGAATGATGAGTTGGCACATATGGGGCAAGCGATCATCACTGCTCGTAATACCGCTCATGCGTTAAAAGTCGTCGCGGAAAGTGAGGCTAAAGCCAAGCGCGAGTTACAAGAACACAAAGAACACTTAGAAGAGCTAGTGACTGAACGAACTCACCAATTACAAGATGCTAACGTCCGTCTTAATGAAGAGGTGGAAAACCACGCAAGAGCGCGCACTCTAGCGGAGCAAGCAAGCCGAGCGAAATCTGCATTCTTAGCCACGATGAGTCATGAAATACGTACGCCAATGAATGGCGTGCTCGGGACAGCAAGACTACTAAAAGATGCAGGTTTAGACAGCAAGCAAGGCTATTACGTTGATGTGATAAATCGCAGTGGCACAACATTGCTGGCGATCCTAAACGACGTGCTTGATTACTCCAAAATCGAAGCTGGCCACTTAGAGATACGACCTGTCGACTTTAACCTATATTCTATGGTCGATGACACTAAGCATCTGCTGGATGGGCGAGCAAAAGAGAAATCACTAGAACTCGCTTGTACTATTGAAAGTGATGTTGAAAAGTTTTGGCATGGTGATGTCACCCGTATTAGCCAAGTGCTCAATAACTTAGTTGGTAATGCGATTAAGTTTACTGATCAGGGCTATGTCGATATCTATGTGTCACTCGACCCTGATTGTGACGGCCACGTTTTGTTTGAAGTATCAGACAGTGGTGTCGGTATCAGTGAGCAAGAGCAAGTCACACTGTTTGATGCCTTTACTCAAGCCTCCGGGGGCTTAAGTTCTAAGGGAGGGACTGGGCTGGGTTTAGCAATCAGTAAACGTATTGTCGAAGCGATGGATGGCGAATTGCTGGTTGAATCGAGCGTTGGTGAAGGGAGTCGTTTCTGGTTCTCGATTCCGTTAGCTGCAGGTCAAGAAGTTGAAGAGTCTGAAACCGTCTCGGAATGTAAACTCAAAGCTAAAGTTCTACTCATCGAAGATAATCCGGTCAATTGCATGGTTGCAGAAGGGTTCTTAGAAAGTATGGGGCATACTGTCCAAACAGCAATTGATGGCAAGCAAGCGAAGGACGTGTTTACCGATCAACGCTTCGACATAGTCTTGATGGATATAAACTTGCCAGATTGTGATGGTATTGAATTGCTCGCTGAACTCAAACAAGTAGAGGTTGAGCTCAATATAACACCAACACCTATGATCGCAGTATCTGCCCATGTATATAATGAAGAAGTACAAAGCTATCTTGCCGCAGGTTTTGATGGATATTTACCTAAACCGCTCGATAAAGACGCGCTGTGTGTCATTGTACAAAACAGCTTAGATGGGCAAGAGCTTATTCTTGAGCAAGCCGAATGTTATGAAGGTGGGGGTGACAGCGAGATGGAACAACGAGTAATCATCGACAGCAAAATCGTTATTGCAGACATGCAAGTGCTGGGCAAAGAAAAAATGCGAGACATTGGCCACTTGTTTAATCAAGGAGCGGATGAGATTCTTAAGCTCCTAGATGCCACCCAAGATAATAACGGCGTCAAGCAACTTGCTCATAAACTCAAAGGTTCTGCGGGAAGTATGGGACTCAATGCTCTGTTTGATATTTGCCTACTCATTGAGAAAGATAGTGCACCATTAACTTGTTATACCAACAACAAACAGGCGTTAATCCAATTGGTCCAGCAGTCAAAACAAGCCTTAAAAGAACTATTAAATTAGAGAGCTTTAATGTACGTAATTGAAACTAGTCATTTAAACATGTCCCAAATCTCAGAAGTAGATTGGGCGCTATTCGAACGTTTACACCAGGATGACGAAGTCATTCGATATGCTTTTGATAAACCGTCTGTCGCAGCTATTCGCGAACGCTTTGAATCACGTTTACCAGTATGGTCGTGGCCGAGCAATCATTGGTTATGTTTAGTGATAAGGGAAAAACAGACAGGAAAAGCGATTGGTGTCACAGGCCTATGTATTTCAGAACAAAATGATCGCCATGTGGAAGTTGGTTATCTGCTTCTTCCTGAGTTTCACGGTAAAGGCTACGGCACTGAATCTTTGATCGGCCTCATTGACTATATGACTGACAGTTTCCCAATAGATACCGTCAACGCGATTGTTACGGATGGCAACATTGCTTCGTGTAAGGTGCTTGAAAAGGCAGGATTTTCTTTAGCTGAGCGTGAAAAAGATGCGTACAAAATAGGCGAACACTATTATGACGACCTTATCTATCGCTACCATGTAGAAGAGCCTCAGTGTTAACTTAACACCGATAAAGTAAGTAATGCTTGGGCAGTGTAGTAGGTGATCATAATCACGTGTCTTGAGAAGGCAGAACTACTACGAAACCTATCGATGGCGAGCACTAAGTCTGAAGCGATAAAAACAATTGCCCCGAGCGCTCCATAGGCGGCGCTAATATACGGAGAAGCTGACCACAGTTCGATGGCTCCCCACGCCATCAATAGAATAGCGATACTGTAAACGGCAACAGGGACCTTCATCTCGCCGAGTGTAGGCAAAAGAAACAAATAGACGATGACCCCAATCGCAAGCAAAAGACTTAAAGTTGTGTAGTTAAAGCTAGTGGTCTCATTAAAAAATGCTGCTGTGTAGACAATATGGGCGAGGAAGAACGCGCTTAATCCCTGAATGAACTTGTCTTTTGGATGCATCAGGAAGAGGTCACCAATACTCGAAAGCAATAAGCCCGCTCCAATTAGAAGTGCGTAAGTTTGATTTGTATGGCCTTCGAAAGAGAACACGAGATAAGCCATCATCAGGATAGGAGTTGCTTTAGTCAGATAGAAAATCGTTCTATTTTTTCTATCAATGCTCCAGATATGAACGAAACATATCAGGCAAATCGCTATCCACATAAACCTTCTCTCAAAAAAAAAGCAGCAAGTGCTGCTTTTTTAGAGTAATGATTGGCGATCTGTTACGCAATAGCGCTTGCTAGAATATTGCGACTTTGGTCTAGGGTAATCGCTTGATTCTCACCTAATGCTACCATTCCATGCTGCTCTAACTGTGACACTACTGCTTCAACTGCATCGTTTTTACTACCTTGGTATTCATTAAACTCTGTAGTAACCCCGAGTGATTGGTAGAAGGCTTCAATCGCATCGATCGTCTGCTCAGCAAGAGTCTCTGATTCTGACAATCCAAATACGTTTTTGCCCATTTGCTCAAGCTTGGCTTTTTTCACTGCGAACTGATTACGAAGTAGTGAAGGCTGAACAATAGCAAGTGAACGTGCATGATCAACTCCCCAAAGGGCTGTAAATTCATGACCAATCATATGTGTTGCCCAGTCGTGAGGAACGCCAGAACCAATCAGTCCGTTAAGCGCTTGGTTGGCATTCCACATTAGGTTTGCTCGCCATGCATCGTTGTCACGATTTTCGAACTCTTCGCCCAGTTCCTTTAGGTTTTTAAGCAATGCTTCAGCGTAGCCATCTTGCACCATAGCGCCGTGAACATTCGTTAAGTATTGCTCACAGACGTGAACCCATGCGTCGACGATACCATTGACAAGCTGACGCTCAGGCAGCGTTTTCATCACATCAGGATCCATCACGGCAAATTTTGGCTGTACGTGCGGCGTCATGAAAGGCAGTTTGTCGTGAGTCTCTGCTTTAGTGATAACAGCGCCCATATTCGACTCTGAACCTGTTGCTGGTAGCGTCAGAATGGCACCTAGCGGAACTGCGGACGAAACAGGGTGCTTACCGATCATAATATCCCAACCGTCACCATCATAATGAGAAGCCGCGGCAACGTATTTAGAACCGTCAATCACTGAACCGCCACCGACAGCCAGAATGAAGTCGATACCTTTTTCTTTCACAATAGAAACCGCTTTGTCGAGCGTTTCCTTAGTTGGGTTTGGCTCTACGCCAGAAAACTCTACCCAATCGTAGCCTTGAAGCGCTGCACTAACTTGGTCATAAACACCATTTCGTTTGATTGAGCCACCGCCGTAAATCACGATAACCTTGCTGCCTTGAGGAATAATCGAATTAATACTCTGAATTTGTCCCTGACCGAATTGGATTTGAGTAGGGTTTACATAGGTAAATTTCATAGGGTGCCTTTCAGTTCTATGTGAATGCATGCTGAGTTTATATTGTGCATATTAGTCTTGACTTTATAATCATAAAAGGCCAATTTCTCTAATATTATTGCCTATTACTACAATTTACGGGGTGCTAATGTCGCTAGCTAATTTAATGCAGCAATACGTTGAGCTAAACCAACTAGAGAACCTTGAAGGGATTTCAAAGACCAAAATTGAAGGTGTATTCTTCTATCGAAGCAGTAAGGGAAACAACCGCCAGCCGTTTGTTTATCAGTCTGGTGTAATTGTTCTTGGGCAAGGGCATAAGAATATCTACCTAGGGGATAAGCCTGTTCGGTATGGTTCTGAAGACTACTTAGTAGTCGGCGTGCCAATGCCATTGGAATGTGAGTCGTTTCCTGACAACGGCGAGCCTTTGCTAGGTTTGAGTATCAGTATTGATCCGCAAGTTCTTCATCGCCTTGTCAACAAACTGGAATCACTACATTGTTATAAGCCACATGACGAACGCTGTGTAGGAGCAGGCTTAGGCGCTGTCAAAATGGATGATGGAATGCTTGATGTCTGTAAGCGCATTATGAAAGCACTATGTTGTCCGATAGAAGCGGAAATTTTGGCGGATAGCTTAATGGAAGAGTTGGCCTATCGAGCCTTGATGAGTTCAGAAGGGCAAGTGTT
The DNA here is from genome assembly GCF_004551525.1 of Vibrio ouci. Classification (GTDB taxonomy): domain Bacteria; phylum Pseudomonadota; class Gammaproteobacteria; order Enterobacterales; family Vibrionaceae; genus Vibrio; species Vibrio ouci. The sequence goes on along the minus strand of NZ_SATR01000006.1, from coordinate 115,969 downwards.
GTTTGATCTAGCACGACATGATGGTCATTACGCGAGAGTTGCAAAAGCACTGGAGTTTTTACATAACAACTACCATGAAACGGTGACCGTTCAGCACTTGGCACAACAAGCAAACATGAGTGTGTCAGCATTTCACCAAGCTTTTCGAGATGTAACCCTTGAGTCGCCAATTCAATACATGAAGAAAGTACGATTAAACAAAGCGCGAGAGCTAATTCAACTAGAGGGAGTTCGGGTAGGAGTCGCGGCAAGAAGTGTTGGGTACAACAGTACATCGCAGTTTTCGCGCGAATTTAAGCGACATTTTAATCAAACGCCGACTGAAATAAATGCAACGGCTGATGATTAACGACAAAACTTGTTAAAAGAGGAAATTGGATTTTACAAGTTTGCAGTGTTTTTTGAAAATTCTATAAGTAATACTAGAGGAAACAAGAGCAAAGCTCTGAAGACCCCTATAGGAGATCTAGTCAATCTTCTAACCAAGCCCCTTCATCGATTCGGTGAAGGGGCTTATTTTTTATAAGTAAAATAAATCAGTTATTAGTTATTGATGCAAAATAAGCGTCTCATTGTTGCAAAAGTGACACTTGGATTTGCGAGTGAATTTGAAGTCTAACGATTTTAAACGTGTGTTTCTGCGGCTGTTATCTAATGTTATTTCACTGAGTAATTTAAGTTCGTAGTGATCTTTATTCCACTTTTATTACGTGTAAACAATAACTTAAGGATAACGCAATATGCACCTATCAAAAAGGAATGCAGCAAAAAGAGTCTTTACGCTAAGTACCCTTAGCGCATCGTGCTTGATGGCATTCAATAGCTACGCGGCTGTTGACTGTTCAACGTTAAGTGCTTGGGAATCAACGACAGTTTACAATTCTGGAGACCAGGTTGAATACCTAGGAAATGCTTATCAAGCAAACCACTGGACTCAAGCCAATGACCCTGCTCAGACGGCAAGCGAATGGGGACCATGGAAAGAGATTGGCAGTTGTGATGCGACGGGTGGTAATGAACTTCCTAGCGCCACGATTACTTCTCCTACAGCGACAGATACAATTGCGGAAGGCGATGTCGTTCCTCTATCTGCAGATGCGTCAGACATTGATGGAACTGTCACCAAAGTTGAGTTTTTACTGAATGATGCTGTCATCGCTCAGAGCAAATCTGCGCCATATGCTGCCGTTTGGACTGCAATCCAAGGTAACCATAAAATCACGGCTGTCGCTTACGACGATAAAGGTGCGCAGAGTGTTTCGAGTGATGTAAATATTACGGTTACGTCGCTTAATCCAGACAACATTGCGCCAACCGTTGACCTTACTCTGTCTGCACCTTCAGTGGAGTTAGGAAGCGTAGTGACTCTAAGCGCAATGGCTGACGACAGCGATGGAAGCGTCGAGAAAGTAGATTTCTACGTAGCGGGTACGCTAGTTGGCACTGTCGCAACTGCGCCTTACACGCTCGATTACACAACAACTCAATCAGGTAACCTAGCTGTCTACGCGGAGGCGACCGATAACTTAGGCGCGTCAACCAATTCTGCTTCAACTTCTCTTCAAGTAAACAGCGCGCCAACCGTTGCTACATGTCGACCGGATGGTCTTTATCAAACACAAGGCGTTGACGTTCCTTACTGTACGACTTACGACGAAGAAGGCCGTGAATTGATGGGAGCGGATCACCCTCGACGCGTGATTGGTTACTTCACAAGTTGGCGTGCAGGGGATGACCCTCAAGCGGCTTATTTGGTGAAAGACATTCCGTGGGAGCAACTAACTCATATTAACTATGCGTTTGTGGGTATTGGTTTGGACGGTAAGGTCAACCTAGGCGACGTTAACGATCCAAATAACGCTGCAACAGGCAAAGAGTGGGCTGGTGTAGACATCGACCCAACCCTAGGTTTCAAAGGACACTTTGGTGCATTGGCAACATACAAAGAACGCTACGGTGTTAAGACGTTGATTTCTATCGGTGGTTGGGCTGAAACCGGTGGTCACTTTGGCGCTGATGGAAACCGAGTTGCCGATGGTGGTTTCTACACAATGACCACAAATGATGATGGTTCTATTAACCATGCGGGTATCGAGAAATTTGCGGCATCTGCCGTAGAGATGATGCGTACCTATAAATTCGATGGTCTTGATATTGACTACGAATACCCAACCTCAATGGCAGGGGCTGGTAATCCGTATGATAAGGCGTTTATGGAGCCACGTCGTCCGTATCTATGGGCATCATACCAAGAGTTAATGAAAGTACTTCGTGAAAAACTTGATGCAGCTTCAGCTCAAGATGGCATTCACTACATGCTAACCATTGCGGCTCCGTCATCAGGTTACTTGCTACGTGGTATGGAGACATTTGATGTTACTAAGTATCTCGATTACGTAAACATCATGTCTTACGACTTGCACGGTGCTTGGAATGATCATGTTGGTCACAATGCGGCTCTGTTTGATACAGGTGAAGATTCAGAGTTAGCACAGTGGAACGTATACGGCACTGCAGCGTATGGTGGTATTGGTTACCTGAATACCGATTGGGCTTATCACTACTTCCGCGGTTCAATGCCAGCAGGGCGCATTAACATAGGTGTTCCTTACTATACTCGCGGTTGGCAAGGTGTCACCGGCGGAACAAATGGTCTATGGGGCCGCGCAGCGCTTCCTGATCAAACCCAGTGTGCAGAAGGTACAGGTGAGGGCGAAAAGAACAACTGTGGTAACGGTGCTATGGGCATCGACAATATGTGGCATGACCTAGACCCTAACGGTAACGAAATGGGCGCGGGTTCAGGGCCAATGTGGCACGCGAAAAACCTTGAAAATGGTATTTGGGGTAGCTACAGCGACGCCTATAAGCTAGATCCTGTGAATGATCCGACGGATCGACTCGTTGGTACGTATCAGCGTAACTATGACAGTGTGGCGGTAGCGCCATGGCTATGGAACGCAGAGAAGAGCGTATTCCTATCGACAGAAGATGAAGCCTCTGTCAGCGTCAAAGCGGATTACGTTATCGACAAAGAGATTGGCGGTATCATGTTCTGGGAACTAGCAGGTGACTATAACTGTTATGAACTCGATGCTAATGGTCAGCGCACTAATGTCGATGTCAGCGAACAGTCTTGTAAATCAGGTACTGGTGAATACCATATGGGTAATACCATGACGAAAGCTATCTACGATAAGTTTAAGTCTGCAACCCCTTATGGCAATAAGATCGCGACAGGTGCAATCCCGTCCGAAGCTGTTGATATCTCCGTTTCAATCGGCGGTTTTAAAGTTGGCGATCAAAACTATCCAATTAACCCGAAAGTGACGTTCACTAACAACAGTGGTCAAGCGATCCCAGGTGGTACAGAATTCCAGTTTGATATTCCTGTTTCAGCCCCTGACAACGCAAAAGATCAGTCAGGTGGTGGCCTCAAAGTTATCGCTTCTGGTCATACAAAAGCAAACAACATTGGTGGGCTAGAAGGGCCAATGCACCGCGTTGCGTTCAGCTTACCAAGTTGGAAAGATCTACCTGCTGGTGGCACTTACGAGTTAGACATGGTGTATTACCTACCAATCTCTGGTCCTGCTAACTACACGGTGAATATTAATGGAGTAGATTACGCATTTAAGTTCGAACAACCAGACTTACCTTTAGCGGATTTATCAGCAGGTAATGGCGGTGGTACAGGTGGTAACGGAGGAGACACTGGCGGAAACACAGGCTCTGGAACCGTTACAGCCTGGGAACCAGGTGTTACTCAAGCAACAAACGGTGACACATACAGCTATAACGGCAAATGTTTCGTTGCTAAGAACAACCCAGGCACTTGGGAGTCTCCGACGCAATCAAACTGGTTCTGGGATGAAGTTCCTTGTCCACAGTAGTTAAAATGATAGTCAAACACTAATAAAAAGGCCTTGGGAATATCCAAGGCCTTTTTCTATTTATTCTGATGACGCTTAAGCAATTGAGTCATTTTCAGTCATCGACAGGATAGAGACTTTATCGCGTCCTAAAGATTTTGATTCATAGAGTGCAATATCAGCGCGTTTATAGGTTTCATCTTGGTGCGAACAAATTTCGGTAAGCCCGGCACTGACAGTGATGTTTAAGTCGCTTTCGATATTAACCGCTACGCGAATTCGGTTTAAGACCATTTCGGCTTCTCTAAGATCGGTATGAGGCAGAATAAGTGCAAACTCTTCGCCACCGATTCGAGCTACAAGATCGGTCTCTCTTAACTGCTTCTCTAGAGACTTCGCGACTTGCCTAATAACGGCGTCTCCCTTGTCGTGACCATATCGATCATTGACTCGTTTAAAGTGGTCAATGTCTATTAGTGCCAGCACTGAAACTGCGTGGTTTTTATAGCGTTTAGCTCGAGCTGAGTGGGCCTGCATTTCGGAATCGAATTTGCGACGATTCCAAAGTGACGTCATGGAATCTTTTTCACTTAAAGCGCGTAGGCGATTTTCGAGCTCTTTACGGTGAGAAATATCAACGAATGACGCAACATAAAACTGAATCGTATCGCTATTGTGTTTTACTGTTTGGATACGTAGTATCTGAGTGATAAGTGAGCCATCTCTGCGTTTATTGATGACTTCACCTTCCCATAGACCGGTATTTTCTAGCTGCTTCCACATCTTTAAGTAGAACTCTTGTGAGTGCTTACCGGATGAAAATAGTGAAGGCTTATGTCCTTTGACGTCTGCTAATTCGAAACCACTGACGCGAGTAAATTCTTCATTAACTTGGATAATTCGATTATTCCTATCGGTAATGATCATTGCCGACATGCCGTTCATCGCAGCACGAGCAATTTTACTGTCTAGACTGTTTTTCTCGTGGTTATAGTTCCATGTAACGAAGGTAAAGGTTAGTAGGAATAATATGATCAGAATAAAAGTTGCTTGCTGATATAGCACCTTTTTTTCATCTTGCGTGAACGCATTTGCTTCAGAAAAATCTGTTTTGAGAAAAAGAATCATATTGCTGATTTTATCAACGTTATCTATCTGAGTTTTAGTGTAAGAAAGCCAACCGTCCTGATCTTTTACTGTTCCTGAGTCACTTTGTTGAATGCTAGTCCAAAGCGCTGGGTATTGCTTGGCTATGTTCATTTCCTGATTTTCGTAGACCAAATGCCCCATAATGTCGCTGCCTTTTGGCGTCATTAAGTAATAGCCTTCTTGAGTGGCTATTTTCGGTAAATTGACAGCGCGATTCTTATAAGCAAGTTTGTTGTATATTCTGACGATATCTAAATTGGCAACAAAATAGCCCAAGCGTTCACCATCAAATGAAATAGGGTAGATGACTCGATAGGTAGGTGTTAACGGGTAGACCAGATCACCATTTTCTTGTTCTAAATCGATGCCAAACGTACCGACCTCGCGGTCTCCTAAGTTTCTAGCGTACTCAAAATAGTCTCTATCACTCTTATTTTGTAAATGCTCTGCTTCAACAAGCTCGATGAAGTTGTTACCACTATTAATACGAACAACCTCATTACCATCGATATCAATGAACCTAAGTTGCGAGTAATACCCTTGAGTGCGTGCAATAAGTACCCAGAAATCCTGCAGGGCTTCCAAATTGTCTTCTGATGGGTTGGTCACAGCTTGCAACAGTATGTTGTTGTGAGAAAGGTAGCGTAATGACGCAGACATTTTGTCTAACGAAGACTGTAACTCAACCTTTGAATACTCGAGTTTATTGCGGCTCTGCTGCTCAATATTGGATTCGGTTTTAAGTTCAATTAAGGAGAGTTGATTGAAAAAGTATAAAAAGGGCACGAACGCCAATACGCTAAATACGGCGATAGATTGAAGAACAAATTTGGAACTGCGTTGGCGCATTATATCGATGTAAACTTCAAATTAATCAGTAGCCGACGACTATACAGGTATTTTATACCATTTACTGTGAGCCTTGTTGAGTATATAGCTATTGAGTATGTCATCTCCTATGTACACATAGCAATCTGTTGCTATGTGTGTAAACGGATAAAAAAAGCACCTGCAGTAGGTGCTTTTATCTTGGGGGTTATGAATTACAGTGCTGATGCAGCCACTTCATTCGTTTTTGCCTTACTTTTAAGGAATGCGTAGCTGAAGCCTGTTACCGCCGTGCCGGCTGCAATAGCAACTAGATACATGAAGACAGGGGTAATTGCATTTGGAATTAGCAATACAAACAAGCCGCCGTGAGGTGCCATAAGTTTTGCGCCAAACAACATAGACAGTGCACCTGTTAACGCGCCGCCCGCCATACATGCAGGAATTACGCGCATAGGATCTTTAGCTGCGAATGGGATAGCACCTTCAGAGATGAAGCATAGGCCTAGAACAAATGATGCTTTACCTGCTTCTTGCTCACTTTTCTCAAACTTGCTCTTTGCAATGAATGTCGCTAGACCCATACCAAGGGCAGGAACCATACCCGCAGCCATGATTGCAGCCATCGGTGCGTAAGTTTGCGATGCCAATAGGCCAACACCAAACGCGTATGCCGCTTTGTTTACAGGGCCACCTAAGTCAAAACACATCATTGCGCCAAGCAATAGACCTAAAAGAACAGCGCTGTCAGAACCCATGTTGTTTAAGAAGTCTGTCAATGCGTTCATTACGCCAGATACAGGGCCACCAACAATATAGATCATCACTAAACCAGTGAATAGCGTGGCAACAAAAGGAATGATCAGGATTGGTTTCAGCGCTTCCATTGATTGCGGTAGCGACACTTTATCCGCTAGGAACTTCGCGGCATAACCCGCAATAAAGCCTGCTGCGATACCACCTAAGAAACCTGCACCAGTAGAACTTGCAAGCATACCGCCGACTAAGCCAGGAGCAAGACCCGGGCGGTCAGCAATTGAGAATGCAATGTAACCAGCAAGAACCGGAATCATCAGTGCGAACGCAGAACCACCACCAATCGTCATGAGCGCTGCCGCTAATGTGCCTTCTTCTTTAAAGGCTTCAATGCCGAACACGAAAGAGAGGGCGATGATCAGGCCGCCAGCAACTACGACGGGTAGCATGTGAGAAACACCGGTCATTAGATGTTTATACGCACCTTTCTTTTCATCCGTGTTATTTGAAGCTGTTGCGCCACTGTGTTTATATTCAGTAGCTTTAGAGAAAGCATTGTCCATCTCTTCAGATGTTTTTTTAAGTGCCGGACCCGTTTTGGTGCGATACATTAGCTTTCCATCAAAGCGGTCAAGGGGCACTTCAATATCTGCTGCAATGATCACAAGATCTGCATCAGCGATTTCTTGGTCAGTCAGCTGGTTTTTAGCGCCAACTGAACCGCGGGTTTCAACTTTAATTTGATGACCGCGTTTCTTGCCTTCTTCTTCAAGTGCTTCTGCAGCCATGAACGTGTGTGCTACCCCTGTAGGGCAGGCGGTAATCGCGACAATTTTCTTCTGTTCGCTAGTGCCTTGAGCTTGAGTCGACTCAATTTGCACTTCTGATTTTTGTAGCAGGTTGGCATGTTCAACTGCGTGTTGTAAAAAGGCCTTTGAATCAGCCGCTACTTTTTCTATTGAAGCCGCATACACTTTTTTACCGACGAAACGACTAGTATCGATCGTTTTGTCTGCCGCAATAATAACAACATCGGCTTGGTCGATCTCTTCAGCACTAAGGACTGCAGAGTCCATGACTGATGATTGACACTCAATTTTCGCGTCCCAGCTTAGTGATTTAGCCGCTTGTTCTAATAGACCTGCAGCTAAGATGCTATTGGCTACGCCACTAGGGCACGCAGTAATGATTGCTAATTTCATAATGGTAACCTTTGTTCCTTAGTTCTCGATATGAGTTGTTGCTAAGTCAAGTGCTTGAACTTGTGTCTTGCTCTTGATCTCATCCAGCTCTTGTTGGCTGGTTAAGCCCACGCCAACTTGACTAACAGCAAGCGCTGATAGTGCAGTGGCGAAGCGAATTAATGATTCTTTTGGTAACGCTTGCATGTGGCCCCAGCAAAGCCCTGCAACTAATGTGTCTCCCGCACCAACAGTACTCACGACTTTCATTTTCGGTGGCTGAGCTGAAATCCATTCGCCTTCATGAAGCCACATGACGCCATCTTTACCCATCGATACGACGATGTTATCGATACCTTTGCTGCTTAAGCTTTGCGCTGCTGATTTACACTCGTCTGCCGTTGAAAGTTTGGTGCCGATGAAGTCACTAAGTTCTTCGTCATTGGGTTTAATTAGCCATGGCTGTGCATCGATGCCCGCACGCAGCGCAGCTTTGCTACTATCAAACAGCACTTTCTTGCCGCGTTTACGTAACTCGGAAATCCAAGACGCACACAGCTCAGGAGATACGCCCCCCGGAAGGCTACCTGCAAAGACAAAAAACTCATGATCTTCAGCCAGTGCGTACAAAGTCTCTTCAAAGCGTGCAATATCATTCTGTGACACGGTCACGCCAGGGAAGTTGATATCCGTTACTTGTTCATTCTTCTCGACCAGTTTGACATTGATGCGCGTCGCACCTGCAACTTCGACAAAACGGTCCGTTACACCAATCTGGGCAAATAACTGATGGAATAGCTCTGGGTTTTCTTTTCCCAAAAAGCCAGTGACCGTAACATTTGCACCTAACTCACTGAGTACCTTTGCAACATTGACGCCTTTACCCGCTGCGTGGAGATTACTCGAAGAAACCAAATTAACTGCACCAGCGCGTAACATCTCGATAGAGCCTGTTAAATCGAGTGCCGGATTGAGTGTTACTGTCACAACTTTATTTGTTTTAGTCATGAGATACCCTTAGCTTTCGCCTAAGCCAGATGCGATGGCAACACCGATCGACTCAAGTGCCATTGCAGCATCTTCGCCATCAGCACTGAACTGAAGTTGATGCCCATGTTTGACACCCAATGCGATTACTTTCATCAAGCTTTTTGCGTTCACTTCTTTGCCATCACCATCTAGGTTGGCAACACGGATATTGGATTCGAATTTCTTCGCTTCTGCTACCAGCATTGCGCCTGGTCTAGCGTGTAAACCATGAGCGTTCTTAATCGTAAATACCGCAGTCTTTTCGTCATTTTCTTTGGTTGTCGAGCTTACTGTTTCACCGTTTAACAGAGCAATAACTTGCTCTGTTGATGCGTTAATTAGAGTTTCTTGTTTGTTCTCAAAAACGATTGATGACAGGTTTTGCAGAATTGAACTGTGCGAGCTATTACACGCAGCAAATGCAATCAAAGCACGAACAGGTGTGTCTTGTAGTGAACAATCATTAGCGGTAGAGACAAATGAAACGCCTGTACGAGTTACATCTTTGTCACTGCCTACTAGCCATAACCCTTTGCCTAGATGAGTCGGTGTTTTAGCGACGATATCAGCGACAAAAGCGCTACCAGCACAGCCTGTGTTTTTTAGTAATCCAGATGCTACTGCGCTCATTTGAACCATATCGCTTGCTGGAAAGTTGAGTTGAACAAGCGAAGCATCAAGTTCGGCTTCAAGTTGCGTTTCACCAAGTAGTAGGGCGGCGATTTCATTCTCATACTTAGCTGTTTTAAGCGCTTGTTCTACACCGTCCGCAGACAAAACTTTGGTCAATTGTTTCAAAATACCTAGGTGCTCGTCTGACTTAGCCGCAATACCGATTGCAACGTAAACGATATTACCGTTACCCCAGTCAACACCATTAGGGTAGTGATGAACTGCCACACCCGTTTGTTTAACTAAAGGTCTCGTTTCAATTGTCCCGTGAGGAATGGCAATGCCGTTGCCTAAAAAAGTCGAGTTTTGCTTTTCGCGATTCAGCATTCCTTCTACATAGCCTTCATCGACCAGTTCGTTAGTGGTAAGGCTACGCGCAACGTTACGAATTGCGTCGTATTTGTCATTTGCAGCTTGTGCAAGCGTAATATCGCTAGTGGACAACTTAAGCATGGTGGCTTCTCCAGCTTTGTAAAAACATACTAATTACACGGTCAGTAATCAGCTTCGAACTCATTTACTGAACATAACTGAATCGATTCAGCAAAAAGGAAATAAATTAAGGATTCAGCAATCACCTAAACAACAGGGTTCCTGTCGGGCGGAAAGAAGAAACAAATAGGTGATTCTTGTCACTCTATTAGTCTTGCTGAATCCTTTCAGCTTTTATACTGAATCGTTTCAGCTTATAATTCAACTTCGTCAAAGATCGTAAGTGGCGGATTATGATCCAGCGCACAATAAAGAGGTTTGTGATATGACACTCGATGAAATAGCCCAATTAGCGGGGGTTTCAAAAACTACAGCGAGTTACGTGATTAATGGTAAAGCGCAAAAATACCGTATAAGTGAAAAGACTCAGCGCAAGGTAATGGCCGTAGTAGAAGAGCACAATTACCGTCCGGATCTTGCCGCAAGCACACTGAGAGCAGGGCATAGCCGTTCCTTTGGGCTAATCATTCCCGATTTAGAAAACACCAGTTACGCACGCTTAGCCAAACTACTAGAGCAAAACTCACGTTCAGCCGGTTATCAAATATTGATTGCCTGTTCTGATGATGATCCGGAAACGGAGAAAAATGTGGTGCGTGCATTGGTCAGTCGCAAAGTGGATGCTTTATTCGTAGCAAGCGTGATCCCAGAGGCAAGCGACTATTACGTAAACCTTCAAAATAGTGGTACTCCAGTGATTGCTCTCGACCGTCCTTTAGATGATGAGCACTTTTGCTGCGTTATCAGTGAAGATTTTGGTGGTGCATTTGAACTGACTTCATCCGTTATAAGTGACAATGTCACATCAATTGGACTTATTGGTGCATTGCCAGAGCTAAACATCTCAAAGGAGCGTGAACTTGGCTTCGCTTCTGCTGCAAAGAACCGCGCAATTACGTCAATAATCGGCTATGGCGATCACTTTAACCGCAGTGAAGGCAAGCGCGTACTCGATCAATGGGTGGCAAATGATACCGTTCCTGATGCTATTGTCACCACCTCTTACACGCTACTAGAAGGGGTGCTTGATGTGCTTCTGGAACGCCCTGAGCTGGCTGGAAAAATAAAAATTGCCACGTTCGGTGATAATCGCCTGCTAGATTTTCTGCCGATGAAAATCAACTCATTGCCTCAGCAGTTTGAGCTTATCGCCGACAGTGCAATGGCGCTCGCGCTCAATGCGGCGTCGAAACGATACCAAACGGGCGTTGAGCTTATCCCACGAAAAATCGTCGTTCGTTAATTCAACCTAATAACAATAAGGCCCTGACTAATGCTAGTCAGGGCCTTATTCTATTTAGGTAAGCTATATGGCTTATGTATCGCGGTCATATATCGGCAAAACTTGTCCTCCCAATATATGCGAACGTGTCCAATCTTTCGATAAGGGGGCTACTCGACTATGAGCAGCCGAAATGGTTTAGTATTGGAAACGAACTGACATAGTAACTTGAGGGCCGTATAAACCGTTGTTACGAGTTTCTGCAGAAAGCGATAGTTGCTCTGTCGAATGGAATCGAACACCTGCGTGGAAAACAGAAGAGTCGTCGTTACGACCAAGTCGCCCCGTAGCTTCTACTTGATTCGTCAGCCAAGCTCTTAAACCAATGTTGAATTCTGCTTGAGTATTGCTGTCTCCACCGGCTTCTTCCGTAAGCTTCACTTGGTGGATAAGTAGCTGACCATATACGTCTACAAATTGGTTTACTGGGCCATTAAAACCAATACCGCCCGCTAAGTCGTAATCGCTGTCAAACTGGCTGTCTACACGTACGATGAAGTGGGAGTTATCGGTAAAGAGTGTACTAAATTCTACCCCAGTCATTTCTGGACCAATGGCGGTACGCACTTCAAGGTAGTTGTAGTTAAAATTGTTTGCTTGAACATTTCCGCTGATGCCTGCGATCGCTAAGGCACTGGCCAAGATAATTTTTTTCAAAAGTAGTCTCCGACTAACATTAAAATGTAGTTATAAAAATGGCTTGCAATAAGCAAGCCAATAATAACTTAATCGAAAGACTAATTCAGGCGATTTATAATACTTGGATACGATCTACTTCAATTTCCGGTGTGTTTCCGCCTTCGTATTCACCAAATAGACGTACGTTAGTCGTATGATCAATAGGTTGAGTCATGTGAATATCGTCGTCTAGTTCAACTTGAATCTCGCCTTTACCGTCGGAAAAGATAAACGTATCGCCTTTTAATTGACGCACAAGTACACCTTCAACCACGACGTTCTTCTCAGTAAACATGCTTGTATCTTTAAGTAATGAATCTACTGTTACCACTTCAACAGGCCCCGTATATTGGATCGCTGATTGATGGTTTCTGTCGTCGTCTTTTGCCATCGCCAATGTTGGAGCTAGGATGATGGTTGCAGCAGTCGCTAAAATTACTTTTTTCATTGAGGTTCCCTCTGTTTTATTCGGTAGTGTTTGTTTCGATGGAGCTATTAAAACAGAGTGAAGTTGAATCGATACTGAGCACAAGGTTCATATTCGATTCATCTTGTTGAGTCATTGCTATAAAAGCCGCTATTATGGCAAGCAGAACAAATGTTTATTGAGTTTGAAACGGAATGCAGTCGACGTTAAAAGCATTAATGGTGCAGGGCACTACTTCTGATGCTGGAAAAAGTGTGTTAGTGGCAGGATTATGCCGTGTGTTAGCGCGAAAGGGGGTAAATGTCGCCCCCTTTAAACCACAAAATATGGCGCTCAATAGTGCAGTCACGGCGGATGGTGGTGAAATAGGCCGAGCTCAAGCCGTTCAAGCTCTAGCGTGCGACATTGAGTCAAGTGTTCACATGAATCCAGTGTTGCTTAAACCCCATACAGACATGGGCGCGCAAGTAATCTTTCAAGGAAAGGCGACTACAACCGTAGATGCTATTGGCTACCAATCGTATAAGAAAGTCGCTCTTCCTGTCGTTATGGAATCTTTTTCGATCTTACAGCAGCAATATGACACGGTATTGATTGAAGGAGCAGGGAGCCCAGCAGAAATAAACCTGCGCGAAAATGATATCGCCAACATGGGATTTGCTGAAGAGGCTGATGTTCCCGTGATAATCGTGGCAGATATCGACCGAGGCGGCGTATTTGCCCATCTGTACGGTACCTTAGCACTTCTATCGGAAAGTGAGCAACAGCGCGTGAAAGGCTTCGTTATAAATCGTTTTAGGGGCGATATATCACTTTTACAACCGGGACTCGATTGGCTAGAAGAAAAAACAGGCAAGCCTGTTATTGGCGTCCTACCATACCTTCATGGTTTTGATCTCGAAGCTGAGGATGCGATTAACGCGGAGCAGCTTAACGGCGAAGAGACCAAGCTAAGGGTTGCGGTTCCTGTATTTCCAAGAATCAGTAATCACACTGATTTTGATTCACTGCGAGTTAATCCAGATATCGATTTGCAGTATGTCGGTAATGGTGAACGCATCAAAAATGTCGATTTAATCATACTCCCGGGTTCTAAAGCGGTCCGAAGCGATTTGGACTATCTTCGCAGTCAACAATGGGATCAAGATATTCAGCGTCACTTGCGCTACGGCGGTAAAGTTATGGGCATCTGTGGTGGATATCAAATGTTGGGGCAGGCGATTCATGATCCACAGGGAATTGAAGGCGACGCCGGCTCAACGACCGGACTTGGCTATTTGGAAGCGGAAACCGAACTCAAACCTAATAAAACACTGACTACTGTCACAGGTCAACTTAATCTAAATGGCTCAGATATCCCGGTTCGCGGCTATGAAATCCATGCAGGTATCACCGAGGTGAAATCAAAGGCGCCTGTTTATTTGCAGTCTGGACAAGCGGACGGGGCAATTAGTGACTGCAATCAAGTGTTTGGTACCTACTTACATGGTATCTTCGACGTTCCCGCTGCGGTTAATGATATTTGCCGCTGGGCAGGCGCTGATAACATCGCTCAGATTGATCATCAAACCAATCAACAACAAGCCATTGACCGCATAGCAGATGCAATTGAAAGCCATCTCAAACTCGATGTTCTTTGGCCACAGTTAAAAGACTAAATGAAAATAACCAAATTTCGCCATATTATTGGTACGGCAGCGCTGCTATTTTGCGCATCATTATCTGCGCAAGAGCAACTTCGAATTTATGCAGCGTCATCGATGACAAATGCTGTTAATGAATTGGTCGATGTTTATGAAAGCAGTAACAAGGTAAAAGTGACCACTGTATATGGTGGTACCTCTTCGTTAGCTAGACAGGTAGAGCAAGGTGCGCCGGTTGATGTGTTTATCGCTGCAAATACGAAATGGATGAATTACTTGGTCGACAAAGACCTCATCTCAGGTGACAACGTCACTAACATAGCAACCAATGAGCTTGTTGTTATCGCACCCGAAGCACTAGAGCTTGATGTTACTAGCGAGAATTCTTGGTCATCGGCATTAAACGGCCAACGTTTGGCAATTGGACAGACTAATGCGGTTCCAGCCGGTATTTATGCAAAGCAATCACTAGAGTCACTGAATGTTTGGTCACAGCTTAAGCATCAGTTAGCCCCAACAAAGAACGTTAGGATTGCATTAACGCTAGTTGAGCGTAAAGAAACGCCACTTGGTATCGTTTACCAGACAGATGCCTTATCCAGTTCCAATGTCCAAGTTGTCGCTAGCCTTCCTGAAACAAGCCATGACGCCATTATTTACCCAATGGCCATGATGAACAGTGAACCAACAACGGTGGACTTTACCCAATTTGTTCATTCCAAAGCGGGGCAAGAGATACTGAAAAAGTACGGATTTAATCAAGGTACGCAATAACCAATGGAAATATTGACCGAGTACGAATATCAAGCAGTGATACTTAGCTTAAAGGTAGCCTTTTATGCGATTGTTTGGCTTATCCCCTTAGGAGTAGGATTAGCTTGGCTGTTGGCTCGTAAGGAGTTTTACGGAAAAAGCTTCATCGATAGCTTGATTCATTTGCCTCTCGTGCTTCCTCCTGTCGTTGTCGGCTATTTGTTACTTATTTCAATGGGACGCCAAGGGTTTCTTGGTGAATGGCTTTACCAATACTTCGGGGTTGTATTCTCATTCAGTTGGAAAGGAGCGGTATTAGCCTGCATTGTGGTGGCATTGCCGTTAATGGTGCGCTCAATTCGCTTGAGCTTAGAGTCGGTTGATACAAAGTTAGAGCAAGCCGCGGCGACCCTTGGCGCATCTCCCATTAAGATCTTTTTCACGATTACGTTACCATTGACTGTGCCGGGAATTATCACTGGTACCATGCTGGCTTTTGCCCGTAGTCTAGGCGAATTTGGTGCAACTATTAGCTTTGTCTCTAACATCCCTGGTGAGACTCAGACAATTCCACTCGCAATGTACAACTTTATTGAAACACCGGGCTCTGAAGCAGAAGCGATGCGCCTTTGTATTATCTCGATCGTGATCGCTTTAGCTTCTTTGATTGCTTCCGAACAATTGAGTCGTGTTACGGCTCGTCGTTTAGGAGGAGCTAAATGAGTCACTTAACCATTCAATATCAACAGCGCCTCGGTGAGCTTGATTTTGATATTGACCTTCAACTTCCAGAGAAAGGAATCACTGCCGTATTTGGTCGCTCAGGAGCAGGCAAAACGTCGTTAATCAACGTCATCGCCGGATTAAGCAAACCGAGTTCTGGCCTGATCCAAATAAACAACGCCACGCTTTATGATTCTGAGCGAAAGGTCGATATCCCAACGTTTAAGCGTAACGTCGGATACGTATTTCAAGATGCACGGTTATTTCCTCATTACAAGGTTAAACGCAATTTGACCTACGGGGTGAAAGTTCACGATGAGCAGCATTTCGAGCAAATTACCGACTTATTGGCCTTAAAGCCACTCCTTGAACGCTATCCAAATCAGTTATCTGGCGGGGAAAAGCAACGCGTTGCCATTGGCCGAGCGCTACTGTCTAAGCCCGACATTCTTTTAATGGATGAACCGTTAGCTTCTTTGGACTTGCCGCGTAAGAGAGAAGTGATGCCATTTCTTGAACAACTGGCGCTGCAGGTCGAAATCCCCATTGTTTATGTGTCTCATAGCTTAAATGAGGTTCTAAGACTGGCTGACCATTTAGTTATCATTGAAAAAGGTAAAGTGGCGATAGCAGGGCCTATAGAGCAAGTATGGGCATCGAAAGCTATGCGCCCTTGGCAATCTTTTTCTGAGCAAAGTACGCTGTTTGAAGGCAAACTGATTCGTCATAACGAAGAGTATGCTCTATCTCAAATAGAGTTAGCCAAAAACATTACGCTTTGGGTACAAAAAATTGATGGTGATATTGATTCCTCAGTGCGACTACAAGTTAGGGCCAACGACGTATCATTGATGTTAGAAGAGCCAAAGCAGACGTCTATACGAAACATTCTTAAGGGTACGATTAGCCAAATAGAGACTCAATCTCATGGCCATGAAAGACAGAGCGTTTCAGTACAAATAGAACTGGCTGACAGCTGTCATTTGAATGCCACAGTGACAGCTTGGGCGAAAGATGAATTGCAACTCACACCGGGTATGAGCGTTTATGTTCAGATCAAAGGGGTGAGTGTCACCCAGAAAGATATTGTGTTATCCCATTAAAAAACGCCGCATATAGCGGCGTTTTCTTTATTTGCATCAGATTACTTAGCAAATACGTCCGTGAAGTCACGCTTAAGAATTGGGTCGCGTCGTGCTTTTTTAATTTGTTTCACCATGTCTTTAACACAGTTATGTAAAACTTGGTCAAGCAGCTGAGCGCGGTACTCTTCTTTTTGCTCTTCAGTCATGTCTTGTGGAAGATTCAGTGTTGGGAACTCTTCCATCACATTTAAGCCTGCAAAAGCTTGGCTTACTGAGATAAGTGCGTGAAATTGTTCGAAGTTGTCTAGAACGTTTTGAGCGCTATTTGGTAGCTCGTTCCAAGCTTCACGAACAGCTTCTTCGGAAACATCATGGATTGACGTCACCATGTAGTGCATTGCTTCTGGTACTCCGTCAAACTCAATAACTTGACGCAGTTCTGCAGAAACTTCTGCCAAATCTACTTTCGGTTGTTCTGATTGATTAACGTCAGACATGTTTATCTTCTCTTGTATGTGTATATGACGGCGTTATCGTAAAAAATTGGCGCCAAATGTCAACCTTGGATGGAGGATTATGTAATTGTGTAGTATTTTTAGTCTAAGCACGTGATTTCTTATTAGTTTTAATCAAATGCCTATTTCTTATTTGTAACTCTTTTTATCAAACCTTGGAGCAATTAGAGTGGATGTACGCGGTTCTTCTATGAAGATACTCCTGGTTGATGATGTTCAAATGGAACGTATTCAACTGGCAATTCGATTAAAGCAGCTTGGGCACACCGTTGAAATGGCCGATTCTGGCCGTCGGGCGCTTGAGCTCTATCGTGATTTTGAGCCTGAGTTAATACTACTCGATGTCTCAATGCCAGATATGAATGGTTTTGAAGTTTCTACGCAAATTCGTAAGCAATACCCAGAGTGGGTGCCGATTATTTTCTTAAGTAGTCACGATGAACCTTCGATGATCGCTAATGCAATCGAAGCAGGGGGCGATGATTACTTAATAAAACCCGTCAACAAGATTGTACTTAATTCCAAATTAATCGCGATGCAAAGAATTGCTTTCATGCGTCGAGAGCTTAAGCAAAAGTCAGCAGCACTGGCCAAAGCCAACCAAGAGCTTGAACAACTCGCACAAGAGGACGGCTTAACTAAGGTTAAAAACCGCCGATTTGTCGATCAAAAGTTACAAGAGATGATTCTGCTTCACGGGCGTCATGAATTGCCACTCAGTGTGATACTCCTCGATGTGGATAAATTTAAGCTGTTTAACGACAATTATGGCCACATTGAAGGGGACAAGTGCTTAATTTTATTAGCTGAGCTCTTAACCAATTTATTTGTGCGAAGTGGTGAAGTCGTTGGCCGATACGGCGGCGAAGAATTTGTGATTATTCTCGGCTATACCGATCAGGAAAAAGCGATCAAAGATGCTTCGCGTATACAGTCTGCGTTAACTGAAGCGAATATCCCTCACGAGTACAGCGAAGTGGCTGATATGGTGACAGTGTCACAAGGTGTATTCACAACTATCCCAAGTGGCAAAGAGAGCATTGAACAAATTTATGAGCTTGTCGATAAGCAGCTCTACCAAGCGAAACAGGCTGGCCGGAACCAATATATTAGCGTTCACCAATAGTCATCAGTGATTGTTTTGAAGCCAATTTTCAAGTAACTTACTCTAATTGCGAATGAATTTGGAATATTGATTAGATGGTAACGTTTAAATCTTGCCGTTATCTAGGCTTGTCGTTAGCGTGCTTTTCACCGATTGCTTTAGCCAAAGGCAACCCTCACTTCCAAGACTACTTAGAACAGGCTTTTTCCGCAGCCATTGTTTTGACTGACAGTGATGTATTCACTGTTGGGGTTCATGACTTTGACCCAAATGATTGGTTTAATCTCGATAATGAAGATATCGGCTCTCAAGAGTCGGTTCAGTTGCGCCAGCAAATCGCGGTCTCAACACTCCCATTTACGATAGACCTAAGCGATGAGAATGCGGTTCACAAGCATCAAATATTCACTCGTTTTTCAATTCTTGGTTCACGCCAGGACTTTGAGATAAGGCCATCCGACGCGGAAGACTTCCAACACGAGATCATCCTCGGGGCATTTACCGCTTATCGCTTCCGTTACCAGCTATCAGAACATTGGGCTCTGACACCAGGTATCGGTATGCACCTGCAGTATTTCAATAATAATCACGAGTATCGAAGTGACTTTTCTAACGAGAATGTAAAACCCGCTTTAGACAAGGTCATTTTCAATACTGACGCGTGGGCAGCATCTATTGAGCCTCACGCCGAGCTTAGATACGACAAACCGACAAATTGGGGTAGTTGGAATGTCACGTCTTCATACCATTACTTCTATGGCAAAGGGTGGGGTGAAGCCAACTACGGTGACGTAGGCAACCCTGAGGGCTGGTATATGGCCAACGGAATCGAAGCTTACTATAACGTCAGTAAATTAGGCCGTTCTGTGCAGTCGGTCTACAGTAGCTTTAGACGTATCGACATTGGTGGAGACACCAGTACACCGCTGGGTACACCGTATTACTATGAGGGTTCGATAGGATGGTTAATGACGCCGCCGTTTGAGTCTGACTGGATTGATAATGTGGGTATCGGACTGAATATTAACTACGGCAGTAATCTAAAAGGGGGCAGTATCGTCTTGTTCTTTAACCAAGTCGATTAAGCAATACAAACTTTATTGCGACCTGCTTTCTTCGCTTTGTACAGGGCATCATCGGCAGACTTCATTACTTCAGAAACCTTTGATGTCTCACTACTATCCGCTACCCCAATACTGATGGTGACATTCACAGTATCGCTGGCCTTTTTAGCACCACGTTTCTTACTCCCTTGCTTGTCGTCTTTAGGGCGGGCATCTTGGTTTCGTAGCACCATATCGTAATTTTCGATTGATGCACGTAGTAGCTCTAAGTGATCTTGCGCTTCATCGGCATACTTTCCTTTAAAGAGCACAGTGAACTCTTCACCGCCGTAACGGTAAATTCTTGCACGCCCGCCAATGTGCGACATCTTCGATGCAACAAGCTTAAGAACTTCATCGCCAGTATCGTGCCCGTATGTATCGTTAAACGATTTGAAATGGTCAATATCGAGCATAGCAATCGTATAACGGCGGCCTAAGTGCTTTAGATCAGATTCAAGAGCAAGACGGCCCGGAATCTCGGTTAGAGAGTCAGTAAAAGCAAGCTCATAACTGGCGGATAGCAAATAAACCAACAGCAACACACCAGCCAGTGAGAACATAGTGCTGGATATGTGAGGAATGTGGAAAAAGACAAACGTTGTTGATGCGAGAAGGGTAGCCGAGTAGATAACCACATCGACGATACGATTTTTGCTCAACACGCAGATCGCGAACAGCAATACCATAGCCAGAGAGTAAACCACTAAGATAAACGGCAGCTTAGAGACTTCAGGCAGAACAAATAGGAAGGTTTCATCGATATTATCAAAGCCGCCATCATAAAAGTGGCTGAGAATGAGGTAACACCAAAACACAAACAGTGACAGTGTAACTAAGTAGATGCCAAATGAGCGCGAAAACAGTGTCGAATCTCGATAAGTAAAGACAAAAAGCAGTGCAATCGGCAGAAGCGCCGCAAGAAGTGACAGTTCTAATATCGTCGTACCTGAAGAGAGCGGTGACTGTAATCGATTTTGAATGACCCAATACGAAAGTGCTAGTGCACAAGCAACCATAGCTATCCGGCTCTGCTTAAATGCATTGGCCAACACAATGGTAATGGCGAATAGAACGAAGGGAAGCTTTGAAACAATCCCCAAATTAGACTGAGTCAACAGAATCACGTTGTTCATGCCAAAAGCAATAAACGTCAACAGTAGAAGAGGTAACGCAACACGGAACCAATTAGTTGTGACGATGGAAAACGACATGAAACCTAGCCTAAGACGAATGAATTATTGATTGAATGCT
This sequence comes from Vibrio ouci, assembly GCF_004551525.1. Classification (GTDB taxonomy): domain Bacteria; phylum Pseudomonadota; class Gammaproteobacteria; order Enterobacterales; family Vibrionaceae; genus Vibrio; species Vibrio ouci. The sequence goes on along the minus strand of NZ_SATR01000006.1, from coordinate 95,422 downwards.
TGTTAAGAATACTTTTATTTGATGAATTTCCAAGCTTTTTACTAAACTTATCTATGAAAAGTGCGGGCATGGATAAATTGCGGACAAAAGTTGATGATAGAGTGTGCAATCTATAGTATCAATTGAACGTTTTAACCATACTGTATAATCAGCGCATTATCTTAGAAGGAGCTAAGCCATATGCAAATAAGTGTAGATGTGCATAACTATATGGAAACTCTCGTAGGGCAAGTACTCGCTAAGCCGGAATTTGTCGATCACTTCGATCATGAGCAACTTGCCGATCTCGCTTGTCTAGCACTCAGCCAACTTCGCCCAGTGTATATACGGCATGATATCGATTTTTTATCCGCGTTACCTGAAGAACGCTTAGTTACGTTGAAAACTTATTCTCAGGTGGCAGTAGACGCTGCAGTAGGCATGATAGTCGATGATCGCCGCAAGCAACGTAAGGATGAAGTTCCCGTTATCTTTAGTAAACAAAGATTTGATGATGACATTGAGCTAGAATGGTTTGAAAAACCAATCTTGAAGAAAGAAAAGTAAATTCGAGGAGTCGTTAGTGGGACTGTTTTCACGCTTGTTTGGGGGCTCGAAAGAGCAACCGAAAGTTGAAGTTGAGCCGGTGGAATACAAAGGCTATCTAATCTATCAAGAAGCTTTGTCAGAAGGCGGGCAGTATCGAATCGCAGGGCGCATTACAAAACAATTTGGCGATGAAACAAAAACACATCGCTTTATTCGTTCAGACGTACTTCCCAGCGAAAGCGATGCAAATGAGTTTATGCTCAAAAAAGCGCAAATGTTCGTTGATCAAATGGGTGACAATATTTTTCAATAGATCCGTACCAATTTGATAAACATCATAAATTTAAGAGCCATTAGTCGTTATGCTGATGGCTCTTTTGTTTATGTAATGAACGTAATTCTTTGTTTTTATGATGAATTATTGCTCCTGGTTAGACCTCTTACAACTTATGTAATTCGTTGTTGAAAAACTAATTAAACAGCATGCAGACTCATTACCAATGGTTATATGTAATGATATTTTGTGTTTTTCTTACAAAATGCTTGAAGTATCTCTAACCGTTGGATAAAAACAGAACAATCATTGTTGCGAATAGTCAAGGAATAGCTAATGCAAATTGGTGTGCCAAAAGAAATACTCGCCGGAGAAACGCGAGTGGCTGCGTCGCCAAAATCGGTTGAGCAGTTATTAAAATTAGGCTTCGACGTTGTCGTCGAAACAGGAGCTGGGGAACTAGCGAGTTTCGACAACTCAGCATTTGAAGCGTCGGGGGCAAAGATTGTTACGACTGAAGAAGTCTGGCAATCCGATCTTATCTTAAAAGTGAATGCACCTTTGTATTCTGAAGAGAGCAATGAAATCGCTCTGCTTAAAGAAGGTGCGAGTCTTATCAGCTTCATCTGGCCAGCCCAAAACCCAGAGTTAATGGAGCAGCTTTCTAGTAAGAACATTAACGTCATGGCGATGGACGCTGTGCCGCGTATTTCGCGTGCGCAAGCTCTAGATGCATTATCATCAATGGCGAACATCGCGGGTTACCGTGCGGTCGTTGAAGCGGCTCATGAGTTCGGTCGATTCTTTACAGGTCAAATTACGGCTGCAGGTAAAGTGCCACCAGCGAAAGTACTCGTTGCGGGTGCTGGTGTTGCCGGTCTTGCTGCTATCGGTGCGGCGGGTAGCCTAGGCGCTATCGTGCGCGCATTCGACGTACGTCCTGAAGTAAAAGAGCAAGTTCAATCGATGGGCGCAGAATTCTTAGAAGTCGACTTCAAAGAAGATTCTGGCTCTGGTGACGGCTACGCGAAAGAGATGTCTGATGAATTCAACAAAAAAGCGGCTGAGCTATACGCACAGCAAGCAGAAGATGTTGATATCATCATCACCACCGCGCTTATTCCAGGCCGACCTGCTCCTAAGCTAATTACCAAAGAAATGGTAGATAGTATGAAAGCGGGCAGCGTGATTGTTGACCTTGCGGCCGCCAATGGTGGTAACTGTGAATACACAGTCGCAGATCAAGTCATCACAACAGCCAATGGCGTTAAGATTGTTGGTTACACCGACATGGTTGGTCGCTTACCGACTCAGTCTTCTCAGCTATACGCGACGAACATTGTTAACCTGCTAAAACTGCTAGCCAAAGAAAAAGATGGCAACATCAACATCGACTTTGAAGATGTCGTTCTACGCGGCGTAACAGTCGTTAAAGAAGGTGAGGTTACTTGGCCAGCACCACCAATCCAAGTATCAGCTCAACCAGAGCAAAAGCCTGCAGCGCAACCAGTTAAACCTGAGCCAAAACTTGAAGAGCCTGTATCTCCAGTCAAGAAGATCGCAGCTCTTGCCATCGGTCTAAGTGCTTTCGGTTGGGTAGCGTCTGTTGCTCCTGCTGCGTTCTTATCGCACTTCACCGTATTCGTACTTGCGTGTGTTGTAGGCTACTACGTCGTTTGGAACGTAACGCATGCATTGCATACACCTCTAATGTCGGTAACGAACGCTATCTCAGGCATCATCGTCGTAGGTGCATTACTGCAAATAGGACAAGGGAATGGGGTTGTATCGTTCTTATCTTTCATCGCCGTGCTTATAGCAAGTATCAACATTTTCGGTGGTTTCACCGTGACCAAGCGTATGCTTGAAATGTTCCGTAAAGACTAAGGAGTAACAGGGAATGTCTGCAGGATTAGTACAAGCAGCTTATATTGTTGCTGCATTATTCTTTATTTTGAGCTTGGCAGGATTGTCTAAGCAAGAGTCAGCAAGATCGGGTAACTACTACGGTATTGCTGGTATGACTATCGCGTTGATCGCAACGATCTTTGGCCCAGAGTCAGAAGGACTTGTTTGGATCATCATCGCTATGGTGATCGGTGGTGGTATCGGTATCCATTATGCTAAGAAAGTTGAAATGACAGAAATGCCAGAGCTTGTGGCGATTCTACACAGCTTTGTTGGTATGGCAGCGGTACTTGTTGGTTACAACAGCTACATTGACGCGCCAGTTATTGCTTCTTTGAACCCTCAAGAAGCGCACGCGGCACACGTGATTCACTTAGTGGAAGTATTCCTAGGCGTATTCATTGGTGCGGTAACATTTACAGGTTCTGTTGTTGCATTTGGTAAGCTACGTGGCGTGATCTCATCATCACCACTAAACCTTCCTCATAAACATAAGCTGAACCTTGCGGCTATCGTCGTTTCAACGCTACTAATGATCTACTTCGTCAAAGCTGACGGTAGCATGTTCGCGCTTATCGTAATGACGCTTATCGCCTTTGCATTTGGCTACCACTTGGTTGCTTCAATCGGTGGTGCGGATATGCCGGTGGTTGTATCAATGCTTAACTCATACTCTGGTTGGGCAGCAGCTGCAGCAGGTTTCATGCTAGCAAACGACCTACTGATCGTTACAGGTGCATTAGTCGGCTCTTCAGGTGCGATTCTGTCTTACATTATGTGTAAGGCGATGAACCGCTCGTTCGTTAGCGTAATCGCAGGTGGCTTTGGTCAAGAAGTGATTATTTCTGATGACGTAGAGCATGGTGAGCACCGCGAAACATTCGCTGAAGATGTTGCTGACATGCTGAAAGGTTCAAAATCTGTAATCATCACTCCGGGATACGGCATGGCAGTAGCGCAAGCTCAGTACCCAGTACATGAAATTACAGAGAAGCTGCGCGCACAAGGCATTGACGTTCGCTTTGGTATTCACCCAGTTGCGGGCCGTCTACCTGGTCACATGAACGTACTACTTGCTGAAGCAAAAGTCCCTTACGATATCGTACTAGAAATGGACGAAATCAATGATGACTTTGGCGAAACGGATACGGTTCTTGTTATCGGTGCCAACGACACGGTAAACCCAGCGGCGCTTGAAGATCCAAACAGCCCAATCGCAGGTATGCCGGTGCTTGAAGTTTGGAATGCGAAAAACGTTATCGTCTTTAAGCGTTCAATGAATACTGGCTACGCTGGCGTTCAAAACCCGCTGTTCTTTAAAGAAAACACGCATATGCTATTTGGCGATGCGAAAGAGAGCGTAGACGCGATTTCTAAAGCGCTATAACGCAGCCTTCCTAACTAAGAAGCCAGCTATAACAGCTGGCTTCTTTTCATTTATCGGTATTATTTCTGACATTGATATCACATTTCAGTTTTATCTTTTTGCGATAATGTTTTACTCTAAATCTAACTCACTGATTTATTGAATTTTTACATTGATTAAAACGACGATTAAAACACTGTCAATTTCGTTGGTACTGCTAAGTGGTAACGCATATTCAGAGTCATTACCCGAGCGTATTGACCAATTCGTCGAGCTTTTTGATCAAGAAAAAGCGACTGCATCTTATGATATCCGCAGTCTACAAACAGATTACCCGACGCGCCTACTGACCCCTGAGTCCATGTTGCCTCAGACTTCTGCGTATCCTTTGAAAGATATCCAGAGGCTTTATCAACTCGCCAAGAACTGTACTGGTAAATTACCCCTAAGCCCACTAATTACAGAACCGCTGGTATATACACGCGCAATGTGTAAGGGTAATAGGCTGACAAACAAGTGGTTCACGCGTAGTGCATTAATACACCCAGGCGGGGGGACTTATGCGAGTCGCTATGTTGACGTTTATCCAGATAGAAAAGATGAACTTCAGCAATACATGCATATTAAAGAACGTTCATTAGCGCCAGATTCTACCTTGCTAGGGCGTTTACAGCGCATGGATGAAGACGCGATCATCGCGCTGATTTCTGGCTCAAGCATGTTCATTGAACGTAATGAGCTTTGGTTGAGACAAAGCGACAACTACTTAATTTTCCCAGAGTATATCTGGAGACGAAATGTCGAAACGGCAGGGCTGTCGTTTACTCTTCGTGAGGAGTCGAGCAGCTGTTTCGTGCGTCGAGGCAACCTTTGTTGGGATGCTAAAGATCATTCCGATCTACTACGCATGAGCATGGTCGCTCTTGTTATCGCTAACATTTTATTGGTGCTTGGTTGGTCAGTGTACCGTTGGAACACCAAGCGACAAGAGATGAAAAGTCGCATGCTCATCTTGCAAATTCTTACGCATGAGCTTCGAACGCCAATTGCGAGCTTATCGTTAACGGTAGAAGGCTTTAGACGCGAGTTTGAGCAGCTACCTGAAACGGTTTATGATGAGTTTCGACGTTTATGTGAAGACTCTAGACGCTTAAGGCAATTAGCTGAAGCGAGTAAAGACTACTTGCAATCAGACAATAAGCCGCTAGCAACTGATTGGGTTCCATCAGTTAAAGAGTGGCTTGAGTTTAAAATTGAAGAAGAATTTAATAGTAATATCGAAGTCGTTATCAATGAAGATATCGCGGCCAAACTTAATGTATATTGGTTAGGTACGTGTATAGACAATTTAATACGTAATGCTGTTAAGTACGGCGTTGCGCCTGTGGTGCTTGATGTCACCACATCTAAGCAAAAGATTACGGTTAAAGTGATTGACCAAGGTGAGCTGTCTTCAAAAGATTGGCGTCAGCTCAGAAAACCTTTTGTAAGTAAAAGCGGCCTTGGCTTAGGCTTAACCATCGTTGAATCAATGGTCGGACGAATGGGCGGTAAAATGTCATTAGTTGGTCCACCGACAACGTTTATTTTGGAGATACCCTGTGAAACAGACACTGCTTCTTGTTGAAGACGACAAAAACTTAGCTGATGGACTTCTAGTAAGTTTGGAGCAAGCGGGATACGAATGCTTCCACTCAGAAACCATCGCTGATGTTGCTCAGTACTGGGACAAGGCAGACTTAGTGATTCTTGACCGTCAGTTACCTGATGGTGATTCAGTGACACACTTACCTGAATGGAAGAACATCAAAGAAGTGCCTGTCATTCTACTAACGGCTTTAGTTACCGTTAAAGACAAAGTTATGGGCTTAGACGCTGGTGCGAATGATTACCTAACCAAACCTTTTGCTGAAGCAGAACTATTTGCTCGTATTCGTGCACAACTTCGTGCGCCAGAAGGCGATGCCGCTGATGACAGCAAAGTAATCACTGAACACCTAGTTATTGATAAAGCAACTCGTGAAGTTCAGTACAAAGACGAAGCGATCACGCTAACTCGTACTGAGTTCGATCTGCTGCTATTCCTAGCAAGCAACCTTGGACGAGTATTCACACGTGACGAGCTACTTGACCACGTTTGGGGCTACAACCACTTCCCAACAACACGTACTGTAGATACACACGTACTACAGCTGCGTCAGAAGTTACCTGGCCTAGAGATCGAAACACTTCGTGGCGTTGGCTACAAAATGAAAGCTTAATGGTTAGAACAGCAACATTGATCGGTGCACTGGTATTAAGTGCACCTCTTTCAGCCGCGCAAATACCTTGGTTTGAAAGTAACTCGCCTTTAACACAAGCGCACAAGCATCTGCTTGATGGCGACTTGCCTGGTATGTTCACCTCATTAGTCGAAGTTTGGCAACTTGAGAAGAACGAAAGCATTGTTCCACACCTCAACGACCTATTTTTGCAATCTCTTGAAGTGGACTGCGGAAAAGGGCTAGACAACAAGTCACTCCCAGATTGGATCAATACCGTTTTGGTTCGTCGCACAGAAATTCAAAGCCCAGGCAGAGACTCTTACCGCGCAATCGTTGAGGTAGGGTCAAGCAAGGAGTTAAAAGAGATTTCTCTCACGCGTTGGGTATCAAAAGTACTCTCCACTGATACAACGGTTACAGAAACGCCAAACGAAGACGACGGTAAATTCACTCGTTACGTCAAACGCTACAACTTAAACAGTCGCGTTAAAATGGGGCTTTACCGTATCGACATTACTGCTGCTGATGAAACATCATGGAGCTCATGGCTATTACTTGGTGAGCCAAAGGCAAAAGTGTCTGTACGCTGGAACTCAAAAGCGCAGTGGAAAGTAGAAAAGAACGCATTACTCAATCGACACTGTCCATTACCTAAGTTAGAAACGGCCGTTTATGACTATGTGGATGGGACTTATAGCCAAGTGTGGGGAGAGAGCTACGACTCCGACTATCCGACCGCTTTAGGTAACGTGCCAATTGAGCCAGGACGATATGTTCTTGCTGTATCAATGAAACATCAACGCTGGCAAGGGCCAATTATTGTAGAGCAATCCCAAATAATTAGTAAAACGTATGATGTTTCAGTGGATGAATAGCTCAAGTTAATTCACAATATGTCGATATAAACACATGGAATAGAAAAAGTTTATACCGATATGGAAAATAAATTAAAGCTCTTATCGTTGTCTATTATGTTTGCTGCTTCATCCGCGTCCGCAGCAAACTATGCAATTGAAGCCCGTGGCGATGCAATGGGTGGTGTTGGCGTTGTTTCAGCAAACTTTCTGACCGCTCCTTTTTATAACCCAGCACTGACTGCTATTTACCGTCGTAATGACGATGTTGGCATGATCACACCAAGCTTCGGTTTATCATATAGCGATGAGCATATGATGGTTGATGATCTCGATAAGGCTGCAGGCCTAATTGATCAGGCGATCGCTGGCGACTATTCAAATGTCGCTGAACTTGAAGGCACCCTAGATGCACTAAGTGGCGATATCGCCAAGCTAGAGTTTGGTGGTGTTGTCGCGTTTGCTATTCCGAACCGCTATGTTGCTGCAAACGTCTTTGGCAAAGCCTACGCAGAATCTTTCGCCCAAACTGATATTTATGATGGCGCTAACAGCGGAATTGATCCGGCTTTAAACCCAGCAATCAACGCTGAGTTAAGTGCGGTCAACGCTGTAGGTGTAGGGGTAACTGAAGTAGGTATTTCACTAGCAAAATACCAGACATTTCTTGGCCAACACATTTCATTTGGTATTACACCTAAGATACAACGTATCTATACCTACGTTTACTCAGCGAACCTAAACAATTACGATATTAAAGATGTACGCGATAATGGCACTGGCGAAACCATGTTCAATATGGACGCAGGTTTCTTATGGTTCCATGGACCATTACGCGTTGGCTTCTCTGCTACCAATCTTATCTCTCGTGATATACAAACCATTGAACTTGCGGGTTCAACTGTTACATCAAGTATCGATGGTTCACAAAGCCGCACATTTGATCCTGTATCTTATGCATACCAAATGCGTCCACTTTACACAGTCGGTGTTGGCCTAGTTGCCGACTACGCAACTATAAGTGTTGATTACGATCTTAATGAAGAAGAGCGCTACACCAATTTTGATGACAACACTCAAATGCTTCGCGTCGGTGGTGAAATCGACATTATGCGTCAGTTAAAGCTGCGCGCAGGTTGGAAACGTAACCTAGCTTATGATGATCTAGACGATACCGTAACAGCAGGTATTGGTTTATCGCCGTTGAATCTGTTCCAGTTAGATATCGGTGCGAGCTACACCAATGAAAACTCTATGGGTGCTTACGTAAACTTCTTAACCAGTTACTAAGCAACGGGGTAGGTGATACTAGCCTAATCGTGCAATTCGTAATATAGTCGGCTCCTAAATGTTAGGAGCCTTTTTTATGTTTGACGATTTACCGCCACTCTCACACGAAGAACAACAGAAAGCCGTAGAGCGAATCCAGCAGCTCATGGCAGAGGGCATGAGTACAGCCCAAGCAATCAAAGTTGTTGCTGAGCAGATTAGGGCAGAAGCTGCAAAACAATAACTGACCACACATCATTAAAAAGAGCAGGGCACTGCTCTTTTTTTATGCCTAAATTTTAATACGCACTATAACAGAACAAAATATCGCTCTTAGGTGACACACTCCAACCGCTACCTTCCTAACACCTCTCATAACCAATGAAACATCCATTTGTAATAAAACTGAAAGTCAGATCAAACAAACCGGCAATCACCACAAAGAAACTAATTATCAATAACTTACAAAAGCACAAAACACTTCCCATAACGCCCTTAAAAGTTACTTTGTAATTAAATTACACATCTGTAAGTTTCCGGTGTAAGCACTTACTGTCAGCCAGTGTAATACTCTGCGTGGTTATGGCGTAACTAAACTGGATCGTTTAACAGACGTGTAATTAGAAACTAAGAAGTGTAAAATAAAAAAAGCCCACATATCCATGTGGGCAAATGAATCGTCAAAAAATAATCATATAAGTGTTAATCAAAGTTTTCGTTGGGCTTCAATCGAAAACTCATGTTAACTTTATCACCCCCCCGCGACACTGTAATAGCAAGAAGATGCTAGAAAACAGCGACTCTGCGCAAAGAGGGTGAAATGTTGAAGAATCGAAATCTAGAGGCTGAATTAAACAAACTTAAGCGCAACGTGAGTAACTATCTTTCGACACTAAGTAACTTACAGCAATAAAAAAGGTTGGTAACAACAATCTTACGAGCTTATTCATAGCGATTTTTATCTTTCATAAATTTAACGGCCTGTGATTCGTATCTTGGTTTAACTGCATTCGTAACCTGAACATGGTGGGAGTGATGTGCTAACCTATTGATTATTCGTTTTCATAATCCAGGGTTAGGAATAGACATGGTTACTAATAAGTGCAAAACACTGGCACTTGCAGCCTTAGTTTTCGCTGCGCCAATCTCGGTATCTGCTCAAACTCAAGCTGTATTGGCTGAATCCATCGCGCTACCGACATTGAGCGTCTTAAGCGGTAAACAGCTGAAGTTATCTTTGGCGGGTGTAGAGTGTGGTCAAAATGAATATTTCACTGATAAAGCTAACGTCAGCATTCTAGCGAATGGAACACCACTCGAGTTTTCCCGTACGTGTCATGATTCAGTCTTAGCATTTGTGCCAATTAACCGTAGTGAAAACGATCTATTTGTTGAGATCTTATTAAAAGGTCGAAACCTGAATTTGCGTTACATGGCGGGGGCTAGGTCATATGCGTATAACGATTGGCAATTAGCGCCGGTTAAAGAAGCGCTGAGATAGGTGACAGTGTCACCACGCTACCATCATAGTCGGGCTAGGTTTATAGAGCATATGATATTGCATAGCTAACTTTAATTCTTCACTTTTAAATTCACGGCTTTCATAAAACAACTCCGCACTTTTCAAATTTAATCGGATCGAGGGGTTTCTGATCCGTTGGCTTTATCGATCGTGACATTTTCAATCATGTCTGGAGCAAAACGTTCGGTAAAACCGGCAATAAACGCAAAAACCATTAATGCCATTGAGTTATTGTTGAATGTAGCAAGTGCAAGCTCAGACTCTGCAAGCATGATCGTAAAAATACCGAAAGTAATACCCACCCATATTCTTGATAGAGCATCGACAACTAAACCTCTAGAACTCGTAAGCGGGTCAAGAGCAATACTATTATTGCGTTGTAAGACAGATACGAAGCTACCGGCCAATGCAGCAAAGGAAGCATGAAAATATGTTTGTGGTATTTCAACAAGGGAAAATACGATGGTAATGAACAAAACCATAAAGCATGCGGATGACGCTGTATAAAATAGAAATTTAGCTCTTAGGTTTGCTAAGATTTGATTATTCAAAAATTTATATACGTCTTCGAAAAAACTATCTACGTCTTTTATTGTTAACTGTAGAGTGTCTGAGTGATGTAAAGCAAACACCTTTGTAAATGCTTCTGATATATGGTCAGCAGAAAGCTTGTGTTCTTTTGAAGGGAGAAGCTGAACACAATAATTATATAAAGACCTTGCTCTATATAGGGCGTGCGATATTTCAGGAGTGATGGCAATACCTTCTGCTGTGTGGACAGAAAGGTAACCTTGTGCATCTCTAGTTACCAAAAAATCAGAGTCTTTAACCAACACTGTTATATCTGCTTGATTTGCGCCTTGAATTTTTTCCTTAATGTCATCAAATATTTTACTAAGCTCGTCTTTTGTTAAATGTTCTGCTTGGAACCCTATTATAAACGCTTGTTCCAACGCTAGAATGTGCGAATAGCGTTCTGAAGGTATTATAATTGTATGGGTTAAAGGCTCAATTAATTTATATCTAGTTTGAGCGTACTCTTGAATAGCAGTATAAGCTACATTAGATTTCCAAAATAATCCGCCATTTTCTGTCTTTGCAATGATGTAGTTTTCGGATGAAGCAGCAACATATTGTATTGTTTGACCAGCTATTTCGTCACCAGGTTTATATTCGTTAAATTGCTTATACTCGTATTGATGAAAATTGGGGGGGCTGACAACATTATCTTCGTCGTTAATCGCCGTATTCATTTTTGACTACCTTCAATAAGAACATGTGCACATAGTAGCACTTAATGGGTAGTATTCGAAAGAGGCAACTAATCGCTCAATTCGTTTATCACAATGTCTTAAATAACTTTGATTATCAGTCATAGTCAGTAACATCATTCAAACCAATCATGGTGAGAGCCGTCTTCACCTAAGCAGTCTCGGCGATAACGAGGTTGATAGATTCGAGGTTTTCGCTTGGAATGTGGAACCCAAAGACCATCAGCGATCATCCATTGACGTAGAGTCTCTTTAGATACAGCGAGATTGTGTTGTTCTGAGAGTTTCTCGAGAGCGAGCGTTGGTGAGAAATCAGAATAGTACTTGTGAATGATCTTTAGTATTTCAGCTTTAAAATCTTCAGAGTAACACCGGTTGCTAGGACGACCACGAGCAGCGTGTGCGAGACTTTGAGCTCCTAAAGTGGAGAATCGATTGAGTAAGCGCCGGATATGACGAACAGACACATTTACATCAACTTGACGTAAACGCTTTTCACGGACGTCAGACAGAACCTTAAATCGATAAATATCTTTTTCACTCATCGTAATCAACATCGGTTAAAGCCTCAAAAGCAAACAATATTGTTAATCTTAAGAGGACATTTTAAAGTGGCTAAAACCGGACATTACTAAATTGCACCTACACCATTTACTACGCATTATGTATATTATGTTAAATATAATGCCGAATTAAAAGAGCACAACGAAGTGCTCTGATTCTACTAACCTGCTTTGCGCTCTATATGCTGTCTCATTCAACATAATCGCATTTTACATAAAATACCTAATAACTAGTTTGATAATCAGAGATTAGCAAACCTGTTCTTAGGGTTAGCCACCGGCTAATTTTACTGTGTGGCCTTTCTTTTCAAGGTGCGCTTTGATCTTGTCACGTGCGTCGCCCTGAATTTCAATTGTGCCATCTTTTACTGAGCCACCACAGCCACAAACTTTTTTAAGCTCTGCTGCCAGCAGCTTTAAAGGTGCGTCATCCAAATCTAAACCAGTTACGATAGAAACGCCTTTACCTTTGCGTCCTTTCGTTTGGCGAATGATACGAACGATTCCGTCGCCTTTTTCACGCTGTGGCTTTTCTTCTTCAGGCTTGATTCGACCTATATCAGTACTATATACAAGAGTCATAAGTGTTATTTCTTCTGTTGCTGTTCGGCTTTTTGCTTAGCCAGCAAGTATGCCTCTATATGCTTCTGTATAGCAAGTTTTCCGCCCTTAATTAGACGACCGTTGAAGAAACAGTACCAACTGTTCACGTCACCGGTGTCATTTTTGAGCGTATAACCGTTAAAGTTTTCCTGTACAGGGCTTCCTGTTGGCGTTTTCTTTTCAGCCAACGAGCTAAACTCTTTAGGGTCGATGATGGTAGCCGTATCGCAGAACCAATCGATACTCTTTTTCACAGCAGCCATGCTGCCTGACAGCACATGGTTCTTGATTTGAACTTGCCAAACTTCCGTTGAATTTCCAGCAGTTTTGAGGACAAAGCCTCTGTAAGTAGCAGCAGCCATAATGATTATTATCGTTGTAGTAGATTAGTTTAATAATAATTGTAAATTGCTCATTATCAAGTATATTTATCATAACTTTATTGGTTATAGTGCGTATAAATGAAGAAAATCGTTCGCGTCATCACATGCAAAGACGAAAGAAATCAATTTGCTGCTACATTTTCCAATCCTATCGAATTGGAAGATATCAACTCTCTAACGGATAATTCCTACTCTCATAACTCACTGTTAGCTATGAGAAAAGATTGGAATCTGTTCACTGAGTTTTGTCAAAGCAAGCATGTACGCCCTATTCCTGCCTCTTCGACCGCTGTTCGTTTATTTTTGGAACGCGAAGCTCAGAAAAGAAAATACGCGACCATTAAGCGTTACGGGGTAACTATTGGTTTAATCCATAGAATTCTGGGGATTGCCGACCCTACTAGCACCCAAGCTATTCAAACCCTTATGGCGCGGCTAAGGCTTGAGAAAAAACACGATGCAACCTCAGTTCAACCTTTTACTATCAAGCATTTAAAGATGTTTACTCAACGCTTTGAATCTTCCACTAAGTTAAAAGACAAGCGAGACCTCGCGATCTACTACATCATGTTCGAGTGCATGTTGAAACGTGGAGAGCTTAAAGTGCTATCCCATCAAGATGTCATCGGTGATCGCGCCGCCAAACAACTTTCCGTAGGCTCTGCAACCTACTCATTATCTGAATCTGCTAGCCTTTTCTTGGCCAAATGGATTGAGTCGAAAGCCTATTCCTCTGGGCCTCTTTTTACAGCCATCGATAAGCACGGTGTTACGAGTAATAGCCCATTAGATGACTCTTCTATCTTTCGTATATTACGTAACGCGAGTAGCAAGCTTGGCTTAGATGTTCAGTTTTCCGGTCAATCACTACGAGTTGGTGCAGTTGAGAACCTTGCTAAACAGGGAAAAAAAGTAAGGGAGATCCAGCAATTAGGTCGCTGGCAAAGTGCTGCTATGCCTTATCACTATCTCGGTAATAAGGCACAGGCAGAAGAAGAAAAGATTGTCTTTAAATCAATTAAGCCTTGGACTTAAATTGATGTTTTTACACAGTTAGCGAGGAATTCAGCAAAACTGTGTCCGTTGTTCTCAAGCATTTTAGGGAACATCGAAATCGGCGTCATTCCTGGGAACGTATTCACTTCATTCAAGTAGATCTCACCGCTAGGCGTCAAGAAGAAATCGATTCGAGATAAATGACGAAGACGCATTTGCGTAAAGACTTTCTCTGAGCTGCTACGAATCACTGCTAGCTGATCTTCGTTCAAGTCAGTCGCGACCACTTTAGTTGTAGAGTGACTTGTTGTGCTGTATTTCTCTTCATAAGAATAGAACGCATCTTCCGGTGCAATCACTTCACCCGGTGCCGTGATATGAAGCTGACCATCAATTTCATACGCAGCGACTTCAAGCTCACGAGGTTTAACCGCTTGCTCAACAAGGACTTGGTCTGAATAACCAAATGCGTTATCTAGCGCTGCTTGTAGTTGCGACAGTTCCGTTACCTTGTAACAACCCACTGAAGAACCTTGACGTGCAGCTTTGACGAAGACACTTCCCCATTTTTCAAAAGCTTGCGCGCTTAGTTCATAAGCTTGTTGGCTATTCTCAGAAAGGAAAATGTAAGGCGTATTCGGAATGCCTAACGCGTCATACCATAACTTAGATGTGATCTTGTTAAAGCTGTTTGTACTCGCTTCAGGGCCACAACCTAAATAAGGAATACCCGATAGCTCTAGCATCGACTGAATGTCGCCAGTCTCACCAGGGAAACCATGAATACAAGGAACGACAAAGTCTAGCTTTATCTGCTGAGAGTCGGTATTCAATGTACCCGAGTTGGTATCTAGGTATGCAAGGTCACCACTGTCGGTGTACCACCCATCTGTTTTCATCTCTACGCGTACAACGTTAAAGTCAAACGTCTGCTCTAGCTGAGATTGAAGGAAGTTTGCAGAAACGAGTGATACTTCATGTTCAGATGAACCACCACCGCAAAGAAGAAGAATTGTCGTATTAGTCATTAATCGATCTTTCCGTGACACAACAGAGGGATTAGAAAAACATGATAATCAAAAGCGCATACAGTTACACGATTTTCGCAAAGAATTTCTGAATTTGGCTTCTGAGTGCTTACAATTTAGACGTAAAAAAAGGGGCGAGAGCCCCTTCTTATAAAAATGGTATTAATTCAACTTGTTCAAAGTTGGGTATTGAGAGTTCTTGATAGCATCAATGCTCTTCACAAAAGGTTTCAAAGATTGGAATTCACTTGGAAGTTCACCGATCGCCTTTTTAGCATCTGTGCGAGTTGCGTAGTCACCGTAAAGTACTGAGTACCATTTAGTACCGTTCACAACTTTATAGTTTTCCCAGATAGGTTGGTTATCACGTGGCAATTTACGTGCAAACTGATCAACCTTAGTTTGTGAACCGACAGCAACCACTTGGATAGTGAAACCGTAACGAGGGTTCATCGCTTTCTGCTTAGCGGTAGGCGGAATAATCGCTACAGCTGGTTTCGCTTTAGCCTGCGTCTTCACAGCCTGTTTTTCTGGAGTAGACATATTGACAACTGCAACGTTGTCTTCTGAAATGCCGTTGGTCATTCCCTGCTGTGATACAACTGGTTGTTCAACCTTAGCTGTTTTGTAATCCTCACGATAGCTTTCCGAGCTTACATCGGTGACATAATCACTCGACACACATGCAGAAAGCACCACTGATAAGCCAACAATCGCAATTTTTTTCATGAAATTTTAAATGCCTTAACTAGAAATTACTGTAAATCATGCCGTTAGAAAGGAAGAGAATCAACCCAACATTCTAATTATATATCAATACACTGTGACGCATGGCACAAACTTAACCAGCACCGGAGTGATCTGATTAAAACAACATCAAAATCGATGAGTATTTACCAGTTAGGTTCGCTAGGATGAGTGTTGTCGCTGTATTGGGAGCATGAGATGAGCAACTTGAACCAACTCTTTAAACCTCGTTCTGTCGCCGTTATTGGTGCATCGACCAAACCGATGCGAGCCGGCAATATCGTAATGAAGAATTTGCTTCATGGTGGCTTCGAAGGTGCAATCATGCCCGTCACGCCAAAATACTCATCGGTGTGTGGTGTGCTCGCCTATCCTTCTGTTGATCAATTGCCGATCGTTCCCGATGTCGTCATTTTGTGTACTCATGCGAAATACAATCAGGCTCTATTTCAACAACTCGCTGACAAGCAGGTAAAATCGGTTATTGTCCTCTCTGCCGATATGCATTTATCCAATGATGATGGCGAAAGTATTCAGTCTGCCTGTCTTCGAATCGCGAAACAAAGTGGCATGCGAATACTTGGCCCGAACAGTTTGGGCTTGGTTCTACCTTGGGTGAATTTCAACGCCTCATTCTCTCCTGTTACCGCAGAAAAAGGCAAAATCGCCTTTATTTCTCAATCAGCGGCAATGTGTACGACAATTCTTGATTGGGCCAATGACAAAAACATCGGCTTTTCAGCGTTTATCTCATTAGGTAATGCTCTAGACATCGATTTCGCTGATCTTCTAGATCATTTAAGTACCGACACTCATACCGAAGCAATCCTACTTTATGTTGATACGATCAAAGACGCACGACGCTTTATGTCTGCCGCGCGTGCTGCGTCTCGTAACCGCCGTATTTTGGTGCTGAAAGGTGGCAGAACGTCTGCTGGGCGACTTGCCGCTAAAGCGCACACCGGTGGCGACGACACACTCGATATCATCTACGACTCTGCGATTCGCCGTACGGGTATGCTGCGCGTAAACAACTCTCATGAGCTATTTGCAGCGGTAGAAACTCTGACGCACTCGGTCCCTTTGCGTGGTGAGAAACTTGCCATCATTACCAACGGTGGTGGCCCTGCAATCATGGCCGTCGACACACTGCTTGAACGTGGCGGAAAATTAGCAGAGCTATCTGATGAGACGTTGGATAAGCTGACTTCGCTTTTGCCCACCAGCTGGAGTCACAACAACCCTATTGATATGGTCGGCGATGCGGATCAGTCACGCTATGTAAATACACTCAACGCACTGATGGATACTGATTGCGCTGATGCCATTTTGATCATGCACAGCCCTTCTGCTGTCGCGCATTCAGAGTTAACAGCCAAAGCGGTGGTTGATGCGATTAAAGCGCACCCACGCCACAAGCGCTTTAACTTTCTAACCAACTGGTCTGGTGAACTCACCGCGAAACCTGCCCGAGATATTTTCACTCAAGCCGGTATTCCAACCTATCGAACGCCTGAAAGTGCCGTGGTCGCCTTCATGCACCTTGTCGAGTACAGACGTAACCAAAAACAACTGATGGAAACACCAACCACAGCAGAGCCAGTACACATCGCAGAGTTAAAAGAAGCGAATAATTGGATAGAAGAAAAGTTACTGGATAAAAACACAGTATCACTAGATACTCATCAAATTGGCCCATTTTTACGCTGTTTCAACTTTGAAGTGCTGCCGACTTGGATTGCATCAGATTCAAGTGAAGCAGTTCACGTCGCGGAGCAAATCGGCTATCCGGTTGCGGTGAAGCTGCGTTCCCCTGACATTGCTCATAAGTCAGATGTACAAGGCGTGATGCTTAACTTAAGAAACAGTACCGAAGTTGCAAGCGCCTCAGATGCGATACTCGATCGTACTAAGCTCTCCTATCCTTCTGCGAACATACATGGCCTGTTGGTGCAAGGGATGGCAAAGCTTGCCGGTGGTGAAGAAATACGTATCAAGGTCAAACATGACGATACGTTTGGTCCAGTGATCTTGCTTGGTCAAGGCGGCTCTGAGTGGGATGAATCTCTCGATGCCGCCTCTGCTCTTCCTCCACTCAATATGGCCCTAGCGCGTTACCTTATCGTTAGAGCGATAAAAAATGGCAAGATTCGCCCACAGAAACTGCCTGAACCAATGGATATTCATGGTCTGTCAGAGTTACTTGTTCGAATCTCGCAAATGGTTGTTGATTGCCCTCAAGTACATGAACTGGATATTCATCCAGTACTCGCCAATGGATCCAATTTCACCATTATCGATGCAGATTTAGTATTGAAACGATATGAGGGGGATGCGCAACAAAGATTGGCGATTCGCCCTTACCCTGTAGAGTACGAAGAGCTTATTGAGCTCAAAGACGGTGAACAGGTGTTGCTGCGCCCAATTCTTCCTGAAGATGAGCCTCACCATGCGGACTTTATTCATAATGTCTCAAAAGAAGATCTCTATAAGCGCTTCTTTACCGATGTTGGCGAGTTCAACCATGAAGCACTGGCAAATTTGACTCAAATAGATTATGACAGGGAAATGGCATTCGTCGCCGTGAGCCAGTCTCGTCCTGGTTCACCCATCATTGGCGTATCACGTGCATTGATCAATCCAGAAAACACCGATGCCGAGTTTGCTATTTTGATCCGTTCTGATCTTAAGGGAAACGGCTTGGGTAAGGTGCTGATGAATAAGATAATTCAATACTGTCGTCACAAAGGCACATTACAAATGTCGGGGATGACAATGCCAACTAACCGAGGCATGTTAATGTTGGCTCAAAAGCTAGGATTCGAGTTAGATGTTCAGTTTGAAGATGGCGTTGCAGATATGCGTCTTTGCTTAACGGAATAGATTAAGGGGAGCCATTGAGCTCCCCTTATTGATTATACTTTTGATTGCTTCTTCCAATGCTTCATCAAGTACTGAATACACCAAGATTTCGCTTCCCCAATTTTATTACGTTTCCACACTAGTATGATATCGATTGGCTGAGGTTTGGTCCCTTCAATTTGTTTGATCACCCCTTCTTCAATGAGCTCTTGCGCCAATTCCTTTGGTAAGGTGCCAATCCCTAACCCCAACTTAAGTGCATCCACTTTGGCTGAAAAGTTTGTCACAGTAAGTCGTGGCTGACGCTGGGTGATGTTAACCGTTAGCGCAGGTTGCTCTCTCGCCGTATCTGCGATGGCAACGATTCGATATTTTTCGCGCGCCTGCTCATCAAACTCACCCACACGCTTATGTACATAATGGTCGACCGCTGCGACCCAAATCATTTCCATTGTGCCAATGGTTTCGGCTTTCACATCTTGGGGTAACGTATCGATCCTCGGGGCAACAAGTAAGTCAGCGCGACCGTTATTCAACGATTCCCAACAGCCAGCGAGTATTTCTTCCTGAAGCTTTATACGTGTCGAACTCACATTGCCGAGCTCAGCAACTAAGCCAAAGAAGTTTTTAACCGGAATGATGCCATCAAACGCAAGCGTAATATCAAGCTCCCAACCATTGGCCAATACGCTCGCATCATTCACCAGCTTTTCCGTCGCGGCAAGAATGTCTCTTCCTCGCTCAAGTATAAGTCGCCCTGCTTCGGTAAAGTTCGCTTTGTGCCCGGAGCGGTCAAATATCATGATATCGAGGTCTTGTTCGAGCTTTTGAATTTGATAGCTCAACGACGAAGGTGCCCGGTCTAATTCATTGGCTGCCGCTGCGAAGCTGCCTCTCCTTTCGATCGCATCTAATATATGAAGTGCTTCTAATGTTATTGGACTCTGCACAACTGCTTTCCTTATCTATACCCACTGTAAGTAGCGTGACACAAATCACACATTACACGTATTAATTGAACCTTTACAAATGTTAAATAAATTCATATATCACTGTAATTTAAAAGATTTTCTCGTTATTAAGACAAGTTTGACGTACGAAAACCACCAAAAACACCAATGCGAACAATAGTAATTATCATTTAGATCCAATAAGATTCGTATCGCTCAACGAAAACCTATATGGATAAAAGGTAATAACCATAATGTATAAAAAATCTCTACTGTCAGCTTCAATCGTTTTCGCGCTGACGTCAACTGCCTCCGCCGAAGAATATGCCCTATTTGACGAAGTTGTGGTATCTGCAACACGTACAGAGCAAAACAAAGAAGACGTAGCTGCGTCTATTGATTCATTTTCCTCCGAAGATATCGACAACTCTCTTTCAAACGATTTAAAAGATGTTCTTCTCAATACCCCTGGGGTTGATGCGACGACTTCTGGTCGCTTCGGTATTTCAGGCTTCAATATCCGTGGTATGGATGGTGACCGAGTTAAAGTCGTTATAGATGGTGTTCAACAAGTTACCCCATACAACTCAGGCGGTGGCACTCAGGCAATTTACCCGAACACAATAGAAGTCGATACCCTTCAAGCGATTGAAATTAACAAGGGTGCCTCATCGACCCTTTATGGTTCAAATGCGTTGGGCGGTGTGGTTGTTCTTAAAACTAAAGATCCTGAAGACTTCCTTGTAACTGACGGAGATGAATCTCGCTTCGGTATTAAGTCATCATACTCATCAAGCGATGAACAGTTTAAAAACACCTTAACTTGGGCTATGCGACGTGGCGATCTTGAAACCATTCTTATCGGAACCTATGCGCAAGGTCATGAAACAGAAGCTTATGGTGATGGTGCTGACGTCGAAGGTGAAGATCGCGGAATTTCAAACCCTGCTGATAAAGACATGAGCAATATCCTTGCAAAAGTCTATTACCAATTGAACGAACAAAACCGTATCGGCTTAACCTACGAGCGCAACAACCAGAACTTTGAAGAAAATAAGCTAAGTGGTAATTACACATCTAGCCACCCTATGTTTGGCGACATTGTTACGTACGACAATTCAACTTCTGACGATGAAACGTTACGTGAAAAAATCGGCATCAGTTACGAGCTGCTTGGCAATAACGTTGCTTTCGATAGCATGGCGCTTAATCTGAATTTCCAAACAACTGAAAGCACTAACGAGAACTACGCTTTAGTCACTGACCATCTCGGCATGATTGGTTACAGCGGCGAGCGTACACGAACACGTTACGCTGAAGACGAAACTGTCCAGTTCGATGCGCAGTTCGATAAAGTCGTTGCCTTAAGTAACTCAACTCATGAGCTCACTTATGGCTTGAACTACGTAAATACTGATTTCTCACTAAACAATGTCGATTACTTCCACGACAATGGTACTTCTTCACCAGGCGCGACAAATGTTCCAGACGCGAAGATGGATCAATGGGGTGTATTTGCGCAAAACAACATTTTCCTACTTGATGAACGGTTAGTTCTTAACGTAGGCCTGCGTTATGACGCTTATGAGGCCAACCCATCGACAGATGATGGATTCTCGACAATGCATAAGGTAAACGAAGACGATGCATTCACTGGTAAGGTTGGTGCGGTTTATCACTTTAATGATCAATTGAGTACCTTCGCTCAAATTGGTCAAGGCTTCAAAGCACCTACCGTAGAGCAATTGTATTACGAGTACGATAAAGGTTCTGACTTTACACCAAACTCAGATCTTGAAGCAGAGAAAAGCACATCTTACGAAATCGGCTTCCGTGGCAAAAACGAGTTCGCTCAATTTGAGCTAGTTGGCTTCTTCAACGACTACAAAGGCTTTATTTCAACAGAACAACTACCTGAAAAGACTCCAGGCAAAGAGCACTTCACATTGGTTAACCTCGATGAAGTAGAAATCAAAGGTGTTGAATTTAGTAATGTATTGCTACTCGATCAGATGTTTAGCGCGCCTGAAGGTACATACACTACGTTCTCTATTGCGTACGCTGAAGGGGAAGATAAGAAAACCAGTGAGAAACTGACCTCTGTAGCACCTTTAACATCTGTTATTAGCCTTGGTTATGACAACTTTGAACACAAATTTGGTGGCTTGGCTACTTTGAAGTTGGTAGCAAGCAAAACGGATTGGCCAACAGAAACTTATGATTATGAAGATTCTTCGGGTTATGGCGTTGTTGATATCACAGCATATTATCAACCAATGACAGATCTTACGTTACGAGCAGGCCTGTTTAACGCGTTCGATAAGAAGTATTGGCAGTATGACAACTTTACGGTCGATTCTAGCGCTAGCACAGCTTCATATAATGATCGTTACTCTGAGCCGGGCCGTAACTGGGGTGTTAGCTTAGATTACCAATTCTAATTTCCATATAGTAAACAAAAGCCAGCTCAATGCTGGCTTTTTTACGTTTATGGGTATAACCAATTGATTATTAACCCATAAAAAACAAAAAAGCTCCCATTTAAGGAGCTTTAATCACTAACATTTGCTAAAAAGATTATAAAAAATGGAGCAAATGTGAGAATTACTTAGCGCTAGCCATCTCTTTCTTTACCATAACAGCAGCTGCAACGATAAAAGTGATGATCAGACCTAGTTCCATTGTGTACCTCTGAGATATATTTGGAAAAACCGAAGATTAACTGCGGATATTCTAACAGTTTTAAATAACATTGATAGCTCTTAACAAGGTTTTTACGTATTTTATCGATTCAGATCAAAATTAACGTTGAGTGCTCTGTTATTTACACTTTCTGTATCCTTTTTAATCAGCAGGTTTGCCAAAATAATATTCTAGAACGCCACTATTTCATGGTCACTTTTCCACCGATTATCTTGTAAGCAGGCGTTCCCCTAACTAGCGTGTCGCGCGCAAATTCTCCACCACACTCGGGGCAAAAACAGGGCGTTTTCGTGAAATCTTCGACAATACGCTCTTTAAAACACTTAACTAGAGCGCCCTTGCCTCCCTTGCGATACTTAAACAATTGCGCTTTACACTTTGCACAGTAGATATTGACCGTTTTACTTGGCTGCTTCTTATTTGGTTTTGCCACTACTCAGTACCGTCGTCCTTTTCAAGAAGCTGAGGCTTAACCCACACCTTGCTAAAATCAAACCAACCCAGTGCATTACACTTTGCATTTTGTAATGAGCCACATTGATCTTTACTTACCCCAAGCCAGCAGTGAAACATCGGGATCAACTGCATTTTTTCAGCTAACGACTTACCCAGTGCTTTTGAAGGAAACGCTGCGTTTGGCGTCGCTTGCCAGTCTCTGACTAGCTGTGCCCAATAATCAAAGTCTTCTTCTTTACTTAGCGCAGCAATATCACTGTAGTTAAGTAGCCAGCCTGCTAATGCGTCATCGCGATTGGTTGAAATTCCCATTGGCTTTAACCATATATCGATAGCAGACGTCTCTTCGACAGTTTGATCATAAGTAATCAGATTGACGCCTAACCCATCTTGCTTAAGCAATGACTCAATACACTTAACCAGTGTTGGGAACATTGGGTGTTGTCCGTGGTAGGCAATCGTCACCGTGCGATATGACGGCGGTGATGTGTAGCCTTGTTTGGTATGGTGATACCAACCCGGCTTTAAACCATGAGCAGGTAACACGCCGAGCTCGGCCAATTTATCTTGTGGAAGCTGCTGGAACAGATTCAGCGTGGTGAGTTTTTGGCTAAAGTAGTTTGCCCAATCATTTGTAGCGGCCAAGCCATCCTTTCGGTTGAGCATCAATAAGGTACAACCTGGGTCCAACTCAACTTCATCGGAAAACTCAGCCGTCTCAGGTCGAACAGGGTTTGCTAGGCTTGGAAACACCATTGATGAATGCGCTTCATCAATCACCCAAACCTCTACTCGATCGAGTAATGGCCTAAATCCAAAGTATCCATCAAACGCTTGTAAAACCAAACGTTTTTGATCGTTTTGCACAATACGATAAGGCCCAGTACCGATTGGCAACTCATCAAAGTTATCCGCTCTACTTTCTAGCGGTAAGGTAATTTTTGCGCATGACTCCGACAATAAAAGAGGCAATTTATAGTCTGCTCGATCCAAATGAACATCAACGATCAAATGGCCCGGAGACTCAACCCGTTCAATGTGTGAAAACAGCGTCTTTTGCTTTAATGCGACCAAGCAATCGAGAATGTTTTCAACCGTCAGGAGGTCACCGTTATGGAATCGTACACTCGGACGAATGTAAAAGCGCCAATGAGTAGAGCTGACCATTTCCCATGTATGAGCAAGATCTGCTTGTAACTGCTCTTGTTCATCAATACGTGTTAATCCACTAAAAATTTGCTGAGCGATATGCAGCTCAGAACGCCTCATTTGATCAAAAGGGTTTAGGTTTGATAGCGGTCGATAGTATGGTAGGCGTACAACTTGCTGTCCCTCTTGATGGACAATACCAAGATATTTTTCAACGACTTGAGCGAGTTTGGCACTATCGTGGTCGAGCACCTTTAATGCTTGGCCGATTTTGCCTTCTTCCAAATAGCGTTTTGCCAAATTCTCACTAACGTCAGCTCGGCTTCTTTTAAAGTTGAGTTGGGAAAGCTTGCCGCGCCCAGGAGCAGGATGCCACTCTAGCCACCCTTCTTCTTCCATTTTATTGAGTACGATTCGTGCATTTCGACGGGTACAAAATAGGATTTCGGTAATTTCTTCTAGTTGAACACCGGAGTCTTGTCCTTTGTAATGTTCAAATAGCGTTTCAAACTGAACTCTTAGGCGGGGGCTACTCATAAAGAGGAAATCTCATTAACATTGGTCTGTTAATGAGTTTCCCCATTTGTGTAGATAGGATCAAGTGCTAATTGGATTATTGAATCGCAATGCTTGTTTCTTGTGCGATTTGTTGAAGCTGATCTTCGCTATCTAGCTTAATCGACCATTTTGTCTCGCTACCGTTTGCAGCTATCACATTCGCGCCGCGTCCAATTAAAGTAATTGCATCGACTTGAGATTGAAGCGTCACCATCGACGCAGATTCAAGTTTCACCACAATTTCATGCGGCGTAACAATCACCTTTCCGGCACTAAAATCAATAACCATTACTCCGCCTCTTTACGTCGGGTAGTCGACTTTTTGTTTTTTACCGCGATGGTTAATCGGCTGGTACAGACGAGTCTTTCGCGATCATCGGTAATATTGATTTGCCAGACTTGAGTAGAAACACCTAAGTGAATCGGTTTGGCAGTCCCAATCACGTGGCCACTACGCATAGAGCGAACATGGTTAGCATTGATATCTAGGCCTACACAATAACTGCCTTCCGCCACACAAAAGTTTGCCGCAACCGAGCCCAATGTTTCCGCTAATACCACAGAAGCCCCGCCGTGTAACATGCCCAATGGCTGGTGGGTAAACGAGCAAACTGGCATGGTCGCCGAAATATAGTCATCACCAAATTCGGTATAAATAATGTTGAGGTGCTCTATCAATGTATTTTTTGAGGTTTTATTTAGCACTTCTAGGTCAATCGGGCGTTTCCAAATACTCATCTATATTTCCAATCGAGACTACAGTTAACAAGGATTGTAACCTAATGTTATGATTTACCTAATTAGATTCTTACGTTTGCTATAGGGAACTCAATGCAAAAGTGGCTAAAGCTATCAACCGTCGTTACAACACTTGCTATTGCGGCATGTAGCGCCTCTCCAACCGGACGTAATCAGTTATTGCTATTTTCTGATAATGATATGAGTAGCTTGGGTGCACAGTCTTTTGATCAAATGAAGAAAGATCAGAAAGGCAGCACAGATGCGAAGACAAACGCGTACGTACAGTGTGTTACACAGGCCATCACTCAGCATGTTCCTGCACAAGCGGGATTTAAACAGTGGGAAGTGGTGGTATTTGATAGCGAGCAAGTTAACGCTTTTGCCCTGCCCGGCGGAAAGATTGGCGTTTATACGGGGTTATTAGACGTTGCAGTTAACCAAGACCAGCTCGCAACCGTGATCGGCCACGAAATCGCACACGTACTTGCAGACCACAGTAACGAGCGTTTATCCCAGTCTCAAATTGCCAACGCGGGTCTGCAAATTACTAATCTCGCTTTGGGTTCGTCAGAGTATTCTCAGTACACAGGCGTTACTATGGCGGCGCTAGGCTTAGGCGTGCAATATGGCGTATTAATGCCTTATGGGCGCACGCAGGAATCTGAAGCAGATATTGTCGGATTAGAATTGATGGCAAAATCAGGCTTTGATCCTAACCAAAGTGTCGATTTGTGGAAGAACATGGCTAAAGCGTCAGGTGGCCAACAACCACCAGAATTGCTCTCTACGCACCCTTCTCACAGTACGCGTATAGAAGATTTAAAAGCGAAGATCCAAAGCTTGCCAAACTACAACGCTAAACGGCCAAATTGTTCATAAGTAAAAGGGAGCATCATGCTCCCTTTTTAATATCTGTTATGTACCTAAAATTAGTAAAGGTAGCTGCAGTAATTGATCGCCAGTAGAGGCAAAGAACCAAATAATGCCAATCAATGATGCCACCAAACCGACATACCACACCGCCGAGATAATTTGTCCGTATCTATCAAGCGGTAGTAAATGGCTATTATGACGACCGCGCCATTCAATGACGATCTCTAGCATACCCATAATCAATAAGAATCCAAATAAGGTCAGGCCTAACGAGTAACTAAGCACCACTCCACCAGCCGCAGCCGCAGTACACAGAATGATTCCTGCAACGCTGTTCATTGAAAAGCTGATACTTTTAAGCACATGACCGCCATCAAGCGGCAGAATCGGTAGTAGATTAAACAGGTTTAAGAAAGCGTTAAATACCGCTAATCCCGCGAAAAACATCTCACCAGTAATTAGGTAGACGATCAAAAGAATCACCGACAGGATCAAGCCAAACATTGGACCCATAATCGAGATAACAACATCTTGCCAACGTGTGTTGATCTTCTCATCACTCAGCGCTAATCCACCAAGAAATGGGACTAAGTAGATACCTTTGGTTTTCATACCAAAGTACTTCATCGCCTTAACATGGCCATATTCGTGAAATACCAAACAAGCAATCAGCGCGAGAGCAAATTGAAATGAAAACAGCCATGAATAAGCAGCTAAACTCGCTGAAGCCAACACCACTTTAATTAACTTGGCACTCTTTAGCGCCTTCATACCTAACGAGAGTAAACCAATTAGGCTAAAACGTTTTTCAGGTGTCGGTGGCGTGAACGGAACCTGCTTCTCAATATCTTTAGTATCACGGCTCCCCTGTTGGATAGTTTCACCGTTCACCGATGCATGGTAATCAATAGTAAAAGGTTGCCAGATTAGGGTGGTTTCAAGTTTACAAACCAGCTCTTGCTCTCCATTCATCAAAGTGAACTGATGATGCGAGTTATCGCCGCGCTCTGAATTGGCATCAAGCTGTGAGACCAACTGGTTGTTCCAAAACAGTTGCTGCCAACCCGCCATAGAGCCTTCTAGACGAAGTGGCTTACCTAAAAATTCAATCGAGAGAAGTTCCAACGCTCGTAACCTATTAATTTGCTATAAAGACGCCGTTGATTATGCCTATCCTGACTAATGAGGTAAAGAAAATGCTAACAATGTGACAATGTCACACAGATTAAGCCATTGATGGAGCTTATTTTGTTTACCTTTAGTATTCAAAAGTCAGAGTAAAGCAATTTTATATCAGTTAAACCTTTGCTATTCGGTATACCCCTTTCTTTTCGATGGATAAAGTGCATAATAGCCGCGTAATTAACACCTAACTATATGTGAGTCCATTATGTCTTCTGAAGCTACTATGCTAGAACGCTGCCAATCAAAATGTGAATTATGTGCTGCTGATGCACCATTAACCGCTTATGCCGTTCCTCCGCACAGCCACGTGACAGTAGATTACGCCATCATGGTATGTGACAAGTGTCTAGGTGAAATCGAAGAGCCAAAAGACATCAACCACTGGCGTTGTCTAAGTGACAGCATGTGGAGCCAAGTTCCTGCTGTTCAAGTAACGGCATGGCGCCAACTAACTCGTCTAAACACTGAAAGCTGGGCGCAAGACGCGCTAGACATGATGTACATGGAAGAAGATCAAATGAACTGGGCAATGACGGGGATGTCAGCTGATGACAAACCATTCGATTGCAACGGCGTTGAACTTAAAAAAGGTGACGACGTAACGGTTATCAAAGACCTACCAGTTAAAGGTACTAACCAAGTAATCAAGCAAGGCACTGTTATCCGTGGCATCAGCATCGGTGACGATCCTAAGCTTGTTTCTGGTAAAGCGAACGGCGGCCAATCTATGTACGTAATCGCAGAATACTGCCGTAAGAAGTAATCACAAGTTACTTTCGACAGATATTAGAAAGGCGCTCAGTTGAGCGCCTTTTTTGTTTAGTCGACGTAAGCAAATCTTGCGTTGAAATGCCTTAACACAGGCGGTTCATAAGTGAATCTCACGCCTTTGATGCTCCCTACGTTCTCTTTTACAATTCTAAACGCCTCAATAATGTAGTCCATATGTGACTGAGTGTAGGTAGCTCGCGGTATGGTAATTCGTAAAAGTTCCGCGGGACAAGGTAACTGCTCCCCTGTTTTATGATCACGACCAAGTAGCAACGAACCAATTTCCGGCGTCCGGATACCTGCAACAAGGTAAAGCTCATTGGCCAAGGCTACCCCAGGGAATTGCTCTGGCGGAATATGCGGTAGCAACTTACCGGCATTGACGAATGCGGCGTGCCCACCTGGCTGCTGGCACTCAACGCCGATCCCTCTAAGTCCCTCAACAAGGTAACGAACCTGCCCAATACGGTATTCTAACCACTCTTGCCTCATCGCTTCGTAAAGACCAACGGCGAGCCTTTCCATAGCGCCACCTTCAAGACCGCCATAAGTTGGAAAGCCCTCTAAAACGACACAGAGGTTTTGGCAATCTCTGAATACATCAAAATATTCGTGGTTTCTAAAACTGAGTATTCCACCAATAGGCACCATGGCGTCCTTTTTGGCAGACATCGAAAACAAGTCACCATATTGAAACATTTCTTTGGTGATCTCTTCAATCGAGTGATATTCATAGCCAAGCTCACGTTGCTGAATGAAGTAGGCGTTTTCAGCAAACCTTGCGCAATCTATGACCACTGGGATCTCGTGTTCACGCGCTATCGCATACACCTGTTGCATGTTTGCCATTGAGACTGGCTGACCACCGATTGAATTACAAGTAATCGTCATAACAATATATGGAATATGCTCTGCGCCCACTGATTCTATGGTGGTTTGAAGCATATCGAGATCCAAATCCCCTTTAAAACACGCCAGTTTGTTGGTATCAAACGCGTCATCTATTGGCGCATTTACAATATTGCAGCCATTTATCTGGGAGTGCGCCTGAGTTGTGTCGAAGAAAAAATTAGAAATAACCGTCATCTTACTCCGTTCTAGACCGTAGTTTTTTTCTCTGAAGTCAATCAATGTTGGCACATAGAGCTGCTCTGCTCCGCGACCTTGGTGAGTAGGAATGGTCAGCTTGTAATCAAAGATGTCTTCTACCGCGCTTTCAAGTTTTCGGAAGCTTTTGCTACCGCTGTACGCATCATCTCCTTTTAGCATCGCTGCTTGCATTGACTGCGTGACGGCGCCTGTACCACTGTCTGTTAAGCAGTCTATATACACATCCTTACTGTCTAATAACAAAGTATTTAATCCTGATTCGTTAAGGGCACGCTCACGCTCTAGTGGGGAGATTCGATCAATAGGCTCTATGACTCGAATACGAAATGGCTCTGGTGGATGTATGGTAATACGGGATTTCACTGCTGAAATTCGTTGTTCTCTATTCATTGTTTTTTCCATCACTGTTAATTGCAAAGGTGTATCGAAACACTATTAAGACAAAGAGTTACGATACCGGGTGCTTGGAGCGACACTACCCAGCGCGTCGTTTAGGATGGTATTGAACAACACTCATATGAATTAATAATTTATGCGTTATTTATTGTCGTCGAACCTTCCGAATGCATTAATTATTGATATTTTACTTTCTAAGTGCAGTTGGCGCGGATAACAATAATTAGGCAGGAAAGAGATATAGCTTGGTTCCATAACACTAGCCACGGAAAAAGGTACCTTGCTTACTCTATTACTTTTCGGCGTGTGACTTCCTGCATTAGCGCCGTGTCTTGACCACACTCCCCCGTGTGGTCTTTTTTTAACTCCTTGTCATGAAGAAACACCAAATATAGGTAGTAAAGAAGTAAAAGAGAGCACATGAATAAAAATACTCCCGAGCCCAAAAAAAAGTATTCCCATAAGGGTCCAATTCCCGCCTCTTACCTTGTAATCGGTTTGTTGTAGCGACCTCGCTCGCTTATCTCTTACTTTAAACACCAGTAATGTTGGAATGATACAAGTCCAAAAGGCAGCAGCAGATGCAGCAACAGATAAAGCAGATAAAAAGCCGTGTGGAACCAACAAAGACAAAAATAAAGGTGGAAGAAATGTGACAGCCAGTGTTTTTCCCCTTCCTATTTTACTATTATCAAAACTGAATAGATCTGCGATATAGTCAAACACCCCCATCCCAACACCAATAAAACTTGATAAAATCGCAGCCGCCGTGAAGGAAGAAATAATATCTTTAGTATCACTGTGAATATATTGAGAAAGTACTGAAAGTAGGATATCTACATCTCCTCCATGGGACACAACATACTGAAAGCTCTGTCTTGGCATATTACCAAATACAGCAACTAGCCATAACACATACATGACTAGAGCAATTGCAGTTCCCAGGATAATCGCAGATTGTGCCTTATGTTCACTTTGATAAATATCACGCAGTGTTGATACGCTATGATGATAGCCGAAGGAGGCTAATGCAATCGGAAAAAGAAATAGCGAATAAAACGCTTTCTCAGATACATTAGTATTGGTATTGAATAGATTATGTACTTGAATTTCGGGAAGAAGACCACTTAAAATAATGATAAAGCTAACAAACACAAATATTATTAGTAAAACTGAAATTCGGCTTACTAAAAGTGGCGAGTACCAAACGAATAACGAACATATTGCGACAAATAATATGGATGCCCATTGATGATCCAATCTGGTAAACTCTTGAATGATTAGGCCTGAAGACGTCGTATAGGCATAAAGTAATGTTCCGCCAACAAAATATACAGAAAGATTGGTAATAACGGCCACCTTGCTGCCCAATAAATCTTTTGTAATTGAAGCAATTGAAATGCGTATTTTATAAGTTTGTAATACTTCCAATATACAACACCCACTCGCAGACATAGCTAACATAGCGATACACAGTAGAAGAGTAGACCATACAGTCCAACCTCCTGCCCCTGATGTTGGCAAAGCTAACATACCCGCACCGACACAAATACATGCAACTATGCTTGCCCCTCCAAATACTGATGGAGACGCACGTTCTTTATCATCCTTGCTTATATTTGTTACTCGTTCTGAAATTGTTGTCTTAGAGAGATTGCTGCTCATTTTGCGCCCCCTGATTACTAGGTAAGTAAAAACACAAGTATCTTTTAATTCAAAATATCAAACCAGAAAAATATGATAATTTACGCAATTAGCTTGAACAACGTAGAGTATCTAACGTTTTTCCCCACTCTATATTCATTAGATTGACTTAGTTAAGTTTCATAAGCAACTCAATTTAAAAGAGATACTTCGTTTGAAAACAAGAATTCTCATGAAAAAATATGGATTAATAAGTATAATTTATTTAACATTTTCTTTATAAACATTAACTTATTACCCAGGTTTCAAGTTCGGGGCTTTTCCCGTGAACCGCTTGCTCCCGTAACCCACTCTAAGTGTCAGGTGCACAAATGGAAATATCAAAAAAAACACCAAAAATAAATGACGATGGAACTTCAAAGTCACATGTTAAAACTTCAAAGTCACATGTTAAAATTGGTAATTGCGTTTTAGTCAAAGATGATTCGACTTCGGAAGTTCGCCTTCCAAGCGGGAAATCCATGCCTTTGACACACCCGGAAAGTGCGATTTTGCTTTGCCTATATCAAAGCGTTGGGAATGTGGTTACAAAGCATGACTTACTCGTCGCTGGCTGGGGACGTCCCGACATAATCGGCCCAAACTCTCTTCCTGTTGCCATGACCAACATTCGAAAAGTATTAAATTTAGCTGAAATTGAAATAATCAATATACCTAGGGTGGGATACAAGCTAGAAGTGCCAGTAAAAGAAAATAAATCCCCCACTACTGCCGAACACCGCTCTAAACCCTTTATGATTGGTAATATTCACGAAGTTATTTCATTCACATTATCGATCACTGTGATTATTTTCATCAGCGTAATATTGATTTTCACCTCTATCGCATGGGTGGGAGTTGAATGTAAAAATGTTGATGACGCTTCATTTTGCTACAACGAAAGAAATCAACTGGAAGTACTCTCCTCCATAGACAGTGTCGTACCGGGTGACGGTAGAAAATTGTATTTTAATAAGTCTGGCGAGTGGGTAGAGGTAAAGCAATATGATTAGAACATTGAGAATATCAGCTTTAGCGATATCACTTATCATAATTGCGTTATTTTCATATGGAGCAACAATTGGGTATATTAGTAATTATGAAATAGTCATCACACATGAAAATCGTAAAGCCCAAATTTTCGCCTACCGAGGACGGGTTACAGCGTTGCACACTAATTATAACGAGGATGAGGAAATAGTATCTCAGTGGCGAATCTCATCTTGGCAGTTATTATTTGGACATCAGTGGATAAGAATATTTGAAAGCCGCGAGCAACTTTTTGGTGTTGTGTCAGATGACAAAGTCACACAAGAAAACTTACTCAGCCAACATTTATGGTTTAGGTTCAGTAGGATCGAAAGATTCGGTGATACAATTTATATATGGGATAACCATCCTGTACCAACACTTTACGAAGGAAAGATAAAAGGCAAGCTTCTCTTACTCAAATAATACTGCCTAGCACAAGAGCTAGGCAGTAAACGATTTATATTATTTCATCTTCTAGTTTCTTGAAGTGTAAATCATCTATCCATATCTTAGCGTCATTCCCATGATTTGTGTATATAATTTGCACATCATTGTTATCTTGCTCAAGGGGCAGTGGTATTGAAACAAACTCCTCTTCAATACTGGCGTTATAAAAAGGATAAGATTGTCCATTTACGTTGAAGTATATTGAATCCCATCCATTAGCGTTATCTACCATAATATCAAGTTGTAGCTTACCTGGCGGTAAATCCCTGATCGATATTACGCTTTCTTCGCCTACATTAATTTTAGGGTTAGTCAATGACGATACACCTTCACTAAATATATCTTCATCAATTTCCCAATTGGCCCCATATGCCAATATATCGAGCTTAGCGTTGCCTAATACTTTTGAGTAATAGCTAGGGGCGTCACTAGCATAGTCGAATTTAATGAATGATAATAACTCCAATTCCGGTGTTAGAATTGGCATGGAGACTACATCAGCGATAACGCGCTGATCATTGGTATTTTCCCAGGTTACATCAACGTAACACTCTTGGTTAGGTGCTAGCCATTCTGGGCAGGTGTTTCGAGTAATGTTACCTTCGTGTACTTGTGGACTGCCAAGTTGAACTGCTGAATCGCGGTAATTTTTGTAGTCTAACCTTTCACCATGGCGACTTTGGCTCATGAGTTTCAAATCATAATAGTCCTGTGTGTACGAAATTCCATGTTGTAAGTATTCAATGTCTTCTAGGTGATAAGGTATACTAGCATAAACACCATACGCATCAGGCTGCGCACAACCTTCACCCCAACTAACGATACCTACTTGCTTGTCTGCCTCCTCACCCGCTGTTGCGAGCAGTGGGCCACCACTATCACCATAGCAAGAGTCCTTTTTGCCCTCCTTGAAGCCTGCACAAATTGATTCATTACCTATTTTTGAGTATTGGCCGCCAACTGCTTTACATACTTCAAGATCGACATAAGGTACGTTTACATAATTAAGAATGTGGTCTGGTTTGGAGCCTTGTTCGTCCAACGCAGTCAATTCTTGCTCATGTCGTTCGTCAAGTTCATTATCCCCCCAACCCATTGTCGTAGTTAACTCCCCAGGCTTGACTAGAGCAAATTCTTCGGGGTTCATCAGCTCAATGAATGGGTACTTAGAAGGTTTTGTCAGCTCTAGAACGGCATAGTCATAAAGTTCCATAACTTGAACATATTCTCCAGAGCCATCATCATAGTATTCTCCAATTGGTTTCGACGTAGGAAAAAAGATATTCTTCACATCTATACGTTCACCATCTTTTGCTTCTAGATCATATGCGCCAACTTGGACGCTTAGGCCTTTAGCAGTGCTATAATCAATACAATGAAGCGCAGTGAGCACATATCGTGGATGAATTAACGTAGCGCCACAGATTCCGCGGTCGTTCGACGACGCGTTTCTTGGCAATAGTCGCCCCATAAATGGAAACTGGCCGGGTTTGGCTTTGATGCCGCCAATGACATCTGTCTCAGGAGACGATCTCCCTTCCGCGTTAATCTCATCGGCTACATTGGCCGTACTATAAAATAGCGCGCAGACCGACAAAGATAAAAGCACCGAGCTAGTAGCAACAATGACTGTATATTTATTTTCTGTCTCCGTATGTTTCATTATATACCCTTACATTTAGGATGTTTGAGTATTCATTTATGTGACAGCACTGCTATGTTTACTAATTATTAATCGATTATTATGCTTTAAATATATCACTGAATAGTGTCGTATTTTTGTAAATTACCATCTTTATCAAGTAATAACAAAGGCGCTCAATTGGGCGCCTTTGTTGTTATTGCTTGATAACTCGAGCTTGTTATTTAACCAACAGAAGTCGACCAGTTAGTGACGGAACTTGAACCGCTCCATTAGCAGACTGAATGCTAATACTCTCACCCGTCATCAGATCGACAAACTCTGACGCTGATTTGATACGTGATAAATCCACATCGAGCGTACGTAGGCTTTCACTCGAATTAAGAACGTAGATAACTTGCTGCTCACCATCAACTTTAAGATCGGCATAGAGCGTATCATCTAGCCAAAGGTTTCTTCTTTCACCGTTGAATAACGCTGAATGCTCACTGCGAACCTTCATCAATTTAGCGACGTATTGCTTAAGATCGCTTCGCTCATGGCTAAGAGTTGTAGACGTAACGCCTTCAACTTTCGCACTTGAACGTGCAACGTGGTCATCACAAAGCCCTTGGCTGACACAATCTGACGTTACTTTAGCGTCAAAGTTTTCAACTTCATCACCAATTTCCTCACCGTAGTAGAAGGTAATTGGGCCAGAATATGCAGCTAAGAAACTGTATGCGGCTTTATGGCGTTGGAAGTAATCGCCTAATCCACCACGTTGAATCAAGTCACCAAAGCGAACTAAATCGTGGTTACCAATCATTAAGTTTGGCATCGCATGATACGGCGCTTTTGTTCTAGAGTTCCATTGTGCATCGAGTGCCCGAGCATTGCCCTTGGCGCCCGACTCTTCCACAGCAAGCGCCTGAACTAAGCCGTAACGAAGCGGGAAGTTAAATGCAGATGAAAGCCCTGGTTTAGCGTCGCTGCCATAGACAGTGCGTGTAATTTCATCAGCACTACTCCATGCTTCACCGACCATGTAACCGAGTGTGCCCCACGCCTTACCGGCTAGAACATTTTCCATCGATGCTGCTTCTACTGCCGTGCGCATACGACTCCAGCTATCTAAGGGAACTTGGTACGCTTGGTCCAATCTCCATCCATCAATTTCATACTCTTTAATCCAGTATGTGGCCACTTCAGTGAAGAAGGCTTCACTATCTGCATTTGGATAGATGACATATTGGCCTGGGTAACCTGACTCTTTTCTTAAACTAGGCACTTTGCCTGTTGGTGAAGGCTTGGCACCATTGATGTTGGTATGACCAAATACACCGTCTAAGAACACATAAAGTCCTTTTGCGTGAGCTGTATCAATCAGCTCTTTTAACTTCTCGTTGGTTCCAAATTTAGGGTCAACGTTAAAGAAGTCACAAGCAAAGTAGCCTGTCGCATCGAGTTTGTCGTCTCCTCCTTGTCCGGCACATGAATCAAACACCGGTGTTAGCCAAAGCGCATTCATATTGAGGCTCTTGATATAGTCGAGGCTATTAATGATCCCTTGAAGATCCCCTTTATGATGTGAGTTGCCATAACCTACGCCGTAGTCGTGGTTTGAGTCACCATCAACAAAGGACTCAACCATGACTTGATAGATACGTAAATCACAAGCCGTATTGGTATCACTGTAGCAACCGTAATCTAGCCCTGTATCTTCCACCGCAACTTGTAGAGATGACTGGTCTTTGGCATTTAAACTAAAGTCATAAACACCTTGCTCGATGACGGTAACTTTAATGTTTCCATTACCCGCATCTTCAAGCGTGACCGAACCATCTGCTTGAGTGAAGGCACCAAAGCCAAGGTCTACCGCGCTCCAATCTGCAGACGCCAATTTGAACTCATACACACCAGGGGTTAAGTATCCATTAAATGTGTAGATACCCTCACCTTGGTAGTGCATTTCATTGCTAGTATTCCACCCGTTCATTGACCCACGAACATAGAGCTGGGTACTTCCATATGGCGCAACATCAACAGGTTTGTTGTCAACAACTAGGCCTTCACCCTGTTCACCAGCTTGTGGTAGTACAAATACCGCCGCAGTCAGTGGTGGAACCGTAAAGGTTTCATTGGCAAAGCTAGCTTGCTTAACTATGTCATCAGTCGAGTTTTGAAGCGCGCTATGCAGCTCAAAACCTTGTGCGCCGCTAATCTTGATGCTTTGCTCTGAGGTATTGGCATTGATCAACACAAGAATCGCATCGTTGTTGTGATCTAAGTCCGCGCCGACTGAAACTCCATCGTTCACAGACATTGCAATCAGACCCGGCAGTGCGTTGCTTCCGGTATTATGGAAACGAACTCGATCGACCACTTCTTGCTCTGATACCAGCTTAAGTAGTGGCGTTGACGCGCGTACTTGCAGCAATGCTTTAAATGCACTGTCTGTCCATTCGATATCCTGTGCAGAAGCGACCGTGTTTGGATTGCTAATCACGGATTGAATCGCACTCCAGTTAGCTTGATCTTTGTCTGCGCGCGGTAAGCCGATATTCCAGTTATTGGTTTGTTTGCTGAAATCGACTTTGTTGTACCAGTCACCACTGTCGTAGCTATCGCGTTCCATTGATTTAGAGCGAAGTAGCTCTGAGCCCATATGCAGGAATGGTACGCCTTGGCCTAACATCACCGTTGATAGCCCAACAATCTGCATTCGAGCACGTTGCTCAGAGGTCATATCAGCCGAGGCTTTGTACTGGTTAAAGTCCCACAACGTTTGGTTGTCGTGCTTAGATACATAGTTGATCGACTCTTGTGGATCGAGAGTATACGCAGCGCCTTGACCACCATACTGATAGTCTTTGCCATATACCACGCTGCCACTGTAAGTCTCTAACGGGTAGTTTTGCAGGTTGCCTGTCATACCGTAACGAATCAAATCCATTTTCGATTTCAGACCTTCATCGAATCGGTCTCCGGCATTAGCAAATCCTGGGGTTTGGAGCAGTGCATCGCCACTATCGAATGGCCCACCACGGACTCCATCGCGAAGTCTATCGTTATAAGTACCAATCCCCGTACCTGCCATCGGCCATTGTGTCGCGTTTTCACCACGCTGACCGTTAGCAACCTCACCGAAGTTCCAGCCTTCACCGTAGAACCAAGTGTCTGGATCTACTTGCTTCGCTTTGTCGTAGATATGCAGCATGCTTGACTTCATTAAGTGGCCCATCAAATCAAAACGGAAGCCATCTATCTTGTAGTCTTGCGCCCACATCATGACGCTGTCAGCCACTAACTTCTCAAACATGCGGTTTTCAGAAGCCGTATTATCACAACACGTTGAGTTCTCTACTACACCTGTCATTGGGTTTAAACGGTGGTAGTAGCCCGGAACGGTTTTATCGAGTACTGACTTATCATAAAGACCCGATGAATAAGTGTGGTTGTACACCACGTCTTGAACGACTCGGAAACCCATATCGTGGAGCTTCTTAACCATTTGACGATATTCACGAATTCGATCAGTACCGTCTTTCGATACCGCATAGCTACCTTCCGGCACGCTGTAGTGGAACGGATCGTAACCCCAGTTGAAACCATCTAACGGTCGAATATCCGCCAGTAAAGCCTGAGCTTCACCAGTATTTGGATCGGTTTGTTCAAGAAGCGATAGAATTGTCGCACTATGGCTTGTTCCATCTTCACACAGTTTCGCTTTCGGATTGACGGAACACAACTTACCGACCGTATCATTAAGATTCACGGTTTTAGACTCATGCTCAGGTACAGAGGCTAAGTCATAGCTTGGCAGTAAATGAATCGTGGTTAAGCCTGAATCTTTTAATGACTTAAGCTGCTTAACACTGTCACGTTCATCTTCTAAGAATGCAGTATACTTGCCGTTTCTCTCTGCGGTACCAAGCTGGTCACTCGCACTAAAATCACGAATATGTAACTCATATATGATGTGATCTGCTGGGTTCTGTAGTTCTGGGATATCGTGACTATCCCAACCGTTTGGCTTAGTATGCGCCGAGTTTAAGTCCACAAGCTGCGAATGTAAGCTATCGGTGCTGAGAGACAGTGAGTAAGGGTCTGTGCTCATCATCCATTCAACATGATCCGTTTTTGGATGGTAAGCTTTGACGCGGTAGCGATAGAATATGTTCTCTAGCGCTGCACTTCCTTGATAGCTCCAAACACCTGTATCTGAGTTTGGTGTCATCTTAATCGGCGACTCTTGAACAAGTGCTTTGTCATTATCGTATAGATAAAGCTCTACATCTTGAGCGGTTGGTGCCCAAAGTGCGAAGTTTGCTGTATCAGGCTCAATCCAACTACCGAGCTTCGCTTCGTCAGCATCGTTCGGACCACTGGTGTACAGGACATCAATCACACCCGGGATTTGAACGCGTGTTGCAACAAGGGGTTGGCCTTGTTCATCGAGTGCAACGGCAATTAGCTGCTGTTTTAGTAGTGCCTTTGCTTCCTCGCCTGTTACCGCCAAGTCAAATTGGACTCTACCTTTTAGATGTGGAAATTTAGCATTATCAACAATGCCCGCTAACGCAAGTTCACGCTTAGTAAACTGCTCCGGTTTACTAATATCTCCTGCACCTGCCGACGTTGACCAAAGTTGGTAAGATTTTGCTTGTGAGTGATCAAACCAAGCGAAACTATTAAGATCTAACCAATGTGCCGCTGCTCCAGATAGCTCGACAAGAGTTTGTTCATCAGGTGAGTATTTAAGCGTTGAACTGCCATGCCTGGTGTAGAGTGTATTGCCTTTAGTGAACTCAAGTTTTAGGTCGTCACCACCCAGCGCTTTGTCGTTACCTTTATGCACGATAAAGTTCATGCAAGCGCCGTGAGCTTCTTTAAGTGCTACTGTATATTTTGCGCCATATTCAGGGTGAATGTCCTGCCAGATAAGTGGGTTGCCCCAATCTACGCCATCTAATGCGCCATCGCTAACTGCGTCACAGCTGGCGTTGTTCCATAGGTGTAAGCCCCAATCCGCGTAGTTGCCATCATCACGCTTATAGTAGATAACGGCTTCTTGGTACGTTGGTGCCGGTTCGGTCGAGGTGTTATCTGGGCTCTTAGGATTTGGATCGATCGAGTCAGGAATGCCATCTCCATCGTCATCACTAGAAGCAAAATCTCCTAATCCATCACCATTGGTGTCAGTACTTTCGAACTTATCTTTTGGAAAAGCATCGCTGGCGTTTGGCGCCCCATCACCGTCGAGGTCTTGATCTTCTGAATCCGCAATTCCATCTCCGTCATAGTCGCTTGGCTTACTTTCAGCCGAGTATGGATCGCTACCTAAGCGCTCTTCATCGGCGTTGCTCCAACCATCGCCGTCGATATCAGAGTCTAAGCTGTCTGGAATCTTATCGCCATCAAGGTCGTTTGGCTGACTTTCTGAGTCATAAGGATCCGTACCTAAGCTAAATTCTACGCTATCGGCAAAGCCGTCGTTGTCATCGTCTAAATCACGATGATCGCCAATGCCATCTTTGTCACTATCGGCAGACTCTTGTATATCTGTTGGGAACAAGTCCACTGAGTCGGCAACGCCATCACCGTCGGTATCTTTTGCGACAACAGGCTGGCCGCTGCCATCAATCATCAAGGTCACACCTTCTAGACGGCGGTTACCCTGTTTTTTCTCTTGGCCTAAGGCCTTTGTGCCGCGCTCCACCGTTTCTAAAAGGTTTTCTAAAGTGTGTTCTTCAATGTTATCAGGTAAAACTTGGCTCAACGCCTTTGCGGTTCTCGCAACTAAGCTTTGGCCATTTTCAATATAATCTGCGTCCAAATCCAGCTTGGGCTGTTTTAGCTGACGTCTAAGCTTAGCTGTTGCTCTTTTTTCACTCTGACCATCCTTCATCTGAAGTGAAACATACGTAGAGAGTGGCGTGATGTAGCTATGCTCTGCCGGTGCTAGCATCAAGTAATCTCTTGTGGCTGTAACGCCAGGAATGTCACTATCTATTGAAATACCGCGCGTAACATGGGCGATAAGGTGGACGTTGCGGTCTTGTTTAGATAAACCGCTAATATCGATCGCAGCGTATCCGGTTTCATCTGTCGTCGCTGACGGTTCATGGTCATCCAGTTTATAGTTGCCATTAACGTCGAGCCACACTTCGGCGTTTTCGAGGTAGCCATCCATCACCTGTACTTCTAGTTGATCATTACAACCTGCTAGAAGCCCGAGCGATGCCATGGCTATGCTGAGTTTGGTTAGCTTGATGTTCATTGTTATATCCATTCTAAATTCACGTCGTGAGGTTGAACTCTTTGAAATAAAGTCAAAAATCCTCAAGTTGACGTTATATGTGGATATCAAAATAACACCTCATCCTATGCAAAGTGATCCATGGGCGTAGATCAAAAGGAGTAGATTCAGTTTTGGATTTAAGCTCACATTGAAGAGGATGAATTAGATCAGTACATTACACAGCTATGGCAAAAAAAGTGAGTTATACAACACTTTGTAGCAGTAGAGCGATGACGAGCTGTAGGATTACAACAAAGTGCCTCAATTATGAGAAACATGATCTTGTGCCATGTCTGTTATCGAATTCCCATCGTAAGCCAATGCACTTTTCATTTCCTACAAGCATAAAAAAACGCCAGCTATTCCTAGCTGGCGTTTTTGAAATCTGCTCGTTCGAATTAACGATATAGACCGATATCTTTCTGCATGTGACCAGACAAATCATTTGCGTAGTACGCACGTGGTTCGCTGTTGTCAGTGAAAAGAATATCTAATAAGTGTGCAATCAATCCTTTGAAAGAAACCGCGTAGGTTTTTTTATCCATAGAGATAGGTGCGTCGATAGTACCCATTTGCATTGCTTGTGCCATGATTGCCTCTCTATAAACTGGTGTAATTCGTTTTGTTGAGGCAATAATAGGCAATATTTATTTGCACAAAAAATGACTATTTTTGGTTTTTCGAATTACTTTTTCTAATGAAACAATGCGTTAACAGTGCAATTTTCCAATTATGCACAAAAGGCTCACTCAGGCGCATAACCAACTACAATAAATGAATTACTATTTTCCCCATCGCGATAACCCCTGCTTTAGATCACAAATGTTTTACAAACATTCGCAATCGAAAGCAGGAAGTCACTCGCAAGATAATTAGTTTATTTATCAACAGTTACTGTTGTTTCTTGCAAACCATTTTTTTGCTTAATGATTGAAGCAATCACCGCCACTGTCATCGTCGCCAATAGCACAAGTAATGATACTGCTGTTGGGATTTCCCATGCTGAACCTACTAACATCATCTTGATACCAATAAATATCATAATGAACGATAGCGCAGGTTTGAGGTAGATAAACTTATCCATCATACCCTGAAGTACAAAGTACAGAGAACGCAAACCAAGCAAAGCAAATACGTTTGCAGCCAAGACTAAGAACGGCTCTCTTGTTACTGCAAAG
This sequence comes from Vibrio ouci, assembly GCF_004551525.1. Taxonomy (GTDB): domain Bacteria; phylum Pseudomonadota; class Gammaproteobacteria; order Enterobacterales; family Vibrionaceae; genus Vibrio; species Vibrio ouci. The sequence continues at coordinate 53,827 of NZ_SATR01000006.1, read as the reverse complement.
ATCGCTGGAATAGAGTCAAGAGCAAACATCACGTCCATAAACGCGATCACCGCAATCACGATGAACATTGGCGTCGCGATGCGCTTACCCTGTTCAACGATCGTCAACGCATTACCTGCGTAGCTATCGGAAACCGGAACAAGTTTACGAATAATGCGCTCAGGCAGTGGATTGATTTCGTCTTCGCCTTTGTCACGTGCTAACTGGATACCCGTCCAAATCAAGAACGAAGCGAATAGGTAAAGAATCCAGTGATACTGAGCAAGGAGCTGAGCGCCGACCGCAATCATGATTGCACGTAACACTAGCGCACCAATCACACCCCATAGCAACGCTCTTGGACGTAAATGCTCTGGTACTGCATATTGATGGAAAATAATCGCAAACACGAACAAGTTATCTACGCTCAGTGATTTCTCAAGCAGATAGCCGGTAATAAACGATAGTGTCGCTTTTTCTGCTGTGTATTCACTGCCAGGTGCGTACACATCCCAGAATAGGTAAATAGTAGCGGCAAACAAAAACGCGAGTGCAAACCAAAATAGACTCCATACAGCGGCTTTCTTGATGGTTATCTTTCCACCACGAGTTTGCCAAATGTCCAGAGCGACCAGAGTAAGCGTCAATAAACCGAAACTGAAGTAAGTAATTGGGGTCATGTATCCTCCAAAGGCGGAGGGATCGAGGAACTAAAGATGTGTGACGATCCCTACCGCAAACAAACTCATTACCCAGCGGTTAAGCTAGGTAACATTGATTGCGTTGGTCTCGTCGAAATATGCCTAACTGAGTGATTCAGTGTACATACTTATACTTACCGGATAGAACGACGTCTAACGAGATGACGATAAGTAAACCAGAGGCGACTACTCCCCAAACAAGGCGGATTTTATGCCTGAAAATTGAATTCGTCTATAAGAAAAATCAAAAAGGAGCAAAAAAATGCTCCTTTTACTCAACACTATTGGCTTGGTTGTTTCAACCCTATACGCCACCAATAGGAACAAAGTAGACAAGTGCAGACCATACGCCAATCCAACTAACAACGACCGCTACATCAATCCAATCTCGACTCCACATAATACCCCCTGAGTATTATTCATACATAGCATGAACCCAGAGATTATTTAGCAACCTTTATGCCATTGCCTTTTTTGTTCGCTGCGCTGGTCGCGGTTAAGTACACCTGGCATTTTGCTAAGTAGCTCAATAAAACAATCAGCCATGGAAACAATTGTGATTAACCCTTCCCCTTGCATGTTTAGAATCGCTTCATAGCCTTCTTTGCCCTTCATGGTATAAGCCGACGATGTCCCTGTATAAATTTTATTTGATTCAACAGGTTGCCAAACGCCTTGTGCATCACGAATTTCCATCTGTTGCACTCGATTGCCAGCTTCAGCTTCGTAGACGTACTTAAAACGAAGGTTATTTGTGTATGGATAAGAACCGTCCCCAGTACCATTGACGCCATTGTTCAAAGCATTATTAATCGCGCCTTCGATGATAAGAGGCAAGAATTCTCCCTTGATCTTATATACACCAATGGGAACGGCAAATGGCAGCAGCTTTCCGGCAACGTCTGCCACCGAAACATCACCGGCATTAAGTGAGTTCCTAACGCCACCCGCATTATGAATGGCGAAATCGACCTTATGACCTAACTGCGTCATTTTATAGGTAAAGGATTCCGCGACTAGCGGCGCTAGTTGACTAGGCCCTTGCTGATCAGGCACGCGAACATGACGCAGTTTTTGGTTGGCACTCGCGATGATCTCTTTTTGCAGTATCCGTACTCGCGAAATGTATTTTTCTTCAAGAATCGATTGAAGCGCGCGATCTTTTTTACATACCACCACATTCGGATGGTTATCGATAAAGTTTCGTGCCAGTTGATACGGCGTTTCACTGTGTGTTTGACTCATGCTGGCGTCGATAAACAGGCGTCGCCCAAGTAGCAACTCGTTTTTGCCATTGAACGTAGCCACAGAACCATCTTGATTAAACTCAATATCGCAGTGACCAAGACTCAAAGCGTGGTAACCAGCTTGTACCACATAGGTATTGTTGACTCTTACACCGTACTCATCGTCTTTAATTAACCCTAGACTGCTAAAGTCACCCTGTAACCTATGACTGTGTCCACCAACAATCACGCTAATACCATCAACATGATTAGCGAGATCTAGGTCAGCGTCATAGCCCATATGGCTTAACAAGATAATCTTATTGATACCCGCTGCTTGTATCTGTTCCACAGTCAGCTTCGCCGTTTCAATCGCATTGATGAAAGGTGTATCGATATCTGGATTAGAGATATCAGCCATTTTGTCTAGGGCTAAAGAGAATATCGCCACCTTGTCACCATCAACCGATTTCTCAATCCAATTGGCGGCCTTAGTTGCGCTGTTATAGGCGATAACACTCGGGTTATCAGCAAGGCGAATCGATTTGGATGTTAACTCATTTGAAAGATCCCAGTTACCCGCAAGCAGTGGGAATTCGATTTGTTGGGCAAACTGAGCAACGGGTTCGTTACCCATATCGAGTTCATGATTACCTAGTGCCATAGCATCAATCTTGAGGCTATTGAGCAAGGTCGCATTGGCTTCACCTTTAAACAGGGAGAAGTAAAGCGTGCCTTGAAAGCAGTCACCGGCATGCAAAAATAGGAGTTCTGTACTTTGTGATTGAGCTTGTTGGCGTAATTGTTCTACGCGTGTCGCGATACGCGCAAAGCCACCAGCACTGACAAATGGAGAGAGTTTTTCTCCGTTTACATCAATGGTGAGTTGCAGCGACGTAGGTTCAAAGTATGAGTGTGTGTCATTAATGTGCGCTATTCTTAGCTTTGTCGTTTTGTTCTTTTTATCTGTCATATTCATCTCTCTTTTCACTCACATCCTACCGCAACCAATGTGACAGATTCATTATATTTCACATTTATATTAAACATGACGTTTCATATACATTGATATCTTTGAGCAAAATCACTCACTTATTGACAATACCCTATCCAGTATTGATGCGAGTTTGTGAGCTAAATGTCTGCTATAACAGGAAAATTCTATTATGCTTAATATAGAAATGACGTAATGGAGTGATTCAATGAAGCTTGAGCGAATCGAAATATCTGGTTTTCGCGGAATCAAACGTTTATCTATTGCCTTTGATGAGCTCACTACTTTGATCGGTGAGAACACTTGGGGTAAATCATCACTATTGGATGCGCTTTCTGTCGCACTCCCACCTGAAGGTGACCCTTACAACTTCGAAATGGCGGACTTTCATGTCGACTATTCCGTCTCGCACCCACAAACTCAGCACTTACAAATCGTATTGAGCCTGATTTCTACCGACAAAAATGAAATCCATTCAGGCCGATACAGAAGAATCAAACCTATCTGGGTTCAAGATGGAAATGGTGTAAATCGGATTATTTACCGGTTAAGTGCGTCAAGAGATGGCTACGATATCGTAACTCGCTATTCATTTCTTGATTTGGAAGGTATCCCTTTACCTCTCCACCATTCAGAAAAACTCGCTCAAGAGTTGATGTCGTTACATCCGGTTATTCGCTTAAAAGACTCTCGCCGCTTTGAACGACCAATCAATAACACTAAAGATGTTAATGCACGAGTTGAGAAACGAATCGATAACACTTGCCGGCGTTTGATGGCGATCCCGGGACATGTCAATAAGGGGGAAATGAGAAGCAGCTTGAGCTCAATGAATGCTTTGGTCGAGCACTATTTCTCATTTAAGCCCAACGTTCGTAGTAATCTGCGTAAACAGCGCGATGGGATCTTTTTCAATGCCTCACCCGGTAGTAAGAGTATTTCTGAGGTTGTCGAAGAAACCAAAGATAAACAGACGCGGCTATTGTTTATGGGGCTACTCAACGCATACTTGCAAGCCAAAGGTCCCACTACATTAAGGCGATGTGCCCGCCCGCTATTGATCATTGAAGATCCCGAAGGACGTTTGCACCCTACTCACTTGGCGCGCGCGTGGGGCCTACTGCAGTTATTACCTATGCAGAAGATTTTAACCACCAACAGTGGCGATCTATTAGGTCAAGTTCCACTGCATAGTATTCGTCGCTTAGTTAGGCAGTCCGATCGCACTATTACCACCTATTTATCAGACCAAGGATTAGGCCGAGACGAGTTTCGTCGAATTGGCTTTCATATTCGCTTTCATCGTCCAGGCGCGCTATTTGCTCGCTGTTGGCTATTGGTTGAAGGTGAAACCGAAGTTTGGCTGTTCAATGAGCTTGCTAATCAGTGTGGCTATAACCTTGCAGCAGAAGGTGTGCAAATCATCGAGTTCGCTCAGTCCGGACTGAAATCTTTGATTAAAGTGGCTAAAGCGTTTGGCATTGATTGGCACGTAGTGACGGATGGCGATGCAGCAGGTAAGAAATATGCAGCAGCGGTGAAGGCCCAATTGGATAACGATCAACAAAGACATCGCCTAACTGAGCTGCCTGACAGAGATATCGAGCACTATCTCTATAACAATGGCTTCGAGGAATTCTTTAAAAACATGCTTAAGATTCCTCTCGACCATCCTATTCCGGCGAAAAAGGTCGTCACTCGTGTTCTGAAGAAGTTTGCTAAACCCGACTTAGCGTTGGCGATTGTTTCTCACTGTGAGAAGCAAGGTGTGGAAGGGATTCCTTTACTGTTACGTTGGACGCTAAAACGAGTCGTTACTATGGCGAACGGTAACACATAAAAAAGCGGCATCGAATTTATCGATGCCGCGTATCAAAAATCGGTGATACAAATCAATCGGGGGTAGTCCAAGCTGCCCTTTTCAAAAACAGCTGAGACTTATCTAAGGTCACTACCGTGTCTGTAGACTTGCATTAACCTGAGATTGCTTTGACTTTTGATGTAACCACAGTCCACTCGCCTTCATTAGGTAACCAAAAATGCCACCTAAAATTAGTGATGGAACCACAAGCTTCCAGTTACCATCGGCAGCAAATGTCGCGCAAGATCCGATAAACGTACCTGGGATATAAGCAAGCCACGACTGTTTCGCCTGAATACACATAAAGAATGCAACAACAGCGGTGATGACATAGCCTAGGATTTCAAGTGAAACGAATTGCGAACCATGAATGATCACCATCGCCCAGAAAACACCGCTCATATTGGTTATCAAACTTACTGATAGGCCTTTAAAGCCATCGTTAGATGATGCAAAGTAGCTTGTGCAGCCTAAAAACCCAGCCCACGATAGTAGTCCAAGTGTCACAGCTATCCAGCCCCAAAGCCCAGATAAAATGCCAGTAGTCAGGGAGATTGCGAATAAAGTGCTCATTACGCCTCGCTCAGTGTGTGGTTTCACACATCAAAAGTACAAGTAGGCATCTTAGAGAAACTCCGCTCGCAATCACACATTACAGATCACACTTTAAAGTCTAATTTATACATTCATTTCACAAAACCTGTGATGCAATCGATATTTCAACAGAAATAGGTAATAACAAAATCACCAATCAGAGCACAGATGGCTTGCCCTTCATCATCCTTGCGCCTTCTCTTTTGATACATTCCACAAGCGGATTTTCAACCATATCGGCACGCCAGATGAAAGAGAGCGTTCTTTCCATTTTCAATTCAGGCACATTTAACGCAACTAAATGACCACTTTCAATAAAGCGTTCAACGTCAAGGTAAGGCAAACAAGTGATGTACTGGCCATGCTCAACCATACTACGAAGTACTGGAACGTGTTCGTATTCTCGCCATACATCAAGATCTTCAATTAAGTGATGAATTGAGCTGTCGAATATCATCCGTGTACCACTCCCGTGCTCACGTAATACCCATTTAGCTTGTTCTAGTTGGGCTAGGCCGACCGTTTCTTGCTTTGCAAATGGATGATGGGCTGCCGCGACAACGGTCAAATGGTCTCGGCACCACACCTCTTGGTGAAGTCGATTGTCATCGCAACGACCTTCGATGATACCGAGGTCATATTTATAATCTAAAACCCCTTCAATCACACTGTCTGTACTTTTTACCTTTAGTGAGATTCGCATTTCTGGAAATGAGTTATCAATAATACTGATAAGGTCTGGGACAAGATGTTCTGCGGGAGTCTGGCTAGCCCCTAGCTTAAGGTGACCGCTAAGCAAATGCTGCTCGTAAAAGCCCATTTCAATCTGCTGGGCATCTTGTAATAAGCGTTTGGCCTTAGGTCTTAACCACATGCCCCAATGCGTTAACGCCATCTGTTTACCTTGGCGTTCGAATAAAGGTCGCCCAAGCATCTTTTCTAATTGAGCTAACGACATACTTGTCGCTGATTGAGTTAAAGCTAACTTATCGGCGGCAAGGCTGACACTTCCAGTATCCGCAACAGCATCAAACACGGTCAGCTGCTTTAATGAGTATCGCATAGGACTCCTATCCTTGTGTATTGCATGAGTTTTACACCATTAAAAACTCTACTAGTTACATATCCATCATCAATGATACGCAAGCCGTTTCATTCTACCTGCTCCCACCCCTATATCAATATTTTTGATAAGGATTTTAAAAATTATCAATTTTACCTCTACCTCCACCCTACATATTCTGAATGGGCAGTCACGAAACGTAACTGCACTTTTAAGGAGATTACTTATGACGTTTACATTCGGGAGTGCGTATGACACCGGCTCAAACGAATAACCAATACTTTTCGCCAATGGAAATGATGGCTGAAGCTGAGAAGTTCGCATTAAGCAAAGCGAAAAAAAGCAGCGGTATGACATTAAGCTTGGCGATCATGGCAGGTGCTTTTATCGGCTTAGCTTTCTTGTTCTATATAACCGTGACTACAGGTAGTACCGACGCTGGCTGGGGGCTTAGCCGCTTAGCCGGAGGACTTGCCTTTAGTATGGGCTTAATACTTATCGTCATTTGCGGCGGTGAACTATTTACTAGCTCAGTACTTTCAAGCATCTCTTGGGCAAACAAACAGATTAGCTTTGGCAAGATGCTTTCAATCTGGGGCAAGGTCTACATCGGTAACTTTATCGGTGCCATGTTGCTACTAACTATTGTTGCAGCGGCAGGTTTATACCAGATGGATCATGGCCAATGGGGTTTGAATGCTCTCAATATCGCACAGCACAAGCTTCATCACACCCCTCTGCAAGCATTTGCTTTAGGTGTGCTATGTAACTTACTGGTTTGTTTGGCAATTTGGCTAACATTTAGCAGCGCGAATGCCCTAACGAAAGCAGCAATGACGATTATGCCTGTAGCAATGTTTGTTTCCAGTGGCTTCGAGCACTGCGTGGCGAATATGTTTATGGTTCCACTTGGCATCGTTATTCAAAACTTCGCGCCTGATTCATTCTGGCAGCAAGTTGGCGTTAATGCAGCGCAATACTCAGACCTAAATATTCAGCAATTCCTGTTTGCGAACTTAATCCCGGTGACCTTCGGCAACATCGTTGGTGGCGCAGTGTTAGTTGGTCTTGCCAACTGGGGGATCTACCGCAGACCACAACTTAAAGCAGCGAATGTTCGCACTATTACAAAGACAACTCAGATTAACTCGGCTAAGGAAATCACCATGAACAACAACATCACAGCTAAACATGTAATGAACACTACCCCTCTAACTCTACGTGCAGAGATGCTTACTCCTGTTGCTATTGATTCTTTACTAGAGCATCACCAAATCAGCGCGCCAGTTTGTGATATCGAAGGCCGCTTAGTTGGGTTCTTCTCAGCACATGACGTTATGGTTGACCTTTGGTGCCAAGATTACCTTCCAGCTAAAGATCAGAAAATCGTCGACATTATGGCTCGTGAGGTGGTTGCAATTGACGTGGACGATAAGCTTGTTGATATCGCAGAATTTCTTTGCATTGATAAAGAGCAGCTTTATCCAACGACCAGCATGGGCATTGCAACTCAGCTCACCACTCTATCGCTTGAAGAACGTGCAAAAGCAATGAAAGTAAGTAAACCGCATGTACTACCAGTCCTAGACAATGGAAAGCTTGTTGGTGTGATTACAAGGGAAAATGTTTTGGAAGCACTACGCCCTATTTATGGCGAGCGTATGAATATCGTAGAAACCCAGCGTGAACTCGAAACTGCATAATAATAAAAAACACTAACAACGCTGTGGCTCAGAATTTGGTCCGGAAATAAGTCGCTTGACCAAACCGCCCCCAACCTAGGTTGGGGGCATTTTTGTTTTTACTTCTTGATGCCTTCGACATGCAGTTCCATGTCAACATAGTTTGAAGTGCCCATTACAGCGATATCAAAATCAGCAAGCTCTAGACGAGTTGTACCGATAAAGCCAGCACGCTCACCACCCCAAGGGTCTTGACCAGCACCGATAAACGTTGCGTCAATTGTGATAGGCTTAGTTACACCGTGTAGGTTTAGATCACCATTAACTTCTAGTTTGCCTTCACCTTTGTCGACAACACTTGTGCTTGTGAAGGTCGCAGTTGAGAACTTAGACGCATCAATAAAGTCTGAGCTACGAATATGTTTGTCACGCTCTGCATGGTTTGAATCTAGACTTGTAGTGTCTACATTCACCGTTACTTTTGATGCTGATACGTTTGCTGGATCGTACGAAAACTCACCATCAAATGTATTGAAACGACCTTTGATAAAGCTGTAGCCCAAGTGACTTACTTTAAAGTTCACTGAAGCATGAGCGCCTTTTGTGTCGATCATGTAATCCGCCGCGCTTGCACCAAATGGTAATGCCATTACCATTGCTAATCCGGTAGCAAATAACGTTTTTTTCATTTTGAAGCTCCTATCATCTTGCGTAGCGTGTTGTCTTTATTAATAAAGTGGTGTTTCAAAGCTGCTATAGCGTGGACGGCAGCAATAAGAATCAGCGCCCAAGCAGCATAAAAATGAATCTGTCCAGCCATATCAGCCTGCCCTTCGAATAGAGCACCTAGGCCAGGAATAGTGAACCAGTTGAAGACATCGATTCCTCGACCATCTTCTGTTGAAATCAAGTAGCCGGAAATAGGCAGTACGAGCAAAATGACGTACATGACTAAATGAGCCAATTTAGCACCAACGACTTCGTAGCTCGCCCCTTCCACCCTTGGTGACGGTGTAACAAACTTCCAAACCAATCTAATCACGGTCACTGCAGCTAACAGTAGACCAATAGATTTATGCCAATGCGGCGCCGTTCGGTACCATTCACTGTAGTACGAAAGATCAACCATCCACAAACCGACCGCAAACATACCAATGACGACAATTGCCGACAGCCAATGAATGGCGCGCGCAAGTGCATTGTAGTTTTTTACTTCTGATTCCATTTGTATGCCCTAGTGGTTAAATGACTCTTGTTATTATTTAGAGTACATATCTCTTTTTCGTTGCAACAGATTATTTACCATTCTTTACATTAGTGAAATATTCTCCGCTCGATGAAGTCGTTCAAAAAATTTGAAGAAACTTTTTCGGTATGTCAAAAGTCACTTGGTTGCTCTATTTCATACAGTTCATCAGCAATATCGACAATCTTACGCTGCATGATCGTCTCTGCGTCCGCCAACCCTTGATTATAAAAGGCTGGACCAAATTTATTCGTAATAAATTCCAGTAAAAAATCAGCATCAAATTGACCAATTTCCACATCGAGCTCATCTTCTAAATAGCCTTGTAGCGCCTTAGCCATTGCCTGTTTTTGTTGTGATGTAAATTCAATCTTCGACATAAACCCCTAAGGCTCCTCATGTTTTAGTCGATTAAGTGTAACTAAAGTTATCATACGCGTGTTACGCTAGTTGCGCATATTGCTCATTATGGAGAGATGGATCTTGTTATTGGATGTGCTAGTTCAGAGTGTCAATGAATTTCAGGCTGACTGCATGGCGTTGTGTGAAAAGCACTACCCTACAATTCACAATAAAGGAATGAGCGAACATCATTTAGGATTAGCGTTTGCGCGCAGGCTATCAAGAACCTTGAATGAGTTTGGGCACGATTATGACTATAAGCCCCTAGATACCCCTCAAGCATCTGATCTTCCTCATCACTATCGTGTCAGCTCTGATATTGGCACTGTTTGGATCTTAACTTCACACCTTGTTAGTGCTGGGCCTTCATGCCGAAAGAAGCTGTTTAAGACAGTTGCACAATGGCAAGAAGAGTATGGCTTTGCGGTTCAGCCCAATGATCTCTTATTGCTACTCACCGATCACTGGATTACGCGCAGTAAACAGAGTCGAGAGCTCCTTCATTGGTGGACGGGAGAACTCCCTGATGAAATCGATGAGTACCGCGTTCAAGGGATCTCATTGTATGAAAGTGAATCCCAACTGGCGTTGTCACTTGAAGAGCATTTCAAATTGAGCCCGTACTTCGTAAAATTCACGCACCCGCTAAAACGAGCAACGGACCGCCAACTGGTTCGAAAATACATCCAACTGTACTCTGTCGTTCAACTGAGCTGATAGGCTTTGGCTACCTGTATTTGTAATTGGTCGCCATTTTCTTAGCACAGTCCTCATATTGCTATTGTAGAACCACTTACCTTCTAGGGAGGTTGAGAGACTCCTCCCGAAAAGAGACTGTGACACCCTTCACTACTATCATTTCAAATTGTAACAGATAAAATCTTACGGCTTAGCTTGTTTCTAACAATATAACTATCAAGGTAGTTGTTTGATTTTTGTATGGTATTGATAAAACTTTACGTCAGTTCAGTTATTGCTAAGATTAAAGATGACGCAAATATTGACAAAATCACGTCATTGTCAATATTATGTCAAAAGTTTGCTTTATGGCATTCTGAAAAGTGCATTAGTTAATTGAGGTCGGAAGTAAATATGATTCTCTCTACACAGCAACAGTTTGTTGACTGTCTTTCTATCAATGAGCATTTCCAATATGTCGGCCAATACAAGGAACTGACTCTACATAGCGTTTTTCAGCCCATCTTTAACCCAGACAACCAAATCATTGGTGTTGAGGCTCTAGTTCGTATCCAGCATGCTCAGAATGGTTGCGTTAGACCAGACGTTTTTTTCCATTCAGACGAGACTTGCTTTGATGACAAGATCAATGTCGAGCGATTAAGTCGTGTTATCCATATCCGCAACTTCGCAAGATCTAAGCTGCGCCATCTAAAGCTCTTTTTGAATGTGTTGCCTTCTGCAGGTGAATATTTAGCGTTAGAAAACATTGATACTAGCTTGCTTGCCCAGCGCCTTAGAGCTCTAGGTATTAGCAACAACCAACTTGTGATGGAAGTTGTAGAACTGGAAGCAGACAATGAGCAAAGCCTTGCTAACGCGATGAAAAAGTTGAACGACAGTCAGTTCAATATCGCAGTCGATGATTTCGGTATTGATGCATCAAACCGTGAACGTGTTGAAAGGCTCAAACCCAATATTTTAAAAATCGATCGCTCGCTAATGCTCTCTTATATGGATGGCGACCAGTTCGCTTTACTTTCCGGATTGAAACTTGCGCAGAAGCTAGGCTCTCTCATCGTCGTTGAAGGCATTGAAACAGAAGAGCAGTTAACGGCAATGCGCTCACTCAATGTCGATATGTACCAAGGATATCACTTAGCCATGCCAGAGCCTCTGGAAGCGGTTTACCGTGAGGAGTGCAATGATCTCGCTTCACTTGGTAACCCTGCCTCTATTTATATCGGTTCGTCTCGATGAGTCGACTGTAGATCGAGATTTGATCTAGCTAAAACTTTCTAGCCCTCCATCAGCATTATATTTAACATCTGTAAAACCATATAAATACAAGATGTTTCACTAGATTTAATACCTAACTCATTTTATTGCTCTAGATCATCGGAACCTCAACTTAGCCTCGTCGGACAGCATAGAATTCTGTACATTCTTTGAAATAGTTTGAAACAGTTTCTTTATAATTTTCAATAGTTGAGGATATTTCTATGCTGGAACTCTTAATCGGGTTAGCAGTGACGGTTGCCGTTGGCTACTTCATTGTTAAGGGCTACAAACCAGCCGGTGTTCTACTCACGGCAGGTGTGCTACTTCTAATTTTAACGGGTCTCATTGGACATACCGTTCTCCCTTCAAAAGTAGCCTCAACCGGTAACCTTTTTACTGACGCGCTAGAATACGTCAAATACATGCTGCAGTACCGTGGTGGCGGTCTAGGTATGCAAATCATGTTACTTTGTGGTTTCGCTTCTTACATGACTCACATTGGCGCAAACAATGTTGTTGTTAAACAGTTTTCTAAGCCTCTATCTGTTATTAAGTCGCCTTACGTTCTGTTAGTGGCTGCCTATATTGTTGCATGTCTTATGTCTCTGGCTGTGAGCTCAGCAACGGGCCTAGGTGTACTCTTGATGGCAACACTATTCCCTATGATGACTGCAATGGGTATCTCTCGCCCAGCAGCGGTAGCGGTATGTGCTTCACCTGCTGCAATCATCCTTTCACCAACCTCCGGTGACGTTGTGATCGCGGCAGAGAAATCAGGCTTAGATTTAGATGTATTTGCGGTACAAACGGTATTGCCAGTTTCTATCTGCGCGATCATCGTAATGGCCGTTGCTGCCTTCTTCTGGAACAAGTACCTAGATAAGAAAGACAATTCACCAATGGAGCGTGTCGACGTTTCTGAGATTGAAGTAAACGCACCTGCTTTCTATGCAGTACTGCCTTTTCTTCCAATCATCGGGGTATTTCTATTCAACGGTCGCACTATTCCAGGCCTGAAACTCGATATCTACACCATTGTAGTGCTATCAATCTTCATTGGCGCCCTAACCGACTTTGTTGTTAAGCGTTTTGATGGAGAAAAGACGCTCGCAGATCTCGAATCATGCTACCAAGGCATGGCTGACGCATTTAAAGGTGTGGTCATGCTATTAGTCGCTGCGGGTGTGTTTGCGCAAGGTCTAATGTCTATTGGCGCGATCGATAACCTACTTCACCTTGCGGAAACCGCTGGTGCTGGTGGTATCGCTCTAATGCTTATCCTAACAGGTCTAACAGTTGCTGCCGCGATTGCGACAGGTTCAGGTAACGCGCCTTTCTATGCCTTTGTTGAGCTAGCGCCTTCTCTGGCAGCTAAGATGGGCCTAAACCCGGCATTCCTTATTATTCCGATGCTTCAAGCGTCTAACTTGGGTCGTACGATTTCGCCAGTATCTGGCGTTGTGGTTGCGACTTCCGGTATGGGTAAAATTAGCCCGTTTGAAGTCGTAAAACGTACCTCAGTGCCGGTTGTATGTGGTTTGATTACGGTTATCTTCGGTACCTTAGTACTGGTACCAATGACCGCTTAATTGATACTTTTCATACAGAAAGGGGGAGCTCATTTGAGCTCCCCCTTTTTCGTTTATCGCTACTTGAGCACGTTATTTCATTTCACCATAACGCTCAAGGTACAGCACTGTCGCTGCAGTACGCGATGGCACTTGAAGCTTCTTCAGCAAGCTTTTCATGTGAACCTTTACGGTCGACTCAGAAATGAACAAGGTATCCGCGATTTGTTTGTTTCTAAGACCTTTCGCAACCTCTTTCAAGATCTGCATTTCACGATCAGTTAGCTCGTCAAACACACTGCTGCTGTTTTCTCTTTCAGCCAAGTAAGTTGCCACCTCTTGACTGTACGCCTTGTTACCGCGTAACGAATCTTTCAGCAAATCGATCAATTCATCAGGCTCAGTATCTTTAAGCAAGTAACCATCTGCGCCTGCTTTAACGATCGCTTCGATATCTGCTGGGCTATCTGAAACCGTTAGGATAACGATAGTTGCATCACATTCATCGGCACGTAAAGCGTTAAGTGTGTCTAGGCCAGACATCCCCTTCATATTCAAATCAAGGAGAATTAGATCTGGTTTGTGCTCATGGTTTTGGGCAACGGCATCCGTACCATTGCTTGCTTCTGCAACGACTTCAAATTCATCTTCGAAACTCAACAGTTGGTTGATACCACGTCGCATTAATGGATGGTCATCGACCAATAACACTCTACACTTTGTCAATGTTTGAATCCTTAATTTTTGGGTACTTTAAATAGACCTCACAGCCCTGCATTTCATTCGCTGTGATGGTTAGCTTGCCGCTAAGCCTTGAGGCACGCTCTTGCATAATACTCAGTCCGTAATGGTTGGCTTTTTCTAGTTTCGTATCGAAGCCAATCCCATCATCTTTTACCAAGACTTGGATGTGAGTTTCTGTTTCGTCGCACTCTATTTTTATATGTTTTGCCTGCGCATGCTTGATTGCATTAGTTGCCGCTTCACGTATCAACTGCAATAAGTGTACTTGTTGGTTTGTCTCTAGTTCAATAGAGGACAATTGGTTATTGAGCTCAATCTCAGCATCGGTCTGATCAGATAGCTGTTCCGTCATGCTTTGAAGAGCGGTACCAAAGCTGCCTTCTTGAATAGATAACCTGAAGGTCGTCAGTAGCTCACGCAACTGCGTGTAAGCCGCAGACAACCCTGTATCTAGCTCAGCCAACACTGGTGAAGTTTTCTCTAGTGCCGGTGAATCCGGTAGTTTGCTCATACCTCTCTTCAATAAAGAGACTTGTATCTTCAAGTATGACAACGCTTGCGCTAATGAGTCATGGAGCTCGCGGGCGATAGTGGCACGCTCTTCCATAACGAGTAACTGTTCTGCTTGGCGCTGAGCCTGATTGTAATATACCGCACGCGATAAGATCTGCACAAAGTTGTCAATCAATGCTTGATCTGGACACGGTAAAGAGACCTTCCAATATAGCGTACCAAGCTCTAGACCATCTAAAACGAGTTTCTGACTACTGCAACTCTTCTTGCAGTTTCTGCATGCCTCGCCTTCAGAGATCAAAATAGGTTTTTCGCCTACTTCATTGATTTCTAATCTAGCTGCTGAAATGCCTTCTAAGCTAACAATATGCTTTAAGATTGCTGAAAAGTTATCTTGCGTAATCCTCGAAACCGTAAGCTCTTGTGAGGATTGATATAAAACGCGCAAAGAATCGTTAGCATTTTGCAGTTTTAAGGTTTTCTCGTTAACGGCCTTTTCTAGACCTCGGTATAGGTTACCTAAATCACGAGCCATATTGTTGAACGCTTTGGCTAACACGCCCATCTCATTCTCGCTAGAGATATTGAGCTGGACATCAAATGAGCGCGCTTGAATTTGCTCACTTGCTAAAACTAACGAGTTCAAAGGCGTCACAACATGTTTTCGCGTGTAGTGCACAACAAAAATACTGATTAAGAGTACAAAACCTAGCCCTAAACCACCAACCCAAGCAAGTGAGATCAGCTTCGTTTCCGAAAAGTCTTGCAGTTTAAACACAAACGCATCGATCTGATTAACAAACCCTTCGACCAGCTGCAAATAGCGCTCTCTATCGTCGCCTTTTAGAACCAGTTTTAGCTCATGCCAACGAGTGATCAAACTGTAGTAATCGTGGGTTATGTCCACAGGCACCACCCAATGTTGCAGTGCTTTCATTGAAGGTGAATAAATCGAGTGCTCAAACATCACAATATGAGACTCATAATCGTGTGATTCAGACTGAATATCGTAAGCCAGGCGGTAGCTTTGCATACGCATTGAGCCCGCAACGTTAACGGCTTCTGCATCGTTTAGGCTAGAAGCCAACATAAAAATCGCAAAGCTAGTTGTCGCCACCGAAAGTAACAGGATGCATATCATTGCCTTAGCAATGGTCGTTGTAACTGAGCTTTTCACATTCTTTAACATGTGATTTTTTAACACCTTCACACTAATTTATTGTTTACATACTAAGTTTATAATCAATTAGCGCGACAATATGTGATCACTTCGCTGTAAGTTTATTGATCTAAAACAACTTTCATCGGCAATTACCCCCTAGGGGGTATTTATCGAAATATTTCAAAAACTACAATTTATATATGGATAAATGAAAGGTTATGAACAATGATTTATCCAGAATTACAATAGCTAACAAGTTTAGGTGAGATAGTGGTAGACCTATCCAAAAGACGCTTTTTTTCAAAACGTACAGTTGACGATAATACTATTCGTTTACCGTGGCTTGCAAACAGCACTCAATTCACCGAATTGTGTACTCGCTGTGGTAAGTGTGCTGAAAACTGCGAAACGAACATCATCATTAATGGTGACGGCGGTTTTCCTCAGGTCGACTTCTCACGTGGTGAATGTACTTTTTGTTACGGATGCGCGCAGGTGTGTCCGGAGTCGTTATTTGAACCTGAACAAAATAATCCGTGGGATGCGAAAGCAAGCATTACTGACGGATGTTTAGCAAAGCAAAATGTCGAATGCCGAAGCTGTGGCGATATGTGCGAAACCATGGCAATCCAGTTTAAGTTGGAAATAGGTAAAGTCGCACAACCCAATTTAGACCTTGATGAATGTACAGGTTGTGGAGCATGCGTTGCAGTGTGCCCTACTTCATCCATCAATGTGAGCAAATTAGTATAAAACGGAAGTAAACAATGTCACTGAATGAAGTGCATATTTCTAGCTTAGTCGTTCATTGTGCCCCAGAGCACTTGGATACGATCAAGTCACAGATTAATGAGATTGATAACGCAGAGATCTACGGTGATAGCCCACAAGGTAAAATCGTCGTGGTAATGGAAACAGAAAATCAAGGTTTCATTACTGACAATATCGAAGCAATCAACAACTTACCAAACGTTTTGAGCACGGTTTTGGTTTATCACCAAATCGAAACAGAGCTTGATGAAAACGAATCAAAAAATAAAAACACTGGAACTCAACATTCCCAAACCGAGGGTGAAGTATGAAGATGACAAGACGAGCGTTTGTGAAAGCAAACGCGGCAGCATCAGCAGCAGCGGTTGCAGGTATTACATTACCAGCTTCAGCTACTAACCTGATCGCTAGCTCAGACCAAACTAAAATCACATGGGATAAAGCGCCTTGTCGTTTCTGTGGTACCGGTTGTTCTGTTCTTGTAGGTACGCAAAACGGCAAAGTTGTTGCGACTCAAGGTGACCCTGAGTCACCAGTAAACAAAGGCCTAAACTGTATTAAAGGTTACTTCCTTTCTAAGATCATGTATGGCCAAGACCGTCTAACTCAGCCACTTCTTCGTATGAAAGATGGCAAGTATGATAAAGACGGCGACTTCGCTCCTGTTTCATGGGATGTTGCTTTCGACACAATGGCTGAAAAATGGAAAGAAGCTCTTAAGAAGCAAGGTCCGACAGGCGTTGGTATGTTTGGTTCTGGTCAGTGGACAGTAATGGAAGGTTACGCTGCGGCTAAAATGATGAAAGCCGGTTTCCGTTCAAACAATATCGACCCTAACGCTCGTCACTGTATGGCATCAGCGGTAGGCGCATTCATGCGTACTTTCGGTATCGATGAGCCTATGGGTTGTTACGATGACTTCGAAGCTGCGGATTCTTTCGTGCTTTGGGGTTCGAACATGGCAGAAATGCACCCTGTTCTATGGACTCGTATTACTGACCGTCGTCTTAGCCACCCACACGTTAAAGTAAACGTACTGTCTACTTACTACCACCGTTCTTTCGAGCTAGCAGACAAAGGCTACATTTTCGAGCCACAGACAGACCTTGCAATTGCAAACTTCATCGCTAACTACATCATCGAAAACGATGCTGTAAACTGGGATTTCGTTAATAAGCACACGAACTTCAAGCAAGCGACAACCGACATCGGTTACGGCCTGCGTGACGATGATCCGCTACAAAAAGCAGCTGCTAACCCTAACTCGGGTAAAATGTCTTCTATCTCATTTGAGGAATACAAGAAGTCAGTCGCACCTTACACAGTAGAAAAAGCATCTGAGATGTCTGGTGTTTCTGAAGAGCAACTTATTGAGCTTGCTAAGCAATACGCTGATCCAGATACAAAAGTAATGTCACTATGGACTATGGGTATGAACCAACATACTCGTGGTGTATGGATGAACAGCCTTGTGTACAACATCCACCTACTAACAGGTAAGATTGCGACTCCGGGTAACAGCCCATTCTCACTAACAGGCCAGCCTTCAGCATGTGGTACTGCACGTGAAGTTGGTACGTTCGCACACCGTCTACCTGCAGATATGGTTGTTGCTAACCCTAAACACCGTAAGATTGCCGAAGGTATTTGGAATATTCCTGATGGTGTTATCCCACCAAAACCGGGTTACCACGCGGTTCTTCAAGACCGTATGCTAAAAGACGGCAAGCTTAACGCTTACTGGGTAATGTGTAACAACAACATGCAAGCCGGTCCAAACATCAACGGTGAACGTCTACCGGGTTACCGTAACCCAGAAAACTTCATTGTATGTTCTGACCCGTACCCAACAGCAACAGCGCAAGCAGCTGACCTAGTTCTACCTACAGCAATGTGGATCGAAAAAGAAGGTGCTTACGGTAACGCTGAGCGTCGTACTCAAGCTTGGTATCAACAAGTTGAAACGGTTGGCGAAGCGAAGTCTGACTTATGGCAGGTTATGGAGTTCTCTAAACGCTTCAAGATGGAAGAAGTTTGGACTGAAGAGCAACTTGCTGCGGCGCCTCAATATCGCGGTAAAACTATGTATGACATGCTATTTGCTAACGGCGTGATCAACAAGTTCCCTATCGAAGAATCTCGTGAGCTAAACGACGATGCGCACCACTTCGGTTATTACGTTCAAAAAGGCCTATTCGAAGAGTACGCTGAATTTGGTCGCGGTCATGGCCACGACTTAGCCCCTTACGATGTTTACCACGAAGTACGTGGCCTACGCTGGCCTGTTGTTGATGGTAAAGAAACATTATGGCGCTATAAAGAAGGCTCAGATCCATATGCGAAAGCTGGCTCTGGTTGGGACTTCTACGGTAAACCAGATGGTAAGGCTCTTATTATCTCGGCTCCATATGAAGCGCCACCAGAAGCACCTGATGCTGAATTCGATATGTGGCTATGTACTGGCCGTGTTCTTGAGCACTGGCACACAGGTACTATGACTCGTCGCGTACCTGAGCTTTACAAAGCCGTTCCTGATGCTGTTTGTTATATGCACCCAGCAGATGCGAAAGCACGTGGCGTTCGCCGTGGTGACGAAGTACTGATGGCTAACAAACGTGGTGAAGTACGTGTTCGTGTTGAAACACGCGGCCGTAACCGCCCACCTCAAGGCTTGGTATTCGTACCGTTCTTTGACGCACGCATTCTTATTAACAAGCTAATTCTTGACGCGACTGACCCACTGTCTAAACAGACAGACTTCAAGAAGTGTCCAGTTAAGATCACTAAGATCGCTTAAATATGAATGCTCTGACTGCTCTTTTTTAGAGCAGTCAGAATCAAGAATTTGGCCATTAGGCGGAGAATTAATAATGAAAAATTTTCTAATTGCACTGTTATCTGTTGGTGCTCTTATCAGCGGCGCGGCCGTTGCTGAAATCGAAAACCCAGGCGGTATCGGTGGTCTTGAGTCTTTACGTGGTGCAAGCGAGTTAGAAACAACGCGCGCTGCAGACGACTTTAAAAAGTTCCCACGTGAACAAGTACTAGACAGCAGCTTTGTATATCAGCCACCACTGATCCCGCACAACATTCGTAGCTACGAAGTGTCTCTAAATGCGAATAAATGTCTAGCATGTCACAGCTGGAAAAACGCAAAAGAGATGGGTGCAACTAAAATCAGTGTGACTCACTATGTAAACCGCGAAGATGCTGTACTTGCTGACGTATCACCTCGCCGTTACTTCTGTCTTCAGTGTCACGTTCCTCAAGCAAACGCGAAACCGCTTGTAGAAAATGAATACAAGAGTGTAGATGCGCTTAAATAAGCACACGTGAGTAAATAAGAGGCTACCTATGAAATTATTGAAAGCGTTTTGGAAGAGACTAGCTAGTCCGAGTAAAGCTGCCGTTGGTGTGGTTTTATTTATGGGCTTTGCCGGTGGTCTTCTATTCTGGGGCGCATTTAACACAGGTATGGAAGCAACCAACACAGAAGAATTCTGTTCTGGTTGTCACGCACCTATCGTCGAAGAGATCCAAGAAACGATTCACTACTCTAACCGTTCTGGTGTTCGTGCAATTTGTTCAGATTGTCACGTTCCCCATGAGTGGACAGATAAAATCGTACGTAAAGTACAGGCGTCTAAAGAGCTTTATGCGCACTTTATCGCTAAGACCATCGACACCCCTGAGAAATTTCAGGAGCGTCGCGCTCACTTAGCTGAACGTGAATGGTCTCGCTTGAAGAAGAATGACTCTCTCGAGTGTCGTAACTGTCACCAATTCGAATACATGGATTTCTCAGAGCAAAGCACACGTAGCGCGAAGCAACACTCTACTGCCCTAGCATCTGGTGAAAAGACTTGTGTAGATTGCCACAAAGGTATCGCACACAAACTACCTGACATGCATGGCATCGAAGGCTGGCAATAAGGAGCACTGAATTATGAGTACATTAGAATCTGTAATTTGGCATGTCCTAGGCTATGGCGCTATGCCCTTCATTATCTTATCAGGCTTTGCAGTAGTCGCGGCTATCTCCGTATGGCTACTATCGCTAGGTAAAGATAAAGAGGTTTAATCGACTTTACTTGAGTCATTAACACTTTAACGCTTATTCAATTTTGCCTATTTTGTATCAAGCGTAAATAAAAAAGCCACCGTGTATACGGTGGCTTTTTTTTATTCATTGGCTTTAGACTTAAGCTTCTGGATAACCTTGAGGGTTGTTTGACTGCCAGCGCCAAGTATCAGCGGTCATTTCTTCTAATGAGCGCTTAGCTTGCCACTCAAGTTCATTCATCGCCTTAGCAGGGTTTGCCCAACACTCGGCAATATCACCTGGGCGACGCTCTACAATCTTATAAGGAACCTGTTTTCCAGACGCAAGTTCAAATGCTTTAACCATTTCAAGAACACTTGAGCCATTGCCCGTGCCTAAATTGTAGATATGCAAACCATCTTTACGCCCTACTTTCTTTAGCGCAGCAATGTGACCATCAGACAAATCCATCACATGGATATAGTCACGCACACCAGTGCCATCAGGCGTTGGGTAATCATTACCAAAAACAGACAGAAACTCACGGCGACCGACGGCAACTTGCGAAACGAACGGCATTAAGTTATTTGGAATACCCTGAGGATCTTCACCGAGCTCACCGCTTGGGTGAGAGCCAACCGGGTTGAAGTAACGCAATAGCGTGATGCTCCAATCAGGGTTTGCTTTCTGAAAGTCAGTTAAGCACTCTTCTACCATGAGTTTGCTACGACCGTATGGATTCGTGGCACTGGTTGGAAAATCTTCCGTAATAGGCACAGATGCTGGATCGCCATATACTGTCGCTGACGATGAGAAAACCAACGACTTCACGCCCACTTCACGCATCGCATCGACAAGAACTAACGTACCATTTACGTTGTTGTCGTAGTATTCAAGCGGCTTCTCAACCGACTCACCGACCGCTTTTAGGCCTGCGAAATGAATCACAGCATCAATGTGATGGGTTTCTAGCGCGTCTTTTAGTCGATCTTTGTCACGGATATCGCCTTCAATAAAATGCGGCCTAACGCCAGAGACTTTCTCGATGCGCTCAAGCACTGAAGATTTACTGTTGTACAAGTTATCGAAAATAACAGGCTTCATCCCTGCTTCAATCATCTGAATACAGGTATGGCTACCGATATAACCCATACCACCGGTTACTAGAACATTCATATTGCTAACCTTTTGAAATCACTGACCGTATAATAAAGAAGTGTTACTACAAAACATAGGCCATATTTGCATCAAAGGACAAAATTAACCCTGATTGATGACATATCGACCTTTACCACTACTTTTCGCTTGATACATGGCAGTGTCCGCGGCTTTAAGCCACTGGTCTAAATTCTCACTCAAGTTAGCAGAATAATGAACGCCAATACTCGCACCAACCCTCAGTACTCGCCCTCTATAGACGATATCGCGCTGGATGGCATCTATTAGCTGCTCAGCAATCGAAGAGATATTGGTCACGGTTGTTTTGGTAACAAGTACGACAAACTCATCGCCAGAAAGCCGTGCAACTAAGTCATGACTGGTAAACGTTGATAACAGACGCTCAGCAACTTGTTTTAACACCTCATCCCCGGCGTCATGGCCATACGTATCATTGACGCCTTTAAAGCCATCTAGATCAAGGTACAAGAGTGCTACGCCATCATTGGTATCACGTTCAATCGTTAACGTTTCATCCAGTACTCGATATAGCTTGGCACGATTGGCCAACCCGGTTAAGGAGTCATGGTGCGCTAGGTACTCTAGCCTTTCCATCTCTTTGAGATTAGAGAGATCTGAAAGGATATAAACGTAATCGTAATTATCAACCCCTTCGCTACTCACAATGCGCGACACTTTAACGAACATAGGTACCTTATGCCCGTCACGGTGTTTTTCCCAAATCTCACCTTGCCATTGGCCGTACTCCTCAACAGACTCTTTGATGGTTGGCATTAATGAGTAAAACTGCTGCCACTCAAAGGAGTTTTCAGGCTTCTTACCAAGTAAGGATTCTTGGGTATAGCCCAGAAGACGTGTGACCGCCGGGTTAACCATAGTGATCACGTCGTTATCATCCGTCACAATAAGGCCATCTTGGCTGTTCTCGAACACACCCGCAGCCAAACGCTGACGCCTTAATGCTGCTTCGACTTCGGTGATATCTTGAATCGCAAACAGAACCTGACCAACCTTACTTAGCTGAGTGGAACTGATGTTAAGCAATTGATGATGTTTAAACACATCCATGACCCAAACTTGCTTATCGGTAAACTCCAAATGGCGATTAATCGCGTCAGAAATCACCGAGGACTCGCCCTCATTGATGATATCGACAAGTTTTGTTCCCTTCAGGTAAGCTGAGGTACAGCGGAACACATCGCATGCTGCTGGGTTAAAGTGAATGATCTCACCACGAGAATTCACAACAATCAGAGCGTGTTTAACCGTCTCTACCACTTCATTCGCAAACGACTTTTCTTCCTCAAGCTTATCTAGCGTAAAAGCAACCTGCTGCTCACGTTGCTTCAATCGGTCTAGCATGGTATTGAAGGCTTTGACTAGGGCACCAATTTCATCATTCGCCGCCGGCAATATATTCAGTGCTGTCTGTTTACGGTCGATAAAGGAACGCATGCCAACATTCAAGTTATACACTGGGCCCAGAATGTATTTCTGAACCGTCATGTACAGAACTAAGCCTGCTGCTGCGAGTAATAGGAAAAAGACTAGGCTATTGAGTAACGCATTCGTATATAGACTATCGAAAGATGCTTTCGAAATGGTCACCCTTAGATTGGCAATCACTTCTTTTTCTAGCTCTACTGGAACAAGTAAGAAGATATATTCGCTACCAATGGAGTAGCTATTCAAGGCGATTTCTTCTCGCTGACGCTCAGTTGGTACAGGTGCGACAGAACCATCGCGTTCATACATCGCAAATAGCTGACCATCAGAGGTATAGAGCTTGACTCGATACACTTCATCATCTGCTGAGAACGCATCGAGCACTTCTGTTGCACTCAAGCTATCACTGAATAAGATCGCAGCCTGTAGGTTATAGGCGACCCCTTTTGCCAATACGCCAACTCGATTAATCAAGTTCTCTTTCTGAGTTTCGAAAGCGTTAAAGAACGCATAGCTTTGTGAAACAACAAAAATCATCCCAGTAAACACGATGATCGGTACGATCAATTTGCTCTTCAAAGAGAGGTTGGTTAGGAGCTTCATTGTTTACCCCCTTCAATCTCTGCAACACGTAAAAAGTTAGACGACAGTTGGTAACCCGAAATGTTTTTCAAGTTCACCTTAGGTTTGATTTTTCCTTGTTTTTCGACCAGCTCTATTGCGCCGCCACTATTCGTGAACTGCTCCATACCACCGATAGTCACAGTCCCTTTTGGAAGGCCCGCTAACAAGTTCAAATTACTGCGTTCACTGATGTAGAGTACATCGCAGTCCGCATCAGTAATATTTAGTGGTTTATTCCGGACTTGTTTGCCACGAGTAATTTGTACTAGGATTTTTTGGATTTCAGAGTCATCAGCAACACAAATATTTATCCTGTTCATCTCTAACTCTTGATCCCACTGGATGAAGGTTGCTATACGATACAGATAAACCGCTTTTACTTGTTCAGGGGTATACTTTGACCATGCTGGCGTTGATACACCAAACACAACAAGTAAAATCAATGTTCTCGCCCACAGGTGATTAATAAGCATGGCTCACCCTCAGCGCGATACTTTGTTCTTGTTTATAGCGGCCGTACGCTTCCTCGTAGTAACCTTCACCTTCGCCCAGGTTTTTAACTAGCAATTCGACTAGCGGCGATGCGGGTGTGTGTTGCCAGCCTAAACGCACATCTAGAGCAAGGAAGTTATCAAGTTCGGATTGGTTACCATAATCTATTGATTGACCTCTTAGCACCATATCTAACTCAACCTGATCAGTAATACTCCATAAACTCTGCATAGAAGCAATATGTTGTGAATCGATAGAGAAATAATCAACACTACTGCCATTACTGTTGCCGGAAGGCTGCCAATCTTGATCGAGTGTTAGGTAACTATAGGCGCCGTACAAGCCAAATGTATCGGTAATTATCCAATGAGCCGCGACTTCGACACCGAACGAATCAACAACATAATCCGAGCTAGATTGATAGACATCGATTTGATAGTAATCGGGATGAATCCCAATAAATTCCTGCCCAACGATATTGTCATACTGACTAAAATAGATCGTACCATCGAGCTCAAAATCACTCGTTACATGACGGTAGCCAAGCTCATATGTAAGTACACTTTCTATCTGTTCAGATTCATTTGGTAAAGACAGTGAGTAGAAATATTCATACTTATTTGAGTCCGAGGTGCAATCCTCTCCAGTTGGGCAATAAGTCCCTGTCGAAATAAATGATGAATTGGTATCCATATAGGATGGCGCTATTGCACTACGACCAATACCCGCCCAAATACTGTTAGTAGCGTCAATGCTGTAAATTGCGCGCGCTTGTGGCGATAGCTCTACCTGATCGTTTTGTTCGAAATATTATTCTGCTTTAGCACCAATAATCGTTGTCAGCTGAGAGGTCCAAGACGCGGTATGCTGAAGAAAGCCGTTAACGATACTGTCTGACGCAGAATCTATATTGTAGAGACGAATATAGTAGTGCGAATCATCAAAGTCATAGCCTTCTAATTGATGATAGAAATCAAGGTGAATAAAGCGGTAACCACCACCATAAGTAATAGTATGTTGATCATTCAATGCAGTGATAAAGTTAGCTTCAGCATCAACGGTGAGGTACTTTCCGGGCGCATCATAAGCTGAGTCATGGTTTTGTTGAAACCAGAGGCGATAGTTGCTGTCAGTATCGGAAGAAAGCTGAACAGACTTATCGTACTGGGCATAGTACGAGTAGCTATCAATCTCTTCCGTTTCAGAGCGAATATCGGTGTAATAGCCATTGTCATAGCTGACCTTAAAGACGTTTTCGTCAAAACTCGCTTGTTCGCCACCAACTCTTAAGCTCCAATCATCCACTTTTTCAAACACCATCCCTGCAACATGAGTGTTCCATCGTGTGGGATCTTTAATTGGATCGCGCTTAATTGACTTGTACTTATAGAATGCACGAGCATAAACATCATCGGATAGCGCAAAGCCTTGTCTAACGCCTAAGTTATACCCGCCGTATTGCTCATAAGTTGCCGTAACTAAACCACCCTGAGTTTTATCTGCAGACTTAGTGACAATATTTATCACACCATTTTCCGCGTTACCGCCCCAAATAGTGCCTGCAGGCCCTCGAAGCACTTCAATGCGTTCAATGTCCTCAAGTAGATAGTCTATTTCAGCCCAATAAACACCACCGTAAACGGGGCTGTATAAACTACGACCGTCTTGTAGGACGAGCATCTTATTGAACAGACCACCGTGAAAACCTCGACTAGAAACTGTTGGCTCAGCGGCTGAAAAGTGACTCACTCGTAAACCGGGAATGAGTGCTAAGGCTTCAGCAATGGTTTTCGCCCCGCTACGCTTGATTCGTTCTCCCTCAAGCACATACACAGCAGCAGGGATATCCGTCAGCTTTTGCGAAAACTTTGAAGCAGTCTCCATCGTTACATCGAGCATAGAAAGTTCTTCTAAACTCATAGACATAAGATCTGTAAGCTCGTCATTTGCGTATGCTGATTAGCAACAAACCGCGACAATTGACGATAAAAGCGTTCTTTTGAGCATAGATGAGCCTAATATATTAGATAACGCTATTATTTCATCTATCATTACCAATTTACATACGGAACGGCATCTTTTTACCATTTGTTAACCAAACAATGAATCTGATCACTGTTTGTATTCCACAGATGAAAGATGTTACTAAGTACCTCTTACATCGGAGCAATGCTTGATGAGAAAAAGCACAACATATTTAAACTGTGATATGGGCGAAAGCTACGGCTCATGGAAAATGGGGAACGACCCAGCCGTTATGCCGCATATCGATATGGCAAATATAGCATGTGGATTTCACGCCTCCGACCCCATCATAATGAGTAATACAATCCGACTCGCTGTCGCTCACGATGTAAAAATTGGCGCTCACCCGAGTTATCCAGACCTACAAGGCTTTGGCCGTCGTAGTATTTCAATGGCTCCAGAAGAAATTACCGCGATGATCATCTATCAAATCGGGGCTCTTAAAGCTTTATGTGAAAGTCATAATACTGAAGTGACGTACATCAAGCCTCACGGAGCGCTCTACAACGATATGCAGACCGACCTCGCCGTTTTCGAAGCTGTGGTTGATGCGACCTCAAGCTTCGGTCTTCCTCTTATGACACTCGCGGTTACCGATAACCAAGCATTGCTCGATATTGCTGATAAGTACAATGTCCCTCTTCTATTCGAAGCTTTTGCTGATCGACGCTATCAAGCTAACGGGTTACTCGCACCTCGCAGCCTACCAGACGCAGTCATTCATAAGCGAGATGACTTACTCAGTCAGGTGCAGCAAATTATTCGTTATAAAAAAGTTCGTACTATTGATGGTTTTTTAATACCGCTTGAAGCCGACACAATCTGTGTTCATGGAGATAACGACGAAAGTATTTCACTCATTCAAGATATCCGTAATCTGATCAAAGCTGAAGAAGGTTCTGAATGAATATAGAAACATCCATCGATCCGGTAGCCGAGTGCTCCATCTTAATCAAATTCAACAGCGAACCGAATGATCACCTCTCTTGGGTCATTGGCCAAATTAGCCAAACCCTCAGTAATCAGCTCGGCCCATGGGTGATGAACGTTACGCCATCTTTTACGACTATCTTGATTGATTATCTCCCGCACCGTATTTCCATCTTTGAATTCGTTCCCTACTTGGAACACCTCGTCACCGAAGCACTAAAAGGGATGCCTGAGCATCATAGCTCTAACATGATTGAGCTGCCGATTTACTACGACTTGTCGGTCGGCCCTGACTTAGAACTATATCGACAGCAAGGACTCGATATAGACAGTGTTATTGATGCTCACCACAGCCAAGTTTATACCGTCGGTGCGATAGGTTTTACTGCAGGGTTTGCGTTTTTGACTGATGTCGATGAACGTATCCGTCAACCCCGTAAAGCCAGCCCGAGAGTAATGCTACCCAAAGGCAGTGTTGGTATTGCCAATAATCAAACGGCAATTTATCCGTGCGAAAGCCCCGGTGGTTGGAACATTATCGGTAACTGCCCAGTAGATTTGTATCATCCAGACGCTTCGCCGATTTCACCTTTCTCAATTGGTTCCCAAGTCAAGTTCTACCCTATCGATCTAGAGGAATTTACACAGTTAGGCGGAACGATATCGGAGGGTTGGCAATGAACAAATCCTATTGCATTGAAGTGATCAAACCGGGCCAACAGACATTGATTCAAGACTTTGGACGTTTTGGTTATTCCCATTTTGGTATTACTCAAGGCGGCCCAGTAGACGATTACGCTTATAGTTGGGCTAATCATTTACTTGGCAATTCGATCAATGCGGCTTCACTAGAGATCACTCTAGGGCAAGCGGAGTTTCTCTGTCACGCTTCTTGCGAAATGGCCATTGCAGGAGGAGACCTCAACGCTCGCCTAGACGGTGAGCCTATCGAGAACTGGTCAACATTCCGCGCACTTAAAGGGCAAAGACTCACCTTCGGGTTACCTAAAAATGGGTTACGCGCATACGTAGCCATTAAAGGCGGTTTTTGCATTCCTCAACAACTCGGAAGTGTAGCGACTGTCACTCGCGACAAATTGGGCGGTATTAGCGGAGGTCACCCTCTTGCTCTTGGTGACGTACTCAGTTTTGTACCGCACCAGATTTCATCACAAACGAAACAAATGACATTCCGCTATAAACCAGACTACGACCTGCCTATTGAGTTGCGTCTAATCGAAGGTTATCAAGTCGATGACTTCAACCGTGATCAAGTTGATTTGCTTTACAAGATTGAGTTCGAAGTCAGCCAACTGATTAATCGTATGGGTTACAGGCTAACGAATGGCAGGATTAAAGTACCGAACAAAGAGTACTTAAGTGAAGGTATAGCGTTAGGTTCAGTGCAAATCCCACCTAATGGTGAGCCAATCATTTTGCTCAATGATCGGCAGACCATCGGCGGCTATCCAAAAGTGGGCTGTGTGGCCAGAATTGACTTGCCAAGATTGGCGCAAGCTAAACCAGGCCAGAAGGTACGCTTTGTGAAAGGAGACTTGCTAGGACTACAGGACGTTTGGTCGCAGTGGGCACGCTTCTTCGGCTACTAAAGATAAGAGGTGGTGAATGCCACCTCTATTGTTGTACGCCGTAATAACGTGCAAGCCCTTCTGGGTAACCCCTTTCCATCGCAAGTTGAACGGCTTTGCGTTCTACGTCTTGATTTGTCAGCGCCATACTTACCGGATGAAGCTGCTCAATGGATTTTGAACCATATTCATACAACCCCCAGGTATCAACAAGCTTGATTGCGGCTTCCAACGCTGACGACCCTTTTACCACTTCAACGCGCGCGTAATGTTCGCCTTCAAAGGTCACGTCGGCTGCACGCAAAGTATCATCTTTACCGGGAATTTGCTGGGCACCAAATAATGGCGTGCCATATTCATGTGCGCTTGCGTATGCAGGAACAAAACGAGCCATATGATTGATAGCACGTCGACTGCGATCAATGATCACATCATCATTCCAGCCTTTCTTGATTTTTTTTATTAAACGATTAGGTAGCAAAGGCTGTGAAGATTGCCCCTGCGTTGCGACTAGACCGTCATCAAACAAGGTAATGTCTTTCGTCATACCGTGCAGCTGAAAGATACCATTCGGATAAGGCGTTAACTGCGCCATGCCATTTGGTGTTCCTCTTGGGCCGTGGAAGATCACTTCTGGCCACAGTTCATCACATGAATCCCATTGCGTTACGTAAGCAGCTTTAAATTCAACTAAACGTTCACGGGGCTTGTTGGCTAAATCATCGATTGCGCCTGTTTCATAGCCACATGCATTGACTAGGTAATCAACCTCAGTGATTTTGCGTTCGCCATTACTGGCTAGGTACTCAATCTTCCAACCATTCGGTTCCTCTTCGACGCCAACCACTTCTGTGTTGGTTAACAACTGACAGTTGCTCATCTTCTCTAGTGCAAGCGTGGCAGAAGCAGCAATACGAAAAACGCTCCATCCATGCTCTTGAACCGCCACTATGGGAAACTTGAGGCCTTCGAGGTCAGTATGCTTGGCAAATGGAATCATCCACTCATCAATCGTTTGAGGGTTAACTGGCTGAGACTTAGCCGCCAACGCTTCTAGCTCTTCTTTGCTATAAAAACGATAGTAGTCGTTGGGTTCACCTAGAACTTTGTTTGCACTATCGAGTTTAACTAACTCACCGTAGCACTGTTGAATCGTAATTAGCCGTTCGTAAAGCTCTTCGGGACTGCCGCCATCGCTATAAGGAACAGCAATGACAGTTGGTCGATGATTAATCGTATTTGGATATAGACGAACAGTTTCGATAGATTGCTTTAGCAGCTCAATACACTGCTCCGTATCAATCTCTCTGTATAAATTTCCACCAGCATGTAAATGACAGATGGGAGGTCCGCTAACTAGGCCTGCCCCTTTCTCAATCAAAGTGACGTTTAGGCCAAGCTCAGCTAGGTGTACTGCGGCTGTTGCACCAGCTATACCACCACCGATAATGGCGATTTTAGTGTGCATCGAGTTGTCGTTATGAGGTTGCATTTATGTCGCTAATCCTTTCATTCTCAGCACATTTTACTGTTTATGTACGACGAATAAAATCACATTTTTTGCAGGGTGAAATGAGACAATTTCACAACGAAAAAAATCAAAAAAAAACTTGACTGATAAATTGAGAATTTTGAATAAATCACCACTGTGAATAACAGAACTCGCCAACGCTTTTATAAACTGGGGCTTGCCGACGATTGAAGTTATCTACAGGCCTAGTTATCCAAAACTTTATCCACTGTTTTTGTGGATAACTGAACATCTAGGCCTGTGAGTAATTAGCTAAACGCTTTATTTACAGGGGTTAACAGCCGTTTTATAAGACTGTTCACAACTAAAGCAAGTGTGAAAAACGTGCCACTAGGTAAGGCAATCCAGAGCAATTGATGGAGGTTTGGCGATAAGTCAAACCCATACGACATAATGGCACCTACAACCAACTCTGAGCCAATTATTGCAATAAAACTCGCCACCAGTGCCATCAATCCATATTCTGCCCATATAGTTTGTTGTACGCGCTTTCTGCTCGCACCTAGGGTCCGATATAACTGTATCTCGTCTTGTCTTTGACCCAAACTCAATCGTAAGAGAGTAAATATCAACAATAAGCCCGACACCACACCGATTGCAGCCAACAGGGTGATTGACCAAACTATCTGAGACAGTAGCTGCTGAATCTTCTCTCCCATTACTCTGATATCCATCAGGCTCACCGTTGGGTGCTGCCTAGAGAGTGAGTTAAGCACTTGGTCGTTACTTTCCTCCACTCTGAAGCTCACTAAGTAGGTCGCTGGAATCTCTGCAAGTACATCAGGCGTAAAGATGAAGTAGAAGTTAGGCTTCATGTCCCGCCATTCGACGCTTCTGATCGAATTGACGCTTGCCGTCACCTCTCGACTGTTGATAACAAAGCTAAGCTCATCACCCAATTTTAAGCCTAAATCACGTGCGACATCCGACTCAACGGATACCCCACCTTGTTTGCTCCAATCCCCACTAATGATTTCATTATGATTTGGATTAGCATCAGCAAAGGTAAAGTTGATCTCTCGCCTTAGAACGTCAGAACCCTCTTCTCCTTGAGCCTGTGATTTCGCATCTTGTCCATTGATATTGACCAAACGGCCCCTAACAATTGGGTAAGCTTCTGAACGCGTCATAGCGTTGTCATCAAGCACCTTTAAATACGCATCTATCTCATAAGGCGCAATATTGAGTGCAAAAGCATTTGGCGCATCTACAGGTAAAGTGCGTTGCCAGTCAGTCAGTAGATCTGTTCTTACCAGCCACATTGTTGATAGCAACATTAAAGATAACGCCAACGCACCAAACTGGACGCCAGTAGCCGAGACCGAGCGGTTGATTCGACTTAAAGCTAACTTAAATGCTGTATTTAGCGGTACCTTCGCCAACAATCGAGTAATCACAACGCTAATTACCGCTAACAAAATAAATAGCGCGACCATGCCACCAAGAACAATCCAAACAAACAGGTTGTCATAATAGGTGATCAACATAGGGATAACTGGCACAAGGATTAACGCATAACGTCCCAGTCCAACTTGAGGCGACTCACCCTCTTGCATCACGTTAACAGCACTGACATTAACCAAGCCGATCAGTGGAATTCCTAGTGCTGGCACAGCGATTAATATGCTAGTACTGATAGCAATCAAGGCAGGATTGATACCGTAGCTCGGTAACGGGTTAGGTAACAAGTCGGCTAATGGGATCCTCAACAGAAACTCTAGGCCGATACCAAGTGCAATTCCAACCACAACCGCTGTTGCTAATAAGATAGTAACTTGGGTTATCAGCCAACGAATCACCCAAGCTTTACTCGCGCCAAGGCTTTTTAACATTGCTATTGTCTTGCGTCTTGTTGCGACATAATGCTGGCAGGTCAACACCAGTGTAGTCGCTGCCATTATGACAACGATGGCCACGGTTAAGGATAGATATTGTTCGGTACGTTGGAAGACTTCATTGGTGCGGCTGGCACTGTTTTGATCACGCCAACGGTCGCTTGGCGTAAGCTCAACCTGTTGCTTCAACTGCTCAATAACGTCACTATCCCCATTAAGGAAGACGCTATATCGAACTCGGCTACCCAGTTGAACCGCACCCGTTTTGTCCAAATCAGCAGAGTGAATAAACGCAGATGGCATTTGCTGAAATGGGTTAAAGCTCAAACCTGGCTCTTCTAAAATACGTCCTGTAACGACAAAATCTGCATCGCCCACCGTGACAGCGTCACCAATCGTAACATCAAGTTGGTTAAACAGACGTTCATCAAGCCATAGCTCGCCAGGCTTCACTTGACCAAACTCAGACTGAGCATCGCTAAGTCTAAGTTCTCCCTGAAGCGGGTACTGCTCGTCAACGGCTTTAACGGTAATCAGTTTCATCGCATTGTCGCTAAAGACCATCGTAGCGAAGCGAGTTTGTGTCGTATGGGTTAACGAATAAGATTCAATGAGTTTTTCAAAAGACTGGTCAATTGGATTTGCTGACACGTAAACCGTATCAGCCGTCAGCGCTTCTTTCCCTTGCTTTACGACCACCTGCTCCATACGTTCAGCCAGTGCGCTCAATGCAAAAATACACGCAATAATCAGCACAAGAGCAATGGTAACTGGCCAGAGCTGACCCTGCTTAATCTCACTGAGGCTCCAGCGTACAAAACGTTTGTTTAATTCTGCCTTTCCTTGAACAGCCATTATGACTCCTCCAATTGTCCAGCTTTCATTGTGAATATACGATCACAACGCTGAGCCAAGTTTTGGTCGTGAGTCACAAGTACTAGAGTCGTTCCATGCTGTTTATTTAAATCGAACAACAGTTTGATGACGTTGCTTGCAGTCTGCTGGTCTAAGTTCCCCGTCGGTTCGTCTGCAAACAAAATTTTAGGTTCGATCATAAACGCTCGGGCTAAAGCGACTCGTTGCTGTTCGCCCCCGGAGAGCTGAGACGGTGAATGGTTAACTCGATGTTCCAGACCAACTGAAGTGAGGAGCTCTATCGCCCTTTGCTTATTTTCCGCTTCACCTTTCAATAGGCAAGGCAATGTCACGTTATCTAACGCACTTAAACTTGGGATGAGTAGAAAGCTTTGAAATACGAAACCAACTGACTCACTTCGTATGGCCGCTCTCGCTTCGTCATCTAGGGTATGCAGTTGCTGCCCCAGTAGGTCAACTTCACCTTTTGACGGCGTATCTAGCCCTGCAAGAAGCGTCATCAGTGTCGACTTGCCCGCACCGGACGTTCCAACGATCGCAACACTCTCACCAGATTTTATGTCTAGGCTCACATTATCAAGGATTGTTAATTGTTCCTGATTAGTAGAGACTACTTTAGATAATGATTCTGCTTTAATTACGGATGTTTGCATGTTTCGACGACTTTCCTTTCTAGTTTTAATTCTTGTTCTAAATCCTGCATACAGTAAGACGTTAATGGTATTCGGGGACAGCTTAAGCGCCGGATACCAAATGCCAATCGCTGAAGCGTGGCCTTCTTTATTACCTGCTGACCTAAAGAGCAAAGGTCAAACAGTGACTGTAGTGAACGCGAGTATTTCTGGCGATACCACTGGCAATGGTTTGGCTCGCCTGCCTAACCTTCTTGAGCAACATCAACCAGACTATGTTTTGATCGAACTCGGGGCCAACGACGGTTTACGTGGCTTTCCACCTGGGCTAGTTCAAAACAATCTAACACAGATCATACGTTTGATTAGAGAATCCGGTGCAAATCCACTGCTAATGCAAATTCACGTTTTGCCTAACTATGGCAAACGTTACACAGAAGCATTCTCTGCAGTCTATCCTGCCGTCTCTCAATCCCTTGATATACCACTATTACCGTTTTTTCTTGAAGGCGTGATCATAAAACCAGAATGGATGATGGATGATGGCCTTCACCCTAAGCCTCAAGCACAAGCGTGGATATCGAACTTTGTAGCTGAGCAGCTAATTAATCACCTCTAATTGCCCTAGCTCAATAAACTTTACAAAGCTTTACGCTAACTTAATTCGTACGCTTTCTTTTAAAGGAATAACTATGATTATCAAATCGGTAATAGATGGAGTTGTCGCTCGTACCGCGCACCCACTCGGGTGTAAAGAAGCAGTACGCCAGCAGATAGAATATGCTGAATCATCTCAACAAATTGTCGATGGCCCTATGCGTGTTCTTATTATTGGTGGCTCATCAGGGTTTGGCTTGGCTTCACGTATTGCCCTGACTTTCGGCGGTTCCAAAGCGGATACCATCAGTGTCTCATTTGAAAAAGGCCCTTCTGAAAAGGGTGTGGGTACTGCAGGTTATTATAACAATCACTACTTTAAAAAGTTTGCTGAGCAGGCAGGTCGCACCGCGATCAACATTCAAGGTGATGCGTTCTCGCCAGAAACCAAAGCTCAAGTCGTTGAGGCGATAGAGACCTACTTCGAGGGCGAAGTCGACCTCATCGTGTATAGTCTCGCTAGCGGTATTCGCCATGACTCCGGCAACGTGTGGCGCTCAGTGATCAAACCTATTGGCGAGCCTGTTTCAGGGTCCACGCTAGTGCTTGAAAATGATCAGTGGCAAGACTCAACGCTAACACCCGCGTCAGCAGAAGAAGTGGATGCAACAGTCAAAGTCATGGGCGGTGAAGACTGGGAGGCGTGGATTGACGCACTTATCAATTCCGAATCTATTGGTTCCGGATGTAAAACTATCGCCTTTTCTTATATTGGTCCTTGCGCCACTCACCCAATCTACCTTGAAGGGACATTGGGGGCAGCGAAAGCCGATTTGCATCAAACCAGTCACTCACTCAATCTTAAGCTCGCGAATTTTGACGGCGGCGCTTACGCGACAGTGTGTAAGGCGTTAGTCACCAAGGCAAGTGCTTATATTCCTGGGTTTAGTCCTTATATCGCCGCCCTCTTCAAGGTGATGAAAGAGCAAGGTACCCATGAGGGTTGCATTGAGCAGATGCAACGCCTTTTCACTACCAAGCTATACAACGTAGACCATGTTCCTGTTGATAATGAACGCCTGATTCGTATCGATAACTTTGAACTTGATCCAGAAACGCAAAAGGAAGTAACTGCATTGCTGGCTCAACTCAACGAGTCCAACTTTATGCAATTAGCTGATTACGAAGGATTTAAGAGAGAATTCTTGAATCTGAATGGATTCGGCTTTGACAACGTTGACTACACTAAGAAAGTTGATATTGATAACTATATAAGTAAAAGCTTATGATTTAAAAAGATGTCTTATTTTTGATACAAACATTACACAAAGACCCCTATGCTCTGCTTAGGGGTTTTTTTTATCGATTTGGTCATGCATCCTTAACCTAACCCACACGATAAGTGGATTCATTATAATGATACCGACTATTATTAGATTAATGAGAGCACGGAAAGCCCTTATTGACAAAATAGTGCATAGGGATTTTGTATGTCCAAACTGAACACAAGTAACATGGTCGTTCCTGACGAGTTAGCTTCAGGATGGCAAGAAATTGTAAATCTATTAGCGGAAATCACCTCTGTTCCCGCAGCTTTGATTATGCGCGTTCATCAGGATCATATTGAAGTATTTTCAGCCAACAATAACCGCAAACACCCCTACAGTATTGGCGATACCGAAACATTGGGCCACGGTCTCTATTGCGAAACTGTGATTAACAAAAACCGCCAACTGTTAGTGCCGAATGCGGCAGTTGATGAAGAATGGTGCAACAATCCTGATATGCGCTTTGGACTTCTCGCTTACTGCGGATTGCCACTCCAATGGCCAAACGGGGATCCATTTGGCACCATTTGTGTGCTTGATGATAAAGAAAACCATTTTTCTACCACTTACCAGCAGCTCCTTAACGCGTTTAAAGTCTCGGTCGAAGCGCAGTTGAAAACCGTATACCAAAACCATCACTTGCAACAGCTAAACTCTGAACTTGAGTCTAGAGTGACGACGCGTACCCAAGATTTGGTTGATTTGAACTACTCACTCAACTTAGAAATTGATAAACGCAGAGCAGCTGAACGAACCATTCGTTACCAAAAGAGACATGATCTCGGTACTGGTTTTCTTAACCGTATCGCGCTTGAACAACACACCAACCAAATGCTTGCTACGTTAACGCCCCATTCAAAACATAAGGTTGGCGTGATACATATCGGGTTTACTAATGGCCGCCGAATCCAAGCTAAACATGGTTACGCGATGTGGGAAAACATTCTCATCGAGTTCAAACAGCGACTGACCTCCCAAAGTAACTATAAACTGATTACCGCTCGCCCTCGCTCTACGGATTTAGTGTTTGTATTTGAGAGTCATAACCTAGACGAAGACATCAATCTGTTATGCAGAGAATTAGTAGAAGTCAGCCAGTCAGCTTTCTACCTTGATGGAGAGCACCTCCACTTGCATAGCTATATTGGGATAGCCAGCTCGGATGATACGTTGAACTCTAAAACCTTGCTCAAATACGCAGTGGGCGCGATGCAATCCTGCAAAGACTCAGGACATAAGTTTAGTTTCCACTGCCAACATATCTCTGATACGCAAAAGAACATCAATCAGCTAGAGAGCTATCTACTCCAAGCGGTACGTAATGATGATTTATTACTCTACTTCCAGCCAAAGGTATCTCCAAAAACACATAAATGGATTGGTGCAGAGGCTTTAATTCGCTGGCGCCACCCTATCCTTGGTGACATTTCAAACGAGACCTTGATTCATTTAGCTGAGCAAAATGGTCTTATCTTTGAAGTTGGCAGTTTCGTCTTACGCTCTGCAATTCAAAAAGCGGCAGAATGGCGAGGAAAAGTTCAAGACTTTAAAGTGAGTATCAATGTCTCTGCAGTTCAACTGCAAACCCCTCAATTTACCACTCAGATAGAAGATCTATTGGCAGCCTATCAATTGCCCGGCTCCTACATAGAGCTAGAGATCACTGAAAGCGGATTAATTGCTGATGAGGTCGTAGCTAAGAACACCTTGCAGTCATTAAGCGAGCTAGGAGTGACGCTGTCACTTGATGACTTCGGTACTGGCTACGCGTCATTCAACTATCTGAAGAAGTTTCCTTTCGATGCCATCAAAGTTGACCGCAGTTTCGTTCAACAACTCGACACCAGCGAAGAAGATAAAGAGATTGTGCGTTCAATAATCAGTATCGCCAAGAAGCTCGATCTTGAAGTCACGGTTGAGGGTATTGAAAATCTCGACCATGAGGCGTTTATCCTCAGCGAAGGCTGCGATGTCGGCCAAGGCTATCTTTATGGTAAGCCAATGCCTTGCGATGAATTTGAGAACAGTTTGATCAATCAAAACTACCGACCGGAACATTATTCCTACTCTTCTTGATAGATCATCAGTAAGGCCTTTACTCTCAGGCGTGCGATTCCTATAATCCACGCCTTTCCTGTTCTCAATCAGTGATACCTCTTTATGGACCAACTTACCGCCACCTTAAAAAAGATCGAAAAACAAAACTATCGTGCATATCAGCAAATCAAAGGCCAATACGATTTCACTGATTACACCTTTTATATCGATTATGTACAAGGCGACCCATATGCCTCTGCATCGCGCGTAAGAGCGGTAAGACCTTGGTCTGTTACTGGTCTTGCTTGGTTACGTGATCAATCTGATGCTTATCAGATCGCTGCACGCGACTTTATTGCTCGCAGTTTTGCAGAGTTCGCCAAGCAGGAACAGAGCATTGGTATCGCATTAACGGGTCAAACGGTACTCGATAGCACAGCAGTATTGTTCACAGATCAAGGTATTGAACTACGTTTTAGAATTAACCTTCCTGCTGACGGTCGTTCAGTGCTGGGTAAAAAGACCGACAATATCCTAACTTTCCATCTGCCTAAATTTATTCGCCGCGCGACATTAGAGCGTGAGTTGGACAAAGAAGCACTGATTAAACATTGTCAAATCATCGAAGACCAAGTGGCAATGCGTGAACAGCTTGAAGAGAAAGGTTTGGTTGCTTTCGTCGGTAACGGCTCAGTTCTTCCACGTATCGCAGGTAACTGTGATTTGCCGATGAAAAATGCGGTTGCCTTCAATGCGCCTAATTCGCTTGAAGTGACATTGACGACACCTAACCAAGGTGAAATCTCTGGTCTTGGCATTCCAAAAGGCATCACATTGATCGTTGGTGGTGGTTTCCATGGTAAATCAACCCTGCTAAATGCTGTTGAACGCTCTATCTACAACCATATTCCAGGTGATGGCCGCGAATGGATCGTCACTAATAACGAAGCAATAAAGATACGTGCGGAAGATGGACGTTGTGTTCATAACTTGAACTTATCGAACTACATTAACCACCTACCGATGGGCAAAAATACCGCCGACTTTTCAACTCAAGATGCTTCAGGCTCAACGTCTCAAGCGGCTTGGCTACAAGAGTCTATTGAAGCTGGCGCGCAAGCAATGCTGATTGATGAGGATACGTCTGCGACTAACTTTATGATTCGTGATGAACGTATGCAGGCTTTGGTATCTAAAGGTGATGAGCCAATTACTCCTCTAGTCGATCGTATTGGCCAGTTAAGAGACGAGCTCAATGTCTCAACCATTATCGTTATGGGCGGGTCTGGTGACTATTTAGATGTCGCTGATACGGTTATTCAGATGCACGATTACCAAGCCGTAGACGTGACAGAAAAAGCTAAGCAAGTAATCGCTCAGCACCCTACCCAGCGTACTAACGAAAGCGAATCACTATTAGAGACATTTCCTCCACGTCAATTAAACTGCGCATCACTGCAAAAAATATTGGTGGAAGGCAAATTCCGTATTTCTGCTAAAGGCAAAGATTCGCTGCGTTTTGGTAAAGAGTTCGCTGACCTAAGCGCGCTTGAGCAGTTAGAATCAACCAGTGAATTGCAGGCGATTGGCTGGGTTTGGTTCCAGTTGGCACAACACGCTGGTTGGGCAAAGAACCCAGCTAAAGAGATTTCGAAGCAACTGGAAGGTGATTGGTCGAGCATAATGCCTAACCAAGGCGACCTTGCTAAGCCGCGCACATTAGATGTCATAGCCGCACTAAACCGCATGCGTAAGTCGCAGTTCAAAGCATCTCA
The DNA here is from genome assembly GCF_004551525.1 of Vibrio ouci. Classification (GTDB taxonomy): domain Bacteria; phylum Pseudomonadota; class Gammaproteobacteria; order Enterobacterales; family Vibrionaceae; genus Vibrio; species Vibrio ouci. The sequence goes on along the minus strand of NZ_SATR01000006.1, from coordinate 14,424 downwards.
TTAACAATTGAGTCATTTTTGATGTATAAAAGCGCCTAATGTGGCGCTTTTATTTTTTTGTATGATGATGAGTTTTACCCTTTCCACCGAACGTTTCCTATTAAGAAACTTTACCAAAGCCGATGCGGCTCACTATGTTAATCAATGCCAAGACCCTAAGTATCAGCGGTTTTATAGCGATGAGGATTGCTCTGAGGAAAAATCGCTTCATTTGGCTGAGCTTTTCAGACAACAAGCATTAGAAACCCCTCGTACTCAGTACCACTTAGCCATCGTTGATAAAGAAACCGGGCAATATATTGGTATCGCTGCATTAAGAGTGGAAGCGGACAAGCAAGCGTCTATAGGGTGCGGTTTAGTGAGAGGCTATCAAGGAAAAAAAGCCAGTGAAGAAGCGATGAGTGCTCTACTCTCTTACGGCTTTAATCACCTAGATATTCATCGAGCGTACGCGGAAACGTTAAGTAAAAACAAAGCAGCTATTCGACTTTGCCAGCGCTTAGGTATGCGTATTGAAGCTCAGTTCATACAAAACAGATACTTTAAAGAATGCTGGTGGGATAGCACCGTACTAGCGATTTTGCGTAATGAATGGTTAAACAGAGACTAGTGTCTTAGTACATGCCAAGCTTCACACAGGATTCTAAATTGTTCACTGTTGCCTGATTGACGATCTGGGTGCCACTTAAGCGCTAATCTACGCCACGTTTTTCTAATTTCCGTTTGGCTCGCGTCATGTGGCAATTTAAACAGGCTTAGCGCTTTTGCCCTATCCATATCTTTGCTATTTGTACTACCAACAAACTCGCGATAGCGTGTCCAGAACTCGTTCAGTAAACGTTTCACTTCCCCCTCTTCCGCTTCATAGTTAAGCCAATCAAGATAGTAATCGCGCAATGGGTCATTGTGGTCAACTTCATGGCCAAACACCTGTTGACTTGGCATTAGGACTATATCCATCGCCTGTACTTGCAACCAGTTATCCGGATATAGGGTTTCTTGGAGTTGATAAAGCGCGTTCATAATTAGGAAATTTCGCTTGAATAAGTCCTTCTCAGGTCTAGCGTCAAGCAATGGCATGATTTCAATTTCGGTCAAATGAGAAGCGAGCGTATGTACCTTCCAGCCACTCGATTGCTTTCTCAACACCTCAAGTATTGGCCAGAGTAACGGATTCTCCATGTACTGCTGAAACTGCGCAGCGACGCCTGATTGCTGTGACATATGATTAACTAATTATTGAACGTACTTTAATTGAAATTCAGGAGTGGTCGTTTGTCGAGTATAGAAAGCACAAACAGACACATTTTCGACATTTTTGAGAGTTCACTCCCTAACTTCCAGCTTTTGAGTGAGTCGTCGCTTAGTAACAAAGTTGAAATTTAGGCTTTGCTCATCTAAACCTTAATTATAGTTTTCAATCGTTCCTCGCCGTGATGTTGCGTTGATTAGCCAAGGACCCGATCTTACTTATGGAATCCGATACGTACTGTTTCGCGCCCTCCGACAAACCAATCGAAGCCCCATTGCAATCATATTGGGAAATCCTCGTCGTTGACGACGAGAAAGATGTTCATGATGTCACCAACCTTGTGCTTGGCAAAATGAATTTCTTGGCCACAAACTCCACTTCACTCACGCGTACTCTGCAAAAGAAGCAAAGCTAAAATTTAAAGAAGGGCCTCAATATGCCGTCATTCTTCTTGATGTGGTGATGGAAACTCGACAAGCAGGATTGGAATTAGCAAGGTGGATCCGTGACGAATTTGGCGACAAACACTGCCGAATCATTTTGCGAACAGGTCAACCCGGTGATGCACCTGAAGAGAAAGTCATATTGAACTACGACATCAATGACTATAAAACTAAAACGGAGCTCACCTCCACACGCTTGCTCACCACTATCTATTCAGCTATCCGCTCATACAGTGACATCATCACGATTGAGCACACTAGAGATGGCCTAAAAACCATTATCGAATCCACATCGAATATTCTAACCGACGATACCAGTGGCACATGGCTCAAAGGGATACTTCAACAGATCGTCGCTCTGCTCAAACTGGATGACGCCCATGCGCTACATTTTGGCGCTTCACAAATCGATGGTGATTGGACTATCGCCACCTCAAGCGATGAGAACAAGGTAACGATTGGGCACGAACTCACTAACTATATCGATGCCTCACACCTATCAAGTTTTACTCAATCATCTGAGCTTATTGAGATTTCACCTACCAAGTTTGCCTTACCTATTGAAGTGCATAATAAACACGGCGTCATCATCATTAATTGCAGCAAGCATGTTATTGAACAGCGCAAAGAACTGATCGAATTGATGGTTAAAAACGCCTCCATTGCCTACGAGAAACTCTATATTCTCAATGACATGCTAGAGACTCAAAAAGAGATTGCTTATCGTCTAGGCGAGGTGGTCGAAACTCGCTCTAAAGAGTCCGGTAGTCACGTAAAAAGACTCTCGTTACTCTCACACCTTCTGGCGTTAGAAGCAGGCTTAGGGGAAAAGATGGCAGAGAGAATCAAACTCGCCTCTCCACTCCACGATATCGGAAAGATCGCCATTCCCGACAACATACTTCACAAGCCAGGTAAGTTGACCGAGGAAGAGTGGGAAATAATGAAAACTCATGCCTCCATCGGTGGTGACATCCTGTCCGGCTCTCACCTTGATATTTTAAAAGTTGCCGCCGTTATTGCGTCAAGTCATCACGAGAAATGGGACGGCAGTGGCTACCCTAGAGGCCTTTCTGGGTTGGATATACCCATTGAGGGCCGAATTACCGCCATCATCGACGTATTTGATGCGCTCGCCTCCAAGCGCAGTTACAAAGAGCCTTGGAGCCATGCTCAAATCATCGAGCATTTTCAACAGCAAAATGGCTTACACTTCGATCCAGAGCTGTGCGACGTATTTCTTGGAATATACGAAAAATGCGTGGCCCTTCGGAATTCTTACCCTGATTAACTAAGAGCACATTATGCTTGCTTCTCTTGTTCGTAACACGACTGCACTAATCCTCATCGCCAGCCTGATCTTCCCTGTCACAAGTATCGCAAAGCAACAATTTAGAGAAGATACCAGTGCACAAACTGCTACTGGCAAACTCAAGGCGGGTTCGCATGTTAAGGTCTACCTACCTAACCTTCCCTACATTGCAAGTTCGCACTCAATCAACGGGGCACTCTTTCGCCCAGCAAATAATGAGTTGGGTTGGGAGTATGACATGGCAGTAAGTCATGAGATCATTAATCCGACCCTATACGAGTTTACCTTAAGACAAGGGGTGAGGTTTCAAGATGGAACACCTTTCGATGCAGACGCCGTACTACTTAACATGGAATACTTCGTTAAAGAACCTTACACGTTCACCAAGCTCCATCGCATACTAACCAAGGTAGAGAAAGTCTCTCAACACAAAGTACGCTTTCATCTAAGCGAAGATTACGGTTTATTACTCTACGATGCTATATGGTTGCAGTTTTACACAGAAGCCTACCTCAAAAAGCATGGCTGGAACGGAAAACCATTCTGTCCTAATCTCGCGGAAGCTGGCCCTTATGGTTTAGGTCCTTACATCTTAAAAGAGGGATACATTGAGGGAAATCGTCGCAGTGACGTTGCGGTACTGGAAAGAAACCCCTATTACTGGGACCCTGACGCAGCGAAGGTTGAAAAGTTCACCCTGTATATGGGGATGACACAGCAAGAAGCGAAGGATAAGGCGCTGCATGCAGAGGGAGACATCGATATTACACCGGTGTTATTTTCCGATGAACTAGAAGCGATATTTGCTCCATACTCCAAGACCAGTCGACTTCAATCCACCAATACCTACATCGCGCGATTTAACTTATTCACCGGTAACCCAATATTCCAAGAGCGTGAAGTTCGTGAAATCATCAATAACCTTATCGACCAAAACTCACTCGTATCACTTTCAATGAATGGTGAAGGCAGGCCAACCTATGCCTCCATTCCCGAACAGTTTTATGGCATGAGCGAAGCATTGGAGCAAATCGAAGCACATCAACCAAGCTCTACAGAATCAAACCAAGAGGCAATGCGGGAACGCTTGAATGAATACAAAGTTCAGTACGGATATCAAGAAACCCAAAAGATTCCACTGCGCTTTTTAGCTCAAGAAAGCATGCGTTATATGCTCAACGACATTAAGTTCTATCTAGAGAAGTTCGACTTTGACGTGCAATTGATCATCGCCGATTCAGAATCTGCGATGTTCGCTAGTGCCATAGGTGCACGCAGTCAATCCAACGATATCGATTTTGACCTTGTCCTATGGCCCAATTTCGATTGGCTGAGAAACCCTTGGGTCTCCTTCTTTATCTTTGATACCAGTTCTGTTTGGTCTACCACTGAGCCTGAGCAAAACCTAGACAAGTTAATTAATGACTTTATTGCTACGCCCTACAACTCTGAAGTGTATATCGAACGATTACGTGATCTCCTCACGCATATTCGACACATGAACTACCAACTCAGTTTGCCAAGTCCTTTTAATATCATCGCCCTAAATAAAGAGATCATATTTCAGCCACGTACCTCTGCCGTTTTCCCTCTGTGGGAAGTTCAAGTCAGTGACTACCATTGGTCTGTAAGAAAGGAGCCAGCCTACCCTGAGGAGCTAAAGGTGCCAATTAAAGTGATGACATCAGGAGAAGAGTAAAATGGGGAGATTCGCAGGAGATAGCCTATCTAAAAAGATACTGGTGCTGTTTATCACAACAACGACGGTACTTGTCTTACAAGGCCTGTACAACATCTACAGCATGAATGACGTCAATACTTCAATTCGACAAGTTCACGACTCGGTCTATTTGGTCAATCAAAACAACCAAGAAATTTCCTATCCGGCATCTGAACTGAGACAACTTACCATGTTTCTGGTTATGGCTCCTGATGCCAAGACCAAGCGTGAGATCATCACTTTAATCAACAAAGATATCGCGCTGATAGATCGAGGTATTGAGCGAGAAATTCAAAACTCTAACTTGGATTCAACAATTCAAAGTTTATCACTACAGATAAGAAGCTCATGGTTGGAGTACCGAGCAACTGTCCTACAAACTTTAGAGTATTCAGAAGAAGGTATTCGAATTGCAGAATTTATGCATATCACCACTGATGCAAAAAATACTTACAACAAGATGATTTCCAACATCGATGCCTATAATAATCATCTCGTCACGCTGAGCGACGATATCTACATTGAAGCTCAAGAAAACTCTAAGTGGGCCTTCTGGGCTGTCATTATTACTACAGTCACGGAAGCGATCATTTTGAAGATCATTCTATTTTATGTCCTGAACCTAGTGAAAAAACGGCTCGACGAACGAAAACAACACGCTCATGAGTTGACGAACAAAAATGAAGAACTACAAAACAACATCAAGCAGCTTCAGTCAGTGCAGAATCAATTGATAGAAGCGGAGAAACAAGCCTCTCTATCAAAACTCGTAGCTGGTGTCGCGCACGAAATTAACACGCCAGTCGGATTGGGCATCACGACGTCTACACACCTAGAAGACTTAACCGATAACATCGAAAAAAAGGTCAAAGCGAGCACATTAACCAGAGTTGACTTAGATGAATTCATCGATCATTCGCGCGATGTCACCCGTATTTTGATCAGTAACCTAACCCGAGCTGCGGATATTATCCAGCGCTTCAAACGTCTCTCATCTGACAACATCCATTCTCTGATTGAAAAACTCAACATTGGGCAAAAAATCAATGACACTATTTTAGCACTTGGCCCAAACATGAAGGGAATAGAAATTAAGTGTGAAAACTTCCAAGATATTGAAGTAAAAACAGATTCTGGTGCTATCTATCATACTATTTCAAACTTGGTATTAAACGCTAAAAACCATGCGTTCGAAAATGTTGAGCACCCTACCGTGACAATAAGAATGGACGATTACAACGACCAGTATGTACGGATTACCGTCGCTGACAATGGTAACGGGATTGATGAAGAAGACCAAAATAAGATATTTGATCCGTTTTTCAGTACCAACCGTGAGAACGGTGGGACGGGATTAGGCTTATCGATTGTCTATAACGTACTTGCTCGAATCGATGGCACGATAGATTGCAAAAGTAAAAAGGGCCAAGGTACGATATTCACTATCGACATCCCCGGCCCTGCAACATTAGTTACCGACTAATCATTAGCGGTTAGATAACGCCAAGCTCTCTTAAACGCTCCATTAGATAGCTATCTGCGGTGTAACGCTCAGATAACACAACTTCAGGTTTTGGGTGCAAGAACAGTGGTAATGAAATACGTGACTGCTCTTGGCGTGCGCCTGTTGGATTAATCACTCGGTGCGTTGTTGATGGGAAGTAACCACCTGATGCTTCTTGAAGCATATCGCCGATGTTAATGATTAAGTTACCAAAGTCACACGGTACATCTAACCACTCACCCTCTTTGCTTAGTACTTGTAGGCCAGGCTCGTTTGCCGCTGGTAGTACCGTAAGAAGGTTAATGTCTTCGTGAGCGGCTGCTCGGATCGCCCCCGGCTCTTCGTCACCAGTCATTGGTGGGTAATGAAGGATACGAAGCAGTGTTTTTTCACTGCCGTTGATCATTTCAGACAGAGCAATAGAGAATTTTTCCTGAACATCTGCAGGAGCATGCGCTTCAACCCAACCTAGCAACTCTTCCGCGAATGCGTTAGCACGGTTGTAGTAATCTAAGATCTGCTCTTTCAACTCTTCAGGAATCTGACCCCAAGGGTAAACGTGGAAATACTCTTTAATGTCTTTGACAGTATGTCCCTTGGCAACTTCAGAAACATTTGGTGGGAAATAACCATCTTGAGTTTCAACATTAAAGTGAAATTCTTCTTTGCGCTCTGAAGTGAAGAACTTGTACCAATTTTCATAAATTGACTCTACAAGCTCTTTTGGAATTGGGTGATTTTTCAGTACACCGAAGCCCGTTTCACGGAGAGATGTAACAAATAGCTCGGCGGCATTTTCAGCTTGATAATCGACAGTTTCCAGTTTCATGACTTTACTTTCTAATAGTTATGTATGTGAAACGCAGATTGTAAATGTGACATTTTGGTAAAGCAAACGATAAACCGAATACGCGTTTCATTTGCATTAATAGTGTGCAAGATGACGACTTTTCAACAAAATCTGTAATTAGATAAATTGGCGCATTCAAATAATAACGCCCAGTCGCCGTCGACTCAGCAACGCGTGTTTTGCTCAATCCAGGCTAGATAAGGGTTAAAGCCCTCAATAAATGGCACCTGAACCACTTGTGGGACATCATAGCTATGCAGTTCCACAATCACCTGTTCAAGCTCAGCGTAGCAGGCCTTTTTTGTTTTCATTATGAGTAAGGTTTCTTTATCTGTGCACACTTCATCTTTCCAAACATAGTGGCTCTCAATCGGCATCGCTTGAATACACGCGGCTAATCCACGTTTTAATACCTGTTCGATGATTTCTTTACGATTGCTTTCTGTGTTTGTCGTGGTTAATACAATACAAAATTGGCCGCTCATTAGATCCTCTTATTATTTCGAAACCGTCACTGGGTAGTCTTGTTCAATCAATTCTTTCACAAAGCATGAGCCTGAACCTGAATAGGAAACCCAAACTTTTTTCTTTGCTCTGGTTAATGCGACGTAAAACAGTCGTCGTTCTTCAGCATAAGCAAAGGTATCTTTCGATTTCGTCAATGCGTCACTAAGGTGCAGCGCTTTAACCCTTGCTGGGAACTGACCTTCATCCACCCCAACAACAATAACAAAGTCCGCTTCTTTACCTTTACTGGCGTGGCAAGTCATAAAGTCGATCTTCAGCAAGGCGAAGTTTTTCTGCCAATCTGAAAGAAGTTCAGGCTTGTGGTAATGATTTCGTCCCAGCAGCAACACACTTTGAGTTGATTTAGCGCTGCGATTCAGTTGATCAAGAACCTTCTCGACATTATTGCTCGGGATTAAATTAACCGCTTTGGCTTTCTGTTCTTTGTGACTATTGAGTTCTTTCTCTAATTGGGCCGGGTTTTGTTGCACAAAACGATTAGCCACTTCGCCAATTTTACTATTAAAGCGATACGTCGTATCGAGGTAGTGCACCGTTGAATGAGGGAAACGGTCCCCGAAGCCCGTAGTGAGATCAACGTCTGAGCCCGCAAACTGGTAAATTGACTGCCAGTCATCCCCCACCGCGAAAAGCACACAATGTTGACCATCTTTTTGCTGGCATAATGCTTCGACAAGTTGCAGACGCTGCGGGGAAATATCTTGGTACTCATCAATCATGATATAGCGCCACGGGGATTTAAACTTACCACTTTTCACATGCTGAGTGGCTTTCGAAATCATCAAGTTGAAATCGATATGACCCTGCTCTTTGAGCTGTTGTTGCCAAGCCTGATAGCATGGCCACACTAAACCGAGCTCGCTGTTTAAACGCGTATACTCTGAGTTATCCACCAGCAGTTGCTGAAGCTCTTTTTTCGTTAAGCCCATTGTCGCGAGTTGAGAGACTTGCTTTTCAAGCCAAGCAATCAATTTCGGGTTCTCTACATGGCTACCTAACTCTTCATCACCCGCTAGATACGCGATAGGCCATTTAGACAAGTGTTTTTGCCAGCGTTTAAAATTAGTTGGCGTCATCCAATGCTTTTTCAACCAATCAATGCACCAGTTGTGACGCTGATTATCATCAGACACCAGCGGAGACAAAGTTGCACTCTGCCCGTCAACCTGATTTAAGATAGAAAGGCCAAGTTGGTGGAAGGTATTCACTTTGATCCCTTCTGTGCCACTACCAATTTTGTCACTCAATCGCTGGCTCATTTCCGACGCTGCATCTCGACCGAATGCCAACATCAGTATGTCGCTGACTTGCGCTAGATGACTTTGTAATAAGTATGCGACGCGTGCAGTCAATACACTGGTTTTGCCCGAACCGGCACCAGCAAGAATAAGATTGTTATCATCATTTAACAGCACAGCTCGCTTTTGGCTTAGATTTAGAGGTGATGATTCAATCTGAGAGAAAAGAACTTGCCAGTTTTCTAGCTCGTTTGCCATCCACTCATCGTTACGCTGAGGCAATGCGTCATTTTCTTCAACCAACCAAGACTCTATATCTTTCATTCTATTGGGCATACGTAAGCATGCATCCTCAAGATCCATTTCCTTAGAGTTGAAATCGTTGTTCAGATTCGTGCGCCACTCACCAAGTGCTGAATGCGTAAGAAAAGACGGCTGGAAACGAAGAAGGTTTAAGCTCTCTTCCCACTTTGGCAAATGTTCCAATAACTGAACGCACTGCTTCTTATGCCACTGCTGATACGTGGCAACGGCGAAGCGGGCAAATTCACGACATTTAGATAAAGGAAGACCTTGGACTAACCAAGCTTGTTCAGCGCCCTCTTCACTGTATGCGTAAAAGAGTAAACTCCCCCAGACTAAGCCGTTTTTAACTTGTACGCGGCCGCTCCATACGTTGAATGGAATCGTCTCTTGGCGAGTTTCTGAATTTAGAATAAGCGCATCTTGGGTGATTTCAATTTGATTGTATTCGCGTTGGATGAAAAACTGTGCAGTCTTGTTTGCTGTTAGCTGCATTATATCTAAGCCTTTAAATTCCCTTGCAAACATCATAACGCAATTGATTTTGCTTGTGACAAAATAAAGACAAAAATATCGGGCCATTGGACATGAGGTCAATTCGAGTTTAATTGACGATAAATAGTCAAGGCCCCAATTGGGCAAAACTTCATCAAACTCTTCGGTATCTTTATTTGGATCAGGGCGTTACGATAGACAAATCGATACATTGCAGATAAACATCGGTCAAAAGTAGTTTCTAGTGAATTTTATTAGTCAGTTGCGCCACCATTGGGCGAACAAAACCATCAACTATAGCTTTTTGATATTGATTGCCTTGCTTGGAGTTGTTATTCCCGCATGGTACTTTCAATTAAACTCGCTGATCATTCCATTGATCCTCGGTATTATTGCTGCGGCACTGGCAGAAAGCGACGACAGTTTCACTGGTCGACTTAAATCTCAATCTATCACCCTTATCTGTTTTGCCATCGCCTCCCTATCCATTGAGCTGCTGTTTAATACTCCATGGCTGTTCGCATTAGGCCTGTTTATTTCTACGTTTGGCTTCATCATGCTTGGTGCGATTGGTCCGCGCTACGCTAGCATCGCGTTTGGTTCATTACTTATCGCAATTTATGCCATGCTTGGCGCGCATGAAAGTATCAATCTATGGTTTCAACCCTTACTGCTGTTAACTGGTGCAGCGTGGTACTATTTTGTCTCCATGATTTGGCACGCGTTTTGGCCAATGCAACCCGTGCAGCAAAGCCTTGCCAACGTCTTTTTGCAAATGGCTAACTACTTTGACTCTAAAAGTCAGCTGTTTCACCCGGTGAGTAGTATGGTTCCTCAACCTCACCGTATTGCTGAGGCAAAACTCAACGCTGCAACCGTAAATGCTTTGAATTCTTGCAAAGCGACGTTTCTCAGTCGCTCTAAACGCGGTCATGTCGATGGCGCAAGTGACCGTTTTTTGAATATCTACTTTCTTGCCCAAGACATTCATGAGCGTATTAGTTCGACGCACTACCGCTACCAAGATTTAGCACATCACTTCGAACGCTCTGATGTGTTGTTTCGCTTCAAACATCTAATGGAAACACAAGCTCAGTCGTGTAGAGAAATCGCGGAGGCGATTCTGTTAGGTAAGGAGTATCAACATAACGATGACTCGGTTCTAGCCCTGGATGAACTGCAGAACTCACTCCATTACTTACAAGAACAAAACAATCCTCAATGGCGCTTGTTGCTTGGGCAGTTAGGTTATCTATTTAACAACCTCGCGACTGTCGAAAAGCAGCTCAGTAACGTCAACAACCCTGACGCGAACCGACTCGAAGAAGATGTTCTCGATGATACTGAAGCTCACTCGATTAAAGCGATGTGGGCCAAGATAAAATCCAATTTCAGTAAAGATTCAATGCTGTTTAGGCATGCCGTTCGTATGTCGATAGCATTGACGGTCGGCTACGGCATTATTCAACTATTCGATATTGAGCGTGGCTATTGGATTCTGCTTACGACATTGTTCGTATGCCAACCCAACTATAGCGCTACAAGACAAAAGCTTGTCGCCCGTGTTCTCGGCACTTTTGCAGGTCTGCTCATCGGTGTGCCTCTGCTGACGTTCTTCCCGTCACAAGAGAGCCAGCTAGTGTTTATTGTCGTCTCAGGCGTTGCCTTTTTTGCATTCCGCTTAGCAAATTATGGCTATGCGACAGGCTTTATTACGTTACTGGTGCTGTTCTGTTTTAACCAACTTGGTGAAGGCTACGCAGTAGTATTGCCAAGACTCGCCGATACCTTAGTTGGCTGCGCTTTGGCCGTGGCAGCCGTTGCTTTAGTCCTACCTGATTGGCAGTCTAAGCGATTACATAAAGTGATGGCAGACGCCATTGAGGCAAATAAGAATTACCTGGCGCAGATTATTGGCCAATATCGTATCGGTAAAAAGGACAGTTTGTCTTACCGTATCTCACGTCGAAGTGCACACAACCAAGATGCCAACCTGACCAATGCGATTAGCACTATGCTAGCTGAGCCAGGCCGTTATCAGTCCGCTATCGATGAAAGTTATCGCTTCTTAACCCTAAATCATGCCCTGCTTAGCTATGTCTCTGCACTTGGTGCACATAGAACCCAGATTGCTGATGAGTCGACACATAAACTGATCCTAGATGCTCACCGTGTCATCCACCAGCATTTAGACATTCTGTTTGCTCAACTCAACCAGCACTGCGACACTTGTGATACGAGTGATATCGATGACCCAGCGTTAGAGCAACGCTTGGCAGAATGGCGTGATGAGGACGACAGTTCCGTTCGCATGGTGCTGCAGCAGCTTCACCTAATCTATCGCATGTTGCCTGAATTACACTCGTTAGCGAGTAAGTTTGCCGTCAGAGTAAACCATAGCGACCAGAAATAACCAAAGCTCCTTCCTCAGCCGGAATTACGTAACCGATCTATTATCGTTGGTTACGTAATTTGGCCAATTTATAACCACCTCACCTACTCTTTACACGCCCTGACATTATTCGGACAAAATTTGAGCTGTGCCAAATAAAATCAAAGTTAGTTAATTCTTACACAGAAGAATGGATTTTTCTGACATGACAAGCTAACGAGATGTCGGAGGTTTTGGACCATGACTCAACAACAATTCGAACTAATGAAGAAACAGCTTAAAAAGCTATCGACTCAGCAACTGCGCGTACTGAAATGTGAGATCAACAGTGAGTTAGACGCAGATAAGAAAGTCGCTATCACCGACGAAGAACTTAAACTGATTTCGAGCCTGTTTGCATAACCAAACTTGCTGAATCTTATAGCTGCATTTAAGCTATAATTAAGTGGAGGTGTATATGCCAGTCTCTTCCGTCCAATCTGGATATCAAATCGTTGATATGTCATCAAAGATGGCCGAAGAAGCTGCGCTCGAAATACAGCAAACCCAACGTGAACTTTCAATCCCAAAAGACAACACGTACGAATTCAACAAAGTTGAGTTCCACGCAGAACCTCCCCCTTCACACCTTGACACCATCAACAAGCTGAATTCTTCCGAACGTTACTCTCGGGTGGGTACGAATGTCATGCAGCGCGACCAAGATATGATTGGTACATTGCTTGATATTCATGTTTAACACTAAGCTCCAGCTTAAATTGTAGCAATACATTAAACAGTCGTTGTTTTCCCTACCCTATACGTTAGAATGCAAACAAATTTATCGTTTTAATTCGTAATGCCGAAACTCAATCTCTCTACTCGCGATATCACTCAATTTCTACAACCAGAACACTGCACTTCCACTTTAGAACAAAAGCTCAGTCCTAACTTTGCTCGATCGACACTTAGATTAACCCCTAGCCCATATATAACCGAAAAAGCATTAGCTAAACGCTGGGAAAAGATTGGTCAATTCACAGATCAGGACATACTGCTAGACCAACAAACTCTACAAAATGCCTCTCTATACAATAAGAACATTGAGCATTTTATTGGCACAGTTAAAATCCCTGTCGGCCTTGCTGGCCCATTACGTGTGAATGGTTTGCATGCCAAAGATGATTACCTGATCCCGCTTGCTACAACAGAGGCTGCACTTGTCGCTTCGTATAATCGCGGCGCTCAGTTAATTACCGCGGCTGGTGGCGCTAGTGCGATGTTGATCAACGAAGGGGTCACGCGTACACCTGTATTTTTATTCGAATCCTTGATCGATGCTGGTCAGTTCGTTGCCTGGGTAGTAACTCAGTACGATCATTTCAAGCGCATTGCTGAGTCCACAACCTCTCATGGCCAGTTGCATGACATCAATGTCAATATTGAAGGTAATCATGTTTACCTCATCTTTGAATACCGCACTGGCGATGCGTCAGGCCAGAATATGGTCACCATCGCAACCAACGAAGTATTTCATTACATATTAGAGAACTCTCCTCATACTCCTGAGGAAGCCTTCCTAGATGGAAACCTGTCCGGTGACAAGAAAGCCAATTCTCATACACTGCGCCATGTTCGCGGTAAAAAGGTTACCGCTGAAGTTCACATCGAGCGTCACCTTGTGGAAAAGTATCTACACACCACACCGGAAGAGATGTCGCGCTTTGGCCAAGTAACAACGACAGGTGCGGCATTGAGTGGCAGTATTGGCGTCAACGCTCATTACGCTAATGCACTGGCGGCGCTTTACATTGCTTGTGGCCAAGATGCAGCCTGCGTTGCAGAGTCAGCGGTAGGCATTACTCGTATGGAAGTGAGTAAAACAGGTGGGCTCTATGCCTGTGTTACCTTGCCTAACTTGATGGTGGGGACTGTTGGCGGTGGTACAAGCTTACCCTCTCAAAAAGCATGTCTTGAACTAATGAATCTGCACGGTAATGGCAAAGCTAAATCACTCGCAGAAGTGGCCGCTGTATTATGTCTAGCAGGAGAGCTGTCTATTGTTGGCGCTTTTTGTGCGGGACACTTTTCACGCGCCCATCAAAAACTTGCTCGTTAATGGACGAATCAGAAACAACAAAAAGGGCTGTGTAATCACCTGTCTCTTGATCACAAGTCTAGTGAATCAAGAGACTTAGCCAGTTCATACCCTTCAAGGATGGTTTGCAGCCTAAAGCATCCTTGCCATAACGTCTTTATAGAAGCGCGATCCGTTCGCTTAGTATTCTTCCAACCACCTAATCGTGTAATGCCTCTGTAAGCCCATGATATATTAGGTGCTTCTTTAGGTAGCTCTTTTTCTTCAAGCTTTAGCCACATTAGCTTCCATGCTTTTCCTTTTAATACCT
>NZ_SATR01000405.1 GCF_004551525.1 Vibrio ouci | reverse complement strand
GAACCTTTGTGGTTTTATTTTCCCTGAGATTGCTTTTTCTCATGGGGAACCTGTGTTGCTGCTTTGAAGGTACATTCATACTGGCCTTTCAAATGCCAACTCTGCAAATTACTAGTGAAGGCTTTCAAAATATGTTATTTAAAAAATTATCCTCTGTATTTTCCATATGCAGTTATAAGTAGGTTTCATGGTTATGTTTTATTCCTCAGTTTATACATTTGATTATTGTACCAAGCAGAGTACCTTTGAAATTTTTTTTCATTTAAAAAATATGGATCTTGGCTCAGGCCTGTAATCCCAGCAAATTTGGAGGCCAAGGCAAGGGGATCACAAGGTGAAGAGATCAAGACCATCCTGGCCAATACAGTGAAACGCTGTCACTA
>NZ_SATR01000404.1 GCF_004551525.1 Vibrio ouci | reverse complement strand
ACTTCTTTCTTTTTTTTTTCTTTTGTGGAATTAATCATTTCCTTTCTTTTTATTTTAGAAAAAAATTATGTTTATACTCAAGTAAGTAAATATGTCATGGTTGCGAGAGTCTATACATCGCATATAGGCTTTAATAGCATCATAGCATAACCGTCGAGGTCAAGTCGAGTTCGGGACCTAAAAGATCGAATGGAAGAAGACATAGACAAGTAAATCCCTTGAATTCCCAGTATTTTTGAATTCATCATTCGAAGGGAAGTAGACTACTCAAGAATTTCGCATTGCATTTAGGTCGTAATTTTAGAAATTCTAAAAAAAAAACGGAAAAGAAGAATGAATCAATGAAATGTTGCTTGGTCTTCATTGGGAACTTGAGTAAGGAG
>NZ_SATR01000403.1 GCF_004551525.1 Vibrio ouci | reverse complement strand
CTGTCGTCCAGACCTGCTCGTCACCAGTAGCGATTCCATAGCAACCCCAAGGAAAAATCCTCCGGGAACTCATACCAAAATTTGAGCGCGATTCAACGGTCGGATCATAAGTTATGGTCATTATGACCCGGTAATCAATTATGGCCGCCCAGACCTCCTCGTCACGGAATTGCGATTCCATAGTAACTTCAAGGAAAACATCCAACGAAAACTCGTGCAAAAAATTTGAGCCTAATCCAAACGTCGGATCGAAAGTTGTAGCCATTTTGACACGTCACTCCATTCCGGTCGTCCAGACCTGCTCGTCACCAGTAGCGATTCATTACCAACCCCAAGGAAAACATCCTCCGTGAACTCGTGCCAAAATTTGAGCGCGATTCAACGGT
>NZ_SATR01000402.1 GCF_004551525.1 Vibrio ouci | reverse complement strand
CTTATTGGAGGCTGAAATTTGGTCTAGGTGAGCTGGCTGATTGGGGGTGAAGGAGATCGACTGCTGCGAGATCGGGAAAGGGAGATGAGGAAGTGCAGTGGACAGTCTCTGTGGTGTGCTGGGAGGCTGAGAGAGGTTTAGTGGCCGGCTGCTGTGGGGAAGGAGGTGGGGACGGCTGCTGGTTTGGGAGAGAAACAGAGGAAATGGGGAACCATGGGTTTGTGGGAGAAGGCCGAAACAGATGGGGAGAGACGTGGGACTTGAAGATGGGTGTCGCTGGAGGCTGCTGGTTTGCCCAAAGGGTGGGCGGCTAGCGTGAGGAAGGGACGACGTTTGTGGGCTATTGGATGGAGAAGAGGAAGGCTTGTGCTGGTTCACGGGAGCAA
>NZ_SATR01000401.1 GCF_004551525.1 Vibrio ouci | reverse complement strand
AACACTTGGACTGTTACAGTCCAACTGTTACTCTCTATTTCTGAACTGTTACTGTGTGCCCTCTCCTAAGATTTTTAACTATATCTCGAGTTATAGAACTGCGATTCAAGCGAAATTTGTGTCGTTGGAAAGGAAACACATGAGGCTTCAAGTTCTATGTTTTGAGGAGAACCCAGTTCTGCCGCTAAGATAGTCAAAATTGCTCATCAACAAACACTTGGACTGTTACTGTCCAACTGTCACTGTCTGTTTTTGAACTGTTACTATCTGACCTCTCCTCAGATTTTTTACAATATCTGGAGTTGTAGAACTATGATTCAAGTGAAATTTCTGTCGTTCGAAAGACAAGACATGAGGCTACAAGTTCTATGTTTTGAGGAGAACCTA
>NZ_SATR01000400.1 GCF_004551525.1 Vibrio ouci | reverse complement strand
ACTATCCTTGAGGAATCCAAAACAGAAATCGTAATTACTTTTTTAAAATTTCTTTTAAATTTTATTATTTTAAAACATTTAAACTATCCTTGAGGAATCCAAAACAGAAATCCTAATTACTTTTTTAAAATTTCTTTTAAATTTTATTATTTTAAAACATTTAAACTATCCTTGAGGAATCCAAAACAGAAATCACTTTTTTTAAATTTGTTTTAAATTTTATTATTTTAAAACATTTAAACTATCCTTGAGGAATCCAAAACAGAAATCGTAATTACTTTTTTAAAATTTCTTTTAAATTTTATTATTTTAAAACATTTAAACTATCCTTGAGGAATCCAAAACAGAAATCCTAATTACTTTTTTAAAATTTCTTTTAAATTTTATT
>NZ_SATR01000399.1 GCF_004551525.1 Vibrio ouci | reverse complement strand
GCACCTTCAATGACGACATCTTTGAAGGAGTCGAAAGCTTTGAACTCGATGTGACGGTAATGGGTAGCATCGGTGATAACAATGAAGCACTCAACCTCAGTGATAGCGGCGACGCAACCATCATAGACGATGGCGGTGAAGTTAATAATGACACACCAGTGCTCACCGTGAGCGACGCTGGCCAAGTGGTCGAAGGCAATCCAGCTCAGTTTGATGTCTCACTCGATAAAGAAGTCGATGGCACCTTGAACTACGTCTTTACGCTCGATGTCGACGAACCACTCACGGCAGAGATGGCGGACTTCTTAGCCAATGGTAACCTCACCGTGAGTTACACCGACAGTAACGGCCCTCAATCCTTCCCGATCAGTAACGGTGGTAACCTCGATA
>NZ_SATR01000050.1 GCF_004551525.1 Vibrio ouci | reverse complement strand
CTGCGAGCTTGACGACCGCCTTTTTGTGGTATGTCGAGCACTCTTTCTCCGGCTGATTGCAGCTTGGAAGCGTAATCATAAAGACGATTATCATGCTCTTTTATACAGCGGCTTTGCATTGAGCGAACGAGGAATCGCTGTTGTTGCTTAGATGATCAGATCATGGAACATGCAATTAGTTCAAAAAAAATCCCCAAGCTGTGGCTTGGGGAATTGTGTATAAGAGACAGGTGTAATCACAGCCCTTTGTTCTATTTCATCTCTGCCATTTGATGGTAATTTTTCTTAAAGTGCAAAAACGCTTTGTTTAACGCGATCTCCTTTATCGGCTTCACAATCACATAATTAGCACCTGCTCTTAAAAACGAATGTCGCGTTTCTTGCATACCATCTGCGGTACACGCATAGATCGGAATGGTCAATCCCAGCTCATTACGGATAATCTTCGTCGCCTCTATCCCACCCAAATTGGGTAACTGATTGTCCATCAAAATAAGGGCAACTTGACTATCTTTCTTCAAGAAATCGATCGCATGCAAACCATCTTTTACCCAAGTAACTTTCATGCCATATTTTTCGCAAAACGCTTTGGCAATAAATGCATTGGTATGATTGTCTTCGACCAAAAGTACATGTACTTGCTCGTCAAACAGGGTCGCTGGCTCAGCCAAAAGGCCGGTATTTTCAGGTAAGAAGGTTGGATTCATCCCTAACTGAATAGGAACATGTACGGTGAAATGTGTCCCTTTCGCGACTTCACTTTCAATTTCAATTTCGCCATCCATTATTGACACTAGACTACGAACAATTGCTAGACCTAAGCCACTACCGCCATATTCACGAGTTGTCGTTGATTCAGCTTGCACAAAGGGTTCAAAAATATCTTTTAGCTTACTCTTTTCAATACCAATCCCAGTATCAAAAACCTCAACCTTAAGCCACGTCGTCCCACCTTGATCTAGTGCATTAACGCGTACTTGGACGTGCCCCTGATGAGTAAACTTAACCGCATTACTAACAAGATTGAACATTATCTGGTTCAAGCGAATTTGATCGCTAAATACCCAACTTTCAGCATCGATGTTACTTTCAACGCTAAAGTCGACACCTTTACTATCACACAGTGGTGTAAATATTTTCTCAACCGTATTCGTCAGCTCAGCTAGCCTGAACGCAGATTTCTCGATGTGAAACTTACCGTGCTCAATCTTTGAAAAATCAAGGATATCGTTCAGCACTGCTAAGAGGTGTTCACCGCTATTACACAGCACCTCCATGTGTTCGACATCGCGAGGATCATCCATTTTGCTTTTCAGCAGTTGGGAAACACCCAGAATACCATTTAGCGGAGTACGGAGTTCGTGGCTCATTTTGGCCAAAAAATCAGATCGCACGCGCGCTGATTCTTCTGCCTCTTCTCTTGCCGCCTCACTCTGCTTCTCAGCTTCAATAAAACTGGTGATATCTTGCCCCTGCGCCATGATGCGCATGACACTACTGTCGGTAGTAATGGGTGACAAGTTCCAACGGAATGTCTTATTAGCAATCGTGGTATTAATACCGGTTAATGTCGCCCCTTGCGCACACATTCTGATATGAGGTTGAAGACTCTCAATCAGCAATCGGCGTGCTTTATCGGTTTTAAAGCATCTTTCCGCAGAAGGGTTGAAACGCACCAACTGTCCCTCCACATTCCAGAGCGTCACTGGCGACAAAGAAAAGTTAAACAGGTCGGCAAACTGCTTTTCTTGCTCATTTAATCGTTTAAAGGAACGTTGGAACGAGTTCCCTATCTGATGGAATTCTTCAATACTTGAACCCGCGAAGTCACTAACAGTTTGGCGTTGAATCGACGTATCAGCGTACTTCATCAGACTCTGTAGTTCTTTGGATACTCTTTTACCGACCCAAATGCGTGTATAAATCGCAATACACATTACTAGCAGACTCGCGATTGCAATCCACACATAGTGGCTACGAACGAATTGAACAACGTGTTCGTTACCCTGAATGGTATAAACCGATAGAAAGGTCGGCACGTTATTAATGGTGAGGTCTGTTTTCGACACCATGTAACGGCTTGCATTTAAGGAGTGCGAAGATTGTTCAAGCCACTCAATATGCTGAAAGTCTTGATCCTTAGTACTCGCCGCGATCACTTGTGAGCCAACCGCCAAAAGTATCTCATCGGCATTGCCCCCTTTCGTTATCGCATTAACTAAAGAGAAGTTGTTATTTAGCACCACACCGATAAATAGAAAGCCAACCACTTCACCCGTATAGAGATCGATGATCGCGGTGCGACGCATCATCAAATAACGCATGCCCATGCTAGAAGGCGTTTGCGAAATATACCAGTCAGTGCCACTCACCATATCTTCTGTTAGGTGGAGAATCTGTGGCTCTGAGATGCCATAGAATTGATAGTTTGCGTCATCCCATACAATGCCGCCGTTGCTATAAATAAAACGAAAATCAGGTGCCAGATCAGGTGAGACTTGGTCGATTCCATTAAAGAATCGACCAAGGGCTGGAGCATCATCACTCAGCAGGCCTTCGAGCAGCACACGGTTTCGACTGTAGCTATCTTGCTGGATTTCTAGAGACTTAATCCTAAGGTTGAAAATCTCTTGAACCAGACTCTTTGTTTGCTGCTTAGTCCGACCGATTTCTTGCGATACTACCTCTCGATTAACCTGATAGTTTTGTAACACCATCACGATAATCAATACCCCAATTACGAGGAAAATGGAGTTGGTCAGTATCGTGGCAAGCCGGTTCTTATTGCCGTGTGAGAAAAGTCTTCTCATTACTGATCCGAATACCTAAACGCGCGTTGTTTTAGTTTCTCTAACTTACCGGCGCTATTTTCACTGGTCACTAATTCAAAATCTCCCGAGTAGACATGAGGAACCGCTCGGCCTTCAATATCCCACTTGATTGCTTCTGCCATCGCGATACCAGTATCATCATTCATACGCATTACCGTCACGTTTAAACGCTTCTCTGCAATCGCTTCTAGCTCTGCAGTTCCACCTCCCCAACCATTTAATAAGATGTCTGTGCGTTCAAGGTCAGTTAATGCATCTGCCGCACCTAACGCCACGTCTGTAGAACATGCATAGATAAACTTGAGATTAGGATCTTTTTCAATCGCAGCCAACGCGGCTTGATAGCCTGAGTCGCGAGTCGCTTTGGTATAAAACGAAGACGAGAGCTTATAGTCATCATGGTGGCTCATTTCTTCAATAAATGTGTCACCCCTAGCATCACTCACATAACCTTCCGAGAAATAGAGCACCGAGTAACGGCTTTCTTTCTCTACTTGTTCCTTATAGTAGCTTTCAATCACTCGCGTGCCTTTGATATGGTCAAAACCAACATACATAAATGGCTGTTGATGATCCCAAGCACGAACTGGAGTCGTGATGTTTTGCAGTATCAATTTGGTATCCGTTGAGCTAAGAACATGCTCAATAAACTTGCGGTGACGCGTCGTGTCGAGTGTGAAGATTAAGTAATCTGAGTCATTTTGCACCGCTTCAAGTAACGAAAGACTCTGCTGCCTGACGTCAATATTAGGTCGAGTAAACACTTGGTTGATGCTGTAGCTGACCCCTAATTTCTCTAGGCGCGTTTCAAACGCCTTGATGTTACGGCTCCAGTAATCTGAGATCTGTTGCCCAGGATAGACAACTGAGATAGTCACTGGCTTTTGCTGCTGAACCGCTAAGGGAGTGGGATAACGGCGAACTTCGTCGCTGAGTTGAGTAGTAAGCTGTTGTTGTTTTGGATGAGCTTCTAAGTACTCGTCGTACTGCCAATAACCGTTCAGCACTTGAGTAGTGTGGGCAAATGAAGCTGAAGAATATAAAGCGAATATCGATAATATTAGCGTTTTTGACATGCAAATTTCTCTTGTAACCAACCAGACTGAGCACTATTTATTATATTAGAGTTTCTAGCGCCTTATTCGTTATTTATAAAATGAGACAAAATGAATGAGTCCAACTCATTCATTTATCTCAGATTTTCTATTATGCCGAATAGTGTCTAGAACGTAAAAGCTAAATTGCCAGAAAGACCAAATTGGTTACTGCCAGCGTAGCTTCCGGCTAAATCAAAGCTCACTAAATCACCTGGGCTGATCCCTACGCCAAGTGTCACAGAGTCATCCACGGTGCTTTCTAGATCCATTTCGTAACCGGCTCTAAGCTGAGCCCAGCCAAATGCATTACCTTCAATACCAAGGCGCAAGTACTGAGTATCATCGTTTAAATCAGTAAAGCGCTCTTGGGAGGTTAAGTCTAAGTCCGCACTCGCGACTAAGTACTCCATTGCGTATGAACCCGATACCGTCACCTGAGTATCCAACTTATACGTACTCACGCCACTACCGACGTTTAACGTATCGATTTTTTTGGAAAATAGATCTTTGATGGCAATACCAACTCGGTAAGCGTCATAAAACCAAACCGCGCCTAGGTCCATGTTAAACGCGTTCTCTTTCGTTTCACTTTCGTCATAGTCACTGACATCGAAATCTTCAACGGAAAGGTTTTGTTTGTAGGTTTTGAGCTGTTGGTACTTAGGAGTCACACCAAATGAAACATCTTGGCCTTGAACTGTCATACGTTTAGCAAGTGCAACACCAAACTCAGTGTAGCCAAAGGCGATCATATCGACTTCAGAGTTTTCATAACGCGTTGTAACTTCGGTTAAACCATTACCGTTGTTCGGTGCAATTGCGGTTACGGCGATGACCTCAGCATAACCCCGAGTGAATATATTTGCTGATAGTGTGTTGATTGGTATAGCGACAGCAATACCAACCCCACCAGTCACTGCTAACGGCTTATCATCCGACAAATCGGTCAAATAGCCATTTAACTGAGTAGCAATAGCGGGATCAGTACTACCACTATTTTCAAAAGTTGTAATCGTATCTTGTAGGCTATCGATGGTATCAAGTGAACCGTCGGTATCACGAACATTGGCACCAATCGCTGGTACAAGAATACCAAATGTGTCGCTATCACGATGAACAGCGGTTAAAGCAGGGTTATAAAAAGGAGCCAATAGATAATCCGCGCTCGTCACACCGGTATTACCCATACCATTGCCTCGACCATCGGCAATCACGGTTGCACCAATACTCACCGTTGAAAAGCCGAGACAACCCACCACTAATGACATTTTACTTAATTGATTCATATCCTTATTAACCTTATAAGTTGCATACTTATCATTATCAAGGTTAATACAAATATTAAGTTTTAGAGTGTTTTTTAGTCAATTAGTGCTAGTTCTACCAAATCGGAGAGTTGTTTTGCCCCTGAAACGAGCGTTTCTTTTTGGCATTTGCTTAAACGCTTAATTTTATACTCAAGTTTAGAAGCACTACTTCTCGTATCTCCTGCCTGATGAAACCATGCCAATTCAAGTGGTCCTTTGCCTTTTAATGCTTTAGCACCAGTGCCCCTTTGATGTTCTGAAAACCTGCGCTCTACATCGGTGGTAATACCGCAGTAGAGCGCATTATTTCGCATTCGGACTAAATAGATGTACCAACCCGAAATTGACTTGTCAGTCTCTGAACTCATTAAGCTTGAAGCTGCTCGACAATAGCGCGAAGCTCTGCCATTTCTGTTTTCAGAGATTCTACTTCTTGTTCCAGCTGTTCGATTCGATCATTGCTTGGAGATGAAACTGGTGCTGCAGTAGCTAAAGCTTCAATATCCACTTCGCCACTAAATAGATGCATGTAGCGAGATTCACGCTTGCCCGCTTCGCGCGGTAGCTTCACAACTAACGCTCCTTCTTCACGAGACGCCATGTTATCAAGCACTGCCTCTACTTCTTTAACGTCGCTAAAGTCAGCTAATCGGTTGGTGCGTGTTCTCAGTTCACCCGGTGTTTGCGCGCCACGTAGTAGCAGGCAGCAAACAATCCCTTTTTCTTGTTTGGTTAATTTAAGATCACCAAACTCGGTATTGCAGAAACGATGCTGAAACTTGTTAGCACGACTGTTAAAGCCACTCTCGTCGCTAACCAAACGGCGAGAAATTAACGCGTCTACTGCCTGTTGGACATCACCATCGGACAAGGCCATCACTGGCTCTCGGTTGCTCTTTTGATTACAAGCAGTTGTTAAGCTATTGAGAGTTAACGGGTAGTAGTCAGGTGTGGTGACTTCTTTCTCAATCAAGCAGCCGATAACACGCGCCTCAATAGGGTTAAGCTCAATATTCATACCGTTTCCTTATCTTATTCTTGTTACGTGATTCCACTAGTGCTCAGCCAAGATCGGTACAGACTTAAAGTCTCCGTTCTCGTCAATCATCACAATTTTACTGCGATTCAATTCTACTTCAGTAATTTCTTGCTGAGTCCGCTCTTTTTTATACGCTGATACAAGTTTACTTGCTCTACCTTCAGGAGCGCCTTTAGGTGGAGGAATGACAATCTGGGACGTACGCATTGCTTGCGCTTTATTTAACTCACAATGGGCAAATCATATATCGTTCCTTGCCAGTGCTCAATTGTCTCGTTGTAGATTGGCTATAAAAGCGTCAACACATTGTAATGATTGATCTAAAGACTGTTATCACAGTAGATGTTGTGATTTAATCGATAGCAGTTAACCAAAAATTAGGGAAAGAGACTTATGAGCGGTGTATTTGAAATCGTATCTGAAGCACGTCGTAAAAATAAATTAAAACGTGAACTTATCGACAACGAGAAGAAAGTTCGTGATAACCGTAAGCGTGTTGACCTACTAGAAAACTTGCTTGATTACATCAGTTCAGACATGAGCACAGACGAGATTGTTGGCATTATCAAGAACATGAAAGCTGACTACGAAGATCGCGTTGATGATCACATCATCAAGAGTGCTGAGATCTCTAAAGAGCGCCGTGACATCAGCCGCCGTATCCGCGAGCTGACTGAAGAAGATAAAGTAATCCAAGGTAAGAAGAAATAATTCTTATTTCACCTGTATTCTTAGAGCCCGCTGTAATCAGCGGGCTTTTTATTGAGACTTGCTACCAACAAATTTGGTTATTTATTGAGTGATATGTGCGTAAAACGTTTGCGTAATCGCTAACCCTCTCCGTTCACATTTCTGGGGGTTTCATCACACATTTAGCCCTGTTATAGTTCGTCTCAGTTAATCAATTAGACCATTCGAGGCACGGAGCTTCCTCAGTTATCTCAAGAAGAGAAGAATTGGTACCGACAACGTTCGGCAAAAATTAAGAGGGTCAAATTATGGATATGGTTGAAATTCTAGGTTATGCAGCGTCTATCATGGTCGCTATCTCACTAACGATGAAAGACATTGTGAAACTACGTGTTCTTAACTTCATCGGTTGTGCACTATTCACTGCATACGGCCTTATGATTGATGCCTGGCCTGTCGTCGTAACTAACGGCTTTATTGCGTGTGTTAACGTTTATTTCCTAGCAAAGATGCAAAGCGAAAAAAAAGACGAGCAAGTTAAAAGCGCCGCATAACAACAATACAAATTATCAAAAAGCCCCTGAATAGACACTATTCAGGGGCTTTTTTAATGCATCAAATACGGGAAAAAAGCACTTAGATTCTAATTATTTGAAACGATAAAGAGCACTTCAACACGGCGGTTGCACGCCTTACCCGCTTTCGTTTTATTGCTACATGCAGGAACATACTCGCCGTATCCGCGCGTAAAGATTGAATCCATCGCGACGTTATTACGCACCAACTGACGTTTTACGGCGCTCGCTCGCTTCATTGACAGACCGTCGTTAAACGTCGGTGCACCCGTACTGTCTGCGTGGCCATCAATAACAATATCGATTCCCGGCTGAGTAGCGAGATAGCTACCCATCATATCAAGCCAATATTGCGAGTCAGGTGATACGTTTGACGACCCAGTATTGAACTTGATGGTGTCGGTAAGCTTTACCATAACGTGATTACCCGGCAACAGTTCATAGTCAACACCGTTACTGGTCAAGAAGCTTTGTAAATTGTGATAACTCTGTGTACGTTGCTGCCCCATAGGGCCTTTGACTCCAGACGGTGAAATATTGGTTGGCGTTCCCCACTCTGGATATCTAACATCAAAATCTGAACGTGGTGCGGTATCAAGCATATCATTGCCTAGCATCGCAATCTCGTCAGTCATATTGCTACAACCCGCTAATGTTAATATAAGTGGTAATACCAAGCGCTTCATTCGTTCACCCGTGAGTCCTTTACTGTTCTCTAACTATATCGGCCATTTTTCCAAGACTTTAGCCTACTCACTCAAAATCTTTTATTCGTGTGGCTAATCTTTGCTCTGCTTTAACTATTAGTCATACTTTAATTCTAAATTCAGCCACCTAGCTGTTTCTCTTCTGACTTGGACAAAGTAAAATTGCTCAACTATTTACGAACTACTGTCTAATTGTGTTCGCGCACCAGTAGTACCGATATGAGAATCTAATATGAAAAAGCTTGTTACTTTCGCGCTGATTGCGTTATCAACATTGCTTGTTGGGTGTTCTGAAAGCACAACCCCACAAGAAGGCACTCACTACCAACAACTGCCAGCGAACCTTGCTACGTTCCGTCTGCCACTTGTCACTGAAGTCTTCTCTCTTAATTGTGGCCATTGCCGTAAGATGGAAAACGAAATTCCTACTATCGAGAAATTGACTGGCGAAAGCATTGGCAAAGTTCATGTTACGTTTAATGAAAGCGCACAAATTGGTGCGATGATTTATTACGCAGCTGAAATGCAACTAGGCCAAAAGCCTGATCATGACATGATGCTTGAACTGTTTGCTGCAACACAAATGGGCGATGGCGCATCACTAGGTGATAAGAAAGTAGCAATCGATAAGGCTTTTGAAAGCAGAGGCCTAACTAGCCCATATAACTTCAGCGAAGAGCAACAAAAACAACTGTTTGCTGCGATGCAACTGGCTGATGACATCACAACTAAAGGCGAGATTAACTCAGTCCCTACCTTCGTTGTTAAAGGTAAATACATCGTCAATACCAGCGCTCACCAAGATGTTGAAGGTATTGCTAACACCATCAAATTCCTAATCACTCAACCATAATTCGACGGAAAGGATTTATGTCTAAGATTATTTTTCCAATCATTATCTTCGTTCTAGCGGCGTTCTTTATCTACCGCACGTGGACAAACCATAAAGCCGGTGAAGAAAACTTTGCGATTGGGCAAACCTTCTTACTTGAGAACGGTAAGAAAGAAGGCGTTGTCACCACTGAAAGTGGCCTTCAGTACGAAATCCTTCACAAAGGCGAAGGTGAAGAAAAGCCAACAGCGTCTAGCAAAGTGAAAGTGCATTACCACGGTACACTTATCGATGGCACAGTATTCGATAGTTCTGTTGATCGCGGCCAGCCAATCAGCTTCAAGCTAAATCAAGTAATTAAAGGCTGGCAAGAAGGTTTAACTTACATGAGTGTAGGTGATAAGTTCCGTCTTTATATCCCTAGCCCGCTGGCTTACGGTAAAAACGGCTCTGGCCCAATCCCACCAGCATCGGCACTGATCTTCGAAGTAGAACTACTGGAAATCCAGTAACGGCTACAGATAAACAAAAAGCCAATCGAGGTTAATTTCGATTGGCTTTTTTATTGCCACAGGAATAGTTTTATCCGTAGCGAATAGATAAATTAGCTGTATTGAGGCAGATGCGTCTTAATAAAATCGATATCTTCTGCGTAGAAATCATTGAGCGGCAAATCTTTTGGCTCTACCCAACGAGCACTTTCAGTCATGTCTGATTGAGCAAGCTTCAACTTAGCTTTAGCATCCGCCTTAAAGATGGCGTAGTAAGTGCGACCGCCTTTTTCATTAACACCACTAAATGTCGCAGTATGCTGAACTTGATTCTCATCTGCTTCGACAATTAGCTTACGCGCAGCATCAGTTGCTGACTCATTGTCGCTAACTAGCCCAAGTGGAAAGTCGATGACTTTAGCCCCACTTGATGACTTGACTGTCTCTTGAACCAAAACTTTGCCATCTTGCACAACAATAGCCTTAGACAAGTGCTTCATATCCATATTCCTTATTATTTTATTTGTACGTACAGCCTGCGTGTTTGATTTTTATGTAGGGGAACGCAAGCGCCTGAGGGACCGACTAAACGTGCAAATAGTAACCTATGGAAAAAGAGTATGCAGATATGGGTCGCAAAAGTATGATCTAGAAATAAAAAAACCAGCACATCATCATCGTGCTGGTTTTATATCTAGAACATAAATAGGTTATTTATGCTTATCTTGAACGAATTTCTTGCTCACATCGACAACAGCGACATCTTTGAAAAAGCTACGCCCTAGCAGAAGTGGAAATGACAGGTGCGTACGGTCAGCTAAGGTAAAATCGGTTTTCTCTTTCAAGTCACCAAGTTGAATCCATGCTTCAACAACTGCACGCTTTTGCGTACCTTCGGCACTAGACTGTCTAATTTTCACCCAACGCTTAACCGGGAGCGCAATTTCTTTACTCTTCACACCGTCGTGTTCAATTTTAAATTTAACCCAGTCTTTGCCGTCTCGCTCAAACGGAATAACATCAACTGCGCTAATTGAAGACGTTGTTGCACCTGTATCAACACGTGATTTAAAGCTTTGCTCTAGCCCAGGAACATATACCCACTCTTCTTCACCTAACAGCAGTTTGCCATCAGATGTTTTCTTAGCCTGTACTTCAACTACTGGTTCTTTTGGTTTGGTTGGCTCAGGTTTAGCTGGCTCTACAACCTCTTCTTTTGGTTGTTCGACTTCTGGTTCAACGATTGGCTCTTCGATAACAGGCTTTTCTTCCGGCTCTACTGGAGCCGGGCCCGTTGTGGAACATGCCATTAAGCCACCGCTTAACATTAATGGAATCAGCACTTTCCAAGGTTTATTCATTCGACCACCTAATCTAGACAAAACAATATAAGGGACGCATCGCGCCCCGTTATATTTAAGATACTTTGATAATCGCTTCGGCTACGTAAGGAATGTCCTTTTCAGTTAGGCCCGCGATATTAATACGACCATCGCCTACCCCATAAATACCATATTCTTCACGGAGTTGCGTCATTTGGTCTTGCGTAAAGCCTAGCACAGTAAACATGCCTTTGTGGCTCTCGATAAAGTCGAATTGTGAAGTATTGTGGGTATTTCTCAATTCATTACACAAAGTCTGACGCAAGTTTAACAAGCGCTGTTGCATTTCACTCAACTCTTGCTTCCAAACTGTTGTTAACTCTTGATTTTGAAGAATGGTTTTTACTAATGCTGCACCGTGGTCTGGCGGCATAGTGTAAGTAGAACGCGCTAACGTCAGAAGTTTGCCTTTGGCGTTACCAACATCTTGCTGAGATTTACCGATAACAATCGCCGCACCAGTACGCTCTCGGTATAGACCGAAGTTCTTAGAGCAAGACGTCGTGATCAGCATTTCTTCGACATTGTCAGCCATATGGCGAAGACCTTTTGCGTCTTCTTCAAGCCCGTCACCGAAACCTTGATAAGCGATATCAACAAATGGCGTAAATCCATTCTTTTGCGATAGCGCTGTGATTGCTTGCCATGCTTCAAAGTCGATGTCTGCCCCTGTCGGGTTGTGACAACAGCCATGAAGTAACACAACATCAGATGGACCTGCTTTTGATAGGTCTTCTAGCATCTTTGCAGTGTCAACTTGCTTAGTCTCTGGCGAGAAATAGTGGTAGAACTTAACTTTAAGGCCTGCCGCTTCCATAACTGGCTTATGGTTAACGTAGCTTGGATTCGAGATCCAAACGGTCGTATCTGGCTGCGCGACTTTCATTAAGTCACCCAACATACGTAGTGCACCACTCGCACCTGGTGTTTGGATTGCAGCAACACGGTCAGTCGCCGATGTGCCAGTCAGTAGCAGGTCGATCATGCTTTGGTTGAATTCTTCACAACCGGCAAGGCCTACATAAGACTTGGTTTTTTGATTTGAGATAACAACGTCTTGAGCCATTTGAATGGCTTTCATGACCGGCGTTTCGCCTTCGCTGTTCTTATAAACACCAATGCCAAGGTCAACCTTGTTGGTGCGATCATCGTTACGGTATGCAACGGAAAGAGATAAAATAGGATCTAATACTGGAGTTGGTAGATTAGAAAACATGAAAGTCATAACCCTTTGAAATTCAAGTAACGGCTGACACGTTATCATCTAACTTACAAATTCAAAAACAAATTTTAGCGACCAAGAGAAAATCAGGATTAAAAGCTGTAAAATTTAACATACACGCAACATTCAAAACTTCACGCTAAGAAGTAAATTTCGCTATAGCTTAAAGGTATGGATAATCTGATTCGAACTACCCCGCCACTCCAAGTTTAGGTCTTTCTTGTCTTGCTCAAACTTACCATCAATCAGCACGTCAATATTTTCAACGACTTCTCTCTGCGCGTCATCAAGTTCACTTAATGTGTAGCCAGTCCAAACCCAGATGTCTTTTCCCGGACACTCTGTTCTTACTCGCTTAACCAGCTTCAATATGTCCGCCACATTGGCTGGATGCAAAGGATCGCCACCCGATAACGACAAACCACGCTTTTTAATGCGCGTGTCATTCAAATCGGCAATGATTTGGTCTTCAGCCTCTTGAGTGAAATAGATCCCAGAGTCCAAGCGCTGAGTCGATTGGTTATAGCAGCCACGACATTGGTGGATACACCCTGATACAAACAGCGTACAGCGTGTACCTGGACCATTAACGACATCAATTGGATAGTATTGGTGGTAGTTCATGAAGAGACCTTATCGACGAAAAGAAAATCAACCCATTACAGGTTGATTTTCAAAGTATGAGAGAGGAAGTAAGCCTTTAAAGGTGCTTCACTCGACGCTTAACTTCTTCTTGCTTACCGAAGTTAAACGGACGTGCATCTGGGCTGCCTAGGTAACCACATACTCGGCGTGTTACTGATACCTTGGTTGAATCGTGATTACCACAACTCGGACACGTAAAGCCCTTGCTGGTACAGTCAAATTCACCGTTGTAGCCACATTCGTAACACTCATCAATCGGAGTATTGGTACCGTAATATGGCACGCGGCTATAGCTGTAATCCCAGACATTTTCTAACGCTTCAACGTTGCGTTGCATGTTCGGGAACTCACCGTAACAAATGAAGCCACCGCTTGAGATTTCTGGGTATGGCATCTCAAAGTCGATCTTGTCGTATGGGTTTACTTTCTTCTCCACATCTAAGTGGAAGCTGTTGGTGTAGTAACCTTTATCAGTCACACCTTTAATCACACCAAACTCTTTGTTATCGATGCGGCAGAAACGGCTACATAAGTTTTCACTTGGTGTGCCATATAGGCTAAAGCCGTAACCTGTTTCGTCAGTCCAAGAGTTCACCGCTTCTTTCATGTGCTTGATGATGCCAAGCGCTTTCTCACGTAGAACCGCATCATCATAAACGTGTGCTTCTGTGCCAAACAGTGCGTTAACCGTTTCGTGGATACCAATGTAGCCAAGCGAGATAGACGCGCGACCATGTTTAAAAATGTCCGCAATAGAGTCATCCGCTTTCAAACGAACGCCACATGCACCTTCCATGTAAAGAATTGGCGCTACACGCGCTTTCACGTTTTCAAGACGCGTAATACGTGTTTCTAATGCACGTCGAGCCAGTTTAAGCTTCGCATTCAGTAGTTCGTAGAACTTAGCTTCACTGCCGTTTGCTTGAATCGCAATACGTGGCAGGTTCAGGCTCACAACACCAAGGTTGTTACGACCTTCATGAATCAGTTCGCCATTCTCTTCGTAGGTACCAAGGAAAGAGCGACAACCCATCGGCGTTTTAAATGAACCCGTAATCTCTACCACTTTGTCGTAGTTAAGAATGTCTGGGTACATACGCTTAGAAGCACACTCTAGAGCGAGCTTTTTAATGTCGTAGTTTGGATCTTCAGCTTTGTGGTTCAAACCATCTTTGATACCAAACACTAGTTTTGGGAATACCGCTGTTTTACGGTTTTTACCAAGGCCCGCGATACGGTTCTTAAGAATAGATTGCTGAATCAAACGCGATGCCCAGCTAGTACCAAGACCAAAACCAAAAGTAACAAACGGAGTTTGGCCGTTTGCGGTATGTAGCGTGTTTACTTCGTACTCAAGCGACTGGAATGCGTCATAACACTCTTTTTCAGTGCGAGCAGTAGCAAACGCTTCTGCATCAGGAATGTTCCACTCTTTGGCAATCTCGAAGTGCTTATCGTAGCTCGTCATCACATACGGCTCTAGTACTTCATCAATACGGTTGATTGTTGTGCCGCCGTAAATATGGCTTGCTACTTGCGCTATGATTTGCGCCGTTACCGCTGTCGCAGTAGAGATTGATTTTGGAGTATCAATCTCTGCGTTACCCATCTTAAAGCCACGTGTCAGCATGCCCTGTAGGTCAATCAACATACAGTTAAACATTGGGAAGAACGGTGCGTAGTCTAGATCGTGGTAGTGAATATCACCCTGCTCATGTGCCTGAACAATGTCACGCGGCAGAATGTGGGTTTTTGCATAGTGCTTAGCAACAATACCCGCAAGCAGGTCACGCTGTGTCGGAATCACTTTACCGTCTTTGTTGGCATTTTCGTTGATAAGATCTAAGTTGCTCTCTTCGATCAAACCCTCGATCTCTTGCGTCAACGCACTCTGTTTCTCGCGTGCAGTATCGCGGTCATGGCGGTATTCAATGTACGAACGTGCCAACTCTTTGTAAGGGCCTTGCATCAATTCGTCTTCAACAAGGTTCTGAACTTCAGTGATCTCAACTTCATCGCGATCTTGTAGCTTGAGCTCAACTGCTAATGCCACATTTAGGGCATAAATAGCGATCTCTTGGCTATTGTGATCCGCTGCTGCTTCTACTGCTGCTTGGATACGGTCTCGACTAAATGGTGCTCTCGACCCATCACGCTTGATTACGATTGGTTTCACTGATTCTCCTTACCCTAAGCATACTCACAGAGTTATCCACAAAATACACTATATAGGCGATTTATTATTTAGCTGACACAAGATGTTGTGGCGTATTTAACGAGATGACACAGCCAAAAGTATTGATTTCGATCAATAAAAAGAGAGCCTAGCTCAAGATCAAATCAATCTTGGTGGCATTGATCCAAGTTAGAAAGTAATTCGTGAAAATTGCAAAATTGGAGCATTTGAGACTTGATTTTTTGCGATGACTTATAGGATAAAGGTTGCAATAGAATTCGAAACATTACGTCAACTATTATGCAAAAAACATGGCCAATTCTTAGTGTCCTCACTTTATTAGGATCATTTAACAGTTATGCGGATACTGTTTACTCAGCTTGGAATTTAGAATGGTTGAGTAGCCATCCATCAGCCAAATTCAAACCCTCGCAGCGTGAACTACAAGACTACCAAGCCTTACGCGAACATTTTGCCTCGTTCAATAGTGACGTTGTTGCGTTTCAAGAGGTCAACGACAAGCAAGCGTTGAGAAAAGTGATTGGTGACGAATACCAAGTTTACTTTTCACACCGCTCTCTTGGTGAAAACCAGTACCACCAGTTCAGTGATATTAACCAATACACAGGGTTTGCCGTAAAGAGCGGAGTGCCTGTGGAAGATAAGCCCGATATTCAATTGGACTTAGCGCGTAACAGCAAACTTAGATTTGCCAGTTATGTGGTGTTGTATCCAGAGTCAACGCAACCCATTCATGCCCTTTCTGTTCACCTAAAAGCGCGTTGTTCAGGCGCGTATAAAGACAGCAAAGCATGTCGAACATTGAAAGCGCAGGGAGAGCAATTGAATAAATGGATTCAAGCTCGTGAGGATAACAATGACGCTTATGTCATCCTCGGAGATTTTAACCACAATCTTGGTTACAACGGAGATTGGCTGTGGAAAGGTATTTCAAAGGGCACTGATGCGACACTGGCAACGAAAACGACCAAAGCGAAATGTAAGGTGAAGTCTCGCAATAACCCCAACAAAACTCACCAATTCAAATCCCTAATCGACCATATCATTGTCAGCAGTGACCTTGCATTTGGTTCGCCTAAACAAAACCTCTACAAGGTCGATGACGTTCTTAATCATCAAATGAGCGACCACTGCCCTATTTCAGTGACTATTAAATAGCTTTGGCAGTGCTGGCCGCCTCTCGTCGGTTCAATAATAGTTTGGCTAGCAGTGAACCTAATATCATTGTTGATAAAAAGAGTACAACCGAATAACCGCCAAACCATACGCTTGATACTGCAGGCCCGGGGCATATACCAGCTGTGCCCCAACCAATGCCAAATAACGCCGAGCCAACTATCAATCGTGAATCGACTTGGGCATTTAAAGGTGATGCAATCTTATCTTGGCTTACGCTCACCGTTCTTGGCTTAATCAGTAAAAAGTAGCTAGGCATGAATACCGCCAATGCACCGCCCATCACGAATGCTAAACTTGGGTCCCAACTACCAGCGACATCCAAAAAGCCAATCACCTTTTGCGGATCGATCATGCCAGATAGCGACATCCCCACCCCAAACAATAGGCCGCTAATAAGAGGCGTTAACGTAATCATCAATTTCTTCATTTTTCGTCCCTTATCAATGCAAACGTAGATAAACGGTAATTGCGGCAGTCAGCATAAATACCAGCGTCGCGAGAATAGACCGTTTAGATAAGCGTCCTATACCACATATGCCATGGCCACTGGTGCACCCGTTCGCTACCCTAGTTCCAAATCCGACTAATAATCCACCAACAACCAAAGCAGCAAATGGAATTTGAGCAAAGTCTGGAGCAGCAATCTCAAATTGCGTCATCGCTAACGCTCCACCAAGGACCATTCCACCGACAAACAGCAAACGCCACTGTACGTTCCCTTTTGTTGGGGTAATGAGCCCATTGACGACACCACTAATGCCCGCTGTTTTACCATTGACCAACATCAACAATAGCGCTGACACACCTAAGAGCATGCCACCCAATAATGATATCCAAGGAATCGAATCAAACATCAACCTTCTCCTCCGAGTCACAAAACACACTGTGTAGTGTCGAAATTAGCTGCTCTACACGCGGATCTGACAGTGAATAGAACACTTGTTGTGATGATTTACGCGCAGCGATAAGACGATGCTTGCGCAGTACCGTTAAATGTTGTGAAAAAGCAGATTGACTAAGAGTGGATTGCTCTTGCAACTCACCAACGCCCATTTCACCTTGAGTTAGCTGACATAGCACCATCAGCCTCTCAGGGTGTGCCATGACTCTTAGCAGTTCTGACGCCTCAAGGACGTTACTCTGCATTTTGGTTAATTCTATGGCTTGCAAATCTTAGCCTCCTTCAAACTTTAACTTACATTAGAGTTTACTAATTAATTTAATTTAGTCAATACTAATTTAGTATTTTCGTAATTAGATAAATTAACATTAGACATTGCTAATTAATGTTTTTATAGTGGATGCATTACCTCATCATATAAACGTTGAAAGGAGCGATTGATGACTAAGATTTTGATTGTTGGGGGCGTAGCTGGTGGAGCCTCTGCCGCGGCAAGAGCTCGTCGTTTAAGCGAAGACGCTGAAATCGTCATGTTCGAGCGCGGCCCACATGTCTCTTTTGCTAACTGTGGTCTTCCGTACCATATTGGTGGTGAGATCCAAGACAGAGGCAAGCTGTTGCTTCAAACACCGGAAAGCTTTTTAGCTCGTTTCAACGTTGATGCCAGAGTCATGAATGAAGTGATTTCGGTCGATCGAAGCAATAAATCTGTCACTGTTAAAAATGTTCTTGATGGTAGCGAATATACAGAAAGCTATGATTTCTTACTCCTAAGTCCTGGCGCTTCACCTGTCGTTCCGCCTATCCCAGGGATTGATAACCCACTCACCCATTCTCTTCGTAATATTCCCGATATGGATAAAATCCTCAATGTCCTCAAAACCAAACAAGTAACGCATGCTACGGTTGTTGGTGGCGGCTTTATCGGACTAGAGATGATGGAAGCATTCCACGCATTAGGCATACAAACTTCTTTGATTGAAATGGCTGATCAAGTCATGACGCCAGTCGATCGTGAAATGGCAGGCTTTGTCCATGCAGAAATCAAACAAAAAGGCATCGATTTACAGTTAGGCGTGGCACTAGAAGCCATTGAATACCAACCTCACAAGGACAACGAGAACTTACTCCTGTCACTGAATAATGGCCAACAGTTAGAAACCGACTTGTTGATCATGGCAATTGGTGTTCGCCCTGAGACTAATCTCGCCGTTCAGGCTGGGTTAGAACTTGGACCATTAGGCGGCATCAAAACTAACGATATGATGCAGACATCGGATCCTTCGATCTTTGCTGTTGGCGATGCCATTGAAGAAAAAGATTTTGTGACAGGCGCGCAAACACTTGTACCGCTTGCCGGGCCAGCAAACAGACAAGGCCGCATGGCAGCAGACAATATGCTGGGCAGAAGCGAAACATATCAAGGCACCCAAGGTACCGCTATTTGTAAGGTGTTTGAGCTTGCTATAGCCTCGACAGGTAAAAACGAGAAGCAACTTAAGCGCGATGGTGTTGACTACGAGAAAGTCTACGTACACACCGCAAGTCATGCGAGCTATTACCCTGGCGCTGAGATTGTGTCTTTTAAGATGCTCTTCGATCCTAAGTCTGGAAAGATTCTAGGTGCTCAGGCGGTCGGCAAAGATGGCATAGACAAACGTATCGACGTCATGGCGGTGGCGCAACGTGCTGGGATGACAGTTGAACAGCTGCAACATTTGGAGCTGACTTACGCTCCTCCTTTCGGCAGTGCTAAAGATGTCATTAACCAAGCCGCATTTGTTGCAAATAACCTCATCAAAGGCGATGCAACGGCAATACATTATGATGAGATAACCAATCTAACTGATGATCAGATTCTTCTCGATGTTCGCAATCCTGGGGAATTACAGTCAGTGGGCTATCTCAAAGGAGCGATAAACATTCCAGTGGATCAGCTTCGCCAACGTATGGAAGAGCTACCCAAAGACAAAGAAATCATCATCTACTGCCAAGTAGGCTTGCGTGGCAATGTCGCGTACAGACAATTGGTTAACAACGGCTATAAAGCTAAAAACCTCATCGGCGGTTATCGCACCTACTTATACGCGCAAGCGTAACCAACAATACACTGCATTTGGGGAGCACTCGCTCCCTTTTTTGTTGTTACAACTTGTGCTCAGTATCACTACTACCTTGGTATATAGGCCACATAGAATTGATTTAGATCAATTAACCATATTAAAAACAAGGCTATGTTTAATATATGTTAATAACTCTTTAACAAAGGATTGAATTATGGAATTGAAACAAGACCCTCGCTGTTATACAGACGTTTGTATTGATGGAAAGTGGTTTCACCATGATCACTGCACTACCAGCGCTTACATGCTTAAAGGTGGCGCTTCATGTGCCGTCGAACTAAAAAAAATGCCAGAAACTGAAAACGAACTTATTGAACTCATTCAACACAATCTCAAATAACCTCCTCTCAGAATGAATTCAATAAAAGCAAAAGGGCTGCAACAAGCCTGTCTCTTATACACAAATCCCCAAGCCACAGCTTGGGGATTTTTTTTGAACTAATTGCATGTTCCATGATCTGATCATCTAAGCAATGACAAGGATGATTACCATGACTTATATAGAGCCAACTCTTTGGGCGCAAAAGCAATTC